>NZ_JAXBMB010000007.1:0-381704 GCF_033963905.1 Cognatiyoonia sp. IB215182
GTTGCACTCAGGGTGACATTCCTGCTTTGCAAACCCAGGTGACATTTCTGAATGGCGTTTACATTTTGGCCAATTTCATGCACTCACTGAAAACATCGGACAGTTTTGTCCGGCTGCAACGGCAATCCTCACAACCCACTGACACTTATGGCTTTCACCCAACTTTTCTCGGCAAATATCACCTAATCCCAGAAATCCTCGGAACTGCAATAACTAGTGTCTCCTTACAGATATGTAGCGCGACAGTAAGATTTGCAGCGCGAAACAGTTAAAGTTGCAGCGGACGAATTTGTGATGAGAGCTGGTTCTCGTTCAATTCTCCGGCAACGTCCACCTCTTCAAAGCAGCGTTAAAGCTGTGTTTGAGCGCAGTATGTAACCTAGAGTGCAGGTGATGAGGCGTTTGCCCCGCTCAGCGACCTCTAAGGTAGGGTCACATCAATCACCCACCACGTGTCATCCCTGTCAACATGGAAAAATAGTTGGCTCGTGCCGTGACCCTGCTCACGGCTTACAATCTCACGGAGCTCAGAAATTGACCCGATGTTCTCTCCGGTTGCAGCGTACGTTCGCAGAGTATCACCAACCTGAAAGTATGATTGGGTGTCCGGTTCGATCCGCGACACACTGACTAAGCTTTCCTCAGTCGATTCTGTAAAATAGACACCAGGTAATTGTGTCAGCTGCTCAGCAACAGCCAGATGGCAAAGCGCAGCGACAGACAATCCCGACAAGCCCAAAACCTTCGCTAGCTTCATGTCAATTCCTTTCAGACGGCGGCTGTAAAGGCTCTGTTCGTAGACCTTATCGGGTGGTCGGCTACCATTCGCCCCGTCGGGCACCATATCTTTCATCGCGTCAGATACAACTGCAGCCGAAACCGCGCGTCGAATCCCCGCGCTCCACATGGCCGGTCTCGGCCTGACACCGGTCATTAGCACGCACATAATAGCACGGCGACTATTGCCGGGGGCTCAGACGCAGGTCGGGCCATTCCCGACGGATCACATGACCATTGCGCAAGGTGGAATGGGTCTTTTGACGGGCGACTGATGATGAAGATCGTGCGGCTACGATACCCATTCACAGGGTGTGGGGCGCGCAGGCGGGAAATGCACTAAAACCTGCGGCAGAACTGTGGCGAACCTATCCAAAAGGACAGGCCATGAAACCTAGAAGTTGCCGTATTCCGGCGCGATAAGCTTAAGCATTAACAGTGAATAGCCTCTAAGTTACGAGTGACGGCCCCGGTAACAGGTAAAATTGTCATTGAGTGAACTGTTTGACGGCAGCGCGGGAATGATTAGGCCCCGCTGCCGTTCAGGGGTTGTTCAACGTGTTGCACAAAGCTCTGCGATCAGTAATCAGCCTTCTTAGAAAAGCGCTTCGAATGATCTCTCTGAGCAAAACTGTGGTACTCTGCTGATCACACGGCAAACATCGGCCACATTTTGCGTGGGTGCAGTGGCACTTCCCATAACCCATTGATAATTATAATTTTCGCCTACTTTTTTCCTGGCAAACATCATCTATTCCCAGATTTCTGCAGCACTGCAAGAACTGCTGCTCCTTGCGATAGTGCGAAAGTGCAAGCTTTTGCACCAAGCCCCACGTTCATGTGCCGTCGGGCAGCAAAAAGGCTTCGATCAGGGCCTGACCGTTGGCGCCATTGGTCAGAATGACGATGCCGTCACCTGCATCGCGAAAGAAACCGGCAAAGGCGTTGTATTCATCATTGTTGCCGCCATGGCCCACCATGAGGTCCTGTCCAAAGTCAATTGTCATCCACCCAAGCGCCCAGGACACGGCGGGACCGGCACCCACGACATCGGAAAGCAGATCAGGCGCCGGTGACTGAGGGCGGATCATCTCGGCGTAAAGGTCAGCCGGAAGACCCTTGCCCGCACAGATATGGGCGAGGAACGCGGTGTAATCATCGATTGTGGTCGCCAACGAACTGGCGACCATGGCCTTATTATACAGGTTTGTCATTCCCCGCCCGCTTTCTGGGTCCTGTGCGCTTTGGTAGCCGCGCGACGGTAAGACGCCGTCCGGTAAGGGGCGCTGCAGGGTGGAGTTGGGCATGATCTGACCAAGTCGCGCGACAAAGAGGTCCTGCACGCTTTGGCTCGTTTGCGCTTCCACATAGGCCTGCAGATGCTGAAACGCCTCGCCCGAGTAGGTGAACCGCTCACCGGGCATCGCATCAAATGGAATGGTTGCCGTCCTCTGGTGAAAATCGGTCCCTTCGTCCACCCAGTTGGGCAGCCCGGTGCGTTGGGTCAGGATTATGCGCGGGGTAAGCGCAGAATAGGCATCTTTTTCGACGATGCGAGGGTAGTCAAAGTCGGTCGCGATCGGCGTGTCGAGATCAATGATGCCCTTCGCGACCAGTGTCATCACGAGATAGGCAAAGACCGGCTTCGTCAGAGATGCGGCCTCAAAGGCCGTCTGCCGCGTCACGTCAGCGCCGGTGGCGAGGTTGGCCTTGCCAAGCGTGACTGTCTCGCTCAGGGCGCAATCCTGCAATGTGGCCAACGCCAATCCGGGAATGTCGAAATCGCTCATTAACTGCGCGATTTGGTCCACTTCCAAAGCTCCCGCATCGGTTTCCTGCGCCTGTAGCGATGCCGTGCTGCCCCAGGCAATCGCGATGATCGTGATCAACTCTTTGATTCTCAGCATGTGATGCGTGGTCCTCGGTGCATTCGACATTTTCCGGTGGGCGCGACTTGCCAAATGATGACGAAATACGGACAAGTGTAATGACCTGACATCAGAACAACTGTCGCGGTCCACATCGCACTTTCACAGTCCCATCACAATGAGCATTTCATGAACACTGACCTTCTGAAACAACTCTGCGAAATGCCCGGCGTGCCGGGCCACGAACACCGGGTCCGCGCGCTGATCGAACGCGAGATCGACGGCTTGTTTGACGAGGTGACGACAGACCCGATGGGCTCTCTCCTCTGCCGTCGTGATGCCAAGAAGAAGGGCGCACCGAAGGTCATGTTGCTTTGTCATATGGATGAGATCGGATTTCTGGTCAGCCATATCAGCAAAGAAGGGTTCATTTACCTGCAACCGGCAGGCGGGTTCGACCCGCGCAACCTGTTTTCGCGTCGGGTGCTGGTCTGCACGGATGATGGTGATTTCAAAGGTGTGATGAATCCCGGCGGCAAACCGGTTCACATCCAGGCACCTGAAGATCGCAAAAAGGTGCCACAAATCGGCGATTTCTTCGTTGATATTGGCATGGGCGAGAAGACGCATGATGTGGTCAAGATCGGCGATTTCGTCGTGATGGACGAACCCTTCCTTGAGATGGGCGATAAATTCGTCTCAAAGGCGCTGGATAACCGGATCGCCTGCTGGCTGGGAATCGAGGCCATCCGCAAGCTGAAGAAGAAGGGCCGTGGCGCGGAAATCCATGTGGCCTTTACCTGTCAGGAAGAGGTGGGGCTGCGCGGCGCTCGCACGGCCTCTTACGCGATCAAGCCGGATATCGGGCTGGGGATTGATGTGACACTCTCCTGCGACACACCTGGCGTGCCGGACAAGGACGCGACAACCCATCAGGGCCAGGGCTTTGGCCTGCATGTCCGCGATGGGTCATTCATTGCGGATAAAGCGCTTGTGGCCGATATCGAGGCGCTCGCCATTAAGAAAAAGATCCCCTATCAGCGCACAATGCTCGCTTCTGGCGGGCAGGACGGCGCGGCTGCACAGCAGGCCGCAGCAGGTGCGCGCGCGGTGGGGATTACTGTCGGCACGCGCTACATCCACACCGTCACCGAGATGATTGCCAAGAATGATCTGCAGGCGGCGCTGGACATACTTGTGGCCTATTTGTCGGAGTTTTGAGCGAACCACGCCTCAACGCCGCATTGGTGGAAACGCTGATAGCGGATCAGTTTCCGGATTGGGCCCATTTGCCGATCCGGCCGGTCGAACCACAGGGCTGGGACAACCGCACCTTTCGGCTGGGCGATGAAATGCTGGCGCGACTGCCAAGTGCGGCGCGCTATGCCGCCCAAACCGCGAAGGAACAGCGCTGGCTGCCTGAACTCAGGCGCCATTTGCCGCTGCTGATCCCTGAACCGGTCGCATCCGGTCAGCCCTCGTCGATATACCCGTTTTCGTGGACAATCATGCGGTGGCTGCCCGGCGAGGCCGTTGGAGAAGCTGATCCGGCAACGCAAAGCAGTATTGCCGGAGATCTGGCGCAGTTCCTAAACGCGCTGCGCGACGCGCCGACTGCAGATGCACCGGGTCCTGGGCAGCATAACTTCTATCGCGGCGGTGACCTGCGCATTTACGATCAAGAAGTCCGGCATTGCCTCGCTCAGTTGGGGGAAAATGTCGATGCAAAGGCGATCCTGCGGATCTGGGAAAAGGCATGTCACAGCCAATGGCTGAGCCCGCCCGTCTGGGTGCATGGTGATGTGGCTGCGGGCAACCTGCTTTTGCGCAGCGGGCGGCTTGGCGCGGCCATTGACTTCGGGTGCTGCGGTATCGGCGACCCGGCCTGCGATCTGACAATTGCATGGACGCTTTTCGACACACCTGCGCGGAAGGTCTTTCGCGACGGCATTAATCTAGATCCCCAGACCTGGGCGCGGGCGACGGGCTGGGCAATCTGGAAAGCCCTTTTGCAAATATGTCAGGGACAGGCCATTGGGCAAAATACACTAACGGCCGTGCTGGCTGAGACGTAAGTCAGCAGCGCAGCAGGATGGCTGCGGCTGGACCGGTGCAATGCAGCGGTTGCGCCATGACAGCACCGCATTGGGACCCGGCCTGTATCACAGAAGCTGCGTCCAGAAAGCGCCCCAGCCCCCGGCGCGTAATGGCGGTGCGCAAAACTTGGGCTAGCCAGGACCGGGCCGGGCGGTCAGCGCAAAAGACGAGGCAGACATGCCCACCGGGCCGACAGACCCTCACAAACTCGGCAATAGCCAGCCGCGCATCGCCGATGGTTTCGATCCCCCATGCGCATGTCACCAGATCAAATGATGCATCCGGAAAAGGCAAATCCTCAATACGCCCCTCAACGCGATCCGCTTCCAGATCCCTGCACTGTGTCAGCATATCGGGTAATGCATCAAGTAACGTGAGATGCGCGGCCCCCTCAACACCCGCAAGAAGCCGCCGTGCAACTGTGCCTGTGCCGCAAGCCGCATCCAGAATACGCATACCGGGCCGCAGAAGGGCTGCGGCGGCACCCTCAAACGCACATTGCGCCTCGCCGCCGGCATAGCGCAACCAGCGGGCATGCGAACGATCATATGTCTCCGACAATTGATCGTAGCGCTGAACTGTTGCGATTTGGCTGGCTTGCAATATAGTCATGCTACTTGACTATCAGGAGAGAGGCATTTGGTCAAGAAGGTTGACGAACTTGCGCCCGACCACATTGGCTGGCGGCTTTGGAATGCCTCGAAACAGTGGGAGACACGGTTTGCGGCTGCCATGATTGATGCCGGATTCTCCTGGTACGGTGACGCGCGCGCAGGTGTCATCCCCTACATTTCGGCCAGCGGCACCAGACAGGTTGATATTGTGAATCGCATGCAGATCAGCAAACAGGCAGTCCACCAATCGCTGTCAGAGCTTGAAATGGATGGCGTCATCCGGCGCGTTCCCGACCCTGATGACGGGCGCGGTCGTATCGTTCAATTCACCGAACGGGGCGTGGCGGCGCGCAAAGCTGCGCTCAAGATCAAAGAAGCGTTAGAGAATGACCTGCGCGCAGAGCTGGGTGAGGTGCAATTCGATGCACTCTACGCATCACTCGGAGCGTTCTTGCCAAAAGAAGATCGTTGAGACGCCTAGATCGGCTCAGCCGCGCGTCCGTGACATGATGCCGAAAACGAGGCGACAACCACGCATCGTTGAAGATGTAAATGCGCGGTTGTGCGAGGTGCTATTTGCCCTCAAGCGCTTCAATCCGCGCCTTCAGCGCTTCATTTTCTTCACGTGCCTTTTGCGCCATCGCGCGGACGGCGTCGAACTCTTCGCGGGTGACGAAATCACGATCCGCAAGCCAGCGGTCGATCATCGATTTCATCGCCGTATTCGCCTCTTCCCGTGCGCCCTGGGCCACGCCCATCGCGTTGGTCATCAATTGGCTCAGGTCGTCAAAGACTTTGTTTTTGGTCTGCATCACATTCTCCAATCGCTTGGTCCTTATATGGTTGCTGAAACTTGATCGCACAACCCGCGGCACTTGGTTGACATCGTCGCAGACTGCGACAAGGAATGGCGCCATGTATGCCGCCATCCCCTTCCCCAATATCGCACCAGAGATTTTTGCGTTTGAGCTCTTCGGCTTCACTATCGCCCTGCGCTGGTACGCGATGGGGTATATCGTTGGCATCGCACTGGGGTGGATGATCATCAAGGCAGCGCTCAAGCGCCCGGCCCTGTGGCGCAACGGGCCGCCGATGCAGGTCAGCCAGATGGAGGACCTGCTGACCTATGTCGTGATCGGCGTGATCGGCGGCGGACGGTTGGGCTATGTCATGTTTTACAAACCGGGTGAATTCCTCGCCAACCCCATCGATATTCTGAAGATCTGGGAAGGTGGCTTGTCCTTTCACGGTGGCTTTATCGGTGTGGTGCTGGGCGTCTATCTCTTCAGCAGGCGCAACGATGTCCCCCTGCCCGATCTTGCGGACATCATCGCGGTCTCGGCCACGCCTGCAATCCTGCTGGTACGCACCGCGAATTTCATCAATGCAGAGCTTTGGGGGCGACCCACAGACGTGCCCTGGGGCGTGATCTTTCCGGGTGCTGCGGCACAATCCTGCGCAACGGCAACCGAACCTTGCGTCCGTCACCCGTCGCAGCTTTATGAAGCCGGTCTGGAGGGGCTGCTTTTGGGAGCCATCATGCTGGTCTTGGCCTTCCGGTTCGGTGCCCTCAAAAAGTCATGGCTGCTGACGGCGATCTTCTTCATGGGCTACGGCATCGCGCGCTTTCTGGTCGAGTTTGTCCGCCAACCCGATGCGCAATTCGTGAGCCCCGGCAATGAGCTTGGCCTTGCTTTGCATTACGGCGGCTACGGGCTGACCATGGGCCAGTTGCTGACCTTGCCAATGATCCTGATTGGGCTGACGGTAATCCTGATGGCGCGGCGGCGATGACGGCGCTTGGCGCGCTGATCCGCAGTCGGATTGCGCAGACAGGCCCGATCACCATTGCCGATTACATGGGCGAATGCCTGATGCATCCCACGCATGGCTACTACGCGACCCGCGATCCTTTGGGCGCTGCCGGCGACTTCATCACCGCCCCCGAAATCAGCCAGATGTTCGGGGAGTTGATCGGCCTCGCGCTAGCCCAATGCTGGCAGGATCAGGGGGCACCGGAGCGGATTGTTCTGGCCGAGCTTGGCCCCGGTCGCGGCACATTGATGGCCGATGCCTTGCGCGCCACGCGGGGTGTACCGGGCTTTCACGAAAGCCTTTCCGTTCATTTCGTCGAAACCTCGCCCGTTTTGCGCGAGGCACAGGCCGATGCGGTGCCTGACGCGACCTGGCATGACCGGGTCGACACATTGCCGCCCGGCCCGCTTTTCCTGATCGCCAATGAGTTCTTCGACGCGCTGCCTATTCGCCAGTTCATCCGCGACGGCGATGCCTGGCGCGAACGGATGGTGGGACTTGACGGCGACGCGCTGCAAATTGGTCTCTCCGCCCCTGCCCCGCTCACACTAGTAGAACACCGGCTGGCCGACACCGAAGACGGCGATCTGGTTGAACTTTGCCCCACTCTGCCGGGCATGATCTCCACACTTTCTGGTCGCATTGAAGCGGAGGGCGGTGCCGCAATCATCATCGACTACGGCGATTGGCAATCGCTGGGGGACACATGGCAAGCGCTCAGCGGCCACAAGAAGACCGACCCGCTTGCCGCGCCGGGCGAGGCCGACCTGACCGCCCATGTGGATTTTGCTGAAATCGCCCGGCATGTGGACCCGGCGAAATACAGCAGGCTCACTACCCAGGGCGTCTTTCTGGAGCGCTTGGGCATCACACCCCGCGCGCAGGCCCTTGCGAAATCCCTGACCGGCGACGCGCTCCAGACTCACATCAAGGCACATCGGCGCTTGACCCACCCTGCGGAAATGGGTGAGCTATTCAAAGTGCTGTCTATCTATCCCGCAACGGCCATGCCGCCACCCGGACTGGAGCCATGACGCTTGAAGTAATCACCGACCCTCTGCTTGACGGTACAACACACGGGTTTTTCACCCGAAAGGGGGGCGCTTCATCAGGTGTTTTTGCGGGGCTGAATTGCGGCTATGGCAGCTCAGATCAGCATGATGTCGTCGGCATCAACAGGGCGCGCGTCGCAGCATCGCTTAATGTAACTGCAGATCGTTTGATGGGTGTGCACCAAACCCATTCATCAGATGTCATCGTCGTGGAGAGCCCGGCGGATGGCAGCGCCAAGGCGGATGCATTGGTAACACGAACGCCCGGGCTTGCCTTGTCTGTCCTGACCGCCGATTGCCAACCTGTTTTGCTGGCGGATCCAAAATCAGGTGTCGTTGGCGCCGCCCATGCTGGCTGGAAGGGCGCGCTTTTCGGCGTGCTTGAAGCGACGGTCGCGGCGATGGAGACCCTTGGGGCAACTCGTGCTCAGATCAAAGCGGTGATCGGTCCCACCATCAGCCAGCCCAATTACGAAGTGGGCCCAGAGTTCCGGGATCGGTTCGTGGACGCCAATGCCGACCACGACAGGTTCTTCGTTGCAGGGCAAAGCGGCCGGTTCCAATTTGATCTCCCGGCGTTTGGATTGGTGCAATTGCGTGCAAGCGGCATCAATCACGTGGCCTGGACGCGGCATTGCACCTATGCCGATCCAGACAGATTCTATAGCTACCGCCGATCCGTCCATCAAAAAGAGGCGGATTACGGTCGACTGATCTCTGCCATTTGTCTCAAAAATGGGCGGTAATGCGGCAACAGCGGGACAAGCCCGCGTGGTGTTCATATAGCGTTAACCGCCTGTTCATAAACCAAATACCCCAGAACCCACAAAAGTATATATGAAATAAGTATTTACACGATTTCCGCCGCTTTTTTCACATTGCGGCAGGCTTTTCCATGAACGGTCAAAGTATCGCCCGGATGCCTCGGCATATTCTTGCCAACGGCGCTGAGAAACGGCACCGAAGAAGAAACGAGGTATCAGATGAAAAGTCGCTGGCAAAAATCACTCGAAGCTGCTGTGGCCGCATATGACACACCCATGCCATGGGAGCGGGGCGATATCCGTCAAGCCATGATCGCACGCCGCGAGGCACGCGCGGAAGAAGCGCGAGAAACCCAAGCTGCGGATGCGCGTCGGGCCTGAGCCCCTGCGGATACGCGCCGACGTGCCCGGCCCGCGCTCGTGCACGTCGTTGTTAAAGAGTAAACCCGTCACAAAGACGGAATTTCAGCCTGTTTTTCGGATGTTGCGCGGTGACCGCAGCGGACGGTGTCACAGGCCGGTACAGGCAAAACCATGACGATGTTCCCCACAAACACGGCAATGAACGCCCGATCAAGACCGAAGTCACAGCCAAGCAACAACCGCTATCCCAATGCGGGCAAAACGGCCACTCACCCTCACATGCGGACACGAAAATACGACATCGCGTATCTGTCGCCGGACAATCAGATCATCGAATTTTCGCGGCGCGCGCCTGCCATGCCGTCTTTCGAAGATTCCTTTGGCGCACTCGGCCACGGGGCCATCCTGCAGACCAATAACGGTCCAATGGCCATCGAAGATGTCCTTCCCGGCGACGATATCCGCTTGTCAAATGGCCGCTACGAAAAGCTGCTCTGGTGCGGCTCGATGACGATCAGCCCAGTTGACCATGAAACCAACCCTGAACACGGCAGCCTCACGCGGATCACGGCGGATGCTTTGGGGTTGAACCGCCCCTCCCCCGATCTTGTGCTCGGCCCCACCGCAAGGTTGCTGCACCGCGCCCCTGCGGTGCGGACGTTAACGGGTAAGGCAGCGGCCTTCATCCCCGCGCGCGACTTCTTTGATGGGACTAATTTCATCGCACTGCGCCCCGCCACCCCGGTCAAAGTCTATCAGATCGGTTTCGCCCGGCAGTGCAGCCTAACCGTCAACGGCATAGAAATTGAAAGCCTGCATCCCGGCACGGCCTTCGCCTTGGGTCTACGCGGCGACATGCTGGCGCAATACCTCGCGCTATTCCCGCACAAGCGGAATCTGGACGATTTCGGCGAAATGAAGAACCCACGCCTACGCCTGCGCGATCTGGAGCTTTTGGGCTAAATCGTGATGAGTTTTATGGAAGGCATAGTATCATAGGAGTAGTGCGCTGAGTTACGGCCTGCGTTCAAGCACACCCGGCCATTCTCAACACTTCTGTGTCTCAAGCGATAAGTTAAGTGAAGCTTACGGGCTCCCCCAAAAAAACCTTCGCAAAGCCGCCATTTCAAATGGATCGCAATGCCTACTGCCTGGAACCAAGTTGCGTTTGGTGGTCCGGCCTTAACGGCTGCTTCCTCGGTCTGTATGCTTTAACCGTAACGTTCGTGCACTTGATACTCCGAAGATGAAATTTGCGGCCCTAGCTGACATACACGGAAACTCATTTGCCCTAGAGGCCGTGCTTCACGACATGGATAGCCTTGGGATAAAGGATGCCGTGAACCTCGGAGATTTCTTCAGTGGTCCCATAGATGCCGCAAAAACCGCAACTATCCTCATGGAGCGTGATTTTGCATCGGTTCGGGGCAATCATGATAGATATCTCATCGAACAGGAGCCATTCAGTATGGGGCCTTCGGACCGAGTGGCTTTCGATCAACTGTCGGAACAACACCTGCGCTGGATCGCTGATCTTCCAACAACACGAATTGTCAATGACGACGTCTTCCTATGCCATGCAACGCCGACAAGTGACTCAACATATTGGCTTGAACGCGTAGAACACAACGGAGTTGTGCGATCCGCGAGCCTGGCAGAAGTGACCAAAGAAGCCGTTGGCGTGCAGGCGAGCCTCATCCTTTGCGCCCACACCCACATCCCGCGATGCGTTCGCCTGCCGGATGGACGTGTCATAGTGAACCCCGGCAGTGTCGGTTGTCCGGCCTATGACGATGACTTGCCCTACTACCATCACATGCAGACAGGAACCCCGAACGCATCTTATGCGTTGCTGGAAAGGCGGGTAGATGAATGGAGCATTACTTTCCGCTCTGTTCGTTACGATACAAAACAAGCTCGTGATTGCGCCCTGCGAAACGGGCGGCGCGATTGGGCCCGCGCTTTAGAGACCGGATGGTTTGAAGAGTAGTGGGGCCAACCCATCCAATACTGACGCAATCTTTGAAACTGTGAGCAGACTTTCGTCCATTACAAGGGCTTCTACCTTTGGCTCGAGGCTGACCTTCACCGCAACCCCGTATCAATGGCCACCGATTATACGGCACTGAATAGAGCTTTAGTCGGCCGCGCTCATGCCGGCGCGATCCGTACCGACCGCGACCAGAAACGCCAGGATAGCAGGATACCCGCAAAGGCCAATCCGATGACAAGGCCAAGCCACAGACCGACGCCACCCAGACCGAAGGTGAAAGCGAGCATGTAGCTGACCGGCATGCCGATGACCCAATAGCTGATTGTGGCCATCACCATCGGCACCGCCGTGTCCTGCACCCCGCGTAAGAGGCCCAGCGCCATTACCTGCAATCCGTCAACCAGTTGAAAGAGGGCCGCGACGATCACAAAACTCGCGCCAATGCGTACCAGTGCGTCCCGATCCGGGTCGGCAGGGTCTACAAAAAGACCGACGAGAAGTTCGGGAAAGGCCAGAAAAATGGCCGATGTCACCACCGCATAAAGCGCAGACATCGTCATTGCCGTTGCGCCGCCTTTGCGCAACGACATCTCATCGCGCCGCCCCAACGCACGCCCGGCCCGCACGGTCGCCGCCTGACTGAACCCGATATGCACCATAAAGGCCATGCTCGCCAATTGAATCGCGATGCCGTGCGCCGCCAATTCCAGCGCCCCGATCCAGCCCATCATCACGGCCGACGCGCTGAAAAGCCCGCCTTCAGCCAGTGAGGTCAGCCCGATAGGCCAGCCCAGACGATAGACGCCGGCAAGGATGTCGCGATCGCTGCGCCAGAAATTCCGAAAAAGTTCAAACTGCGGCAGCTTCCACAGCGTGTACCCAATCAGGATCGCCACAGTCACAAGGTTCACAGTCAACGACGCAATCGCCGCCCCCTCAATCCCCAGTTCCGGCGCACCCCAATTGCCGAAAATCAGCGCATAATTGACAAAAACATTCACAAAAGCCGCGCCAATCGTGGCCCAAAGGATGATCGCCGCGTGCTCTAAGGCTGCCAGAAATGACTTCATTGTCATCACGATCAGCGCCGGGATCATCTGCCAGATCACGATCTGCAGATAAAGATGCGCGAGTGCGGCCACATCCGGGTCCTGCCCGATTGCGATCAGAATATCCTCAGCCCAGAAAAACGGCAGCGTGACGGCGGCCCCGTAAAACAGCGAGAGCCAAAGCCCCATCCGCGTCACACGGCGCACCTGTCGCTCATCCCCTTCTTCGGCGGCAGCGGCCACCATGGGGGTTACCGCTTGCGCAAAACCCGCACCCACGATGAACACGATAAAGAACATCGTGCTCGCAATGGTCGAAGCCGCAAGCGCGGTGACATCATACCACCCCAGCATGATCGTATCGGTGATATGGATGGCAAACATCGCCAGATTGCTGAGGATCAGCGGCGTCCCCAGTTTCCAGATCGCCCTGGTGTGGTCCTGATATGTTTGGGCGACATATTCCATACGCCCAGCCTTAGGATGGAAGTGACGCCGGGTCCATAGACATCACGCATCCCTCCATGGCAGTTTGTCAAAAATGGGGGAGTGGGCGGATGTCGGAATTTGGATCCTTGCAGAACGATGCGGTGACGTTTTTCAACACGCTCGCCGACAATAACAAGCGCGAGTGGTGGCAAGAGCACAAGGCGACCTATGACACGCAACTGAAGGCGCCCGCCCTGGCACTGCTTGACCAACTCACAGCACCCTTGAGCAAACTGGCCGACGCGCCCATCAAATCCAAACTCTTCCGCCCACATCGCGACGTCCGCTTTTCCAAGGACAAGACGCCCTACAACACCCATCTGCACATGATGTGGCAGATCGACGGCGATGCACCGCAGAACCCGGTCTTTTTCTTCGGGATCGGGCGAACTTACACCACGGTAGGCGTCGGCATGATGGGCTTTGACAAGCCGGTCCTGACCAATTGGCGCAAGATGGTGGATCTGGATACCGACCGCATTCTGGGGATTGTCGAAAGCGTCACCGATCAGGGCTTTACCTTGCGCGAGCCTGATCTGAAACGCGTGCCATCGCCATACGATCCGGATCACAAGGCGGGGCATCTTTTGCGCATGAAAGGCCTGACCGCTAGCCGCGAACTGGATCAGATCACCGATCTTAAGGGCCAGATTATGGATACGTTCACCGCCGCTTGGCCGATCAACGCGATGCTGATTTCGATTGCTGAGGCGTAGGTTCTTTGCGCACCGCAGGCTCTAACCAACCTTGATAATGCACCATCAACGCGCCGGTCAGCGGCGCGCTCAACCGCACGTCGAAATTGAAGCGCCCGTCTTCCGAAAACTCGCGTGCATCACTGCCAGGCCGCAGAAAGCGCGGCAAGGTGATCGGCCCCAGACGCCCAGACAGGACGGGAAAGTGCAGCGCGCCTTCGGCCACATGCAGCCCAAGCCGAAAAGTGAAAGGGCCAAAGCGTTCGGTCATATGGGTGCCCTGAATGCGCAGATGCGAGCGAAAGGTCTGATCGCCAAAGCGCCGCTCCCAAATCTCGCCCGCCCCATCCGGGGTCATCAGAACCGATACAGCGATATCGTCCGTCGCAACGGGAAACCGAAAGAGCGCGGCCAGAAACCGCGCCCAAAGCGACGGGCCGCGTGTCACCCGTGCTCGCCCGGTCAAGCGCAGCGGCGCGGGCACGTCATGCCCCGCTTGTACAATGTCCGGTAGATCAGCAAAATCCTTCCCCAGAAAGCGTGGGAAAAGCGGGGTGATCTCTTCCTCGACCACCTCCGTCGTCACGGCGAGGTCCTTCATCGCAGCCTCCACAGCCTCACGCGTCACCACTGCGCTGGCGGGTCGTGCGCCGCGTTGAACGGCCTTCGGATCGCGTAAAATAGCCCGCGCGGCAACCGCCGGAATAAACGCCCCCTCGCCCGCCTTCGCGACCAGCCGCCATGTCTTGCGCTGCCATTGCGCGCCGCGTCGCAAAGTCACGGCCACAGACATGCCGCCGACATCCGTCCCAAACGGCTTGAGCCCGGCCGCGATCCATAACAGCAACCTGACAAACCACGGCGCAATGCCAAAGCGCAGACGCGCGCGCAGCCATGAAATCACAGCCAACGCATGATTCATGACAGGCAACTCCATGCCCGCCCTGAACGTGACCGTTTGCGCGTCAAACGCCGCGCCAAACAATCGCGTATCCGGCACCTCCATCAGCCAGCCCTTGCGGATCAGACCCTGGCCCAGATCGAAGGTCCGAGGCCTGGACCAGCTGCGCATTTCGACCTTTTCACCGGCCAAATGAGTCTCAAAAGGCATCCCACATTGGTTCAGAATACTCTCCACCACAGCCCACCCGCGCGGCGCGCGATTGCCCGGCAGGATTGCGGTATCGATCATCTCAATGGCATCCGCATCGCGGGCCAGATCCGCGACGATGGCGGATGAAAGCGCGGGCACGCTCGACGCACCCGACAGCACGAAGACACCCGCCCCCTTCGCCGCATCATCCAACTGTGAGATACTTGCGCAAAAGGCAGGATCATCAGCCAAATCGAGGTAATGGACGCCGTTCGCGATACAGGCCTGCGCCAACAGGTAAGGATCATCGCCATAGGCATGAAACGGCCCTGCGGCATCAACCACAACGTCAGGCTGCGCATCCCATATCGGGCTGAGATCACCTGTGCGATCACAGACAATCACCTCCAGATCACGCCCATCCACAAAAGAGTCTGCCTTCGCCTGCGACCGCCCCGCGACCACAACCTGATGCCCGTCGCGATGCAGCAACTCCACCAGCCGTGACCCGAATATTCCGTACCCGCCGAGGACGACGACTTTCACGTCATCAACCTCGCCTGGAAGGCCGGATCAGGCAGCGCGCACATATCCCCGCGCCCGAAAACAGCATACCGATTGCGCGCCACGCGGGCATAAAGCCAATCGCGCAGCGGGCGCGGCACCAGGCGTAGAAGCGAGCAGACACGGCCCCAGCCACCCGCACGCTCGCCCAGCCGGATCACCGCATCAAAGTCGCGCCAGACCGTGCCATCCACGATAAACAGCCACGAATCCGGATCAATCGGATCAAGCCCGTTCGCCCGCATCAGAGCCGCGCCGGTTGCGGATTGGATCGGCGCAATACGCACATCGCCCGTCCGGTCCAGCCGGTGGATCATCCGCGCACCCCAACTGCACAGGGCACAATCGGCATCCATCACGGCGACGGGGTGGTCAAACTGAGGCATGGGCTCTCCAACAGGCGTCACCCCAATGCTAGCGCCCGGCGTGCCTTGCACCAGCGTCACAACGTCACCTGCCCGTCGCTTCGAATTTCCCCATCAGATAAGCACCCGACATGACCGGCGGATAGGTATCCGACCCGTCCAGCGGCACAATCTCCGCATCCCAATCGGGCTGATGGAAAAAGGCCAGCGACTGCCGCGCAGGTTGCCCGGGCCGGGCGATCACACGGTGCAAAGTGCTCACCCAACGATCCGCGGTCCAACGCGCCATCAGATCGCCGATATTGATCACAAACGCATCTGCGGGGGCTGGCACGTCGACCCAAGCATCGCCCTGCATCACCTGCAACCCCGCACTGCCGGGCTGCGGCAGGAGGATCGTCAAAGACCCATAATCAGTATGCGCCCCCGCCCTTTGCTGGCGGTCCATCGGGGCATCCACCGTCGCTGGGTAATGCAGCGCCCTGAGCGCCGAGATTGGACGCCCGATGAGCGGATCAAAATGGCCTTCGGGCAATTGCAAGGCCGCCGCAAAGGCGCGCATGATCCGCTGCGCCAAATCCTCCATGACCGTGTAATACGCCTCCCAGGCCGGGCGAAATCCGGGCAGATCAGGCCATGACGTGGGCCGATAGCAAAAGTCCAAAGCCGCCTGCGACGCCCCGGCTGGGACGGTCAACGGGCCGCCATTAAAACTCTCCTTCAGATCGGGTGGCGTCTCCACGCCTTTTGAGAGCGCAAGCGCCTCAGTATCCGGACCAAGATAGCCGTAGGGATAGCCTTTATGGGGTGGCGCCACGGCCTGTTTCGCCACCGCCTCTTGTGCAAAAAACGCTCGCGCGACGGCCCAGACATCATCGATCAAAGGCTGCGGCACTCCATGCCCTTCCAACACCAGAAACCCGGTTTGTTGGCAAATGCTGTCCAGGCGCGCTGCAGCCAAAGCCCGGTCGTCGCCTTTGGCAGCCTCAAATGCAGCAAGGTCGAAACGTGGAAAGGTCATGTCAGTCCCAAATGTCAATGTCGGGGTCAGCCAGGGCGAACCAGTCCGGCTTTCGGTCATGATAGACCGAGACGGTGGGTGGCAGCAGATCACCCGGCGCAAAGGCACCGACCGGAATCGCGATACCTGGCACCGCGCTGTTCTCATACCAGACGGCCACACCGCAATGCGGGCAGAAGTGATAGGTGATCTCGCTGCCCTCATCTCCGATCCGAATGTAAGATCGGTTATCCCCGGTCATCGTCACGGCCTCTGCCGCGAACCGTGCATTCCACGAAAAGGCACTGCCGCCGCGTGTCCTGCAGGCATGACAATGGCAGATAGCGACGCGGATTGGCTCGCCGGTGACTTCCGCCTTCAGCGCGCCACACGCGCAGGATGCGGTCCGGTTCATCCCAAAACCTCGTGCCACGAATGCTTGGGAGCAAAGCCCACCATCCGCTTGGCCTTGTCATTGGCATACATCGTCTCATCGGGGCGCATCTGACGCCGCACCTCAACCCCTTGATAGAACCGTGCGATCACCTCGTCCGACGAGATCCCGACCGACAGATCATCATTGGCCACATTGAACACCTGATAGCCCAGCCCGTCTGTCCGCAGGCAGCAATCCACCATATGGCCCAGATCGCGTGCATCGATATAGGCAAAGATATTGCGGCGGCGCAGTGCTGGATCATCCATGAACGCCGGGAAGTTCTCGGCATATTCATGCAGCTCTATTACATTGTTGATGCGCAACCCATAGATATCGGCCCCCGTGCGGGCCTGAAACGACCGGGCGGTAGCCTCGTTGCAGACCTTTGACATCGCGTAGCTGTCATGAGGCACTGTCGGGTGCTCTTCATCCACCGGCACATAGTCCGGCTTGACCTCACCATCGACAAAGCAAACACCATAAGTCGTTTCGGAACTGGCAAAAATCACCTTGGGCACGCCCAGCTTTACCGCCGCCTCGATCACGTTGTAGGTGCTGAGCGTGTTCTGCCGAAAACACTCCCCATCCGTGCCGATCATCACCCGCGGTACAGCGGCGAAATGCACCACCGCATCATAGCGCGGCACGCCAGTGCCCTCGTCCAGTTCATGAAAATCGGTGAATTGTGACATCGCGCCGATCACCTGACCAGCGTCACAAAGATCAACCAGCAGTTCCGAGCACGGCAAACCAGACGGCACACGATCCACGTTCAGGACCCGGTGCCCCTGCTCTAGCAAATGGCGGACCGCCCATTTGCCCGCCTTGCCGCTGCCACCCGTAAAGAAAACCCGCATCCTCGGCCCCCTCTTTTTGTGGAGCCTATCGCGAGGTTTTGGGCAACCGCAACCGCACAGCGTGTGGCCATGACGGTCGTGCGCATTTCGACAACCATGGCGTCTATTCATTTGTCCGGCAGACCGTTAGGGTAGGACTCAAGTCAAGACCAAGGGGAGGGGCAGATGCGTATTATCGCCGCAGCAATGGGCGTTCTTGCTGCAACTTCAGGCTATGCCGAGAATCGCATCGACATAATCCGCCCCGACGCACCCGAACTCGCCGCTTTTGGAGAGCATAAAATCGGCGTGACCACGATGTCTTTCACCAATCCCGACCAGATTGATGTGGTGAACACGAATGAGACGGATGAGCCGCCGCTTTATGACAGGTCACTTACCGTTGAAGTCTGGTACCCGGCGGTTGAAAATACTGTTGCTGGAGGCACTTACACGGCAATCTTGCGAGACGGCGTTGGGACGGCTGAACTGATCGGGCAAGCAGCACGCAATGCTGCTCCCGACACATCCGAGACCTATCCACTTGTCGTCATCTCGCACGGCTATCCAGGCAACCGTTTCCTCCTGTCGCCTTTGGCCGAGAATCTGGCATCCAAAGGCTATGTGGTCGCCTCGATCGATCACCCCGACAGCACTTATGACGATCAGACCGCCTTCGGCTCGACCCTCGTGAACCGGCCCTGGGATCAGCGATTTATCGTCGATAGCCTCACGGGCCGAGACGGTGATCTGGGCGCGATCATTCAGGACGATAACGTTGCAATCATCGGGTACTCCATGGGGGGCTATGGTGCACTGATCTATGGTGGCGCGGGCGTCACGCTGATCAGCACGACCTATGAATGGGGTGCGCCACAGGGCCTGCTTGAGCGCAATATGATGGGCACGGAAACGCATGCAAGCCTTGCCGATGATCGCATCAAAGCCATCGTGGCATTTGGCCCCTGGGGCAACAATACCGGGTTCTGGGACGCAACGGGTTGGGCCGGGATCAATAAGCCGCTCATGCTGATTGCGGGCAGTATCGATGACGTGTCGCAATACGATGCCATTCGCGGCATCTTTGACGACAGCATGAATACAACGCGGCATCTGCTGACGTTTGAGAACGCAAATCACAATGCGGGCGCCCCTATGCCTCCGCCAGCCGAAAGCTATGCCTTTTCTGAGACGCTTGGCTATGCACCGTTTGATCATTATGCCGACCCGGTCTGGGACAATGTGCGCATGAACAATATCAGCCAGCACTTTGTCACGGCTTACCTTGATCTGCATCTGAAACAGGATGAGGTGAAGGCGCGGTACTTTGACCTCACCCCCGTGGCCACAGATGGGCTCTGGTCGGTTGATGAAAACGGGGAAGAGACGCCTGAACACAGCTATTGGACGGGCTTCCCGAACAGGACGGCGGCTGGCTTGCGGTTTGAAACCAAGCTTGCGGGTGAATAACGCCTGTTTGCGCCCCAGTGAAATCTGACTTTGCCACTTACGCCACATAAAGGGCGTGAAACAAGCAATTGGCCAAATCAGCAGCCTCAGCGAAAGCTGCTGTAAGCCTATCGTGACGAATGCTGCATCCTGCCCAAATGTCGGCCATCCAAGAAAAACCAGGACCGTCTCCACCTTTGAAGGGCGAAGACGGCCTTTGCGCTCAGAACATTCCGTTGTCGTGGGCCATTTCGGCGGGAATGGGCTGCACCACGTCCCAATGCTCTACAATACGACTGTCCTCGACCCGGAATAGATCGAAAAATGCGTGAGGCGCGCCGCTGATTTGGCCCTCACTGTGGAGAAGCACGAAGTTGCCTTCGGCGATACTCCGGTGCGTCCGGGTCAGGCTGAAGGGTATTCCGTTGTCTTGAAGATGGGTGAAGAACGCCGTGAAACCTTCGAGACCATCGGCGATCTGCGGATTGTGCTGGTGGTAATACGGGCCGAGGAATTCAGCGGCGCGCTCAATCTGTCCTTCGATCAGCACGTCTTGGTAGAACGCCATGACACGCTGTCGGTTTGCCTCGGTCTGGTCCAGGTCGGTCACCTCAGTCGGTCCATCCGTCATCGTCCGACCGCTGACCGTGCTTTCCGGCCTCGGCTGAACCGTGTCCCAGTGCTCTGCCGCCATTCCATCCTCGAAGCGGAAAAGGTCAAAGACGACGACGTGATCGGACCCAAACCGCGCTTCGCTGTGAACCGCAACCAAGTCGCCGTCGCGCAGAACCCGCACCGGTGAAATCTCTGCACCACCTTCGAGCCCGGCGAGGGATTGGACAAAGCCGATCAACCCGGCCCTGCCGTCAGGAACTTGCGGATTGTGTTGAATGTAGTCTTCGGCGACATGCGCTTCGAGATAGGCGATGTCGCCGCCTGCGATGCCTTGCGTCAAGATCCCGGTTGCGATGTCTCTCATATTGTCTGCTCCTGCCTGTGTTGCGGCCACAAGGGTTAGGGTCACGGCAGCGCCTAGTCGGCGAAGCCGCGTCGATTGAGCGATCATCTGATCCTCCTTGCTTCGATTTGATGTATTAGTTACTTAAAGTGCCTATAAACCCTCTGGGAAGTAGGCACTTTTTTGTAACCTAGACTTTTGGGAGATGAACGCATGCGCCGCGCGCCCGATATCGCCCCGCAGCACTACTACGATCCAACTCTCTGCCCTGTGCGTGCCGTGGTCTCGCAGATTGGGGACAAATGGAGCCTTTTGATATTTGCCCACCTTGCCTATGGGCGGCACCGGTTCTCTCAACTTCTTGGCGCGTTGCCGGACATCTCACAGCGCATGCTGACCCAAACCTTACGAAAGCTGGAACGTGAGGGATTCGTGAACCGGATCGTCACGCCAACAACGCCTCCCCGTGTCGACTACGAACTGACAGAGCTTGGCTTGTCGTTGATCGAGCCGCTGTCCGCCCTCTCTGACTGGGCGTTGCGCCACAGGTCAGACATAGAGGCCGCGAGAGAGCGATTTGACTCCCGTGCCAAATGAAACTCATCGTGAAGCGGTCATTCAGGGGCACCTAGGCAATGTCCGCTTTGCCCGCATTTCAGACAATTTACCACTTCCACCGCTTTAGGAGCAACCGGGGCCGCACCGCGCTAGAACCCGGGTCAACACATCTGCGGCACCTGCATGATGGGGTCCCGACAATCTCTCCTTGTCTCGGATATCTGCAACGAACGAAGGTTCACTTTCGTTTCCGCGTGAACACCATCTTCTGGTCTAACAAATCTGGACGTGCGCCCATCCACGCATAGGCCAGAAGTGCAGGTTCGTTGATCCCCACTGTGATGCGATGCAGGTGTTCCGGCGGGTTGAAGATCATCGAACCCGGCACATAGACGCCCTGGTGGTTCTCGGACACCGCACCTGACAGGCAGACATAGCTTTCAGTGATCCCCTGATGCGCATGGGCCGGGTAGGTGCAGCCCGGTGCAAAAAGCACAATGCCCAGAATGATCTCTTCGCTCACCACCGGCCCGTTTGGCCCGGTCACCTCAGCATAGGCATAGGTGCCCACCAAGCCCTTCGGCACTTTTTCGTAACCGTACTGCCATGACAGCTCAGGCAATACCGACTCCAACGCACGCACCATGGCTCCCATCCGGTCACCGCGCCCCTCGTCCAGCGCGCGTTTCAAATGGGCCGTGACGGGCTTTGTCGCAGGTGGTTGCGTCCGGATGAGCGGGTTGGCTTTCAAAACCCGGCTGATCGCCTCGCGAACGGCGCGTTGATGCGTCCGAATCCGGTTACTGCCGCCAGAGGGCAGATAGCGATAAAGCTCGTAATATTCCTGCAGCAGATACCGCCAATCCGGCAGATCGCGCAGGCGGGGCTCAACGGCATCGACAAGGTTCTGCATCACGCACCATCAACAGGTCTCAGCCCCTGTTGGCACAAGCCCGTCGGGCCGCCAAGGGCACACCGCATCATCGCCCGAAATTCGGGCAGGTTTTGTATCGGCCCGCATATGCTGCGGCTTCCCCCGCCCGTCCCACTCTGGCATACTCTGCGCCAAACCATAAGAAATGAGCAGCTTGCATGGCCGATGACCTTCTCTCCGGGGCCAGCCCCGACGACTACAATGCCGACAGTATCGAAGCCCTTGAGAGCATGGAGGCGGTGCGTATGCGCCCTGGCATGTATATCGGAGGCACCGATGAGCGGGCGCTGCACCACCTGGTTGCCGAGGTACTGGACAATTCAATGGACGAGGCTGTGGCAGGCCACGCCAACAGGATCGAGTTCGAACTCCATGCGGATTACTCCGTCACGATCCGAGACAACGGGCGCGGTATCCCAATCGACCCGCACCCCAAATTTCCAAAGAAGAGCGCGTTGGAGGTCATATTCACCGAACTTCACGCGGGCGGCAAATTCTCCGGCAAAGCCTACCAGACCTCAGGTGGCCTTCACGGCGTAGGTGCCACCGTCGTCAATGCACTCTCCGACAGCCTTGTCGTGCAGGTTGCGCGTAACAAGGAACTGCACGAGCAGCGATATTCACGCGGCGTGCCGCTTACAAAGCTTCAAAAAGTCGGCCAGGCCCCCAACCGCCGCGGCACCACCGTCACCTTCCACCCCGACGCCGAAATCTTCGGCCATCACAAGTTCAAACCCGCCCGCCTCTTCAAATCCATCCGGTCCAAGGCCTACCTGTTCAGTGGCGTCGAAATCCGCTGGAAATCCGAAATCGACGACGGCGAAACCCCGACAGAGGCCACCTTCCACTTCCCCGGCGGCCTCTCCGACTACCTCAAGGAAACCCTCGGCACCGCCACCACCTACGCTGACAAACCGTTCTCCGGCGCCGTCGATTTTCAGGACAAATTCGGCGAACCCGGCAAGGTCGAATGGGCCATCAACTGGACGCCCGTGCGCGACGGCTTCATCCAGTCCTACTGCAACACCGTGCCCACGCCCGAGGGCGGCACACATGTCACCGGTTTCTGGTCCGCGATCCTCAAGGGCATCAAGGCTTACGGAGACCTGGCGGGCAACAAGAAGGCCGGCCAGATCACGCGCGATGACCTGATCTCTGGCGGCTGCGCGCTCGTCTCCTGCTTCATCCGCGACCCCGCCTTTGTCGGCCAGACCAAAGACCGGCTCTCGACCGAAGCGGCTGCGAAAATGACCGAAGGCGCCGTGCGCGACCATTTCGACAACTGGCTCGCGGCCGACACGAAATCCGCAGGCGCGATCCTCGACTTCCTCGTGCTGCGGGCCGAGGAACGCCTCCGCCGGAAGCAGGAAAAGGAGACCGCGCGCAAGAGCGCCACCAAGAAACTCCGCCTGCCCGGCAAACTCATCGACTGCACACAGCAATCGCGAGAAGGAACCGAGATATTTCTGGTCGAAGGAGACTCGGCTGGCGGTAGCGCCGTTCAGGCGCGCAAGCGGGAAACTCAGGCGATCCTTAAGCTCCGCGGGAAAGTCCTGAATGTGCTTGGCGCGGCTTCCAACAAGCTAACAACAAATGCCGAGATAAAAGATATCGCCGACAGTCTCGGCGTTGGCCTCGGCACCCGCTTCAACGTCGATGACTTGCGCTATGACAAGATCATTATCATGACCGACGCGGATGTGGACGGCGCCCATATCGCTTCGCTTTTGATGACCTTGTTCTTCGCTCAGATGCGGCCCCTGATTGACCAAGGCCACCTCTACCTCGCCTGCCCGCCGCTCTACCGGCTGACGCAAGGCGCACGGCGAGTCTATGTCGCAGACGACGCCGAAAAAGAGGCGGTGCTGGCCAAGGGACTGGGCGGCAAAGGCAAAATCGACGTGCAGCGCTTCAAGGGCCTGGGCGAAATGAACGCCAAGGACCTCAAAGAGACGACAATGGACCCCAAAACCCGCAAACTGATCCGCGTGACCGTGCATGATGACGAGCCAGGAGACACAGCCGATCTGGTCGAGCGCCTGATGGGCAAAAAGCCCGAATTGCGGTTCCAGTATATTCAGGAAAACGCGCGGTTTGTGGAGGAGTTGGATGTTTAGTGGATGAAAAAGACATGGGTATCTCTACGCAGCATCAAGCAACATGAATTCAGGACAACTCTTAGATACATAAAGGTCGCGGGAGCCACATGGCACGATATATATATTCAATTGGGTAAGCTGCAGACCGAAGCAATCTCAAAGCTGATCAAGGGCTGCACGGGAATCTTCGTGTATTATCTGCTACTGTCATCGCTAGGTGACGCATCAAACGTTAGTATAAGTGTTCAAGGCATAACGGCCTCTGTGCCAACGGCCTTCGTGACAGTCGTCGCCAGCGTTGGCTTCTTTTTCATTATTTTGCAGATGCAATCCGCGTTGATGATTGTGTTGTTACGTGCCCACGAAGGGGCACGCCTATCGCTCCGCGGGTTTTCGATGGGCGCATATGGCTTGTACAATGGACAAGATGAAATGGAACTATCGACACCTTTGATCCGCTATGGATCGTTCAAGGAAGTCCTACCTGCGTCTGGGACACTAATAGTCTTATACTTAATAGTTCTGGCATCGTTGCTCGTTCCGCTAGCTGGTCTTTGGGTCTATCTGCTAGATTTACAAATGATTATTGCTCGCTCTGATATTGTTCACGGAGTTTATCGTCTCGTGGCGGTATTCGGTGTATTTGTTTTAATCGCCTCAGCGATCTACACCGTTATTTTCAATATACCGCTTCCAATAAAGAAAAACTCATTTTCTATTCGCTGGGGATTTCTAACTAGACTTCACCCGCCCGGACGTCATCCAAGACTTGAGGCTTGGTTGGAAGAAGAATAGTTTCAAAGACTCTTTAGTGATTATTGCCCGATACTACACCAATCAAAGGGCAGCGCCCGGACCTCGGGGTGGGCGCACCAACGGGTACGCTTCGCGAGACAATCAGGTGGAAATGGCGCTCAACCAGACCGGAACGAGGCCGAAGGCCGCCGGTCTGATCGCCGGACCGACCCAGCGGGTCGGCGATTTGGCAAGCCTCGCACACCAATCAAAGGAAAGATGTACGTGGCCACCATAAAGCGCGCTGCGGGCCATGTTGGATCGCCAACCCTCGGTCCGGCGTTCAGACCGGCTCGCGCGTCGCAGGGTGGGTGAAACCCAAGAATGTCGTTCCAGCGTCCGCAGTCCCGGACGTGATCCGGGACCTCGTTCAAAGGTAGAGGCCCCGGATCACGTCCGGGACTGCGTGGGCACAAAAGACCCAAACCCGGCCATACAAACTGTACGTACAGGTTCTGTACAGCTTCTGTACGCATTGCATACACCCCTTTCCGCCCTACCTGCCCCCCATGCGCCACCTCATCCTCGCCCTCGCTTTCGCCGCGCCCGTCTCCGCCCAGACCATCGAAACTGACCTCGAACTCGTCCTTCTGGCCGACGCGTCGGGCTCCATCGACGCCGATGAACTCCTGTTCCAGCGCCAATCCTATGCCACCGCGATCACCGATCCGGCGGTCGTTTCGGCGATCCAAAACACCCTCTACGGCTCCATCGCCGTGACTTACGTCGAATGGGCCGCAACCCAAGCCACGGTCGTCGATTGGACGATCATCGCCGACATGGAAAGCGCCACTGCCTTCGCCGAAGCGCTGATCGGCCCACCCCGTCAGGCTTCTGGCCGCAACGCGATTGGGGCTGCCCTCATCTACGGTATGGAACAGATAGAAACCAACGATATCAATGGCTTTCGCCGCGTCATCGACTTTTCCGGCGACACGATGGCCAACTCCTTCGGCCCGCCTATCACCGTTGCGCGGGATCAGGTCGTGGCCGCAGGCATCACGATCAACGCGCTCCCCATCCTGCGGAACACGCAATGGCAAACCGGCGACCTGCCCGCCGCTTATGAGGCCAATATCATCGGCGGACCGAACGCTTTCGTCATGCCCGCCCGCTCCGGCCCGGAATTCACCGATGCCGTGCGCCGCAAGCTGATCCTAGAGATTGCAGGAACCACCCCGCAGACCGAATACGCCTCACTCCTGCTGGATGGTCTTGAGGTAGGCGAGTAGGTCCACAATCGGCTGCGAGGTCATAATCGGTTGCCCCGTCTCAGCCTTCGTCGCCACATCCGTCCCCTCAAAGAAATCCCCATAAACCGGCATCGAACTCCCATGGCTCACCAGCGGGTCACGCCCATCGATGCGCATCACGACACGAACGGTCGGAAATACGCCTTCGTTACTCGCACTGAGCGCCGTCAGGTTCGTCGGGGGCACAACCAAAGATGGCGACATCGGCCCATTGCCCATTGCTGCCGTGCCGTGGCAGGTCGCACAATAGAAGTTGTAGATCGCCTCGCCCTGGTCCACATCCTGCGCGGCCAGCGGGCTGGCGCAGGCCAACATCATCATAAAGGGAAGTGCGCGCATCAAAGCCTCCATCATCCGGGATGATCACAGGCTAGCGGGGCGGCGAAGGCCCCGCGTTGATGCAAATCAATCAGCGCAAGGCCAGGTTGCCGATGGCCGCGCGGATCATGCTATCTGTGTCGTCGCTGTCGCCGGACACGGCCAGCCCGACGAGCGCGCCCGGCTGCCCTCCAAATGCACGGGCATAATCCGCTGCCAGATCAACGTTTTCGCTATGAGACCCCGTTCCCGCTGGCCGCAGCGCGATGGTGACACCCTGTCCCGGCGGTGCGTAAGGTGATTGGATGACTTGCCCGCGCGCGTGATTGCCGCCCCACGCATATTGCATGACGCGCACCTGATCATTGCCCATCAACCTGCGGATACCGGCACCTTCAAGGCGCAAGGCCACGTCTTCCGGCACAAACACAAAGTAGAGTGAGATATTCCGGTCATCCCCACCCTTTTGGGAAAGGTTTGTTGCGGGCACCGACTCAGCAACCGTCCAACTCCAAGACGCGCCACGCTTGTTCCAGTTTTCGCGCATCACGGGGGTCCAGGCGATAGAGACGGCACCTTTTGAGGTTAGCGAAAGGCTTTCTCCGAAAGTGTAGTCGTTTGAACTGAAGAGCGAGAGACGCTGTTCCTGCCAACCACTAGCGAAGCTTATTGGCCCTGCCGTGGCCGGCAAGGCGAATGAGAGAGCAAGAACGGCAGGCAACAGTTTACGCATATCGAGGTCCTTTCACTGACAGAACCAAGTACCTATGGCAAAACCGGTGCACGTACATTCGCGATGCCGTGATGTCACGGTTTTGTCAGCTTCGTTACTTTTCAGAAGTCGTTGAGGTTGAGCGCTTACTTGCATAAGCCTGCTCTTCGCCATCAAGGTCGCTCGATGAGAGTCGATGCGGGATGGTCCGCTCCGCCAACCCTATTGTGCAAGTCGCCTGCAAAGGTGAAGCTACGACCATGGCAACGGAATTGGAATTCTCCTTCGCTGCGCTGACCGTTCCAGCGAGACGGCACATCCGGGTGTTTCAGATCCACCAGTTTCTTGATCGTTTTGCGATGGGTTTGACGGTTGCCGTTGTTGCATTGGCGTTAACCGATCGAGGTATGGACCTCTTTCAGATTTCGCTACTCTTTGGGGTCTACTCACTCACGACTATGGCGATGGAACTCCCGTTCGGCGGATTGGCCGACAACATTGGACGCAAGCCGGTCTTTCTGGCCGCGGTTGTCGCGAGCTTGATCTCCCTCGCCCTCTTTCTCTCGACAAGCGATTTCTATGTTCTCGCGCTCTCATTCGCCTTCATCGGATTTGGGCGTGCTTTACGGTCGGGAACGCTCGACGCTTGGTTTGTTGAAACCTTCAAAGCAGCGGCACCAAATGTGGATGTTCAACCTGCTCTTGCAACAGCGCAATGGGCGGGTGCCATGGGCTTGGCAGTGGGCGCTGTTTTGGGAGGGCTTTTGCCCGATCTCTTCGGCTCGGTGGCAGAAAGACGCGGTGTCAGTGTCTATGATGTGTCTTACGGGGCGAGCTTGGCAGTGATGCTTGGGGTGTTTGTCTATACCCTGCTTTTCATTGTGGAAGGACCGCGCCCGCTGAACCCTCAAGCTCTGAAACAAGGTTTGATAACTGTTCCATCGGTCGTCAAAGAGGCAGGTCTTCTTTCCCTACGCCACCCGACACTGTCGTTGCTTTTGGCCGCTTTGGCGTTCTTCCTGATGGCCACCAACCCGGTCGAGGTGATCTGGCCGACCCATGCAAAGCCCATGTTGGAGGAAGGTTATGCAAACACGATCATCGGCGTCGTGACCGCGACCTATTTCTTCTCAATCGCGTTTGGCGCGTGGCTATCTTCGCGCATCAGTCGAATTTTCAAACGACGTCACGCAGTTACCCTTGCGGCGGCTTTTGCCACCTTGGCGGGCGTTCAGATAGCTCTGGCTTTGCAGGGCAGCATGGTCGGCTTTGTGACGGTTTTCATCCTCTATTCTGTAATCCTCGGTGTTTGTGAGACGCCGGCCAGCAGCATTCTTCATAGTTGTGTAGAAGACCACCAGCGCTCCACAATGCTGTCTCTTAGGTCGCTGATACAGCAACTTGGCGCGGCTCTGGGCCTGATTTTGGTGGGAGCCATGGCCGATATTTACTCCACACCCACGGCTTGGGTGATGGGCGCCGTGTTTCTCGTCATTGCCGTGATCCTGATCTGCATCCTCGCCAAACGACTCGGTGCCGAGATTGAATAGCGGCCATTCGTGCAACACTCAGTATCAGTCGGTTTGAGCTCAAATCAGACAATAATAAGAATTCAGCTACATTTGAGCAGCGAGTATTTCAGGCGTCCCGAATAGGTTCAGAGCACTTTTTCTGTAATCTACCTTTGAATGCTCTCCAGATACTCGGTCAAAACCAACAGCTTCATCGGCACCGGCGTGCCCAGCCCGTCATTCTCGACAATGATTGTCTCACCCAGATCACCGGCACCGAATTCCGGCATGGCCGTGCTGAAATGGGGATCGCGGTTGAGGCCGTCGATGATGCTCATCACCTGGTCGCGCGGGAAGGTGCCGCCGTTGCGGGCGGTGATCGTCGTCAGGTCGGGTGCGCCAACTCCAAGCGCGCGTGCTGTAGGTCCGTTGCCGGTGCCGTCATTGGCGTGACAACTCGCACAGTTTTCCAGATACGCAGTCCGCCCGTCGACGGGTTCTTCGACACATGCCGCTAAACCAAGGGCCGCTAGAATAGTGAAATACCGCATGCTCTGCCTCCATTGTTTTGGATCACGTTAACAAAGGTGGTGGCGCGCGGCCATGATCTAAGTCAGGTTCTTGGTGAGATAAAGCGAAGGAATGCCTGATGTTGCATCACGCCCTGATCATGCTGGCCGCCGGGATCGGGATACCGGTTCTGGCAGCGCTCAACGCGGCTTTGGGCCGGACAATTGGCTCGCCCGCAGCGGCGGCGACGATCCTGTTCATCGTGGCCTTTGCGGTGGCCCTGATTGCCGCGCTACTCAGCAACGCACAGGGCTTTGCCAAGCTCGCAACAGCGCCGTGGCATCTGTTCCTGGCGGGTGTGCTGATTGCATTCTATGTGCTCTCAATAACATGGATTGCCCCCACGATGGGGGTGGGGAATGCGGTATTCTTCGTGCTGTTGGGACAGTTGATCTCAGCGGCCGCGATTGATCATTTTGGGCTGTTTGGCGCGCAGATCTCTTCTTTGACCTGGACGCGGGCCGCCGGCATTGCATTGATGGCGGCAGGGGTCTTCGTCACCCAAAAAGCCTAGACGGGGACGAGGACACCCCCCTGCAGGCGCACCTGCCGGTCCATGCGCGCTGCCAGATCAAGGTTATGTGTCGCGATGAGCGCGGCCATCCCGGTATCCCGGACCAGCGACATCAATGCGTCGAAAACCCGATCAGAGGTTTCGGGATCAAGATTGCCCGTCGGCTCATCGGCCAGAAGCAAACTGGGCGCATTGGCCAGCGCGCGACAGAAGGCAACGCGTTGCTGCTCCCCACCCGACAGCGCCGCAGGTCGGTGATCTGCCCGCTCAGCGACGCCAACCCGGTCAAGCAGGGTCATGGCGCGGTCCTTTGCTGCCTTGTCATCAACGCCATTGGCGAGTTGCGGCAGCACGATGTTCTCCAATGCCGTAAACTCTGGCAGAAGGTGGTGGAACTGGTAGATGAAGCCTACCGATGCCCGCCGGACAGCTGTGCGCTTGCGGTCTGACAGGCTGGTCATATCCGTGCCGTTGATCGTCACGGTCCCGCCATTGGACGTATCCAGCAGCCCTGCAATATGCAACAGCGTCGATTTCCCGGCACCCGAGGGGGCGACCAGCGCTGTGACCTCGCCCGGTGCCACATCAAGCGAGGCGCCTTGCAGCACCTGCACTTCGTTGGGCTTGCCTGCATTGTAGCTTTTCGTCAGGTCCGTCAGGCGCAGGGTCAGATCACTCATAACGCAGCGCCTCAACCGGATTCATACGCGCCGCGCGGCGGGCCGGAAAGATCGTGATGATCCAGGACAGGCCCAGCGACAGCGACACCGCCTTGAGCACGTCTGAGAGATGCAGTTCCGCCGGGACGTTGTAGATACCCCTGATTGATGGGTCCCACACACCGCCGCCCGCGACATAGTTCACCAGGCTGAATATCTGGTCGATATAGATCGCAAAAAGGCACCCCAATATCACGCCCAACAACGTCCCCAGCGTCCCGATCCCGGCCCCGCAAATGAAAAACACCCGCAAGATCGACCCTTCAGTCAGGCCCATCGTGCGCAGGATACCCACGTCGCGCCCCTTGTTTTTCACCAGCATGATCAACCCGCTGATGATGTTCATCGAGGCGACGAGCACGAGGATCGACAGGATGATGAACATCACGTTGTCCTCAATGGTCAGCGCCCGCAGGAACCGCCCCACCCTGTCCTGCCAGCTATAGGCCCACATGCCGACCCCGGCGGCATTGGCGATGGGTTGTTTGAGCTCTTCCGACAGGTTCAGATCATCCAGCCTGACCTCTAACTCATCGGCAACGCCATCGCGGTTGAAGATCAGTTGCGCGGTCTCAAACGGCAGATAGGCGCGCACCTCATCGATCTGAAAGCGCCCTGTGGAGAAGATATAGACGACCTCGTAGGCATTGCGCCGTGGCGCCTGACCAAAGGGGCTTTGCGCCCCGGACCGCACCGTGATCTCGATCCGGTCGCCGATGGTCAGGCCCAGATTGTTCGCCAACGCAGAGCCCAGCGCGATCCCATTCGGCAGATCATCGATATTCCCCATGGTCCTTTCGCTTTGCACGATAGCGTCGGAGGCTTTCAGATCGTCAAGCCGCATGCCGTAAATATCCGCCAGCCCGATCCGGTCTCCTGCCGCGGCCATCGCCTGCCCACGGATTAGCGGCGAGACCGATTGCACACCTTCGATAGCGCGGATGCGGTCGGCCATCTCCTCGTAATCGGCAATCACCTCGCGCGGGCGCACAACCGAGACATGCGCGTTTGCGCCCGCAATCGTGTCAATGAACTCGGCACGAAAACCCGAACGTACCGCCAAGGTCGCAATCAGCGCAAAGACCGCCAGTGTGACGCCAATCAGGCTGATCCAGGTCATGACGCTGACACCACCTTCGGCACGTTTGGCGCGGATATAGCGCCAGGCGATCATCCATTCGAATTTGGCAAAGGGCCTTGTGTGTTTCACACTTGCCATGGACGCTCCTGCGAGTGGTTTGGGCGCAACGTGGTCTGCCGGGGCACAATCGTCAAGCGCGGGCAGTGGGCCTAACGCTGCGCCCCGCCAAGACGCGGGGTGTGGGACTGTTCAGTGACCAGTCTTGGGCGCATCACGGGCGGGTCCTGCTTAACCCTTGGCTCCCGGCGCTGAACGTCTGCGCGTGTGCGGCCAAATCGCCGAAACGGCGCCACCATCCCCGCGATGAGCACAGCGAAGAGCGCCCAGCCACCAACGAAACCGGTACCAGCCGCAGCGACACCGGCAACGCTCACCGGCACGGCAGGCGTAAAGTCACCCCAAACCTCCTGCATTGTCGGGCCATCCACCATGCGGTGCGGCAAGATCAGCCGCTCAAGCGGCGTGGCTGCCCGCAATGCCAGCAAGTTGTCACTCAGCCGCGCGTGGCGCGCAAACATCGCGCGCATGTCCACCTGACGACGATCCAGAAAGTCTGAGCCCGTCAGGGCTTGCAGCGCCTCTTCCCGCCCCATCCCTTCGGCCAAGGCAGTGTCGTCAAAGCGTTTGGCCTCGATCGTGAGCGCATCCACCTGCCCGGCCAGACGCTGGATATATTGCTGAGAGAATTCGGGATACTGCGACAGGCCTACGGCACCCGCAAGCCCGCCGATTAGACAAATCACCCTGATCATCGCAGGGCGCGCCGCTTTGGATTTGATGTCATCTGCTGCCTCGTGACATTTGTTTTGTGGCAGATTAGCAGATTTTTCACTAACGGGAATGCGGCAATCAATGGGTGCGCGTCACGCCGCGTAGGATCGCAGCCAATCGATCACATTGTCCGCATCCTTATCCGGCGGAAAGACCGGATAGAACACCTTCTTGATCACCCCGTCCACGGCGATCATCGTCAGGCGCTTGTGCAGATATTGCCCCGCAACTTCCATCCCCGGCAAATTGAGCGCGTTCCCTAGTTGGCGATCCGCATCGGAAAGGAGCGGGAAAGGCAGATGCAGCCGCTCCGCCGCTTCGCGCTGATAATCGCTGCGCTGTGTTGAGATGCCGAAAAGATGCCTCACGCCATGGGCGCTGAGTTCCGAATGATGATCGCGAAAGGCGCAGGATTGCGGTGTGCAGCCCCGCGCGCCGGGGATATCATTCCACCCGTCGGGCAAATCCTGATCCGGGCGACCCGTCATCGGATAGGCGTAGATCACCGCAATCCCATTCAGCTGTGACAGCGTGACCGAGGGGCCTGTCGTGGCCATCAGGGTGATGTCCGGCAATGCCATCCCTTCCAGATGATCGGCTTTGCCGTCATCGGAAGGTGACGGGATCAGAGACCAGTCAACCTCCGTCAGACTCATAGCTTCCCCTCGTAAATCTGTGCGATCTTCGCCACGGCCTCTTCCGGCGGCAATTCCTCGCTCTCGCCGGTCCGTCGGCTGGTGAGTTCCACAACCCCGTTCTTCAGCCCGCGCGGCCCGACCGTGATCCGCCAGGGCAGCCCGATCATATCCATCGTGCCAAACTTCGCACCCGCACGCTCGTCGCGATCATCGTATAGCGCCTCCAACCCAAGGGCGGTAAGCGCGCTGTAGAGCGACTCGCACGCACCATCAGCCGCCTCGTCACCCTGTTTAAGGTTCACGATCCCGCAGTGGAAGGGCGTCACTCCTTCGGGCCAGATGATCCCCTTGTCATCATGGCTCGCTTCAATGATCGCGCCCAACAGACGCGACACGCCGATACCGTGGCTGCCCATATGAAGCGGTATCTTTTGACCGGTTTCATCTTGTACGACGGCACCCAACTTCTCCGAATACTCAGTCCCGAAATAGAAGATTTGGCCTACTTCAATGCCACGCGCCGACCGGCGGCGGGCCTCGGGAACCTCGTTGAAAAGCGTTTCATCATGGGTTTCGTCAGTCCGCGCATAGCGCGAAGTGAATTCATCCATCACGGCCTGACAGGCAGCGTAATCATCCACATCCACTTCGCGATCACCAAAGGTGAGATCCGTGATCTCGCTATCATAGAAAACCTCGGATTCCCCAGTTTCGGCCAGAACAAGAAACTCGTGGGTGTAGTCGCCGCCAATAGGCCCCGAATCCGCACGCATCGGAATGGCCTGCAGCCCCATGCGCTCATACGTCCGCAGATAGCTGACAAGATGGCGATTGTAGGCGTGCAATGCCGCCTCTTTGCTCAGATCAAAGTTATAACCGTCTTTCATCAGGAATTCCCGACCACGCATCACGCCAAACCTTGGGCGTACCTCGTCGCGGAATTTCCACTGGATGTGATACAGCGTCAGCGGCAATTCGCGGTAGCTGTTCACATAGGCGGCAACGATTTCGGTAATCATTTCCTCATTCGTCGGACCATACAGCATCTCCCGCCCGTGCCGGTCCTGAAAGCGCAGCATTTCGGGGCCGTAGGAGTTGTGACGGCCCGATTGCTTCCATAGATCGCCAGACTGGATCGTGGGCATCAGCATGGGCAAGTGACCAACGCGCTGTTGCTCTTCGTGTACGATGTTTTCGATCTTGCGCAGCACCTTGAAGCCCAGCGGCAACCAGGAATAAATCCCGGCACTCGCCTGTTTAATCATCCCCGCCTGCAACATGTAGCGATGGCTGACGATCTGCGCCTCGCGCGGCGTTTCTTTCAGAACTGGCAAAAAGTAGCGGCTCAGGCGCATGAAGGACCCCGTCTCGTGGTTAGTTCATGCTGGTTTAGGGCTGCGTCGCAAGACTGGCAAGCAACATCCCAAACGCAAAGTGGAATGAGCCGGGAATAATTTCGCGGCCAAACTCGTAACCCCTGCAGAAGTCCTAACGAACGGGTCGCATGATCGTGACAGACCCAAAGAATGAAGCCCGCGCCAAAGCCACAAAACGCGCTACAGTTTACATTATCGGAGATTTGACATGAGACGCCTGATTGCCGCCATCACTGCACTGGTCCTCACCAGCCTGCCGCTTGCCGCACTGGCCGAGCGCGTGCCTTACCGCCTGCAAGCCGACCGGTCAGAGGTTGGATTTGTCTTCAACCTTTCGGGCGCGAAAAACCGCGGTTCAATGCCCGTGCGCGCCGCCGACATTGTCATCGATTTTGACCGCTTCTCGAACTCGACCGCCGATGTAACCGTCGATGTCTCCCGCGCCCGTACCGGTCTGATCTTTGCGACCGAGGCGCTGAAGGCAGGCAGTGTTCTGAATGCCTCTGCCCACCCCACGATCCGCTTTCAATCCACCGCCATCCGCCCCAATGATCCGCGCAATCTGTCGGCGGGCGGCAAAATAGACGGCAATCTGACAATCCGGGGCATTACGCGGCCCGTGACGCTTGACGCTGCCGTGTTCCGCCAGCAAGGCAGTGCCGAGGGCGACCTCAGCCAGCTTAGCTTTCGGATCAGTGGCACGGTGAACCGGTCCGATTTCGGTGCCACAGGCTATAGCGATCTGGTGGCTGACCAAATCCGCCTTGATATCGCAGCACGCGTGATCGCCGCCCGCTAACCCCTTGCGCTGGTCCATTTCATGCCGCATCTAGCAGACAGGCAGAAATGGACCCCGCATGGCACTTCCCGTCGGTCAACAAGTGAAATACTGGAGCATCGCAGCCGCGGTGTTCCTGATTGTTTTGTGGTTCCTGGGCGATGTGATCCTGCCCTTCGTGCTCGGCGGCGCGATTGCCTATTTCCTTGATCCAGTGGCCGATCGGCTGGAGCGCGCAGGATGCACCCGGATCGTTTCCGTAGTCATTATCGCAGCGGTCACCACGCTGGTCTTCATTCTGTTAATCCTGCTGGTGATCCCGACGCTGATCCAGCAAACGGCATCACTGATCAACACCGCGCCTGAACTCTTTGAACGCCTGCAGGCCTGGCTGACGGGTCGTTTTCCATCGCTGATGGATGCGGACAGCACCATCCGCCAACAGCTTTTGGCCATTGGTGAGACGATCCAGTCCAAAGGCGGAGAATTGGTCAACGGGCTGGTGAGTTCCGCACTTGGGCTGATCAACATCCTTGTTCTGCTGATCATCGTCCCCGTCGTTGCCTTCTACATGCTGCTAGATTGGGACAACATGACCGCAAAGGTCGATACGATGCTACCCCGCGACCATGTCGGGACCATTCGCAAGCTGGCCAGCGATATCGACCGAACCCTCGCATCGTTCATTCGCGGCCAGGGCACGGTCTGCCTGATCCTTGGCACCTACTACGCTGTCGGCCTGATGGTTGCGGGGCTGAATTTTGGCCTGATCGTCGGCTTTATCGCGGGTCTGATCACGTTCATACCTTATGTCGGTGCATTGGTTGGCGGTGTGCTGGCGGTCGGTCTCGCACTGTTCCAGTTCTGGGGCTCGATTGAGGTCGTCGATGGCGAGACAGTTAGCTACGCCACCAATTGGCTGCGGATCGGGATCATTGCAGGCATCTTCTTTCTGGGCCAGTTTCTGGAGGGCAACATCCTGACCCCGAAACTGGTCGGCGACTCGGTTGGTTTGCACCCGGTGTGGCTGCTTTTTGCCTTATCCGTCTTTGGCAGTCTTTTCGGCTTCGTCGGTATGCTGGTTGCAGTTCCAATCGCTGCAGCAATTGGCGTGGTCACACGCTACGCGCTTGAGCAGTACAAAAGCAGCCTTCTTTATCGCGGCATGTCACGGGACGACTGACATGGCCGATCAACTCTCTTTTGACTGGCCAACGGGTGTTGCGCTGGGGGCCGATGATTTCTTTGTCTCTGATGCCAATGCGCAGGCCTATGCGATGGTGCAAGCCCCAAAGGCCTGGCCCGACGGCAAGCTGGTGATCGTTGGACCCAAATGCTGTGGCAAGAGCCATCTGGCGGGGATCTTTGCCGAAGCACATCATGCGCTTGTGCAGGATGCGGCGACACTGCCCGCCGACTTTCAAACCGACAGACAAGCGGTGGTCGTCGAAGATATGGAGACCCTGCCGAAGGCATCGGAAGAGGCGATGTTTCACCTGCACAACCACCTACGCAATCATGGTGGCACGCTCTTGTTGACAGCACAAATCCCACCGGCACGCTGGCCTATCGCGCTGCCCGATCTGGCAAGCCGTATGCAAGCGACGAACGTGGTCAATATCGAGAACCCCGATGACGCGTTGCTCTCTGCCCTTCTCATGAAATTGTTTGCAGACCGGCAGATCGTGCCCAAGCCATCGCTGATTACCTATTTGACCGCGCGGATTGAGCGATCTTTCACGGCGGCTGCCGATATCGTCGCGCGCCTTGATGACGCCGCACTGACCGAAGGGCACAAGATCAATCGCGCCTTGGCCAGGCACCTGCTGGACAACCGCGAATAGGCCCGCAATACTTGTCATCAAACCGCAACAGATGCGGGACATAAGGCCCCATGACCAAAGCAAATTTTCTTGAAGGCGATTATCCGTCGCCAACCTCGCTTGACATTGATCTGGCTTCCCCCGCCCGTTTCGTGAATCGAGAGCTCAGCTGGCTACGGTTCAACTGGCGTGTGCTGGAAGAGGCCGAGAACCCGAACGTACCATTGTTGGAGCGCCTGCGATTTCTGTCGATTTCGGCGACGAACCTTGATGAGTTTTATACAGTGCGCGTGGCGGGCCTGCGCGAATTGGCGATTGAAGGCAACACCACGCCCGGTCTCGACGGGCGAAGTCCGGCAGAGCAATTGGTGGTCATTGATCAGGATGCCCGCGCGCTCATGACGCGACAACAAAGCGTGTTCGAGCTGTTGCAGGGCGAAATGGTCAAGGAAGACATCCATATCCTGCATCGCAGCGATCTGAGCAAAGCAGATATCACATATCTCGAAGACGTCTTTATCGAGCAGGTCTTTCCGGTTCTCTCACCTCTAGCGATTGATCCAGCCCACCCGTTCCCGTTCCTGCCGAATGAGGGCTTTGCGCTGGCCCTGCAACTTGAGCGCCCCAGCGACAAACGACAGCTCAGGTCACTCCTGCCAGTCCCCGCACAAATTGATCGTTTCGTGGCGCTCCCAGCCGAGAAGGGTCACCGCTTTTTACCGCTTGAAGAACTGCTGCTGCTCCATATCGGGCGGCTTTTCCCGGGCTATGAGGTGAAAGGCCACTGTGCTTTCAAGGTCTTGCGCGACAGCGATCTTGAGGTGGAGGAAGAGGCCGAAGATCTCGTCCGTGAGTTTGAAACAGCACTGAAACGCAGGCGGCGTGGTGAGGTTGTGCGGCTCAAGCTTTCGGCGGGTGCGCCAAATGCTCTGAAGTCGATCATCATGGACGAACTGCACGTGACCGAGGAAACGGTGATCGAGGTTGACGGCATGATTGGGATCGCCGATCTGGGCGAGCTTGTGCTCGACAGCCGGCCCGATCTGTTGTGGCCGCCGTTTGCACCGCGCGTGCCCGAGCGCGTGCAGGATCACGACGGCGATATGTTCGCTGCAATCCGGCAGAAAGATATGCTGCTGCACCACCCTTACGAGACATTCGACATGGTCGTGCGTTTCCTTCAGCAGGCCGCGCGGGACCCTAACGTGGTTGCAATCAAGCAGACGCTTTATCGGACCTCCAAACTTTCCCCAATTGTCGAGGCCCTGTGTGAGGCCGCCGAAGACGGGAAGTCGGTCACGGCACTTGTTGAGTTGAAAGCGCGCTTTGACGAGGCCGCCAATATTCGGCAATCCCGCCGCCTGGAGCGGGCGGGGGCGCATGTCGTCTACGGTTTTCTGAACTACAAGACGCATGCCAAGATCAGCACCGTGGTGCGCCGCGAAGGGGACAAGCTGGTCACTTACACCCATTTCGGGACGGGGAATTATCACCCCATCACGGCCCGTATTTACACGGATCTGAGCCTATTTACCTGCGATGCGAAACTCGGCCGCGATGCGACCAAGGTGTTCAATTATCTGTCCGGTTATGCGCAGCCTGAAGGGCTTGAAAACCTCGCCATTTCGCCACTGACATTGAAGCAAACGCTGATCGAACGGATCGCAGCAGAGGCCGAGAATGCAAAGGCAGGCAAGCCCGCAATGATCTGGGCCAAGATGAATTCGCTTATCGAGTCAGATGTGATTGATGCGCTTTATGCGGCCAGCCAGGATGGCGTGAAGATCAGCCTGGTCGTGCGCGGTATTTGCGGCCTGCGTCCGGGTGTAAAGGGCCTTTCTGAAAACATCCGTGTCAAATCCGTTGTCGGGCGGTTTCTTGAACATTCCCGCATCGTTTGTTTCGGCAATGGCAGCGCGCTGCCGTCGAAAAAGGCCAAGGTCTATATCAGCTCTGCCGATTGGATGGGACGCAACCTGAACCGGCGTGTTGAAACACTGGTCGAGATCAAGAATGCCACCGTAAAAGCACAGATTGTCAGTCAGGTGATGGCCGCCAATATGGCAGATGTCGCCCAAAGCTGGGTGATGGCCGCCGATGGCAGCTTTGCGCGTGCCACCATCGCGGAAGGCGAATTCCCGTTCAATTGTCACCGGTTCTTTATGGAAAACCCGTCTCTGTCCGGGCGCGGATCGGCGGGTGCATCAGACGTGCCACGCTTGACCCACACCCATGATTGAATGATATCCTTGGGCGGGGACGACTGCCGGGGATACTCATGACGCAGATGCGTGATCTGGACACCATCGACTGGGGCCCCTTTGGTCGTCCGCTGTTTCAAGACGCCGCCGCCCTGCGGCTCAAGCGGGTTGGGGTGATCGATGTCGGCTCCAACTCCGTCCGATTGGTTGTCTTTGATGGTGCCGCACGCTCGCCCGCTTACTTCTACAACGAAAAGATCATGTGCGCGCTTGGCGCCGGTCTGTCCGAAACCGGGCATTTGAACCTGGAGGGGCGCAAACGGGCGCTCGCCGCGATCCGGCGTTTTGCTGCGCTGGCCGAGGGGATGGACATCACGCCGCTCACGGCTGTGGCAACCGCTGCCGTACGAGAAGCGAGCGACGGGCAGGATTTTCGTGCCGAAGTCAGGCGCGAGACCGGCATCGATCTTTGGATCATCGACGGTCAGGAAGAGGCACGGCTTTCAGCACAAGGGGTGCTGCTAGGATGGCCGGGCAGCTATGGGCTTGTCTGCGACATCGGTGGCTCTTCACTAGAGCTTGCCGATTTGGCCGAAGGCCGCGTGGGTCGCCGCGTCACGTCGGCGCTTGGGCCCCTCAAGCTGCGTGAGATCAAGGGCGGGCGCAAGGCCATGAAGGCTTACGTGCGCGAGACGATGGAACGGCTCCATGCGGATATGGGCCATGAGACGGGCAAGCGGCTGTTTCTGGTCGGCGGCTCATGGCGGGCCATTGCGCGGGTCGATATGGAGCGGCGCGAATACCCGCTGACAGTCCTGCACGAATACCGCATGTCGTCGCGCCAGATCAGCAAAACAGCCGAATACATCCGGCAATCCGACCTGCAGGAATTGCGCAGCCGGTGCAATATCTCGGACAGCCGGATGTCGCTGGTCCCCTACGCGACCATCGTGCTGAAAGAGTTGATGCGGGTCTTCAAGCCCAAGGATGTCACCGTGTCATCATATGGCATTCGTGAGGGCATGCTCTACGAACAGATGCCGCGCGCCTTGCGCGAACGTGACCCGCTGATCGAGGCCTGCCGCTTCGCCGAAGCCAAGGATGCACGATTGCCCGGCTTTGGCCGCGTGCTTTACGACTTTGTCAAACCGCTCTTCCCGCGCGCCAATTGGCAGCGCAAGCGCATCATCAAGGCCGCTTGTCTGCTGCATGATGTCAGTTGGCGCGCCCACCCCGATTACCGGGCTGAAGTCACATTCGACAATGCGACCCGCGCCAATCTGGGCGGGTTGAAGCATTATGAACGGGTGCTTTTGGGCTTGGCTCTCATGAACAGATATACAAGCAAGACCGCCAAGTCCCGCTTTCAGCCTCTTTTTGAAATGCTGAACTCCGACCAGATCCGCGAGGCCGAAATCCTTGGCAAGGCGATGCGTCTGGGTGCGATGCTGTGGGTTTCGGCAGATGAAGTCCCCGGCGATCTGAAATGGAGCCCCAAGGCCCAGGAACTTCGCTTAACCTTGACAGAAAACGCCCGGCCTCTTTTCGGCGAAGTGGCCGAGGCGCGGTTTGCGGCACTCGCCAACGTTCTTGAGAGCAAGCCTGTGGTGCGGTTTCGCAAATAACGCAAAGCGATTCGATCAAGGCTGTCCGCAGTTCTCAGCGACAACTAAACGCACGTTCCCATAGCACGTCCCCAACACGGGCGCCTGGAAAACACCGCTCATTTTTGTTGCAGGGCCTCACCCGTCGCCGAAAAAATATGCACGCGCGCGGTCAAACCGAGCCTCATGCAGCGCGACACATTTTTGCCATATTTCCGCCACATAAATGGCACGATCGCGATCATTCCTGCGATTATTAACGTTGTATTAATAAACCCAATTTCGTGAACACAAGTCTTTAGTGTGACACATGAGTAGGAGAGTAGTTCATGCTCGATGCTGACGCCGTGCAAACGGACGCAATTACGTTCGACGTTTCAACAGCCGCCATCAAAGGCGCGCGCGATTACCAACAGGACAGTCTGATCTCAAGCTTTCCGCTTGGCCAAACGGCCGGATTTGCCGTTGTGGCCGACGGGCTTGGCGGGCATGTCGGCGGGCATATCGCAAGCGCGCTGGTAACGGCCGAGGTCTTTAGCCATCTCAAGATGAAGGAAGATCGGCTTGATGAAGGCACGTTGAACATCCCACTGACCCTGCGGGAGGCGGCAGATGCTGCAAACAAGCGCCTCGCCAAACAAGTCGCCGAAGACGATAGCCTATACGGAATGGGCTCGACACTTTTGGTGCCGGTGGTTCGGGCCGACAAGCTCTACTGGATTTCGGTGGGCGATTCACCGCTTTTGCTGTTCCGAGGCGGCGCCTTGCGTCAACTGAACAAAGACCACTCGATGGCTCCACAGATCGACCAGATGGCGAAGGCCGGAGCGCTGACCGCCGCCGAGGCAAAGGACCACCCTGATCGCAATACGCTCACTTCCGTCATCAATGGCGAGGAAATCGACAAGATCGACTGCCCGACAAAGCCCATCGCGCTTGAACCTGATGACATCATCATCGCGGCAAGTGACGGGCTGCAATATCTGTCCAACAGCATGATTGCCAACACGCTGATGGGCGCAAAGGACGGGCGCAGCGTTGATATTGCGAACGCCTTCCTTAATGCTATCGCGGAGTTGGATGATCCGCATCAGGACAACGCCGCATTTGTGATCATCAAGCTTAGCGTTGGATCAGCAGAATCTGAGACTGCCGATGCGGAAGATTTGCCCGTCCTGGCCGTTGCGGAAGATTACGAGCCAGAAGAGGTCGCTGAAGAAGAACCTCCAACCAAGGCTGACCTCAAATCCCCCGCCATGACTGGCGCACCTCGCGCGATCCGGGCCGTCGCCCGCGCCGCCGCTGCGGCAGCGCAGTCCGAACGCCTCCGCACGGCTCACCAACAGGGGCCTGAAGCTGCGGAAGAGCCTCCAACGACAAACCAGCCGGATGAGCGCAAGGCCTACTGGTATCGCGGCCAAAAGTACTACAAGGACTAGGTCATTTGCCGGGCGCCCTGCCCGGCATCAAAGCTCGATTTCGCCAGTATCGTTTTCCGGTACCCAGATCGGTGCATCCGGTCTGCGGCGTATAATGATATCGCCGTTGGGCAGGAATTCCGGCACCTCATAGTTGCTGAAATCATCCACCTGGTTCAAGAGATCGGTCAGCGCTGGTCCCATTGTCACAACGAACTCGCCCAATTCCGGCGCCATCTCTTCGAGTGAGTCTCGCAACCCGGTAATCGCAGGCTCCACTTCGGACATCAGGCCGCGCATCAGCATCCGCGCGCCCTCTTCCATGAGGTTAAAGCCATCTGTGATCTCGGTGTCGTCTTGTGCTGCGGCAGGCATGACGCTGAGACCAAGGGCAAATGTCAGTGCAACTATCTGTCTCATGGCGCGAAATATAAGGCACGCATGCCAGCGTTTCAAATCACAGTTTCATGTCCAGAATGACCGGGAAATGGTCTGAGGCATTCAGTACGGCCGTCCTCAGCGCCGCATTTTCGTAGCAATCAGGATGATCAAACGGATGCCAGATCTGCCAGCGCGGCGATTTTTTCATCAAACCCGGTGAGATCATGACGTAATCCAAAAGCGCCTGCAAATAAGGCTGCCCCTCGCGCCGAAACCGGGCTGTGGTTGGCATGGCGCCAACCCGCCGACCCAAAGCCATACGCGCATGCGGGTCGAACAGCTTGTGCTCACCCCCCTCGCCCAGCACGATTTCAACGCCGGATCGGCCAAACAGCTTTTCATATTCGTCCAGCCCGGGGCCGTCATTGAAATCCCCCAGCACGATAAGATCGTCACCTTCCGCCAGATGCTCGTCCACACGTTTGCGCAGCCAGATGCATTGGGCCAACTGCTTACTTCGGTTCGCAATCGAAATACGCATCGCATCAGCCTTGTTTTCGGCACCGTGCGGCGCTTTGGATTTTGCATGCACCCCGATCAACCGCAGTGAACCATCGGCCGTTTCAACCGCCACTTCCAATGGAGGCTTTGACCAACGGATGGCATCAGGTGCCGCATCCACATTCAGATCGCGCTGATTGGTCTTGTCAAAGCGTGGGCTTTCGGGTGTTTCCCGCGGATCGTGAGCCGCTTGCAGGACCTCAGGGTCATAAAGAAGCGCAATCTCCTGCTGGGTATCATTCGCGAACCCGATCAGCGCATCGGTGGTTCGCAGCCCAAAATGGTCGGCAAAATGCGTCAGCGCCTTAATCGTGCTCCGCCTTGAATTCGTATCGGGCGCCTCGATGATCATCACCGCATCGGCGTCCATCGCCGTGAAGACCGCACCCAATGCCGCGGTTTGCATGGCTTTGGTCACGTCCCAGCGCGATGACCAGCTGTCATCATCGATCAACTGTCCCTTATCGTCGAACAGCGTATTGAACCATTCGACGTTGTAGGTGGCGATCCTCACGCGGCGGACCTTTGAATGTCTTCCCAGGCGCGGTTGATGGCGACCATGCGCCGCTCGGCCAGTTTGATCGCCTCTTCGGGGATGCCGCGCGCCATCATCTGATCGGGATGGGTTTCGCGCACCAGTTTCCGCCAGGCTGCTCGCGCCTCATCCATCGAGGCATCGGGATCAAGGCCGAGGACATCGTATGGGTCACGCTCTGCCTCCGACACGAATTGTGCGCGGATCGACCGAAAGCGGCGTTCGTCAAAGCCAAAGATCTCGGCCACTTCACGCAGAAACGCATCTTCGTTCGTGTGATAGACGCCGTCGGCCATCGCGATGTGGAAAAGCCCCTCCATCAGGTCACAAAGCGGCGCGTCATCATCCGCATACATCGCCTTGATCCGCCGAGCGTATATGTCAAACCCTGCGACATCCTGCCGGGCGAGGTTAAAGACGCGGGCGGCATTCGCTTCTTCCTCGGGCGGGATCAGAAAGACCTCACGGAAGGCCACAACTTCGTCCTTGGTGACGCGTCCATCGGCCTTGGCCATCTTTGCGCCCAGCGCGATGACGGCAATCGCAAAGGCCACGGTTTTGTCTGGTGCTGCACGCAATTTGTCGAAGACAGCGGACAGGCCCTCGCCCTTGGCAAGGGCCGAAATCGCCTCGACCATGCGTGACCAGATAGACATGTGACCTTCCCTAAAGGCGCTTTTGCATCAGGACCAAATCGATCCAGCGCCCAAACTTGAACCCGACTTCGGGCAGGGTTGCAACTGTCTGAAAGCCGCAGGCGGTGTGAAAGCGGATGGCAGCGGGGCTTTCGCCACTGCAACCTGCGATCATCGTGCGCGTGCCTTGTGCCTTTGCCATCTCAGAGAGCGCGGTCAACAGCGCCCTGCCCGCACCCCTGCCCCGCGCATCCGGGTGTAGCATGATCGTGTGTTCGACGGTGTATTTGTATCCTTCGCCCGCACGGAATGGAAAGAAACGCACAAAGCCAAGCGTTTGTCCATCTTCCTCCAAGACAAGGGTATCCTTGGCAATCAATGCGCTCACCTCGCCTTCAGTCATTTCTGTCGGATTGAATGTGATCGTCGTGTCCCGGATTACGGCATTCCAGATGTCGGTGATCGCGGCGGCATCCGCAGGCATCGCTGGACGGATCATGACAACGTGCGCGGGCCAGCGGACGTCTCGAAGGTCGCCGAGAAACCGGCCGGGCCGTTGACAAATCTCACACGCGCGTCCGGCAGATCGATCATCGCTCTGACCTTTTCAGCCTCCGGGCTGCTGACCGTGAAATTGGTCAGGCGGCACCCACTCTCTGGCAGGCGCTTTGCGGGATGCACGCCCTCTTTCCACTGGATCAGCGTCGGATAGGCGCCAGCAAAGGGCAGGCTGCCATCCTCCGGCACGGACAACTCCCACGCCAAATCGCCGCGCGTCAACGCAACCGGAGGCCCGGCAATCGGGTCAAAGTGCTCCGTCTGACAAATCCAGTTGGCTGGTCGTGGCGAGCCGGTAAACGTGTCCAGCCCAAACCAGCGCGGCCCTTTGAAAGGGGCGGCTTCGGGATCGGGTGCGATGACTTCCAGATAGATATCACCTAGGCCCAGGAGCGTATTATGCGTGCCATAGCGGACATGCTGCCCGCCGAGCTGCATCTTCACACCCAATTGCGCCTCGACCCAAGCGGTGCCCTCCGTAAGATCGGTGCAGGCCACAGCGAGATGATCCAGGATCAGCGGCATCAGCGAGCGCATGGCGACATCAAATTTCTAGAAATTTGATGCACCCCTAACCCCGCGCCTCGCGGATCAGATGCAGAATGTCCTCTGCCGCCTTCGGGATATTTGTGCCCGGCCCAAAGATCGCCTTGACCCCCGCATCATAAAGGAACTGGTAATCCTGCTGCGGGATCACGCCGCCGCAGATCACGATGATATCCTCTGCATCCGCGTCTTTCAGCGCTGCGACCAGTTTGGGCGCGAGCGTCTTATGGCCCGCCGCCTGGCTGCTGATGCCGATCACATGCACATCATTGTCGATGGCGTCCTGCGCAGCCTCCGCAGGGGTCTGGAAAAGAGGCCCCACATCCACGTCAAAGCCAATATCGGCAAAGGCTGTGGCTATGACCTTCGCACCCCGATCATGCCCGTCCTGCCCCATTTTGACGACAAGCATGCGGGGGCGGCGCCCCTCTTCCTCGGCAAACGCCTCAACGCTCGCCTGAATCTCGGCAAAGCCTTCGTCGCCCTCATAGGCGGCCCCATAGACACCCGCCAAGGTCTTGACCTCGGCGCGGTGCCGACCAAACGCTTTTTCCATCGCCATGCTGATCTCTCCTACGGTTGCGCGGGCGCGGGCGGCTTCGACGGCGGCCTCAAGCAAGTTGCCGCCCTCATTGGCGCGGCGGGTGAGTTCGCTGAGTGCCGCATCGCAAGCCGCCTGATCCCGCGCGGCCTTCGTCGCCTCAATCCGTGCGATCTGCGCGGCACGGACAGCCGCGTTGTCGATATCGAGGATGTCAATCGGGTCCTCATTGTCCTTGCGGTACTTGTTGACCCCGACGATCACCTCGGTCCCCCGGTCGATGTCGGCCTGCCTGCGCGCGGCGGTCTCTTCGATCCGCAATTTGGGCATGCCAGAGGCGACCGCCTTGGTCATGCCGCCCATCTCTTCGACCTCTTCAATCAACGCCCAGGCCTTTTCGGCCAGCTCGTTCGTGAGGCTTTCGACGTAATAGGACCCCGCCAGCGGATCGACCACATTTGTCACGCCGGTTTCTTCCTGCAAAATCAACTGCGTATTGCGTGCAATGCGGGCGCTGAACTCGGTCGGCAGGGCAATCGCCTCATCCAGCGCATTCGTATGAAGCGACTGCGTGCCACCCAGAACCGCGCTCATCGCCTCGTAGGCTGTGCGGATCACGTTGTTGTACGGGTCCTGCTCCTGAAGGGACACACCAGAGGTCTGGCAGTGGGTCCGCAACATCGACGATTTCGGGTTCTTCGGCTCAAACTCCGCCATGATCCGCGACCACAAGAGGCGCGCGGCGCGCAGTTTCGCCGCCTCCATGAAGAAGTTCATGCCGATAGCGAAGAAAAACGACAGCCGCCCGGCAAACTGATCCACATCCATGCCGCGCGCGATGGCTGTGCGGACATATTCGCGCCCGTCGGCCAGCGTATAGGCAAGCTCCTGGACGAGGTTCGCCCCGGCCTCTTGCATGTGATAGCCGCTGATCGAGATCGAGTTGAACTTGGGCATCTCGTTCGTCGTATACTCGATGATATCCGCGATGATCCGCATCGAGGGTTCGGGCGGATAGACATAAGTGTTCCGCACCATGAACTCTTTCAGAATGTCGTTCTGAATGGTGCCTGACAGGACATTCCGCGGATGCCCCTGCTCTTCCCCCGCGACGATGAAATTGGCGAGGATCGGTATGACCGCCCCGTTCATCGTCATCGAAACACTGACCTTGTCGAGCGGGATACCATCGAAGAGGATCTTCATATCCTCGACGCTATCGATCGCCACGCCGGCCTTGCCCACATCACCGTCAACGCGGGGGTGATCGCTGTCATAGCCACGATGCGTCGCCAAATCGAACGCGACCGAGACCCCCTGTTGGCCCGCATCCAACGCCTTGCGATAGAATGCGTTCGACTCCTCTGCTGTCGAAAAGCCCGCATATTGGCGGATCGTCCAGGGGCGGCCTGCATACATCGTGGCTTTGACGCCGCGCGTAAACGGCGCGTCGCCCGGAATGCCGCCCATATGCGGCAGATCGGCAATATCCTCCGCAGTATAAAGCGGTTTGACCTTGATGCCTTCCAGCGTGTCCCAGTCCAAAGCCTCAAGGGGCTTGCCGCGCAGCTCGCGCGTCGCGATCTCGGCCCATGTGTTTTGATCGGTCATATGATCCTCCGGCGAATAAGTGCGTGCGCCCTCACAAATTTCTTTGTGATGTTTTGCGCTTGGGGCTTAGCTTTTGCCAAAGCCGCCTCTATATCTTCGGGTATGAAATTGTTGACATCACTTCGCTGGGCCGCCACCGCGAGCCTCCTGGCTGCAGCGCCCCTCTTTGCCCAGGCCACAACCGTGCTGGAACGCTGGGAAGAAGACCGCACCCAAGTCTTCACCTCTGACGAGGTCACAATGGCTGAGTTGCAATGGCTCGCGCGGCCTCTGGTGGTTTTTGCGGACACCCCCAATGACCCCCGGTTCCAGCAACAGATGGACCGGCTTGCCGCTGGTCTGGAGGATCTGGCTGAGCGTGACGTCATCATCATCACAGATACCGACCCCGCTGCAGAAAGCGAATGGCGCACCGAATTGCGACCACGCGGATACATGATGGCATTGGTGGCGAAAGATGGCCGCGTGGCGCTGCGCAAGCCCAGCCCATGGAGCGTGCGCGAGCTATCCCGCTCCATCGACAAGATGCCATTGCGGCAACAGGAAATCGCTGACCGTCGGGCCTTGGGCGGATAGCAAACGCGTATCATAGAGCACGTCGCCGCAGGATTGCAGCGCCTCCGACAAACAGGGTGATAATCATCGCCCACCTTACCTGCATCTCACGCAGGGCATCGGAAAGCAGCAGCGACATGCCAGCGCCCACAACAGTTGCCAGTAAGACGATAAGGTATATCCACTCAATCAACGTAATGGCTTGTCCGTTAAAAGCGCCAAAAGTGATACCGCCGACCAGGAAACCGGTCAGCGCTGGCGCGATGATGAGTAACAGGATGGCACCCGCGTCGGACACCTGGTACCCCGACATCACTGCGTCAAACGCGATGTAGAAAACGAGTGAGAGCGCTGCCCCACCCACAACAAACGCGCCGCTATATGCCAGCCAGAATTTCACCTATTCGAACTCCATGATCACGTCGTCCACGGCGAGGCTATCTCCTGCACCCGCATTTATCTTCTTCACCACGCCCTTGCGTTCCGCGCGCAGAATGTTTTCCATCTTCATCGCTTCGACAGTGCACAGCGCCTGGCCTTCCTGCACCTCGTCACCGGCTTCCACATCGATCTTCACGATCAGACCGGGCATGGGGCAGAGCAGGAATTTTGACGTATCAGGCGGCAGCTTTTCCGGCATGAGTCCGGCGAGTTCCGCCTGACGCGGGCTGCGCACATGCACCTTCAGGTCTGCCCCGCGGTAGCGCACGCGGAAACCGCCTGATATCTTACCGATCTTCAAGACCAGCGGTTTCCCATCCACCATCAGCCGCGCGAGCGGATCGCCGGGCGTCCAATCGCTTTCCACACGCAAAGTTGCCGCACCTATGGTCACATCCGCCCCGGTCTTGTCGGCGTTGACCATCGCATCGTACGATTGTCCCTGCAGCCGCACGACCCAATCATCGCCGACGGTGCGTTCGTGATTATTCATCGTGCCCGAAATGCGCGCACGCCGTACCTCGCCCAGACGGTGCATGGCAGCGGTCGCGGCAGCGATGCGGATGCAGGTTTCCTCCAGCAGGGTCACGCCCTCAAACCCTTCGGGATATTCTTCCTCGATAAAGGCCGTCGTCATGTTGCCCGAGGTGAATTTCGGGTGGTCATAGACGGCTGCCAGGAAAGGCAGGTTATGTCCGATCCCTTCCAGTTCAAACCCGTCCAGTGCCAGCCGCATCTCTTCAATCGCCGCGGCCCGGTCCGGCGCCCAGGTGCAAAGCTTTGCGATCATCGGGTCGTAATACATGCTGATCTCGCCGCCTTCATAGACGCCGGTATCATTGCGCACGGCACGTGTTTCGTGCGCTTCTTCCGCCGGTGGACGGTAACGCACGAGCCGCCCGATGGAGGGCAGGAAGTTGCGATAGGGATCTTCGGCATAAAGGCGACTTTCCATCGCCCAACCGTTGATTTTCAGGTCGGGTTGCTGAAAAGGCAGCTTTTCCCCCGCCGCGACACGGATCATCTGTTCGACAAGATCCACGCCAGTGATCAGCTCGGTCACCGGGTGTTCCACCTGCAAACGGGTATTCATCTCAAGAAAGTAGAAATTGCGGTCGCCATCCACGATGAACTCAACCGTACCCGCGCTGGTATAGCCGACGGCCTGCGCCAGCGCGACGGATTGTTCGCCCATCGCCTTGCGCGTTGCCTCATCAAGGAAGGGCGATGGCGCCTCTTCGATGACTTTCTGGTTTCGGCGCTGGATGGAGCATTCGCGTTCATGCAGATAGACCGCATTGCCGTGCCCGTCGCAGAGCACCTGGATTTCGATATGGCGGGGTTGGGTGACGAACTTTTCGATGAAGATGCGGTCATCGCCAAAGCTGCTGGCGGCTTCGTTCTTCGAGCTTTGGAACCCTTCGCGCGCCTCGTCATCATTCCACGCGATGCGCATCCCCTTGCCGCCGCCACCTGCGCTGGCCTTGATCATGACCGGATACCCAATCTCGTTTGAGATTTTGACCGCCTCTTCAGCATCTTCGATCAGGCCCATATAACCCGGCACGGTAGAGACCTTCGCATCCTGTGCGATCTTCTTTGAGGTGATCTTGTCCCCCATCGCCTCAATGGCGCCCTTGGGCGGTCCGATAAAGGCGACGCCCGCCGCCTCCAAAGCTTCGGCGAATTTCGGGTTTTCGGAGAGGAACCCATAACCCGGATGCACCGCTTCTGCCCCCGTCTGCTTGATCGCCTCCATCACCTTGTCGATGACGATGTAAGACTGGTTGGCCGGGGGTGGTCCGATATGCACCGCTTCATCCGCCATCTGGACATGGAGCGCATTGCGGTCAGCATCCGAATAGATCGCCACCGTCTGGATGCCCATCTTGCGCGCCGTCTTGATCACACGGCAAGCAATCTCGCCCCTGTTGGCGATGAGTATTTTCTTGAACATTAGTCTCCGTCCCCAAAACACAGAACCGCCGCCGGGGTATGACCCCGACGACGGTTCCAAAGATGCGTGCGCGCGGGTTGCGCGCGTCTGCTTATATTAGCGGCAGCCGTTGATGCCTGCGTCGTCACAAAGCACGCCAGCTGCAGCACCGGCCAGGATCGTGCCTGTGCGGTCGGTACCCAGCACTTCAGCCGCAACAAGGCCTGCGCCTGCACCTGCGACACCACGTTCCACGTCGCCTTCCAGACAACCGGCCAGTCCAAATACAGCAACTGCTGCGATGATGATTGATTTCTTTTGCATAGTCTTCTGCCTAACTCTTGTTTCGCCGTGGCCCCGGAATTGGCGCCTACTGGATGAAACTCAATAGCTGAAGCAGCCTGATATCCAATATCAACGGCTATATCTTTTGTTGATCGGCAATAAAACGCAACCGACCTGCCTTGGGACAAGGCAGGCCGATCTAGGGAAGGGTAACGTTGTAGACAATCGGCAATCACGCGCTTGCTGGAACGCGTAGCTGCACCTTTGATGTTGCGGCATAAATCGACCGCTGCATAGCAGCATAATCTGCCCCCCCAGAAATAGGCGGATTCCCGCTTAGATTGTATTACATGTTCGTCACTATCGTGATGTTTCATCAGCGTCACATCCCTTCAATCTCGGGAAAGCTGACGCGAGCAACATTCACGTCGATTTGGAGCAAGGCATCATAGCTTTTGGGGTCAAACGGGTCTTCGGCGGGAATCACCTCGCGCCCAAAGAGCCAGCTGAGGCGGCCGGCATCCAGATTGCCGCGTTCAAAGGGCTGATCGGCGAACTGATCCCAGAGCGCTTGCATAAACGCAGCATCTGCCCGCTTGTCCGGTGGGCGCCGATCCGCATAGCGCACGCGTTCGGTCAGGGCCGTTGCAACACCGTCCTTGTTGGCGCGCCTGATGGTAAACTGAAAATCTGTGCCGGGAAGGCGGCCTGGGAAGCCGCGATGCTTTTGCATGTTACGCGCACCCCCCGGTCAGGGACGCACCGCGGGCGGGCGTTACAGCCCACCCGCAACCAGGATGACTAGTTAATTGCGCGGTAGAGATCCACCGCCTGAATGCGGGCCGTGTCCGAAGTGACCTGTAGCGGCGCACGGTCCTGACTGCCGGATATTGCCACCAGCGCCAAAAGCGCTGCGAATGCAAAGGCGAGAATTCCTTGTACCATTTTTGTTGCCTGCCTCTGTTGCTGCAAGGCGCGGTCTGGTTCGTACCAGCCCGACCCCACGAGGGCGCGATCCGATCATCGCATGGCACTAACATAGTCAAAAATGCTTTAATTTCATACATCTCCGGCGCGAAGTGCGATTGGTGTGACGTAGGGGCACCATGGGCAAAAGGCCGCCGAAGGCTGTAACCCATATTTTGTGTTCGAGCAGAAGGCGCATCGAAATCTTGCGAAAAACGCACCACAAAGCCGTGCAATACAGAAGTCTGTGATGCAGCGAGTTCCTGCCAAAACGATGCAATCAAACAAACTGACCAATGAACAGGTAGCGATACTGTCATCCCTCAACGCCCTCATCCAGCAGACAGACAGAGCCCGCTATGCTCAACATCCAAGATTTTGAAGTGTAGAAGTGCAAGAGCGCATTGCCCCTCTTGTTTCGCGCCACGACGTGCATCTGATCCAAATCGCCCCTCTCTAAAGGGGTCACCGTTGTCGGAAATGTTTCCGCCAACGCGGCTGCGCAGGCGAGTACTGGATCGAATGCATCAATTACATCGGTGTATGTCACTCCATTGGCCTGGTCGAATGTCACCTCTGCAACCGACTTATCTTGGCGGTACTGCACCGAGACCATGTCCCAGTCGCGCAGTTTTCCAGGCATTGAGAGACCGGAAAGGCGCGAACTACGCGGCTCAATACAAGAGCCGTTTCGCACGGCGACTGCGAAGTATACGTCATTCCTTAGATCCCGATCCCGCCCAAAGCCATCTGGATTGACGGTAAACTCAATACGGTAAACATCGTCACGTTCAAATACATCCGACATCGCCCATCCGGCCCGCGTCAAAAGCGCGCCGCAGATGTCCCTTGCGCGTCCGGGGTTTAGCTCTGTCCAGCCTGCGCGATTTGCATACATGCCAACTGACGCGGAAACGACAAAGCCACCCAGATTCTCGCGTGCATCGAATTCTGTGCCAATCAGGGTGTTGCCGTCGGCGGCAAAGCGAAACGTCTCCTCGGGATCGGCGGGGGCGGTGAAGAAATACACCAACGCACCGAGGCCGATGACAGTCAAGAGAACGAAAATTGCTTCGCGAGGATTCGTCATCACAGCGGAATGTTGTCGTGTTTTTTCCACGGGATTTGCGAGCGCTTGGTCCGCAAGGAGGCAAAGGCACGGCAGACCCGCTTGCGGGTTGAGTGAGGCATGATGACCTCATCAATGAAGCCTTTTTCGGCAGCGACGAAGGGATTTGCGAACCGTTCTTCATAATCCTGGGTGTGCTGCGCTGTCTTCTCCGCGTCGTTCAGGTCCGCACGGTGAATGATCTCGGTCGCTCCCTTGGCGCCCATCACCGCGATCTCGGCTGTGGGCCAGGCATAGTTGAAATCGGCCTGCAAATGCTTGGATGACATCACCACATAGGCGCCGCCATAGGCTTTGCGCGTGATCACCGTCACCTTGGGCACCGTCGCCTCACCATAAGCGTAAAGCAGCTTCGCCCCATGCTTGATCACGCCGCCATATTCCTGGGAAGTACCGGGCAGGAAGCCGGGAACGTCAATGAAAGTCAGGATCGGGATTTCAAACGCATCGCAGAACCGCACGAACCGCGCCGCTTTGCGCGCACTGTCGATATCGATGCAGCCCGCCAGCACCATCGGCTGGTTGGCCACCACACCCACGGTCGATCCGCCTAGCCGGATGAACCCGGTCAGGATGTTCTTGGCGAAATCTTCCTGTATCTCGTAAAAATCGCCTTCATCGGCGACTTTCAGGATCAGCTCTTTCATGTCATAGGGCGTGTTCGGATTGTCCGGGATCAACGTATCGAGACTGTCCTCAACCCGGTCCACATCATCGAAGAAGGGCCGCACTGGCGGCTTTTCGCGATTGTTGAGCGGCAGGAAATCGACGAGGCGGCGGACCTCGGCCAGCGCCTCCACATCGTTCTCAAAGGCACCATCGGCGACGGAGGATTTCTTGGTGTGGGTTGAGGCACCGCCCAACTCCTCAGCCGACACCATTTCGTTGGTCACCGTCTTCACCACGTCGGGCCCGGTGACGAACATGTAAGAACTGTCTTTGACCATGAAGATAAAGTCGGTCATCGCGGGCGAATAGACGGCACCCCCTGCGCAGGGCCCCATGATCACGCTGATCTGGGGCACCACGCCCGACGCCATGATGTTGCGCTGAAACACATCGCCATAGGCGGCAAGGCTCGCCACACCCTCCTGAATGCGGGCGCCACCACTGTCGTTCAGCCCAATGATTGGCGCGCCATTTTGCACCGCCATATCCATGATCTTGCAGATTTTCTGGCCGTGAGTTTCGGACACGGACCCGCCCATGACGGTAAAATCCTGACTGAACACATAGACGAGGCGCCCGTTGATCGTGCCCCATCCGGTGACAACGCCGTCGCCTGCGGGACGCTCCTTGTCCATGCCGAAATCGGTGCAGCGGTGGGCGACGAACATGTCAAACTCTTCGAATGAGCCTGCATCCAGCAAAAGCTCAATCCGTTCTCGCGCGGTCAGCTTGCCCTTGGCGTGCTGCGCCTTGATCCGGCGCTCTCCGCCACCCAGGCGGGCCAGTTCGCGCCGGTTTTCAAGTTCCTGCAAAACATCCATGTGATCACACCCCGATTATTTGCGTTGAGCATAACGGCTCTGCCCGCATGGCTGAAGCGCAATAGAGCATATTTGCAAACCTTGCAGTTCGCGAAACGAAATGATTGCAAATCTGCAAAACACGCATGACATGCATCACGGTCATGGACATGCCCCTGCACCCCGCTTACTGCTAATGCATGAGTTCTTATCCGACGATCCGGTTTTTGGATCGTACCACGCCGCCACATATTATCACGCTGGTCCTGATCACGGGCATGTCGGCGCTGAACATGTCGATCTTTCTGCCGTCGCTGGCAGCGATGACCACCTATTTCAACACCGAATATGCAATCATGCAGATTGCGCTGTCGGGCTATCTGGCCGCGACCGCCATCCTGCAGATCTTTATCGGACCAATCTCGGACCGTTATGGGCGGCGGATCCTTGTGCTGGGATCGCTGACGCTATTCGTGCTCGCGACATTGGGTACGCTGATCGCGGAAACGGTCGAGGTGTTCCTGTTCTTTCGCATCATGCAAGCCGCCGTCGCCACCTCCATGGCGTTAAGCCGCGCGATTGTCCGCGACATCGTTCCGCAGGAAGAGGCAGCGTCGATGATTGGCTATGTCACAATGGGCATGGCACTGGTGCCAATGTTCGGGCCGATGGTCGGCGGGGCGCTCGATCAGCTTCTCGGCTGGCAGGCGACATTTGTCTTTCTCGCCATTGCGGGAACAGGCACGCTCACCCTGTGTTACTTCGACCTTGGCGAGACCGTGGCCAAAGGTGGGATCGGCTTTCGCGAACAGGTCCGCACCTACCCCGAATTGCTGCGGTCCCCGCGGTTCTGGGGCTATGTGATGTGTTCGGCCTTCAGCTCAGGAGCTTTCTTTGCGCTTCTCGGCGGGACCTCGTTTGTGGGCAGCACGCTCTTTGGCCTGACACCGTTCTGGTCGGGTGTCGCATTGGGCGCACCTGCCATTGGATACGCCTTGGGCAACTTCTTTTCGGGCCGCTTCTCGGTTCGTATGGGTATCAACCGCATGGCCCTGATCGGAACGAGCGTGACCGTCATCGGCATGGCCGCCTCGCTGGTCCTTACATTGGCTGGCGTCAACCATCCGCTGAACTTCTTTGGCTTCTGCACACTTTTGGGCGTGGGCAACGGCATCGTCCTGCCCAATGTCATGGCAGGCTCCATCTCGGTCAGGCCGCATCTGGCGGGCACGGCGAGCGGGCTGGGCGGGGCCATCATGATCGGGGGCGGTGCCGCGCTGTCGCAATTTGCAGGCACGATCCTGACCGAAGAGACGGGCACGGTCCCGCTGCAAGTACTCATGCTGACGGTAGCCGTTCTGGCCATGATTGCGATTCTGCTGGTGATGTTGCGCGAACGACGTCTGGCTTGACGCGCGCTTTGCAGCCGCTAAACCGACATAGCAAATCTGCAAAGAGATCATGATGCCTGTCCAGAAACTCTATGCCGGGGCCAAGTTGCGCGAGTTGCGCGGACGCCTTTCGCTGACGCAGAAGGACTTCGCCGGAAAGCTTGGCGTGTCCCTGCCCTATCTCAACCAGATGGAAAACAACAATCGCCCGGTCTCGACCGCGGTTGTTCTGGGCCTGGCGCAGGAATTCGGCTTTGACGTCACGGAATTGCAGTCGGGGGATGAGGCACGCTTGGTCGGCGATATGCGCGAGGCGCTGGCGGACCCTGTCTTTGCGGGGGACGCCCCTGCCCTCGCGGATTTGCGTCTGACGGCTGCCAATGCCCCCGCGCTCGCACGCGCCTTTCTGGACCTGCATGCGGCCTACCGGCAGACCCATGAAAGGCTCGCCTCACTGGATGAGGCATTGGGCCGCGAGGATGCGCGGCTGCAGCCCAGCCCATGGGAAGAGGTGCGCGACTTCTTCCATTATTGCGACAATTACATCGACGCGGTAGATCGCAGCGCCGAACGCTTTGCCGCCAGCCGCCAGCCCGGCGAGACAATGGCCGAAGCCGCCCTGCGCGCGCTGGATGCGGCGGGGATCAAGGTGGTGTTTTCCAACATCGACACGATCCGCCGCTTTGATCCGGAGACACGCACACTTGCCATGTCACAACGCAGCAACAAGGCGACACAAACCTTTCAGTTGCTGCTGCAACTGGCGCTGGAGACGCAAGGCAAGCTGCTGGACGCAACACTGGACCTCGCGCGCTTTCAGTCGGATGCCGCGCGTGATGTGGCCAAGGTGGGGCTGGCCAATTACTTTGCCGGTGCCGCCCTGATGCCCTACGCCGCCTTTCTGGAGGCCGCGCGAAACACGCGGCACGATCTGGAGGTGCTCGCCACGCAATTCGGAGCATCGCTGGAACAGGTGGCCCACCGGCTGTCCACATTGCAGCGCCCGGGCGCGAAGGGCATACCGTTCTTTTTTGTGCGGGTGGATCAGGCAGGTACGATCACCAAACGACACTCCGCCACCACATTGCAATTCGCGCGCTACGGGGGCGCCTGCCCGTTGTGGAACGTCCATCAGGCCTTTGAAGTACCCAGCCAGTTCCTGCGGCAACTGGCGGAAACACCGGACGGCGTGCGCTATTTCTGCCTCGCCCGCGATGTCAGCAAATCCGGCGGCGCCTACGACACACCCACCCGGCGCTACGCGATTGGGCTGGGCTGTGAGGTGAAACATGCCCACGCGCTAGTCTATGCAGACCACATGGATATCAGCGCCGCGCAAGCCTATGCGCCCATCGGGATTTCCTGCCGCATATGCGAACGGCGCAATTGCCACCAGCGGTCGGTTCCGCCGCTTGAGCGGAACTTGCGAGTCGATCCCAATCAGCGTGGCACGCTGCCCTATCAGCTGGACTAACGCGCTATCGACCAACAGCCGCAGAATCTCATTGCTATTCAAGGATTTGGCACCGAATATCTGACAAAAGCAGTGGAGAGCAGGTTATGGAATTGGCAGGCACTAGGGTGATCGCCGCAGATATCGAAACGGTTTGGGCGCATCTGAACAATCCTGAGACACTGCATGCCTCTATTCCCGGCTGTCAGGAGTTGACAGGCTCCCCCGAAGAAGGCTTTGCCGCTGTTGTCAAACAGAAGGTGGGGCCCGTCTCTGCGGCGTTTAAAGGTGAGGTGACGCTGGAAAACGTCGTGCCCCTGCAAAGCTACACCATCACCGGTGAGGGCAAGGGTGGTGTCGCGGGCTTTGCCAAAGGCAGCGCGGATGTGCGCCTTGCTACCGTGTCAGAGGGGACCGAGTTGACCTATCACGTTGACGCAAAAGTCGGTGGCAAGCTCGCCCAGCTTGGCAACAGGATCATTGGGGGCTTTGCCCGCAAGATGGCCGATCAGTTCTTTGAAAGGTTTCAGGCCACCGTCGAGGGCAAAGACAAGACCTGATCACGCGTCGCGGAGGATCACAGCGATTTTGTCCTTCAGTGCCATCCGCTCTTTGCGCATTTCAGACATGTGCAGATCATCCGTCGGCTCCACATTTGTCTCAGCCCGGTGAATTGCGCGGTTTATCGAATGGTATTCATCAAACATCCGCGCGAAATGGGCATCTTCACCTTTCAGCCGATGCATCACATCAGTTTTATCCGGAAACTCTTCCATAAGCTCGTGGGGGGTGTGTGACATCTACGGCGTCCTCTGCTGTCGTTTCTTTGTTGTTTGGCCGATCGATATGCAGTGTTGTCTGATCAATCGCCGCGAGCAGACTGACGACTTTGCTGCGCGCGTTGGTGTTGGCGCGCTTCAGCCTGTACAACTGCAATTCACCGGCCTGTACATCCGTGGCCATTGACAACGCAGCACTGGCTTGATGCCAATCCATCAACAACCGCTCAAACGCTGCATCAATTGTCGCCAGCTCCAAATCAGACTCACAGTCCCGCGCGGGATCATCAAACAAACTCATACCGATATACCTTGAACTAACATCATGTCGTTACCACCGCTCTTCGTTCGTGCAATTGATCTGCGTCAAGCGAAAGGATTTCTTTTCGCAACCCGCATGCACTTGAAGTTGCAACACAAATTTCAACTCGCTCGGACGCTTGCGCATAGGTCATCTGTACTGCCCGGTAGCGCTGCAACGTGATGCAGGTTGACCAGAAGAAGTGGCAAGAATGCAATAAATGAACAGCATGGACATCAGTGTCATGCGCGTTCATGGCGCGATCAAGGCGTTCCGTTAAGTAAGCTTAACAAAGGCTTGATGCGCTAGCGTTGGGTGGTCTTCCAATCGGGATGAATCCAGGGGGCGTCGTTGACAGGCGGCAGCGGATGACGCTGCAGGATATGATCCGCCACCTTCTCACCTACCATAATTGAGGGCGCGTTCAGATTGCCGTTCGTGATGCGTGGAAAAATCGAGCTGTCGGCGACGCGCAGCCTGTTGACGCCAATCACCCGCGCCTGCGGGTCCACGACCGCCATCGGGTCACTTTCCGCGCCCATCTTGCAGGTGCCACAGGGGTGATAGGCGCTTTCCACGTGCGAACGAATAAAATCATCAAGCTCATCATCTGTTTGCGCTGCATCGCCGGGCTGGATCTCGTGCCCGCGGAAAGGTTCAAATGCCGCTTGTGCAAAAATCTCGCGCGTCAGGCGAATACAGGTGCGGAAATCTTCCCAATCCTGGGGGTCCGACATGTAGTTGAACTGAATATGCGGGTGGTCGTTCGGATCGGCTGAGGCGAGGCTCACCTGCCCCCGCGAGGCAGAACGCATCGGGCCGACATGCGCTTGAAACCCGTGGCCCTCAGGCGCGACCTTGCCATCATAGCTGACCGCAATCGGCAGGAAATGAAACTGGATATCAGGGTAGTCGACGCCAGCGCGGGACCGGATGAACCCGGCACTCTCAAACTGGTTTGAGCTGCCTAGACCGGTTTTCCACAGCAGCCACTCCGCCCCGATCCGCGCCTTCCCGCGCAAATTCCAATGGGAAAACAGCGTGACGGGTTTGGTCGCCGCCTGCTGGATATAGAGTTCCAGGTGATCCTGCAGGTTCTGACCGACACCGGGGCGGTCCGCGATGGGGGTAATGCCATGCTCATGCAGATGCGCCGCGGGCCCGACCCCGGACAGCATAAGCAGTTTGGGTGAGTTGATGGAGGAGGCTGCAACAATCACCTCATTGTTGGCCGCGACCACTTCAACCTTGCCGCCCTTGCTGATTTCAACGCCCGTCGCCCGGCCCTCTTCGATCACGACCTTGCGCGCAAAGGCCCGCACCAGCGCGCAATTGGGGCGTTTCAGCGCGGGGCGAAGATAGGCGTTGGCTGCCGACCAGCGCCGCCCCTTATAGATCGTTGCGTCAAAGGGACCGAAGCCTTCCTGCTGTTCGCCGTTATAGTCGCCGGTGACCGGATAGCCTGCCTGGCGGCCTGCCTCGACAAACGCGCGGGTCAGGGGATTGGTGCGCGGGCCACGCGTGACATGCAAAGGGCCGCTTTGCCCGCGCCAGGCCGGGTCGCCGCCATGCCCACCATCATGCCAGGTTTCCATGCGTTTGAAGTAGGGCAGGACATCCGCATAGGACCAGCCTTGCGCACCCGTTTCCGCCCAGTGGTCAAAGTCGCGGGCATGGCCGCGCACATAGATCATCCCGTTGATTGACGATGACCCACCAATCACCTTGCCGCGCGGCGTGACAAGCCGCCGTCCGTCCAAATGCGGCTCCGGCTCGGTCTTCATCCCCCAGTCGTACCGTTTCATATTCATCGGATATGAGAGCGCGGCGGGCATTTGAATGATGGGACCACGGTCACTGCCGCCATGTTCGATCATCAGAACCTGCTTGCCCGCCTCCGCCAAGCGGTAGGCGATGGCGCAACCGGCCGAGCCCGCGCCGACAATCACATAATCAGCCCGCATTCAGAACGGCGCCTCGACATCGCCCATGGCGACATAGACGCCTTTGAGCTGGCTGTAATGCTCAATGGCGGCCTTGGAGTTCTCGCGCCCGACGCCGGAGAGTTTCGACCCGCCAAAGGGTGCCTCAACCGGGGCCAGATTATAGGTGTTGATATAGCAGGTGCCCGCCTCGAACCCGGCGACCATGCGATGGGCGCGGGTCAGGTCGGATGTGAAAACGCCCGCTGCAAGGCCGAATTCGGTCGCGTTGGCGCGGGCCAGCACCTCTTCTTCGGTCTTGAAGTCGAGAACCGACATGACAGGGCCGAAAATCTCATCCCGCGCGATGGTCATATCGTCGGTCACGTCGGCAAACACGGTGGGTTCCAGAAAGAACCCGTCGCGGTCAACGCGGTTGCCGCCGGTGACCAGTGTAGCACCTTCCGCGACGCCTTTGGCAATGAACCCCTCAACGATGTCACGTTGACGTTCAGAGACCATCGGGCCGAAATTCACCTCCGGGTCCTGCGGATCACCCATTTTGACCTGCGCCAGCCGCTCGGTCATTCGGGCGAGAAAGGCATCCTTGATCCCGCCCTGCACAAAGACACGGGTGCCGTTGGAACAGACCTGACCGGAGGAATAGAAATTGCCCAGGATCGCGCCGGAAACCGCGTTTTCCAGATCGGCATCGTCGAAGATGACAAGGGGTGATTTGCCGCCGAGTTCCATGGTCACATGCCGAATGCCTTCAGCGGCGGCGGCGTAGACCTTGCGACCGGTCGGGACGGAACCGGTGAGGGACACCTTATCAACGCGGGGATCGCTGATCAGCGATGCGCCGACTGAGCCGTAACCCTGAATGACGTTGTAGACACCCGGCGGTGCACCTGCCTCGTGCAGGATCTCAGCCACTTTCAAAGCGCAGAGCGGTGTGGTCTCGGACGGTTTGAACACCATAGCATTGCCGCAGGCCAAGGCGGGGGCGCCTTTCCAGCAGGCGATCTGGGTCGGATAGTTCCAGGCGCCGATGCCGACGCAAACACCAAGTGGCTCACGCCGCGTATAGACGAAATCATCGCCCAACTGGATATGCTCGCCCGTCAGCGAGCCAGCCAAACCCCCGAAGTATTCCAGCGCGTCAGCACCAGAGGTCGCATCGGCCACGCTCGTCTCCTGATAAGGTTTGCCGGTGTCATAGGTTTCCAGCACCGACAGGTCGTGGTTCCGTTCCCGCATGATCTCGGCCGCGCGGCGCAGAACCCGTCCCCTCTCTGTCCCGGTCCAACCTGCCCATTCCTTTTGCGCACGCTTTGCAGCAGCCAGTGCCTTTTCAATGATGACCGGGGTGGCGGCGTGCAGCGTGGCGATCACCGCGCCGGTAGCGGGATAGATCACCTCGATGAGGTCGCCGTCTTTGTCTTCGACATAAGCGCCATCGATAAAATGGCTGGCGGTGGGCTGTGTGTTCATCGGTCAGATGCCTCCGGCGGGAGTATTTTTGGCGAGATGATAAGGTTATTCACCACGGGGAAAGCGCTGGTTTTCTTCAAGGATATTGAGGTCCATGTGGTTGCGCATATACCGCTCGGACGCTTTTTGAAGCGGTTGATAATCCCAGGGGTAGTAGCTGCCATTGCGCAGCGCCTCATAGACGACCCAGCGGCAGGCTTGGGAGTGCCGGACATCGGCATCGAACTTGTCGAGATCCCAGCGCGCCTCGGATTTGGCCCGGAGTTGGGTGAGCGTGCCCCGATGCGCGGGAACCTCCGCCAGATTGGTCAGTTCATGCGGGTCGGCCTCAAGATCGAAGAGCTGATCGGGGTCGAGCGCGCAGCGATTGTATTTCCACTTTCCATAGCGCAGCGAAACAAGCGGGGCGTAAGACCCCTCGGCGGCATACTCCATCGCGACAGGCGTGTCGCGCGAACTGCCCTGCCCCAAATGAACAAGGCTTTCGCCATCGGTCCAGGGCATGACCTCGGCCATGTCCACGCCAGCCAATTCACAGAGCGTTGGTGTGACGTCGATGGTGCTGACGGGTGTAGTGCTCAGACCGGGAGCCATACCGGGCGCTGCAATCATTAGCGGAACGCGCGAGGACCCTTCAAAGAACGACATCTTGAACCACAAACCACGCTCACCCAGCATGTCGCCATGGTCAGAGACAAAGAGGATCACTGCCTCCTGCCGCGTGTTTTCGAGCGTCTGCAGAACCTCTCCGATTTTGTCGTCAAGGTACGAAATATTGGCGAAGTATGCCCGGCGAGCGCGCTGGATATCCTCATTGGTGATGTTGAAATTGTCGCGGTCATTCGCGTCCAGAATGCGTTTGGAATGGGCGTCCTGATCCGCGTAGGGAATTGGGCCGACCTCCGGCATGAGGTGTTCGCAGTCTTCGTAGAGTTCCCAGTATTTCTTGCGTGCCACATACGGGTCGTGCGGATGGGTGAAGCTGACCGTCAGACACCACGGGCGGTCGTCATGACCGCGTGACAAGTCATAGAGCTTGCGCGTCGCGTGATAGGCGACCTCGTCGTCATATTCCATCTGATTGGTGATCTCGGCGACGCCCGCACCGGTCACCGAACCCATATTGTGATACCACCAGTCGATCCGTTCGCCCGGTTTGCGGTAATCGGGGGTCCAACCGAAATCGGCGGGGTAGATATCTGTCGTCAGGCGCTCCTCAAACCCGTGGAGCTGATCGGGGCCCACGAAATGCATTTTGCCCGAGAGACAAGTGTGATAGCCCGCGCGGCGGAGATGATGAGCATAGGTCGGGACGGAGGAGCCGAACTCGGCAGCGTTGTCATAAACGCCCGTGCGCGATGGCAGTTGACCGGACATGAAAGACGCCCGGCCCGGCGCGCAAAGGGGCGACGCTGTGTAAGTGTTCGCAAAGCGCGTGGAGCGTGCGGCCAGTGCCTTGAGGTTCGGCGCATGCAGCCACTCTGCCGGGCCATCGGGGAACAATGTGCCATTGAGCTGATCAACCATGATGATCAGGATATTCGGCTTAATCATGCAGCGCCCTCTGTCAGAATTGTTAGTAGTTTCAGCGCCTTCCCTTGTGCGTCGGCATCCGGGGCGGCCAAGGCCGCGCGGATGTAAAAGCCATCTATCAGGGCGGCGAGCATGTCGGCCGCCTCTTCCGGATTGGCCGAGATCAGGCGCAGTGCATGGGTCAGATTGCTGCGCAACCGTCGCTGATAGAGGCGCAAAAGGCGCAGTGCATCCGAGCTGGTCTGTGCCTGAACATAGAATGTCATCCACGCGCTGACAGTTGCGGGATCAAAACAGGACGGCGCGAAATTAGCTGCGATAATCGCGCGCGCACGTGCTGCGGGATCGGGGGCGGCCTTGAGCGCGGCAACCACCTCTGCACCGTAGTCCCGCAGGATCTGGCGCATCGCCGCTTCGAAAATCTGCTCCTTGCCGCCGAAATAGTGATGCGCCAGCGCCGAGGACATGCCCGCTCGTTTTGCGATCTTGCTCACCGTCACATCGAGCGTGCCCGCCGCCCCGATCTCATCAATCGTGGCTTTCACTAGAGCGGCGCGGCGGATAGGTTCCATCCCAAGCTTTGGCATTTTCTCCTCATGGGTGGTTGCCACAGCAGATAAATCGTTCTTTATTGACTCGTCAATCAAGAAAAACTGGGAGAGTACATTCATGTTGAAAACCACGATATCCACGCTGGCGATCTGCGCGGCATTGCCTGCCTTGGCCGATTGCGACACGGTCACATTCTCTGACGTTGGCTGGACGGACATCACCGCGACAACCGCAGCCACTTCCACCGTGCTGGAAGCGCTTGGATATGAGACGGACATCAAGGTGTTGTCCGTCCCCGTGACCTATATCAGCCTGGCCGAGGGCGATGTGGACGTGTTCCTGGGCAACTGGATGCCAACGATGGAGGGAGACATCGTCGCCTATCGTGAGGCGGGTACGGTCGACACAGTCCGCGCCAATCTGGAAGGCGCCAAGTACACGCTCGCCGTCAATAGCGTGGCCGCCGACATGGGTATTGCTGATTTCGCCGATCTCGCCGCGAATGCGAATGCGCTGGATGGCAAGATTTATGGCATCGAGCCCGGCAATGACGGTAACCGGCTGATCATGGACATGATCGCGGACAATGCGTTTGGCCTTGGGGATGCGGATTTCGAAGTGGTTGAAAGCTCCGAACAGGGGATGCTGGCGCAGGTCGATCGCGCCTCTGGCCGGGATGAGCCGATCGTGTTCCTCGGCTGGGAGCCGCATCCGATGAATGCCAATTTCGAGATGTCCTATCTGACCGGCGGTGACGATTGGTTTGGCCCGAATCTGGGCGGCGCGACCGTGTTCACCAACACCACAGCCGGGTTCGTTGACGCCTGTCCAAATGTCGGCAAGCTCCTTACCAATCTGGAATTCTCGCTCGCCATGGAGAATGAGATCATGGGCGCGATCCTGAATGACGGAGAAGACCCTGCGGATGCCGCCAGCGCCTGGCTTGCCGCAAACCCCGATGCGTTCATGGCGTGGCTCGACGGGGTGACAACCAAGGATGGCGGCGATGCGGTGGCGGCTGTCAAAGCCTCACTCGGCATGTAACCCATTGCTCTACCGGCAAAACATGCGGCGGGGCCTGTTATCCGGCCCCGTCCTGCGGCATCAACGCGTTATCCTTTTCGGTGGCGCGCTGCTTGGCCGGGCGCGTATCCAGACGGGCCGCGTAGTCGGCGAAACCGGGCCGTGCCTCCATCGTGCCAAAGGCCAAGCCCCAGCCAATCTGCGACCCCACATAGACATCAGCAGCCGAAAACGTGTCGCCCAGAACGAAACTGCGCCCATCAGCAAGCAATCCTTCCAAAGCATCCAATACGCGGGTCAGTGCGCCATATCCCACGGTCGCTTCTTTCTCGGTCGGCAGCGAGAAACCCATCGCCGCATTCGTCACCGCAGCCTCCACAGGGCCTGCACCAAAGAACAGCCAGCGATAATAGGCGCCGCGCTGATCCAGCGGTGGCGCAAGCCCGGCATCCGGAAATGCGTCGGCCAGATAGGCGCAGATCGCCGCACATTCCGTCACGATCTGGTCCCGATGCGTGATCGCGGGCACCTTTCCCATAGGGTTGATCGCCAGATAGTCCGGTGCCTTCATGGTGGTGGCAAAGTCCAGCACCACCGTCTCATACGTGCACCCCACCTCCTCCAGCATCCAGCGCACGATCCGCCCGCGCGACATCGGGTTGGTGTAAAACGTCAGATCGGCCATGGCCGTCGCCCCCTTTGCAATTTTCAAGGCATTACAATGAAAGCATATCCATGGATTGGCTGACCGAGAACAAGATTCCCATCGGTGACTGGGCCGAAATCGGCTTTGACTGGATGAACGACAATCTGGCGTTCTTTTTCGATTGGCTGTCGGATGCGATGGAAGCGCTGATTGACGGCATTCTTTGGGTCCTCGAAACGCCGCATCCGCTGATTGTGATCGCGGGATTTGCAGCGCTTACCTGGGCGCTGCAACGCAGTTGGAAAACCCCGCTTTTCGTCGTGATCGGCTTTCTGTTCATCCTCAATCAGGATTACTGGGAAGAGACGATGCAATCGCTCACGCTTGTCCTGTCGGCCTGCGTGGTCTGCATGGGGATCGGCGTGCCCATCGGCATTGCCGCCGCCCATCGGCCCCGGCTTTATCGCGCGATGGTGCCGGTGCTGGATCTGATGCAGACGCTGCCGACCTTTGTCTATCTCATCCCGGCCATCGTGTTTTTCGGCATCGGCATGGTGCCGGGCCTGATCGCCACGGTGATCTTTGTGCTGCCAGCGCCGATCCGGCTGACCCATCTCGGCATCTCATCCACGCCAAAGGCATTGCTGGAAGCGGCAGAGGCCTTTGGGGCCACGAAAACGCAGGTCCTGTTCAAGGTCGAGTTACCCTCTGCCTGGCCACAGATCATGACGGGGCTCAATCAGACCATCATGCTATCGCTTTCGATGGTCGTAATCGCGGCCCTTGTTGGCGCGAGCGGGCTTGGCGTTCCGGTGATCCGCGCGCTGAATACCGTGAACACGTCGCTGGGCTTTGAAAGCGGCTTCGTCATCGTTGTCGTGGCCATCATGCTCGACCGGATGCTGCGGGTGAAACAGAAATGATCAAGGGAAGCTGTCATTGTGGTGCCGTGCAATTCACGGTGAGGCTGAGCGACGGGATCAACACCGCATCGCGCTGCGATTGTTCATTCTGCGCCAAACGTGGTGCGGTTGCCGTGACCGCGCCCAAGGATGGGATCACCTATACCGCCGGGCAGGAACATCTCACGCTCTATCAATTCAATACCGGTGTGGCGAAACACTACTTTTGCAAGATCTGCGGCATCTACACCCATCACAACCGTCGCTCAAACCCCGATGAGATCGGGGTGAACCTGGCCTGTCTGGAGGGGCAGACACCTTATCTGCCAGAAATTCCGGTGCATGATGGGCAAAACCACCCTTCCGATGTCGGTGAAGAGCAACTTGCCGGCACTTTACGGTTCGCGGCACAGGAAAGATCGTCATGAACGCGGTTGAATTTGACAACGTTTCCATCGTTTTCGGCAGCAGACCTCAAACTGCCCTTCCCCTGATGGATGAGGGGCAGGAGCGGCCAGAGATCAAGGAACAGACCGGCCAGATCCTCGGCGTGCACAATTGTTCGCTGAACGTTGAGGTCGGCGAAATCCTTGTGCTGATGGGCCTCTCCGGTTCCGGCAAATCCACCCTGTTGCGGGCGGTGAACGGGCTGAACCCTGTCATCCGAGGCGAAGTGCGCATTCACGATGGCAACTGGACCTGCGCTGTCGGCAAGGCCTCGGCTAACGATCTGCGGCGGGTGCGGCGCGAATGTGTGTCGATGGTGTTCCAGCAATTTGGTCTACTGCCATGGCGCAGCGTGCGCGACAATGTTGGCCTCGGTCTGGAATTGGCAGGCGTTGGCAGGGCCGAGCGCCTGAAACGGGTCGATCATGAGCTTGAGATGGTGGGGCTCGCGGATCGCGCCGATGCGCTTGTGGGCGAGCTTTCCGGCGGGATGCAACAGCGCGTGGGCCTCGCGCGGGCCTTTGCCACCGATGCGCCGATCCTGTTGATGGACGAACCCTTTTCTGCGCTCGACCCTCTGATCCGCACAAGACTGCAGGACGAATTGCTCGATCAGCAAAAAGAGCGGAACAAGACGATTATATTCGTGAGCCACGATCTGGATGAAGCATTCAAGATCGGCAATCGCATCGCCATCATGGAGGGCGGACGGATCGTGCAATGCGGCACCCCGCGCGAGATTTTCACTGATCCGGCCAATAATTATGTCGCTGATTTCGTGGCCCATATGAACCCACTGGGTGTGCTTACGGCGCGTGATGTGATGACAGAAGGAACCGGCGAGGGCCCCGCCATTGACGTTGAGACACCGGTTCAGGACATCATGCACCAAATCGATGGTGCAGCCCTGCAAGTTGTTGAAAACGGACAGCCCGTTGGCCAGATCACGCAAAGCTCACTTCTTGCGCGGCTATCTCCGCCGATCCCCAAATAAGACAGCATCCGGAGCGAGCAGCCAATTTCTCGCCGAGAAATTGGGCCCAGACTTTCTGCGAAAGTCTGCTTGCGCTTCACGGCGAAGGTAGCGCGGTCAGACCTTCGTCGCCGACACTGGCGGCGTAACGGCACGTCGGGCCACAGCCTCACGCCACGTTATGAAGCTCACCGATCCCATGATCACCGCGCCGCCAAAGATCACCCAACCGTCCACGGCCTCACCAAAGACCAGCGCACCCAAGAGCACGGCCCAGACGAGTTGCAGAAACGTCACCGGTTGCGTGACCGTCAGGGGTGCTGCGGCAAAGGCGAGCGTCATCGAATAGTGGCCCGCTGTGGCAAAACAGGCGACGAGGAAGAGCCATCCAAGGTCTTGCCAACTCGGTGTCACCCACACGGCTAAAGCAAAGGGCGCCAAACCGATGGTCACCGTGATCGACAACATCCCCACCACGACGGCGGCAGACACCTCCCCAGAAAGCTGCTTCGCAATCAGATACCCAGCCGCAAAGCAGATCGCCGTGCCCAGCATCGCGATGTGTCCGGGCTCGATTGCTTTCACGCCGGGCCTCAGGATAATCATCGCGCCGATCAGTGCCAGGATCACCGCTGCCAATCGCCGGGGCGGCAGACGCTCCCCCATGAACAGGGCCGCACCAAGTGAGACATAGACGGGTGAGAGATAGTTCATCGCCGTCACCTCGGCGATGGGAATGCGGGCCATGGCGTAGAACCACAGGATCACCGCAATCGTATGGACAAGGCCGCGCCAACCAAAAAGCTTGACCTGCCGCTTTGTCAGCCGCGCCGCAAGGATCGGTTTGATCATCGGGATCAGGAATACGAGCCCCAGCACGTAACGCAGAAATGCGGCCTGTGCGGCGGGCACATCGTCGCCCACATGTTTCACAATTGCCGTGACGCCGACAAAGTTGAACCCTGTCACGATCATCCAGAAGATGCCAACGATGGGCCGCGCTGTTTTAGGTGTTTCCATGCTCAATCCGTCGCACCTTGCCCCGCCAAAGGCCAGCCCTGAAATTTGCCACTGGTGCACCCGTCCGCAAGCGCATACGAAAAGGCCATGAAGATACTCTTTCTTGGCGATGTGATGGGGCGTGCAGGCCGCGCCGCGATCAGCGAACACCTGCCGCGCCTGCGCGAGGCGTGGCGCCTTGATTTCGTGGTGGTCAATGGTGAGAACGCCACTTCTGGTGTGGGGCTGTCTGGCGATCATGCTAAGGCGCTACTTGACGCCGGGGCAGATGTCATCACGCTGGGCGATCACGCCTTTGATCAGAAGGACATGCTGACCTTCATCGCAAACGAGCCGCGCATCATCCGGCCCCTGAATTTCTCCAAAGCCGCACCGGGCGCCGGCGCGCGCGTCTTCACCGCACCCGGCGGGCGCAAGGTGCTTGTGGCCCAGGTGTTAGGCCAAGTCTTTATGAAGCGTCCTTTCGATGACCCCTTCTCGGCCCTTGACGCACTTTTGCGGCAATACCCGCTTGGCGGTCAGGTCAGCGCGAGCCTGATCGATATCCATTGCGAGGCCACGTCCGAAAAAATGGGCGTCGGGCATTTCTGCGATGGGCGCGCGAGCATCGTTGTCGGCACACATACCCACGTGCCAACCGCCGATGTGATGATCCTGCCGGGTGGCACAGCCTATCAAAGCGATGCCGGCATGTGCGGTGACTACAATTCCGTCATCGGGATGGAAAAGACCGAACCAATGCGCCGATTTGTCACCGGCATGCCCAAGGCGCGCTTTACCCCGGCGATGGACGAGGCGACCTTATCGGGCCTCTATGTCGAAACCGATGACCGCACGGGCAAGGCGTTGCGGGTGCAGATGGTCCGACAAGGTGGAAGGCTCAGCCCTGCGGGGCCCGAATGATCGAAGAACGTGCGCGTCTGACGGCCCTTCTGCTTCTTTTGGGTTGCGGCTGGGGGCTGACGCAGCCGCTGATCAAGATCACGGTTACCGCGGGTTACCAGCCGCTTGGTTTGGTCTTTTGGCAACTGCTCATCGGCGCTGTCCTGTTGGGCATCTTGCGCTGGCGTCAGTTGGGACACTTGCCCTTCACGGCAAAGACCTGTGCTGTCTGGCTGATGATCGCGACCATTGGCACGCTGATCCCCAATACAACAGGCTATCGCGCGGCGTTCCATCTGCCGTCGGGCATCATGTCGATTGTCATTGCGACGATCCCGATGATGGCCTTTCCCATCGCCCTTGCCCTTGGCAATGACCGGTTTTCCCTGCGGCGTCTTGGCGGGCTGGCCTTGGGCCTGATTGGTGTCAGCCTGATCGCCCTGCCCGAGGCGAGCCTGCCCGACCGCGCCATGATCGCCTTTCTACCTTTGGCGTTGGTGGCACCCTTTTGTTACGCTTGCGAGAGTAATATCGTGGCCCGCTGGGGCACGGCCGGGCTTGATCCGTTTCAGGTGCTTTTCGGCGCCTCTACGTTGGGGACCGTTATCGCATTGCCGCTTGCCCTTGGATCGGGCCAATTCTTCATCCCGCGCACGCCCTTCATCCTTGCCGACCTGACCATGACGCTGAGCGCCATCATCCATGTCCTCGTCTATTCCGGCTATGTCTGGCTGATCGGGCGGGCTGGTGCGGTCTTTGCGGGGCAGGTCAGCTATCTAGTCACAGGCTCCGGCGTGCTCTGGGCAATGCTTCTGCTTGGCGAAAGCTACAGCCTTTGGATCTGGCTCGCCCTTCTTTGCATGGGCGCAGGTCTTGCCCTTGTCCAACCTCGGCTTGCGCCGACGACAGCGCTCAGCAAAACTGGTGCGCATGGATAATTGGCTGGCCCTCACCCAAACGCAAAGCGCGGTGATCACGATGGTGGTCGTTGTGGCCATGTTCCTGATGTTCTTGCGCGAGGCATTCCCGACCGAAGTCGTGGCGATGATCGGCGTGTCGTTCCTGCTCGCCATCGGAATCCTGCCTTACGAGGACGCGGTCATGGCTCTCGCCAATCCGGCACCATGGACCATTGCCGCGATGTTCATCATCGTAGGGGCCCTGGTTCGGACAGGGGCACTGAATGCGATGACCCAATTGGCCGAGCGTCAGGCAAGGGTCAGCCCGGCCCGGGCCATCGGCGGCGGCCTGGTCTTTGTGGCCTTTGCCAGCGCCATCATGAACAACACGCCGCTTGTGGTTGTGATGATCCCGGTTTTTGTGCAACTGGCGCGGACATTGGGCACCTCCGCCTCAAAGCTGCTGATCCCGCTCAGCTATGCGGCCATCGTCGGCGGGACGATGACGCTGCTCGGAACGTCCACCAACCTGCTTGTCGACGGGGTGGCGCGGGCATCAGGGTTAGAGCCTTTCGGCATCCTTGAGATTCTGCCCGTCGGCCTCGTCGTCGTCGCCTGGACCTTTACCTATCTTTATTTCATGGCACCACGGCTGCTGCCCGACAGACAAAGCATGGCCACGATGCTGTCGGATCGGTCCAAGAAAAAGTTCTTCTCCGAGGCGGTGATCCCTCCCGACAGCAACTTGGTCGGGCGCGAAGTGACAGGTGTGCAGCTTTTCAAACGCGACGGTGTGCGGCTGATCGACGTGGTGCGGGGTGACACCTCGCTACGGCGCAACCTGAAAGGCGTTGAACTACAGGTGGGCGACCGCGTTGTGTTGCGCACCGAGATGACGGAGCTTTTGTCCCTGCAAGCCAACAAGGAACTGCGCCGTGTCGATCAGCTTTCGGCTGTTGAGACGACCACGGTCGAAGTGCTCATTACGCCGAACTGCAAGATGGTCGGGCAACGGCTCGGCGCCATGCGGTTGCGCCGCCGCTATGCGGTCTATCCGCTGGCCGTGCACAGGCGGGACGCCAATATCAGCCAGCAGATCGACGATATCATGGTGCGCGTAGGCGACACGCTGTTGTTGGAAGGCGCGCCCGAAGATATCGGACGGCTCGCCGAAGACATGAATCTTGGCGACGTGTCAAAGCCGTCGCAACGCGCCTACAGACGCGCGCACGCTCCCGTTGCGATTGGGGTGCTGTTGGGCGTTGTGATCCTTGCTGCACTGGGCATCGCACCCATCCTGATGCTGGCGATGATTGGCGTCACGATTGTCCTGATGACCGGCTGCATCGACGCGGATGAGGCGTTTTCCTATGTCGAGGGCCGCTTGCTGGCGCTGATCTTTGCCATGCTCGGGGTGGGCTCCGCCCTGCAATCCTCCGGCGCTGTTGCCCTGATCGCGGATACGCTGTCGCCGGTGATGCTCGTGCTGCCGGGCTTTTTCGTCGTGCTTGCAGTCTATCTCTTGTCGAGCATCCTTACCGAATTGGTCTCCAACAACGCCGTCGCCGTCGTGATGACGCCGATTGCCATCGGACTTGCCAGCGCACTGGGTGTCGATCCTCGCCCTCTGGTCGTCGCCGTCATGATCGCCGCCAGCGCCAGCTTCGCCACGCCAATCGGATATCAGACCAACACCCTGGTCTACGGCCCCGGCGGATACCGGTTCTCGGATTTCTTGAAATTCGGAATCCCGCTCAACCTATCTTTGGCGCCCATCGTGTCTTTTGTCATTCCGTTCATCTGGCCGCTTTGAGCTTTGGGGGCGCCGCTTGGTGGAGGTGACGGAAACCTTCGAGACACATCATTCAGGAGCATCGAGACCCTTGCCAAAGATCAGCGACCTCAAGTGGTTAGAACATGCGGGAAACCCACATCCAATTACGGGCCAAAATGATGGCCCCTACGCAAAAATTGCATTGGGCGATGTCATCGGCCTTTCCCAATTTGGCGTGCATCTTGAGCGTCTACCGCCCGGTTCGCGATCTTCGCATCGTCATTGGCATGAGGCCGAGGATGAATTCATCTATGTCATCTCCGGCGAACTGATCCTGATCGAGAATGCCGAAACGCGTCTGGTCGCAGGCGACGCGGCCGGGTGGGCCGGCGGGCAACCAATTGCGCATTGCCTGGAAAACCGGTCGGGCCAAGACGCAGTGTTTCTGGTCGTGGGGACACGATTGGCCGAAGACATCATTCACTACCCCGAACACGATCTGGTTTTGCATCGCAAGGCGGCGGGCCGAACCTACACGCGCGGCGATGGCTCACCCATCGAACAAGAGTAGTGCGCTATCATTCCTGCCTGTGCCGACATTGCCTAAGCACCAAAGCCCACAGTCTTGCAGCCCTGCCCCCCCTTGCCTTATAGAGGCGCAAATTTTCACCACAGATCACGAGGGTTTCGATGGCTGGCCACTCCAAATGGGCAAATATTCAGCACCGTAAGGGACGGCAGGACAAGCTGCGCTCCAAGCTCTTTTCCAAACTCGCCAAGGAAATCACCGTCGCCGCCAAGATGGGTGACCCCGATCCCGACAAGAACCCACGCCTGCGTCTGGCAGTGAAGGAAGCCAAGTCGAACTCGGTCCCTAAAGATGTGATCGACCGCGCGATCAAGAAATCGCAAGGCGGCGACGCCGAGAACTACGACGAAATCCGCTATGAAGGCTACGGGCCGGGTGGTGTTGCAGTGATTGTCGAGGCGATGACCGATAACCGCAATCGCACGGCATCAACCGTGCGCTCAACCTTCTCGAAAAATGGCGGAAACCTGGGCGAGACAGGCTCGGTCGGGTTCATGTTCGACCGCAAGGGCGAGGTGATCTATCCCGCTACCGTGGGCGACGCAGACACGGTGATGATGGCGGCAATTGAGGCCGGGGCCGAGGATGTGGAAAGCGATGAAAACGGCCATATCATCATCTGCGCCGATACGGACCTGAACGAGGTGTCCACCGCACTTGAGGCGGAACTGGGCGAGTCGGAATCGACCAAGCTGATCTGGAAGCCCAACATGACCACCGAAGTTGATCTGGACGGTCTGACCAAGCTGATGAAACTGCTTGATACGCTCGAAGAAGATGATGACGTGCAGCGCGTAACGGCCAATTTCGAAGCACCGGACGAAGTAATGGCCGCATTCGCCGACGAATAGACTGGAGCCGCCTTGCGCGCCTAGGGCAATTTACTCCAAAGCGTTCCGCAGGCCGGTGGAATGCGCACCTCAATCGCTTGCATCGCGTCAACGATCAGGTCCTCGCGCCATCTGCGCCCGGCGATCTGTACGCCAATCGGCTGAGCACCGCCCGGCATATCAGCGATATACGTGGGCAGGTTGCCAGCTGGTAGCCCCGTGAAGTTCATAATGAATGACCAGTGTGACGTGCCCAGCGCGTCTTTGACGCCTTCAGCCCCTTCCGCATCGCGGCCCGGTGCGAAGAAGGGCTTGAGCATGAACGGCGTCAGCACCAACGGGTAGTCTTCGAGAAAGAGCGACCAGGCGCGCGCGTAGTGGCTGCGTTGTGCCAGCATCGTCAGCAGTTCTGTGCCTTCGTAAGGCGGGAATTGGCGGAAGTATTCGTCGAAGATCGTGTTTAGCTCTGCCGAGCCATAACGCTGGATGTCCGGGCCAAGCAGTGCTTTGACCTCGCCCAAAAGCGTGCGGTAGCCGATTTCTCCGGTCTCTCGTGCGAGTGGCGGCTCGACCGTTTCGACAGCGTAGCCTGCATCCGAGAGGGCCCAGGCGGCCTTGTCGAGGGCAGTTGCGACCTCTGGATGCAGGCCAAATCCGAAATCGTCACGGGCGACGGCGACGTGGATGGGCCCCGCTAGCGGTTCACCACGCCAAGGGAGGGGTGCATGGAACGGGTCCCGCGCATCCGGCGCGATCATCGCGGGCATGGAAAGGTGCAAATCCGCCGCGTTGCGGGCGAGCAACCCCTGCACCGACATGGATTGTGCGAGCAGACCCCGCTCCATCTTTTGGCTGGGATTGAAGGCAGGCACGCGGCCCAAGCCCGGTTTGACCGTCACTGACCCGTTGGCAGCAGCCGGGAACCGCAGCGATCCGCCGATGTCATTGCCGTGGGCCAGCGCGCCGATCCCCGCCATCACCGCCGACCCGGCCCCACCGGATGAGCCACCAGCAGAGACATGGCGCCCCCACGGGTTGTGCGTGCGCCCGAAAAGCGGGTTGTCGGTGTCGGCGCGGAACGAAAACTCAGGCGTGTTGGTGCGCCCGATGACTATGGCGCCCGCCGCTTTGAGGTTGCGCACGACAGGCGCGTCTTGGGGCGCAATGATATCCTTGAACGCCGCCACGCCGTTCGACGTGGCATGGCCTTTCTGGTCCACATTGATCTTGATCGTGACAGGCACGCCATGCAGCGGACCCTTGGGCGCATCGCTGGCATCGAGCGCTGCGGCCTCGGCCCGCGCCTCGTCTGCGAGGCTTTCGACCACCGCATTCAGCGCGGGATTTGCGGCCTCCATCCGGGCAATCGCTGCTTCGGTGACCTCCAGCGCAGTCAGCGATCCGTCCCGCGTCGCCGCCGCAATCTCTGCCGCGCTCCATTGCCAAAGCGGCGCCTTGCCCGTCATGTCTGTGCCGTTCCCTTTGGTGAGTCCGTTCGACCCTATACCAATGCGATCAACCGACAAGGCCCACCCGTGCCGCCCTGATGTTTCGGCGCGCCGACAATCAAGGTCGCGCCGGTCGCGGGCAATTCATCAAGGTTCGCAATATTCTCCACCGCCCAGCGGTTCGCGGGCAACCACGTGTAGTGGGTGATGAAATCTGCCGAGAGGCCGAAATCAATGGAAAGCGTGTCTACCGCGACACCAGCTACATCAGCCTCTTCCAGAAGCATCGTGACAGCCTCAACATGGAAACCCGGAAAGTGCATTTTGCCGTCCGCATCCGCATTGCGGAACCCTGGCGTGCCGAGGCGCGCCTGCCAGCCGGAATTCTGCGCCACGCAGGCGCCTTGTGGAATAGGTCCGTTGGCGCTGATCCAGGCGGCGAGGTCGTCCGGAGTGACCTGCGCATCAGGGTCCGCATCCGCCTTTTCGCGGATATCGACAATGGCGAGCGGGCAGACGAGCGATTCGACTGGCACTTCATCAATCGTCGTCCCACCATCGGTAAAGTGCAGCGGCGCATCGATATGTGTGCCGGTATGTTCGTTCACGCGGATGCTTTTGAGGTTAAAGCTGTGCTCGGCATAGGTGAACACATCCTCATCGAAAAACTGCTGTTCGCCGAAATAGGTCGGGAAGTCGTAGGTCAGCGTGTGGGTCAGGTCCACCACACGGCTCGCGCCCTGCGCCATCAGCGGTCGTGGTGCAACGGCAGCGGTTGCCGCAATCGCCGCCCCGGCAGCTGCAGACCCGCGAAAGAACTCACGCCGGCTGAGCGCCCGGCCTTTGACATATTCCATGATGATCGGATGACACATCGCAATTCCCCCTGTTCTCGCAACATTGAATGTGACGAGTATCAGGGGGTCATGGCCGGTCTGGCCACAGGTTTTTTGGATTTGCCGTTTTGGGTGGGCATTCCCGTGCGGACGTGCCGGAAATGCCCAAGGATCAAGCAGTCAGGCCTGCTATGCCGCCGCCGATGCGATGGGCAGGTTCATCATGCGGCCTGCCATCTCGTCCAGATCGGCGTCGCCAATGGCGCAAGCGGCGTTCTGGGCCATGCCGATATTGGCCGCGTTCTTCATCTCAACCGCCAAAGCGGCCGGTGTTACACCTGCGCAATCCACAGGCAGTTCCGACGGAATCTGACAGGCGCGCATCAGATTCGAGAGCGCTTCTGGCAAGACTGAAGCGGACGCCTCTGCCCCCATTGCCTGAGCTGCACGCGCGTAGTTCTCGGCCCCATCGGGGCGTTCAACCAGCCAGGGTAGGCTCACTTCCAGTGCCAGCCCTGTGGCCAGCCCGTGATGGACCCGCGCCAGTGAGCCCAGCGCGTGGCTGATATTGTGGCCCATATGTGTGTTGCAGTTATGCAGGGCGAGCCCCGCAACCGTACTTGCCCAGAGAACGCGCCCACGCGCTTCGAGGTCGGCCCCGTCGGCCACAGCGCGCGGCAGAGCGTCCGAGAGCAAACGCAACGCCTCAAGCCCGTAAAGCTGCCCAGCCGGGCTGCTGCTGCGCGAGGTCACCCCTTCCAGCGCGTGGGCCACGGCATCGATCCCGGTCCAGGCGGTCAGATGCGGCGGCAGGCTGAGCGTGAGTTCCGGGTCCAGCACCGCCTGCGCGAACATCAGTTCTTCGCCCCAGAACCAGATCTTGTGCCCGTCATTCTTTGAAATGACCGAGGTACGGGTGACCTCTGATCCCGTCCCGGCGGTCGTGGGGATGGCGATGGCGGGCATGCCGTCAGCAGGCAAGGGGCGGGCGGCGAGAGCGTAATCCTTGGCGGGGCGGTTGGTATGGGCGATGGCCGCCACCAGCTTGGCCGCATCCATCGCGGCACCACCGCCAAGGCCGATCACCAGCTTGGCACCCGCGTCGCGCGCCCTTACGCAAAGATCGTCAACCAGCGACTCTTTCGGTTCACCAGCGACGTCTGCAGCCACTTCGAATACGATGCCTTCGGCGGCCAGGCCTTGGCTCAGCCGTTCGGTCACGCCAAGCTCTGCAAGAATGCTGTCCGCCACAATCAGCACCGGACCGCCGCCCATCCCCTTCACGATCTTCGGCACTTTCGCGATCCGCCCCGCGCCAAAGGTCAGCGGTGGTACCTGCCCCATGTTAAACGTCTGCATTTCATCCCCTTTGAAGTCTTGTCTTGCACAATCTGCGCTGTGTAGCGTGGGATTTGGCGAAGGAACGCGACACCGCGTGCGGCGCGACCGACCTCGTCATGTTCGGACCTCCCCTAATCGCGCCATCTGACCGGCGCAAGCGGGGTTTTACCGCCCCCGACGCGACAACACAGACTGCGGCAAGGCAGTCGCATCCACGCACCATGGAATCGACGCGCCTTGTCTGACGGCGGCCACCGCTTTACGCAGATCAAAACAAGCGCGCGTGATCGCGCCAGGGAAAGGGAGCCACGCGATGTCCGAACGCAATTTCGAACCCATGACCAAGGCAGAGGTTGTTGCCGCACAACGCAATTGGGCCAAATGCGTGACCGAACAGGATGTCGATGGCCTTTTGGAACTTTACGATTTTGACGATCCGGAGGCGCCGGTTTTGTTCAAACCGACACTTGCCGATGTGATACGGCTCGACCGTGCCGGTGCGCGGGCATACTTTGTCGGTGGCGATGCCGATTATCCGCAGGATCAGGGGTTTCTCAATCGCGGATGGAAAACGGTTGAGTTCCAAAGTGCGGTTGGCCCGATCCTCAAGGCCGGGGGCCTCGGTTACAAGGACATGGGGCACTACACGTTCGTTGATGGCGAAGGTAATGCGACCCGCGCCGATTACACATTCGCCTATCACAAGCTTGACGGGCGTGTGCTGATCTCACTGCACCACTCGTCGCTCACCTGGTTCCCGCCCGTCGGGGGCTGAGCCCGCCGCCGCTGTTGCAGAAAAGGTCGGATTTGCGTATGCCCTTGCTAAGGTCGACAGACACCTAGGCGTCACTGCTCCGGCTCGGAGTGCTAAACCTGTCCGCACATGACCCTTTCACTGCATTGAGTAGGGCGTTGTTTCGTTAAGCCAGTGACCGACGAACCGGTATCGCGCCCGACTTGGATGCATCATGACCAAAACTCCTATCCCCCTTCGCGCGGACGACTTGACATCGTTTGCGCGCGCCTTGTCACAGCAATTGGGTGAGGCAAGCCCCTCTCATCTGACCCTGATGAACATGATCGCCCGCGCTGCGGGGTTTCAGAACGTGCAACATATGCGCTCTGCCAGCGCCGCAGAGCGGCGGTTGGCGAAACCGGATGACAGCGCGCTTACCAATGCACGTTTGGTTGAGCGGACGTTGCACCAATTCGATGATCTCGGACGCCTGCAGCAATGGCCCTCAAAACAGGCGGTTCAGACGCTGTCACTGTGGGCATTATGGTCAACACTTCCGGCAAACACGCACCTCAACGAGCCGACCGTCAATGCGCTTCTTGATGCCGAGCACCTGTTCGAAGACGTAGCGACCCTGCGGCGCACCATGATTTCTTGCAATCTGCTGACTCGTAACAGAGATGGGACGAATTACCGTCGGATCGAACAGAAGCCGCCTGCGGATGCCATTGCCGTGATCCATGTTCTGACCGCGCGACGGCGCAGGCGTCGGACCGCCAACGCGGAAATGGATCATGCATAACGGATCATGCCTCTGTGGTGCCGTCCAAATCGCGGTCAGCGTCGCTCTACCACAACCAAATGCATGCCACTGCACAGCGTGCCGCAAACAAACCGGCCATTATGGTGCCTCAGTTGATTTGCCCCGTTCCGCTGTGCGGGTCAGTGGCGAGGACCATGTGAAGTGGTACCAGTCGTCCGACAAAGTGCGGCGTGGCTTTTGTGACATCTGCGGTTCAACCCTGTTCTGGGACCCGGTGCATCACGACTGGACAGCCATCGCGATGGGCGTCTTTGATGGACCAACAGATACCAGCCTCTCATTGCATATTTTTGTGGCCGAGAAGGGGGATTATTATGCCATAGCCGATGGGTTGCCACAAAACGAGCGGTAAGGCGCAGGTGCCCATGCGCTTGGGGCCCGCCCCATGAATGGCGTCATGATTGTGGCGTGATTACTTCGTGTTCGGTGACGATCAAGTCAAGCGGCTGATCGGTCGGTTCCATTGGCAATCCCTGATCCTCTTGTGCGGAGTAAGCAAAGCCAATTGCCAAGGTTGGGCGGGCGGCGCGGAGTTTTTTGAGTGTGCGATCATAGAACCCTCCGCCATAGCCGAGGCGACCGCCGTAGCGGTCGAAGGCGACGAGCGGCACGATAATGATCTCAGGCACCATCCAGTCACCAGCTTCTGGGATCATCGCGCCAAACTCGCCCTTGATCATCGCGCATCCCGGCTCCCACAATCGGAACTGCAAGGGTTGCCCTTTGCCCATGATCACTGGCACACCAACGGGTCCATGGGCGGATGCCTCTTCCATAGCGGCAATCGGGTCAATCTCGGTGCGCATTGCCATATAGCCTGACAGCGGGACACCGCGATATCCGGCGAGAACCGCGCTCAGATGCCCGGCATTCCCCTGCCCCAGCGCGTGTGCCGCTTTCCGCCGGGCAAAGGCGGCCTGACGTGCTGCGGATTTGTCGATCACAGCAGCCACAGCGCCGCAAGTCCAAGAAAGGCAAAGAAGCCAACCACATCCGTGACCGTGGTCACAAACGCCCCGGATGCGAGTGCCGGGTCAACGCCCATCTTTTCTAGGGCCACAGGGATCACCGTGCCTGCGAGACCTGCCACAACTAGGTTGATCACCATCGCCACGGCAATCACGACGCCCAGCATGGGCGAACCGAACCAGACGATGCCCACCGCCCCCATCACGACCGCAAAGATCAACCCGTTGATCAGGCCCACCAACACCTCGCGCCTGATCACGCGCCAGAGGTTCGCTGTCGTCAGATCGCGCGTGGCGAGCGCACGCACGGCCACGGTCAGCGATTGCGTGCCTGCATTGCCGCCCATGGAGGCCACGATAGGCATCAGCACGGCCAAGGCGACGAGGCCCGCAATCGTCTCTTCAAAAAGCGCGATGACAAGGGAGGCGAGGATCGCCGTCACAAGGTTCACTGCCAGCCAGGGGAAACGGCGCTTCGTCGTTTCAATCACCTTGTCAGACAAACGCCCTTCGCCCACACCGGCAAGGCGCAGGATGTCTTCTTCGGCCTCTTCTTCGAGAAACATCATCGCGTCGTCGATGGTGATGACACCGACGATACGGTCGTCGTCATCCACGACCGGGGCCGTGATGAGGTGATAGTGATTGATGGCCTGCGCCACTTCCTCCACGTCCTGCGCGACGTGAAAAGTGCGGAACGTATCCTCGGTCAGATCTTTAAGCGGCGTGTCACGCGGGTGGCTGAGGATACGGCCGAGCGTGACATAGCCCACCGCCTTCAGCCGCGGGTCGATCAGGATGATGTGGTAGAATTGATCGGGCAGCACAACGTCAGACCGCAGATAGTCGATGGCCTCGCCGACCGTCCAGTGCTCTGGCGCACGGACGAGTTCGGATTGCATATGCCGCCCGGCGGATTCCTCGGGGTAAGACAGCGCCTGTTCGACAACCACCCGGTCGCCCGCATCGAGCGCATCCAGCACAGCCTCTTGTTGCTCTTCATCGAGGTATTCGACAAGATCGACAACGTCGTCGCTTTCGAGGTCCCGGACGGCTTCGGCGAGTTCGGCCGGTTCGAGCTGTTCGATAACCTCTTCACGCAGGCTCTCATCGAGTTCGGAGAGAACGTCGCCTTCAAGGCCACCTGACCACAGCGACAGCACATCCGGGCGATACTTTCCATCGATCTGTTCTAGAAGGTGCGCGACGTCGGCGGGGTGCAGCGGGTCCAACAACGCATCCATAGACGCGGTATCGCGGGCTTTGACGGCGTCCAGAACACCGGTCAGCAGCTTGTCGGTGACGCCAAAGGCTTCGTCGGTGTTGTCGTCCTGTTGCTCTGCCATGATGCGCCCTCGCTTGTCCGCAACATAGTGGATCGGCGCGCTTCTACAACGCGCATTCCGCGATTTACCCCTCTCTGCCTGCGTCATATGGTAAGGGTATGACAAAGCAGCTTCTTTTGGGCCAAACCCTTGGGTTTTCGGGCAATCCGCTGACATCGGATTGGGCGGATGTCGTGGAGTTCGACAGTGCGGGTGGCGTGCTGATTGAGGGTGATCGGATCAGTGCTGTGGGCCATGCTGGCGCGCTGAGGGTGGCCCATCCAGAGGCGAAGGTGACCGATTACGGCGACGCGCTGATCAGCGCGGGTTTTGTGGACGCGCATATGCACTATCCGCAGACAGGAATCATCGCGAGTTGGGGCAAGCAGCTGATCGATTGGCTGAACACCTACACCTTTCCAGAGGAAGCGCGTTTTGGCGATGAGACTTATGCGGCAGAGGTGGCCGGACGAACGCTGGACCTCGCGCTGTCATATGGCACGACGACACTGACCAGCTTCTGCACAATCCACCCCGAAAGCGTCGACGCCTTCTTTGCGGCGGCAGCGGATCGCAATATGGAGGTGGTTGCCGGCAAGACCTGTATGGACCGGAATGCGCCGGATGATCTGCGTGACACAGCGCAATCAGCCTATGACGACAGCAAAGCCTTGCTACAGAAATGGCATGGGGCGGGCCGGGCGCATTACGCCATCACCCCACGATTCTCGCCCACATCCACGCCCGAACAACTGACGGCATTGGGTGCGTTGTGGGCAGAACATTCTACCTGCCTGATGCAAACACATCTGAGCGAACAGCTGCCCGAAATCGCATGGGTCAAAGAGCTGTTTCCGGATGCGCGCGACTACCTCGATACCTATGAACGCTTCGGACTTCTTGGCGCAAAAGGCCTCTATGGCCATGCGATCCACCTTGAAGATCGCGAAATCGCGCGCCTGGCCGAGGTTGGTGCCGCAGTCCTGCATTGCCCGACCTCGAACACATTCATTGGATCAGGCCTGTTTGATCTGACAGGACTCGCCCGCGCCGACCTGAATATCGGGCTGGCCACGGATACAGGCGGTGGGTCGTCCTTTTCAATGCTGCGCACCATGGCTGCGGCCTACGAGATCGGACAATTGCGTGGGATCGCATTGCACCCCTCACAATTAATGTGGCTCGCGACCGAAGGGTCCGCGCAGGCATTGCATCTGCGAGGAGAGATCGGCGCACTGCGCCCTGGTGCGATGGCCGACATCACCGTTCTTGACCTGTCTTCTACATCCGCAATCGCCCAGCGTTCGCGCAAGGCGGACGATATCTGGGACGCCCTTTTTCCCACGATCATGATGGGTGATGACAGGGCGATCCGTGACATTTGGATCGCGGGCGAACGATGGCGCGACAGGTCAGCTTCGAAAGCCCCGCAATGACAGGTCGCGTAGCGCCAGCTTGCGCCGCAGGAACTACGAAGGATCGAGACGGATTATGACAACAGGATTCTTCTGGGACGAACGCTGTTTCTGGCATGGCGGCGGCAATTATGCGGGCATGCTTCCCATTGGCGGGCTCGTGCAACCCCTCGACGGCGGCTTGCCCGAAAACCCCGAAACCAAGCGGCGGCTGAAAAACCTGATCGAGGTGACGGGTCTTGCCCGCGATCTCTCTTTCCACGGGGCGGACCCAGCCAGCCATGAAGACCTGCTCCGTGTCCACCCGGTCAGTTATCTCAGCGAGTTCAGGAGGTTGTCCGATGCTGGTGGCGGCGAACTGGGCCGGCGCACGCCGTTCGGGCCCGGAGGGTATGAAATCGCGGCCCTGTCAGCGGGCCTTGCCAAGGCGGCTCTTGCAGCGGTCCTCAACGGAACGCACAAGAACGCCTACAGCCTCTCCCGCCCTCCGGGTCACCATTGCCTACCGGACTACCCCAACGGGTTCTGCCTCCTGAACAATATCGGGATCGCGATTGAGGCCGCGAAGGCCGCCGGGCTTGCCAACCGCTTTGCCGTGCTGGATTGGGACGTGCATCACGGCAACGGAACCGAGGCCGTTTTCTATGACCGCGATGATGTGCTGACCGTCTCACTGCACCAGGACCGGAACTACCCGATGGATACGGGCGCCTTCGCGGATCGTGGCAGCGGCGTCGGCGAAGGCTTCAACCTCAACATCCCGCTGCCCCCCGGCACCGGACACAACGGTTATCTGGCCGCAATGGAGCGGCTTGCCCTGCCTGCAATCCACGCCTTCAAGCCAGATGTGCTGATCATCGCCTGCGGCTACGACGCGGCGGCCAATGACCCGCTGGGACGGATGTTGGCGACCGCCGAGACGTTTACGCAAATGACCCGGCAGGTCATGACACTCAGCACAGATATCTGTGGCGGCAAGCTCGTGATGGTGCATGAGGGCGGCTATTCGGAAACCTACGTTCCCTTCTGCGGACACAACGTGCTGCAAGAGATGTCCGGCAGCGGTATCCACGCCCCCGACCCCTTCGCCGAGGTTTTCCCGCTGCGCCAGCCTGATACGGCATTTGATGCGTTTCTGGATAACTGGGTCGAGCAGATGGCGAGCGCCGTCTGGTAGCAAAATGCATAGTATCGACCGACTAGCGGCCAAAGAGACCGTAGCACTCAGAATGCATAAATGGTCGCCGCGCCGATCCTGGCTGTCTCTGTCTAAGGCGTACAGTTACACTTGACCCGCAACTTCAAGTTGTCTTCAGCCTACGGAACGAACGGATCGCATTTCGGGCTGGCAACTCGAAAAGCCGGTAAACGAAAGCGCTCAAAATCAGCGTCAGCGCGAAGCAAGTGGTAAATAACATGATGCCATCGATACTTTCCGGCACCCACCACGAGACTTTTGGCCAAGCATATGACCACGTCGTTCTTACTGGAATATGCATCATGTATATCGTGTACGACAAAACACCGAGCCACTGGAGCCAAGGATGGGCCAATAACGCGGATAGCATTCCGCGATCCTGCCAGGTCAGCAAAATGATGGCACCGAATACTGGAATAAAAAGCGAAAGGTGCGTCGCGAAATGCATCAGGCCAACGAGGCAAGCGACCGCAACAACTTGAAATATGCTGATGGCACTTCCCTCAACCGAGGTCACGGTATGTCGCAACGAATAGAGTATGACACCAAGAGCAAATCCAGGTAGAGCCCTGAGAAGAGCGATGCGTTCCCACGTGATAGCTTCTGTCTGAACGAGCACGTCGTAGGTGATGATTACACCGAGTGAAACAGCCGCCAATGCGAAAGCTGCGAGCTGTCCGCGATGTACAATGAACGCAAGTAGTGGAAAGACAAGATAGGCCGCAAACTCACCACTGATCGACCAACTTGGAAAATTCAGAACATATTGACTTTCCAAACCCCACGCCTGCACCAGAAACAGATTATGCAGAAGCGGGACCAAGAATTTATCAACCCCACCATTGAAATATGACGCAAGCAGCAATGTCCAAAACAGGGTCAAGACATGTAGCGGGTATAGCCTGGCCAATCGGTTCAGGTAGAACCGGCCCATTTCGGAACGACCCATGTTACCTGTGTTCGTCGAATAGACATGCGCGATGATGAAACCACTCAACATGAAGAAGAAATCGACGAGATAGCGCGCATTATCAAAGAACAATGTGAAGTAGTCTGGAGGGAATTCTGCAGATAACAAAAACCGGTAGTGATGAACCACGACAAGAAGCGCTGCTATTCCGCGTAATGATGTATGTGATCGAATTTCCAACTAAAAGTTACCTAAAAACAAATATATATGATGCCAACCGCAGGGAACGTGAAACACCACTGTCGTGGTGTCAAGAAGTAAGTAAGGTTTGCAAACATCGGAACTGATTGCCTAGCCAAAGCCCGGCCATTGATCCTTGTCAGAACCTGCACGTCGTGCGGATGAACCTCGCGAAATATGCGCCCCGATCGCTGAATGAACTGGTCCCATTAGGCGGGTTGTTCATCGCATACCTTGCACATAGGTTGACCTCGACCGGCTGGAGGAGTTTCGTATGCCCGCCCCAAATCCCCAAGCGCTCGACTTTCTTCTGACTCGCCGCTCGCGCCCCGCAAAGACGCTGACGACACCAGTGCCCGACAAAGCCACGATCGAAAAACTTCTGAAGGCTGCGGCCCGGACGCCTGATCACGGCAAGCTGGAACCCTGGCGGTTTATCGTCTTGACAAAACCTGCGCTTGCCCGGCTGGCCACCTTGGTCGGGGCGCGTGGCGCAGCATTGGGGATGGAGGAGGACAAGATCGCCAAGGCGCAGGCCCAGTATGCGGACGCAGATCTCGCTATTGCCGTGATCAGCGCGCCAAAGCGCTCCGAGAAGATCCCGCAGATCGAACAGATCTATTCCGCCGGGGCGGTATGTCTGGCGCTTTTGAATGCAGCACTTGCGGCCGGATGGGGGGCAAATTGGCTCTCAGGTTGGCCGAGCCATGAACGGGACTTTATCCGTGACGGGTTGGGGCTCGCCGATCATGAGACCGTCGCCGGATTGATCCATATCGGCACCGAAACCAGCGCTCCGCCCGAGCGCCCCCGCCCCGATCTTGCGGCCATCACGACGTGGCTCGATAAATGATCCTGACCGCGTTTTTCGCCGCATTGGCGCAAATGCCGGACCGACGCTTTCGCAGCGTGCTCTGGCGCGGCATTGCCCTGACCATCGCACTGCTAGTCGCCATCTATGCGGGGCTTTTGTGGCTGATCGAATGGCTCACCGCTGAACCGATCACTCTGCCCGGGATAGGTGAGGTCACATGGATCGGTGATTTGTTGGGCTGGGGTTCGCTGGGGCTGATGCTGATCCTCTCGGCCTTCCTGATGATCCCGGTCGCCTCTGCCATCACCTCGCTTTTTCTCGACGAGGTCGCACAGGCGGTCGAGGACAAGCACTATCCCCAATTGCCCGCAGTACCGCCTGTCAGCTTCAGCGATGGCTTGCGCGACACCGTCAACTTCCTTGGTGTGCTCATCGGCGCCAACATTCTGGCCTTTGTCGCCTATGCCATATTCCCCTTTGCCGCGATTGCCATCTTCTATGCGCTGAACGGGTTTCTTTTGGGGCGAGAATACTTTCAGCTCGCTGCCATGCGGCGGGAAGGGCGCGCCGGGGCAAAAGCGCTGCGCAAACAGCATAATGGGACGATCTGGGCGGCGGGATGTCTGATGGCTTTGCCGCTTTCGATCCCGTTATTGAACCTGTTCATCCCGATCCTGGGTGCCGCAACCTTCACCCACCTTTACCACCGGCTTAGTCCCGGCTGACCTCTGGCGTCGACATACGCTCGAACCAGTCAATGTCTCGCACGGTGATCACACCTGACAGAATCGTACCGGCGATCACGGCCCAGATGGGCACCGCCCAAAGTGTCGTGACCTTTGCCTTGCGCCCCAGATCGAAATCCGCCGGTGCCGAGGCATGGGTGCCCGGCACCACGTCGCCATCTTCCCCCTGCGTCGTCAGGCGCAACGGCAAGACGACAAAGAACACCATGGCCCAAACCACGGCAAATAGGACGATAGCGGATACGGGGCCCATGCGGTCTCCTTCAGCACAGTTTAGTGACAGATACGCCCTTTGCGCGGCGGGGCAAGCCCCGCCCGCGCGGCTGCGACATTAATTCAGACAGCGTCCGTTCTGATAACTGCCCACAGTACGGATCACATCTGCGGGTGCCGCCTCAATCCGCAGTCCACTGAGTTCGGACCGCAGGATACGTGCCAAGAGTTCGTTCAAGCGCGTGACCTGGTAGCACGAGATCGTGGGTTCCGCATGGGCCAGCCCAACCCCGCTATCATCGGTCAGGAACACATAACGCCCGCCCGTCATTGCGGCCCCCTGCCGCATTAGGAACTCCAGATGCGGGTCCACACCGCTCGCCGCCACACTGAAGACCTGGATACCTTCTGCGGCAGCACGTGCGGCTGCGCGATAATAGAGCTCCGTCTTGGCCTCGGTCGGCGGTTCATCCCCGATCTGGAACAAGAGCCGTTCCCCCCTTCCGCGCCGCCAGTTCATATCCACCGCCGCCGTCAGCGCGTCGGCCACGACCTCTGGCCCGCCCGCGCCACCAGATGCCTGTTCCGACCGGACCCAACGGGCAAATTCACGCGGGCTGCGGGTGAACCCGTACGATCTAACGACATAAGGATCCGCAGGCGCTTTGTAGACGATCAGTCCCAGCCGGATATCCACACCGGGCACGGTCCGCTGCGCGTCACGCGTGATCTGCCGAATCTCTTGCGCCAGCCAATCCAACTCATCCTGCATGCTGCCGGTCGTATCGACGGCAAAGACGAGGTCGAGAAAGTCCGGCGCCCAGCCATCGGCAGATGGCAGCCGTACTGTTTGGCGTTCTGTCCCGGTCCGCAGTTGCGTCACAACCGGGTCGGCGTCGCCAACAAAGGCGCGCATCTCAACCGCATTCAGGCGGGTTTGCCCCAGCGCCGCGGGAAAGACGGTCAGAAGTCCTTCGACCACTGAATAGCCATCATAGAAAGGACGCGCAGCCCCCAGTGCACGCAACGTGACACGGACACCCGGCGCAGGCGCGCCATCCGGTCCGCGCAACTGCGCCAGCACAGGGCGCTGCAGTGCCGCCGCTGGCAGGCCCAGTTCCTGTGCCGCCTGCCCTTGATAGCGCAGGAAGTCGGTGAGGTTCAGCGCATCATCGACATCGCCTGCCGTGACCACCCCCGCTTGCGGGGTCGCACGCGTTGCAGCTGGCGGCATCTGGACGATGGGCGCGGCAATCGCGGCTTCTGGTGCCACAGGCGCCACGCTTGGCGACGGCAATACCGCCGCCGCACCGGAATAGGTTCCGCTGCCCGGAGCCACACCGGAACAAGCGCTCAGCGCAAAGGCGACAACCGGCCCCAACAATATCTTCCTTGGTTCTAACATAGGTCTCTCCAAAAATGTGCAATTTACACATATTTTGATTCCGATGGACCGGTCAAGAAAAATGTGCATATTGCACATCATGCTGAACCTGCTTGACAGACTACTTGCTCCGTTGGCCCGCTTGTTGGTGGCGCGCGGCATCCCCTTCCCGGAACTGGCCGAGCGGTTGAAGGTCCATTACGTCAATGCGGCCAAGGGGATGACAGACGGCAAAGTGACCGACAGCCGCCTTTCGGTCCTGACAGGGCTGCAACGGCGTGACATCGCGCGGCTGCGTGCCCTGCCCCAACCAGAGCAGCGCACCCATCACCTCGCCCGCCTGCTGGCGCTCTGGCAGACTGAACCGGACTTTATGGGCCGCGATTTGCCAAAGAACGGCCCCACCCCTTCATTCGAGGCGCTGGCCTGGCTTGTCCGCAAGGATATCCACCCACGCACGATGCTTGATGCGCTCGAAGCTGCGGGCGCTGTGGCTGTCGACACCGAGACCCAGACCGTACGCCTCTTGCAGGCCTCTTACCAGCCGCTCGCGGGTTCGGACGACCAACTCGCCTATCTCACGCAGAATATGGGCGATCACTTCGATGCGGCCACTGACAACGTACTGGGTGCCGATCCGGCGCATTTCGAACGAGCGGTTTATTATGGCGAACTGACGGCAGATCAAGTTGCGGAATTGCGTGCCATGCATCAGACCGCGCAGATGGACCTGTTCAAGAACCTCAGCACACGCGCGGCAGCGATGAAGAAAGAAACGGCCAAAGATCCAAGCGAAACATCCCATCGCATCCGGGCAGGCGGCTACTTTTACACGACAAAGGATAACGACGCATGAGAGGCATTTTTATCAGCCTAGCCTTGATGCTCGCCGCCTGCAGCCCGGTGATTGAGGCGCGCGCACCTGTCGGACCCGCATCCGAGATCGCCCTTGAAGAGCCGATACTGGCCGCCCCGTCACCCGTCGTCATACCCTGCCTCGCAGATACGTTCGCCAGAGATGACGGCATTGGCGGCACGGGCTGCAAATAGATCTCAGACCTCTTCCAGCTCCACCAGACAGCCGTTGAAATCCTTGGGATGCAGGAACAGGACGGGCTTACCATGGGCGCCGATCTTGGGCTCACCCCCGCCCAGAACACGCGCACCTTCGGCGAGCAGATGATCGCGGGCCGCTAGAATATCATCGACCTCATAGCAGACATGGTGAATGCCGCCCGACGGGTTCTTGTCCAAAAATCCTTGTATCGGAGAGCCTTCGCCCAAGGGATAGAGAAGCTCAATCTTGGTATTGGGCAAAGTGATGAAAACGACGGTCACACCGTGATCCGGCTCATCCTGCGGGTCACCGACATCTGCGCCCAGCATGGTGCGGTATTGCGCGCTCGCGGCCTCCAGATCGGGCACTGCAATCGCTACATGGTTCAGGCGTCCAATCATCACATCCTCCCTTTGCCGCACTCTGCCGCGCTGCAGCAAAAAGTGCAACGCATGATCCGCTTAAGGAACTGTTCACCTTGTGATGCTTTCAATGAGTCGGGGCTGCAACCAAAGGGAAGAATCGCGATGGATGCTTTGACAGGTTTGATTGGGGCGCGTGCGCCAACGGCACACCGGCCACTTTTGGGTGTCACCGTTCTGGTGGTTGAGGATAGCCGCTATGCCAGTGAGGCGATGCGCCTGATGTGCCTGCGATCCGGCGCGCGGATCAGACGGGCCGATAGCCTGCAAACCGCCCGGCGGCATCTGGCCGTTTACCGACCGACGGTTGTGCTGGTGGATGTAGGCCTGCCGGACGGGTCGGGACTTGCCCTGATAGAGGCGCTCGCGCAGGCAACCCCGCGGATTGAGGTGATCCTGGGTATCAGTGGCGAAACAACAGCCGAGGAAGATGTGCGTGCGGCGGGTGCGGATGGCTTTATCGGCAAGCCCATCGATAACCTCTCGGCCTTTCAGCACGCGATCCTGATGCATTTGCCTGCTGACCGGCAACCGCCTGGCCCGCGATTGATCCATAATGAAGTTATTCGCCCCGATAGCGTCGCCTATCACGATGACCTGAACCACATCGCGCAGGTTCTCAAAGACGAAGACCAGGACAATATCGACTATGTCACCCAGTTTCTGGGCGGCGTTGCCCGCAGCGCGAATGATGAGGCATTGGATCGGGCTGTGCGCGAACTGGTGGCGCAGAAGTCAAAAGGCGGTAATCTTAAACCGGAGGTGGCTGCCTTGTCGGAAATGGTACAAACGCGGATTGCTGCGGCAGGACCGCTTTAGATTGACTGACAAAGGCTGGACCTGGTCCACGGTGCAAGCGGCGGGGCCATGCCATCACGTACTCTGCCTCGTCGGATAGCGTCGCGGCGCTATTCCACCCAAGAAAAGCCGGGCGGATAGGCGTGCAATCCGTCGAATTCCGCCTTGCCAACCGGCGCTCCCTCTGCCCGCAAAATGGCGAACGCCATGGAGAGATGAAACCACAGGTTTGGGATTGCAAAATGCTGCAGGTAATCCTGTGCGGACTGCTCAAGATCGGCAAATCCGGCACGGTGCGTGATGCGCCGATCCTCTGCGCCAACAAAGTCTTCCGGCGTGAGCGCAGCAATCTCTGCATATGTGTTCTGCAAATGCCCACGTAGGGAATCGCGATCTAGCACGCTATCAGCTTCCACAACCTCGCGACCGATCAAAGGGAATGTGGCGCGCCTTGCAAATCCGGCTGTGATCTCAAACTGCTCGGCGCAGTTGAACATTTGCGGATGCAGCCGCGCATTGAGCATCTGAGGTGTCGCATGGCCCAGCAAAACAAGCGCGCGCTCAAGCGCCTGCAACGCCACCGGAACCGATGCCTGATACATCAGCTTTCGGGTGGCAGCACACGCAGGCGCAGCTCGCGCAATTGCTCGTTCATCGGCTCGGATGGCGCATCCATCATCAGGTCTTCGGCGCGCTGGTTCATCGGGAACATGATGACCTCACGAATATTCGCCTCATCCGCTAACAGCATCACGATCCGGTCGATGCCCGCCGCACAACCACCATGAGGTGGCGCGCCATATTGGAACGCGTTGACCATCCCGCCGAAGCGCTTGCGCACTTCATCTTCGCCATAGCCCGCGATTTCAAACGCCTTGAACATGATCTCGGGCTTGTGGTTCCGGATCGCGCCCGACACCAGCTCATACCCGTTGCAAGCAAGGTCATACTGGAAACCCAGCACATCCAGTGGGTCGCCATCCAGCGCATCCATACCGCCTTGCGGCATGGAGAACGGGTTATGCTCAAAGTCGACGCGCCCCGTCTCGTCATCCGTCTCGTAAATCGGGAAATCCACGATCCAGGCAAAGGCAAACCGGTCCTGCTCGGTCAGGCCCAGCTCATCCCCGATGACAACACGCGCCTTGCCCGCGACGGTCTCAAACGTCTTCGGCTTGCCACCAAGGAAAAACGCCGCATCGCCAACCTCAAGGCCAAGCTGCTGACGAATAGCCTCTGTCCGCTCCGGCCCGATATTCTTGGCCAGCGGCCCGGCGGCCTCCATCCCCTGCCCCTGATCGCGCCAGAAGATATAGCCCATACCCGGCAACCCTTCCTTCTGCGCAAAGGCATTCATGCGGTCACAAAACTTGCGTGACCCACCACCCGGTGCTGGGATCGCGCGAATTTCGGTGCCGTCCTGCTCCAACAGCTTTGCGAAAATCGCAAAGCCAGAATCGCGAAAGTGGTCGGAGACCACTTGCATTTTAATAGGATTGCGCAGGTCAGGTTTGTCGGTGCCATACCATAGGGCGGCGTCGCGATAGGAAATCTGCGGCCAATCGCCAGGCGCATCGACCTTGCGACCTCCACCAAACTCCGCGAACACACCTGCCAGTACCGGCGCAATCGTGTCGAACACATCCTGCTGCTCGACAAAGGACATCTCCATATCGAGCTGATAGAAATCCGTGGGCGAACGGTCGGCGCGCGGGTCTTCGTCCCGGAAACAGGGCGCGATTTGGAAATACTTGTCGTAGCCCGACACCATGATCAGCTGCTTGAACTGCTGCGGGGCCTGCGGCAGGGCGTAGAACTTGCCCGGATGCAAACGCGACGGCACCAGAAAGTCCCGCGCCCCTTCCGGCGAAGAGGCCGTGATGATCGGCGTCTGGTACTCGCGAAACCCAGTATCCCACATCCGCTTGCGCATCGATGCAACAACATCGGACCGCAGCTTCATATTCTCCTGCATCGCCTCACGGCGCAGGTCCAAATAGCGGTATTTCAGCCGCGTCTCTTCCGGATATTCCTGATCGCCAAACACCATCAACGGCAATTCAGCGGCATGACCCAGCACCTCAATCTCGCGAATAAAGACCTCAACCTCACCTGTGGGCAGCTTGGGGTTCACAAGTTCAGGATCGCGCGCTTTCACTTCGCCATCAATACGGATGCACCATTCCGACCGCACGGCCTCCACAGCCGAAAACGCCGCAGAATCCGGATCGCACAAAACCTGCGTGATCCCGTAATGGTCGCGCAGATCAATGAACAGGATACCCCCATGATCGCGCACCCGATTGACCCAGCCCGACAAACGGACAGTTTCGCCAACATGGGCGGCAGTCAATTCAGCGCAAGTATGCGAGCGGTAGGCGTGCATGCGTGTATCCTCAACGGGGTCAATCAGTTCGCCCCGTACACCCCTTTGCACACGTCGTGTCAACCCATCCGGGTCAGTTCAAACCGACATGCCGGCGCGCCCATCGCACAACAGGCCGTTTCCTCGCAACGTAACCTCGGATCAACCAATTCCGAAAAGAGCTTTTCAAAGACCGCCGCGTGCCAATGGCAAAGCGGGCGATCGCTATGCTCACCCCGGACAATCGGGTTGTCGGCGATCTCGAAAACCAGCTTTCCCGCCACCGAAAATCTGCCAGACCCTGCAAAGGTCCAGGCGTGTTGCGCAATTGCCTTACTCAGCAATGGCGCAGCCAAAGGGGCGGGCAACAACCGCAAAAGACCTTGCGCCAATCCAGGAATGCGGTGCGCCATAATGTATTCCGCCGTCCGTACACCGGCCGCCCACGCCAATGAGGACGCCATCTCCGGCTCGATCTCGCGCAAGGCCTGATGGATACGCGCAGCAGGCGCCTCAGGCATCAGCCCTGCATCGCTTGGCGGATCGAAAACGCCGGCCGCCCACATGATCTGATCCCGTAACCGCGTGCCACCGGCCTGTTCCAGCACCGGCAGCAATTGCAGTATGGCGTTTGGCCCGATCAGACCCGATGTGCTGTGGACATCCTCAGGCATCCTCCATTTGATCGGAGCCACCGCCGCACACTTTCACTTCTGCCCCATTGGGCATCTTGAACGCGGCATTCCGTTCGACGGCGCGCGCTTTGCCCTGCGCCCGGATGGCCTCGCGCCGTTCGGCGGCCTTCGCGGCACGATCCGCCGCGGCCTCCCAATCCTCCATCTGCGCCTCGGCAATCTGGCGGGTCTCGTCAAATTGGAAATCAAGCCGGTTCTTCGACTGCGGCCCTGTATAGCCCACCTTGCCCAGATCATAGAATGTCCGCGCAAACCCAGCCTTCATGAATGCCTTCAGGCAACCCAGCAGATAGCGCCTGCGGAACCCGGTCCCCCGCCATGGGTAATGAAACAGCGCCTTTTTCATATAGAAACGCCTGTAATTGTTCATCACGCCGTCCAAGAGTTCCCCTCGCTCCATCGCTTTCGGCTTCATGATCGGCGTCACGAAGTTGTAGCGGCTGAAGTCGAACACCTCGACCTTGTCCTTGAGCTCCTGAAACAGCGGCGTGAAAGGCCAGGGCGTATACATCGCCCAATTGGCGAGGTCCGGCTGCCAGTCCCAGGCCATCTTGTAGGTCTCGTTCAGCGTCTCTGGCGTCTCATTATCAAGCCCAACGATAAACTGGGCCTCCACCAAAATATCGGCCTCGCGCAGCAGCCTGATGGCGGTCTTGTTCTCTTCGACCTTGGTTTCCTTGTTGAATTGATCCAGCTTCATCTGCGCGGCGGCCTCGGTGCCCAGGCTCACATGCACCAGCCCCGCCTCACGATAGAATTTCAACAAATCGCGGTCGCGGTAGATATCCGTCACCCGCGTGTTGATCCCCCATTTGACCTTATCCGGCAGGCCACGTGCGATCAGTTCCTCACAGAACTGAATGAACTTCTTGCGGTTAATCGTCGGTTCCTCATCGGCGAGGATAAAGAACCCGACCCCCTGCTCATTCACCAGCTCTTCGATCTCGTCGACCACCTTCTTGGGGTCCCGCACGCGGTAATCGCGCCAGAATTTCCACTGGCTGCAGAATGAACACGTAAAGGGGCATCCGCGCGCCATATTGGGGATCGCGACGCGGGTGTTCAGCGGGATGTAAATGTATTTTTCCCATTCCAGAATGGACCAATCCGGGGTGATCCCGTCCAGATCCTTGACCGTACTCGCCGCCTGGGTCGCGACAATCTCGTCGCCGTCAACAAAGGCCAGCCCGTGGATCTTGCGCTTTTCCGCGGGCCAACGGCCATCGCGGACGGCGCACATCAGCTCGGTCAGAATCTCCTCCCCCTCACCGCGCACGATCACATCGACCCAAGGCGCTTCGGACAAAACCTGTTTATACATGAAGGTCGCATGCACCCCGCCCAGCATACGCAACGCATCTGGCACCCGCTCCTGCGCCAGCCGCAGAACCTCCTCCGCCTTGTAGATCGACGGCGTAATCGCGGTCACGCCGACCGCATCCGGGGCGATCTCGGCAATCTGATCCGCCAGATCAGCATCCGCGATGTCATTGGTCATCGCATCGATAAAGTGAATATCGTCGAACCCGGCGCGCCGCAGCGAACCAGCCAGGTAAGCCACCCAAGCAGGCGGCCAGTTCCCCGCAATCTCCGCCCCGCCAGAGCGGTAATTCGGGTGAACAAACAGGATGCGCATGGCCAAATCTCCATTATGTCAACTAAAATTGACATAATTAATGTCAGGTTAACTTGACATAGATCAAATCACCCTCCCCACATCAGATTTCCAGAAATCCAAAGCCCCCCTTGCGCATGACCGCGCCATGCCTATAACCCCCAACAATTTGCAAGTTTGAGGGGCGCTGCCATGCCAAAACGTACCGACATCCAGTCGATCATGATCATTGGCGCGGGGCCCATTATCATCGGTCAGGCCTGCGAGTTCGACTACTCTGGCGCGCAGGCCTGCAAAGCACTCAAAGAGGAAGGCTACAGCGTCATCCTCGTCAACTCCAACCCCGCCACGATCATGACTGATCCGGAACTGGCCGACGCCACTTATATCGAACCGATCACCCCGGAAGTGGTCGCCAAGATCATCGAAAAGGAGCGGCCCGACGCCCTTCTGCCTACCATGGGCGGACAGACTGGCCTGAACACCTCACTTGCCCTTGCCGATATGGGCGTGCTCGAGAAATTCGAGGTCGAGATGATCGGCGCCAAGCGCGAAGCCATCGAAATGGCCGAAGACCGCAAACTCTTCCGCGAAGCGATGGATCGGCTCGGCATCGAAAACCCGAAGGCCACCATCGTAACCGCCCCAGATGGCGACCTTGACGCCGGTGTCAAACTCGCACTTGAAGCCCTCGAAGAGATCGGCCTGCCCGCCATCATCCGCCCCGCCTTCACCCTCGGCGGCACCGGCGGCGGCGTGGCCTATAACCGCGAGGAATACGAGTATTACTGCCGCTCCGGCATGGATGCCTCGCCCGTCGGTCAGATCCTGGTCGATGAAAGCCTGCTCGGCTGGAAAGAGTTCGAGATGGAGGTCGTCCGCGACAAAGCCGACAACGCCATCATCGTCTGCTCCATCGAAAACGTCGACCCGATGGGCGTGCATACGGGCGACTCGATCACTGTCGCCCCGGCGCTAACGCTGACGGACAAAGAATACCAGATCATGCGCACGCACAGTATCAACGTGCTGCGCGAAATTGGGGTGGAAACAGGCGGGTCCAACGTGCAATGGGCCGTCAACCCCGATGACGGGCGCATGGTGGTAATCGAGATGAACCCCCGCGTCTCCCGCTCATCTGCACTCGCCTCCAAGGCCACTGGTTTCCCCATCGCCAAGATCGCCGCGAAACTCGCCGTCGGCTATACGCTCGACGAACTCGACAACGACATCACCGGCGTCACGCCCGCCTCGTTCGAGCCGACCATCGACTATGTCGTCACCAAAATCCCCCGCTTCGCCTTCGAAAAATTCCCCGGCTCAGAACCCTACCTGACCACCGCCATGAAATCCGTGGGGGAGGCGATGGCCATTGGTCGCACCATCCACGAGTCTCTGCAAAAGGCGCTCGCCTCCATGGAAACCGGCCTCACCGGCTTTGACGAGATCGCCATCCCCGGCGCCCCCGACACCGCCGCCATCACCAAGGCCCTGGCCAAGCAAACCCCCGACCGCCTGCGCGTCATCGCGCAAGCGATGCGGCACGGCCTGTCGGACGATGACATCCACGCCGTCACCAAATTCGACCCCTGGTTCCTGGCCCGTATCCGCGAGATCATCCAGGCCGAGGCCGAAATCGCGGTCAACGGTCTGCCAGTCACCGAAGACGGGCTGCGCAGGGTCAAAATGCTGGGCTTCACCGATGCCCGTCTCGCCACGCTGACCGGCCGGGATGAGGATCAGATCGGCCGCGCTCGTCGCAACCTTGGGGTCAATGCCGTCTTCAAACGCATCGACACCTGCGCCGCCGAATTCGAGGCGCAGACGCCCTACATGTATTCCACCTACGAAACCCCGGTCATGGGCGACGCGGAATGCGAGGCGCGGCCGTCCGACCGCAATAAGGTCGTCATCCTCGGCGGCGGCCCCAACCGGATCGGGCAGGGGATCGAGTTCGATTATTGCTGCTGTCACGCCTGTTTCGCCCTGACCGATCAGGGTTACGAGACGATCATGATCAACTGCAATCCCGAAACGGTCAGCACCGATTATGACACCTCCGACCGGCTCTATTTCGAACCGCTCACCTTCGAACACGTCATGGAAATCCTGCGGGTCGAACAGGAAAACGGCACGCTGCATGGCGTCATCGTCCAGTTCGGCGGGCAGACGCCGCTGAAACTCGCCAACGCGCTGAACGACGCGGGCATCCCCATCCTCGGCACCACGCCCGACGCCATCGACCTTGCCGAAGACCGGGAGCGGTTCCAGCAACTCGTGCAGAAACTCGGCCTCAAGCAACCCAAAAACGGCATCGCCTCCACAGACGCCGAAGCACTTGAAATAGCGAACGAAATCGGCTTCCCCCTTGTCATCCGCCCGTCTTACGTCCTCGGCGGACGGGCGATGGAGATCGTCCGCGATCAGACCCAGCTGGAACGCTACATCTCCGACGCCGTCGTCGTCTCGGGCGACAGCCCCGTCCTGCTCGACAGCTACCTCTCTGGCGCGGTTGAGGTCGATGTGGACTGCCTCTCGGACGGCCAAAACACCCACGTCGCCGGCATCATGCAGCATATCGAAGAGGCCGGCGTGCATTCCGGCGACAGCGCCTGTTCGCTGCCCCCCTACTCGCTCTCCGACGCCATGATCGCCGAGATCAGGCAACAGACCGAGGCGCTGGCCAAAGCGCTCAACGTCGTGGGCCTGATGAACGTGCAATTCGCCGTCAAGGACGAAACCGTCTACCTGATCGAGGTCAACCCCCGCGCCTCCCGCACCGTGCCCTTCGTGGCCAAGGCGACGGACTCAGCCATCGCCTCCATCGCCGCGCGGCTGATGGCGGGGGAGCCGCTGTCAAACTTCCCCCTGCGCGAACCCTACCCGCCCGCCGAGGACCCGATGACCGTCCTACCCCTGGGCGATGCCTTCACCCTCGCCGACCCGAAAACCCCGTGGTTTTCGGTGAAAGAGGCCGTGCTGCCCTTCGCCCGCTTCCCCGGCGTCGACACGATCCTCGGCCCCGAAATGCGGTCAACTGGAGAGGTCATGGGCTGGGACCGGTCCTTCCCCCGCGCGTTCCTCAAGGCGCAGCTGGGCGCAGGCACCAACCTGCCCGACGCGGGCACGGTGTTTATCTCGATCAAGGACGCGGACAAAACCGCGCAGATGCTGGAAGCGGCGCAAATGCTCCTGAAACTGGGCTTCGCCATCGTGGCCACCCGCGGCACCGCTGCCTGGCTCAGTGAAAACCAGATTGATTGCGAAGTGGTAAACAAGGTCTATGAGGGCGGGCTGACCATCGTCGACCGGCTGAAAGACGGGCATATCGCGCTGGTTTTCAACACGACCGAGGGCGCCCAGGCGGTCGAAGACAGCCGAGACATCCGCGCCGTCGCCCTCTACGACAAAATCCCCTACTTCACGACCGCCGCCGCCGCCCACGCCGCCGTGCTGGCCATGCAAGCGCGGGAAGAGGGCGATGTGGGGGTAAGGGCTTTGCAGGGTTAGATTCTTCTTTCGTAGACTCGGTATTCAACCTATGCATGTTGAATGACTGATAAGAAGAAAACCTGATTTGTAATCTCCCCGATCGGATCAGCTGGATCGGATATTCGAAAACGATCTGATTGCTGTTTGGAGTACATAATCAAACCAGCTTTCAGGCAATTGGACTTCGCCGAACCCGAAAGGATCGATCAATCTGATGAAGCTGGATTGATTACGCCGAAGATTATCAAAAAAATCTATGAAGCGGATTGGTGTGTTGCGGACTTGAGTGGTCAGAACGCAAACGTTTTCTACGAACTTGGTGTCCGACACGCTTTTCAGAAACCAGTAATTCACTTAGCCAACGACATTAACGCAATCCCATTCGACAACTCGCATCAAAACGCGATTGAATACACCCACGACGATCCGCAGTCACATAAACGAGCTATCGAACGCATCATTGCGCAAGTTAGTAAATTCGACGAAGAAAACGAGCCGTTTTCATCATTGGTAAGCTTTGCGTTAGGAATGTTGCAGCTGAATGAAAGTGGCGACGACAAGGACGAGCTGATACTTGCTATTCATGAGAGGGTTGCAAACCTCGAACGCCATCAGCGTTCAGAACAGGCAAATCGCGAGATAGTGCAAGCGTTGATGTCCCGACAAAGCCCAAATGCTCTAGCTGGAGGTAACGCATTAGGATTTCCATCTATTATGATGAGTGACAATCACATCGATCCGCAGGAAAATAAGTTGATGTCGCTCCTGCGAGAAATTAACGACGAAGAGCAAGACGACAAATAGCAAAGCATGTATTGGGCGTCTTCACGACAAATAATTCAGAATTTCTAAACTTGCGCCCGGACCTCGGGGTGGGTGCTGAAAGCGCCCTCCCCATGGGGGAGGTCCGGGCGCTGCCCGGCGATGCCGGGCGGGAGGGTGGCCAATGACGTGCGTCAGTCCAACTGCTTCAACCGCGGCGTCCGATCCACAATCTCCGCCAACACGCAATACATAACGGCACGCAGCAAACGTTGATCCGCGCCCTCGCAGATCACCAAACCCGCTTAACTCTCGCTCAGTGCGACCTTCATGTCCTTGACCTGATAGATCACCTCGCCATCGGCCTCGACCACGCCGTCGGCGACGCCCATGGTCAGGCGCCGGGTCTGGACGGCCTTCGTGAAGTCGATCTTGTAGGTCAGCATCTTGCGGTCGGGGCGGACCATGCCGGTCAGCTTCACCTCACCCACGCCCAGCGCATAGCCGCGCCCTTGCCAGCCGCGCCAGCCGAGGTTGAAGCCGGTCAATTGCCACAGCCCATCCAGCCCCAGACAGCCCGGCATGATCGGATTGCCGGGGAAATGGCACTCGAAAAACCACAGATCGGGCGTGATATCGAACTCTGCCAGCACATGCCCCTTGCCATGTGCCCCGCCGTCGCCCGAAATCTCGGTGATCCGGTCCATCATGAGCATCGGCGGCGCGGGCAGTTGGGCATTGCCGGGGCCAAACAGCTCACCACGGGCACATTTCAACAGGTCGTCCTTGTCAAAGCTGGTGGGATAATCCGCCATATGTCTGGTCTCATTCTTGACTGCTACGATCGCCGTTCTCTAGCATTACAGGCTTTCTGAGAGCAAGTAACTGCCAGAATTGGGGGATTGAGAACGATTTGCAATTGATCCGCAACACTTTTCCCCCATATTAAGAGGGAACGGCAGCTGACGAGCGACCATGACCGAGATCGAAACAAAACGCAGTTCTGACTGGCTGGCTGGCGCGGGCCTGCGCCCGACGCGGCAGCGTATGACGCTGGCGGGTTTGCTTGTGGGCGATGGACAGGATCGGCATGTGACGGCTGAAAGCCTTTATGAAGCGGCCTCGAACGTCGGCGCGAAAGTGTCTCTGGCCACGGTCTACAACACCTTGCGCGCGTTCTGTGATGCGGGGTTGGTGCGTGAAATCACAGTGGATGGCTCGAAAAGCTACTTCGACACCAACATGACCGACCATCCCCATTTCTATTGGGAAGACACCGCAAGCCTGAGCGATGCGCCAGCCGAAGAACTGGAGATCTGCAAGCTTCCCGAGGCGCCCGAAGGGGCCGAGATCGCCTCGGTCGACGTCGTTATTCGGTTGCGGCGGACCTGACACCGCCCCGGCGCACTGGTTGACGCTCCGCCACCGGTGGACATTCGATCCCTCCTCCCCCTATCTTCCCCGAACAAATTCGGGGGGAGTCCATGCACAACGTCGCCATCACCGGAACCGGGGTGTTTACCCCTGATCAGGTCATTACAAACGATGAATTGGTGGTCGCATTCAACGCCTATGCGGACCGGTGGAATGCCGAAAACGCGGCGGCCATTGAGAGTGGCGAAGCCGAGGCAAAGGCGCATTCGTCAACCGATTTCATCGTCGCGGCGTCAGGCATCGAACGCCGCTATGTACTCGACAAAGAAGGCGTTCTCGACCCCGACCGCATGTTCCCCAAGCTCGCACCGCGTGCGGATGAAGACCCCGGCTACATGGCCGAGATCGGCGTTGATGCAGCTAACAAGGCGCTGGCTCAGGCGGGTGTCGTGGCGGACGACATCGATCTGGTGATCTGTGCTGCGTCCAATATGGAACGCGCCTACCCCGCCATTGGCGTGGAAATTCAACAGCTTCTGGGCGCGGGCGGCTTTGCCTTTGACATGAACGTAGCCTGTTCCAGCGCCACGTTCGGCATCCAAACCGCTGCCGACATGATCCGCTCCGGCTCGATCCGTCGGGCGTTGGTTATCAACCCAGAGATTTGCTCGGCCCATCTGGAATGGCGCGACCGGGACTGCCATTTCATCTTTGGCGATGTGGCAACCGCCGCCGTTCTGGAACGTGACGAAGACCTGAGCGGCGATCGGTTCAGCATCCTGTCCACCCGTTGCGCCACGCAATTCAGCAACAACATCCGCAATAATAACGGCTATCTGCGCCGCACGCAGGACCGGATGGAAGACCGGCGTGACATGCAATTCATGCAAAATGGGCGCAAAGTGTTCAAAGAGGTGTTGCCGCTCGTCAGCCAACATATCGCCGAGCATATGGACGATACAGGGATCACGGCGGGTGACCTGAAGCGGCTTTGGCTGCATCAAGCGAACAAGACGATGAACGACTATATCGGCAAAAAGGTGCTGGGGCGGACGCCAGAGGCGGGCGAGCAGCCCAATATTCTGCAGGATTACGCCAATACATCCTCCGCCGGGTCGATGATCGCGTTCTCCAAGTATTCCGGCGATCTGGAGGATGGCGACAAAGGCATCATCTGCTCTTTCGGTGCGGGTTATTCCGTTGGCTCCGTGATTGTCGAGCGCCGCGCATGAAGACGACCCTGATCATCCTCGCCTTTCTCACCCTCACCGCCTGCGGCGTGCCCTTCGTCCCGCTCGTCTAGCCACTCACGCGCTTGTGGACGTCTTCAAGGCTTTCCACACGCTCTGAATAGCGATCCGTCAGCATCGCGTCACGGCCACGGGTCATCAGCGTAAACCGCGCCAATTCCTCCATCACGTCCACGATGCGATTATACATCGATGACGGCTTCATGCGCCCGTTCTCAAACTCTTTCCACGCCATCGGGACAGAGGATTGATTGGGGATCGTGATCAGCCGCATCCAGCGCCCCAGGATGCGCAACTGATTGACCGTATTGAAGGATTGCGATCCGCCAGAGACCTGCATGACCGCCAGCGTCTTGCCCTGCGTGGGTCTGATCCCTCCGATAGGCGACAGCGGGATCCAGTCCACCTGCGTCTTCATGATCCCCGTCATCGCACCATGGCGCTCCGGGCTTGACCAGACCATGCCCTCGGACCACATGACCAGATCGCGCAGTTCGACCACTTTCGGATGATCGGCATCCGCGTCATCCGGCAGCGGCAGGCCGGACGGTTTGAAAAACCGCGTCTCGCAGCCCAGCGCGCGCAGCACCCGCGCGCCTTCTTCCGCCGCCAGCCGCGAATAGCTGGTTTCACGCAATGAACCATAAAGCAGCAGGATACGCGGCGGATGCCCTGGATCACCCGGCCCCGCTAGAGCGGCGATATCAAGCGGTTGCAAGGCACCCGGCACGATATTGGGCATATCAGACGTGTCGATGCTCATCGCCCAGCCTCTTCTTCCAGTCGCAGCTTCATGTCGATCAACACCTTCTGCAGCGCTGTCGTTTCCCGCAAGAGCCTTTTGGCCTCATTCACCGTGATCACCCCATCGGCAATCGACTGATTATACTCAGCCATCAACAAAGCAAAGCGCTGGCTCAGCTTGATCACATCGGTATTGATCTCACCTTCCGCATTATTGCGCGTGGTGTCGTAAGACATTGTAATACCGCGAATTTCAGCGAGGGCCGAGGTCACGTGCGGATAGGATGAGGCGGCCTCCAGCTTTGCCACCGTGTCAATGGGCATGAACCGGTCGGCGTGTTCGTCGTGATCCGAATAATAGCGGCCCAGCGTGGCCTTGGATTTGCCGGTCAATGCGCAGGCATTCTCAATCCCCACATCCTTGACCAGCGCCTCGCTATGTTTCTTCAGATACCCGACATAACTCGCCATGCGTGTACTCCTTCTTATGCCACTACTGCAGCCTTTGGGGAAACTTGCCCCCTTATTCCCATGCAGGATGAAGCGGAGCTGTGGCATTGTAAAACAGTCCGCAGTTTTTGGACGCAAGGAACGCGTATGTGATGCCGACGGGTGTCATTTTGGTTACGGATCGCGATCCCCGGGGCGGCTTTGCCCGCACCTGCCGCAAGGTATCTTGCCAAAATGACAAAACCGGCGGTAAGCAGCCGCTTATGGCAAAACTGTACTTTAACTATTCCACCATGAACGCGGGCAAATCGACCGTGCTTCTGCAAGCGTCCCACAACTACATCGAACGGGGCATGAAGACCTATTTGATGATCGCGCAGCTTGATAACCGCGCCGGTGAGGGGCGGATCGGCAGCCGGATCGGGATTGGCGCTGCGGCCGATACATTTGCGCCCGGTGAGGATCTGTTTGAGAAGATCAAGCGGCGTCTGGATGAGGGGCCATGCGCCTGCGTCTTTGTGGACGAGGCGCAGTTTCTGGAACGCAAGCAGGTTTGGGAACTGGCCCGTGCGGTGGATGATCTGGAAGTCCCGGTGATGACTTACGGGCTGCGTGTTGATTTCATGGGCAAGCTTTTTCCGGGCTCTGCGGCGCTTTTGGCGCTTGCCGATGAGATGCGCGAAGTCCGCACGATCTGCCATTGCGGCAAGAAGGCGACGATGGTCGTACGCAAGGACGAATATGGGCAGGTCCTCACCAGTGGCGAGCAGATCGCCATCGGTGGGAATGACCGTTATGTCTCACTCTGCCGGCGTCACTGGCGCGAGGAAATGGGCGAAAAGATCAAGGATCAGTAAAAGCTCTGCGGGTCGATATCGATCGCCATGCGCAGATTGGTGGGCAGCTTGAATTGCCCGACCCACTTTGACAGCGCTTGCTGAAGGGTGGCCGTTTTCTCGGCCTTGACCAAGAGCCGCACACGGTGCCGCCCCCGGACACGCGCAATAGGTGCTGGCGCCGGGCCAAAAACTTGCGCCCCGATCTGGCGTAAAGGCCCATCCAGTCGCGCCATTTCCCCCCCCAGATCGAACACTTCCTGCACATTCGGGCTGCTCAGGATGATCCCCGCCATGCGCCCATAAGGCGGCACACCCGCCGCTTTGCGTTCGGCGGCTTCAGCAGCCCAGAACGCCTCTTCATCGCCTGCAAGGATCGCGCGGATAACCGGGTGTTCCGGCTGATAGGTCTGCAGCAATGCCTCGCCCGGCGTGTCGCCACGGCCTGCACGGCCTGCCACTTGTCGCATCAGTTGAAAGGTGCGCTCGGCAGCACGCAGATCAGACCCTTGCAGGCCCAAATCGGCATCGATCACACCAACCAGCGTCAGCAGTGGAAAGTTATGCCCCTTCGCCACCAATTGCGTGCCGATGATGATGTCCGTACCACCCGCCGCTATCTCTTCGATATGCGCCTTCATCGCGCGGGCCGAGCCATAAAGGTCCGACGACAACACTGCGATCCGCGCCTCCGGAAACAGCCCAGCGATCTCTTCGCCCATGCGCTCGACACCGGGGCCCACAGCACTCAGCTTATCCTCCGCTCCGCAGGCCGGGCACACCGTTGGCATCGGTTTGGTCTCACCGCATTGGTGGCACATCAGCCGCTTGAGGAAGCGGTGCTCGACCATCCGCGCATCGCAATGGTCACAGCCGATCTGGTGGCCACAGGCGCGGCAGAGTGTAATCGGGGCGTAGCCCCGGCGATTTAAGAAGACCAGCGATTGCTCGCCTTTCTCCAACCGCGTTTGGATCGTGGTCCGTAGGGTGGGTGAAACCCACCGCCCCGACGGCACATCCTCTACGCGCATATCAATCGCCGCCATCTTCGGCATCACCGCCGCCCCAAAACGCGATGTGAGCTCCAGCTTGGTATACTTCCCCGCCTCCACATTCGCCCAGCTTTCCAAGCTCGGCGTGGCGGAGGCAAGCACCACCTGCGCCCCATTGATGGCCGCCCGCAGCACCGCCATGTCGCGCGCGTTGTAGAGCACCCCGTCCTCTTGCTTGTAGGACGTGTCATGCTCCTCATCGACCACGATCAGGCCAAGGTTCTGATAAGGCAGAAACAGGGCCGAGCGCGCGCCCACAACCAGTTGTGCATCCCCTTGCCCGACCATGCGCCAGCAGCGGCGGCGTTCGGTCATGGTCACGCCGGAATGCCATTCGGCAGGCTTCATCCCGAAACGCGCCTCCACCCGCGTGATAAACTCACCGGACAGCGCAATTTCCGGCAACAATACCAACGCCTGACGCCCCATTCTTAGGCATTCCGCCACAGCCTCCAGATAGACCTCGGTCTTGCCGGACCCGGTCACTCCTTTCAGCAGGGTAGTGCCATAAGCATCCGACCGTAGAGCCTTGCGCAGCGCCTCTGCCCCCGCCGCCTGATCGCGACTCAGTTCCTTGCCGCCATAGTCGGGGTCGAGCCGGGGATAGGGCATGTCGCGCGGTGCCTCTTCCTCGGACACAGCCCCCAGCTTGACGAGGCCTTTGACAACGGAGGTGCCGACCCCTGCCATCTCGGCCAATTCACGCAAGGTGAAAGACAGGCCGCCATAGTCGTGCAAGACGCTCAGCACCTTTTGACGGGCATCAGTCATGCGGTCCGGCACCACCGATCCGAGCCGATAGACCTTGCGCATCGATTGCGGATCACCCAACCCCGGCGCGCGGGTGCCAAGCCGCAGCATCGCCGGCATTGGCGTCAGCGTATAGTCCGCCGCCCGGCCAAGGAACTCGCGCATTTCATCACGCATCGGGGCCACATCGAGCACCCGGATCACCGACCGGATCTTGGACCGGTCATAGTCCCCCTTGCCCGGCCCCCAGACCACACCCAGCACCTTGCGCGGCCCTAGCGGCACCTCGACAAACGCGCCCAGATGACACCCCCCCTCGGGCGCCTTGTAGTCCAGCAGCCGGTCCAAGGGTTGGGTGGTCAGCACCCCGACCAGATCGCCCTCGTGAAAGAACTCAGTTGGCACGGCGTAAGGTAGCGGTCAGCGCCCCCATCGTGATCAGCGCTGCCCCGCCCGCGCGGGTCATCCATGTCAGGATCGCAGGCCGCCGGATCGTGGCGCGCAGCCGATCCGCCAGCAACGCATAGGCCAGCGCATTCAACGCAGCCAACCCCACAAAGGTGCCAATCAGGATCGCGAATTGCGGCAAAAGCGGTGCGTCGGGACGAATGAACTGCGGCACAAAGGCGATGAAAAAGACAATCGATTTGGGGTTCAGCGCGGTCACCACAGTCGCGTTGCGAAAGATGCTCTTGGCTGGCAAGGCTGGCACGTCCACCACGCTCAACCCCTTTTGACGGCTCGCTGTCCTCAGCATGCCGATGCCCATCCAGATCAGATACGCCGCGCCAGCCCATTTGATCGCCGTGAAGAGCGTGGCAGACGTCAGCACAAGCGCGCCCAACCCGGCCAGCGAGGCCGTCATCGCGATCAGATCACCAAGAGCGACACCGGCAGCGGACGCGACCGCGACCTTACGCCCTTGGCTGAGCGCATAGCTCAGCACCAGGATCACCGTCGGCCCGGGGATCAGCAGCAAGGCAATCGATGCCGATGTGAACGCAAGCCAGACCTGAAACTCCATGAGTCCCCCTTGGATTAACGCAGGGGCCTTTTCCCCCGGACCCCCTTGAGGTAAACGAGGGCCGAGCAAACGCCAACCCCTTCCCCGGAGCACCGACATGAAGTTTTTCGTAGACACCGCCGAGATCGACCAGATCAAGGAACTCAACGACCTTGGCATGGTGGATGGCGTGACGACAAACCCATCGCTGATCATGAAATCCGGGCGCGATATCCTCGAAGTGACCAAGGAAATCTGCGACATCGTCGACGGACCGGTGAGCGCCGAAGTGGTCGCCCTTGAGGCTGACGACATGCTGGCCGAAGGGCGCAAGCTGGCCAAGATCGCAGACAATATCGCCGTCAAGGTGCCGCTGACCTGGGCGGGCCTGAAAACCTGCAAAACGCTGACGGATGAAGGCACGATGGTCAACGTGACCCTCTGTTTCTCCGCCAATCAGGCCATCCTCGCAGCAAAGGCAGGTGCGACATTCATCAGCCCCTTCATTGGACGGCTTGATGACATCAACATGGACGGGCTGGACCTGATCGAAGACATCCGCACGATCTATGACAATTACGGGTTCGAGACGAACATCCTCGCCGCCTCCATCCGCTCGGCCAACCACATGAGCGAATGTGCCAAGATTGGCGCAGATGTGGCCACCGCCCCTCCTGGCGTGATCAAAGCCATGGCCAATCACGTGCTGACCGACAAGGGCCTCGCCGCATTCATGGCGGATGCGGAAAAGGCCGGGATCAAGATCGTCTAAGGACCAGCTTATGAAAATCAGAGCCAAGACCACACCTGCGACATTGGCTCTGCTCGCGGCGCTTTGGCCCGACCTCTCGGCAGCCCAAGTCGCGGATGCCTGCGGTCCGACCGAGACCCTTCTGATGTATTGCACCGTTGAAGGTGGTGCGCGGACGTTGAACCTCTGTCGCGCCGGGGAAACGATCACTTACGCTTTCGGACCGACTGGCGGCACGCCCACATTGGAGATGCGGCGCGCCGTCGGCGACGTGACATATGCACCATCTCTGGATGCTGACGGCACCGTTCGCGAGAATGTCACCCTCTTTAACGGCAATTACGGCTACGAGATGTTCACCGCATCCCGCATCCGCACCGACCCCTCAGCCCTTGCCGAAGGCGGGATCATCGTGCGTCTGCCTGATGGGCGGACGCAGACGCTTCGCTGCGATGAGGGCAGCGTTGCGCCCAACGATCCGTTTAACGGCATCGGACAGCTGGCACGTTTAGGCGAGGAAGTACCCGATGACCCGCTGGGCTTTTGTCTGAGCACACGCAGCCCGGACGCACTTGCCAGCCAATGTCTGGGCCGCCTGCGCGACAGCATCATCGCCGCAGGCACTTGCACCCCGGCAAGCCACACCACCAATTGCTGGCAGGCCGAGGCAACAGCCTGGGACGCGCTGATGGAAGAGCAACTGACCGAAACGCTCACCGCGCTCAGCCTCGTTGTGAACCTGCAATTCATGGAAACCTTTCTGGTTGCGCAAGAAACCTGGAACACTGGCCGCGACCTGGATTGCGAGATCAACAGACGCAACCCGGACGCCGTTGATCAGGGGCGGGCCCAATGTCGGGCCGAATATGCCGCGCGGCGGATCAGTTTCTTTGAGAGCGTTCTTGCCGGTGCGGAGGCTGGTCGCTAGCGCCGCCTTGCCCTTGAGGTGCGGCGCAAAAACCACCGTCGCACGCACAATGCAAATTAAGTGAAGAAATCCCCGCAACCCTCTGCTAACCTGCCAAAAAACAAATAACGAGCAGGCAGACATGAACAAACAAATCATGGCCGATGATCTTCGCGAAAAGATCATTGCAAATCCCAATGTCCTTTTGGAGGATCACGATGTGATGCGCGCCCTGGTGGGTGCCAATGACGATGCGATGGGCAGCAATATCGTCGATCTGCGCGGCGTCGCGATGGAGCGGCTGGAGGCACGGTTCGACCGCCTCGAAGACACGCACCGCAATGTCATCGCTGCCGCTTATGACAATCTGGCCGGCACCAATCAGGTGCATCGCGCGATCCTGCGGATGATGGATGCGCAATCCTTTGATCAGTTCCTGATCGACCTGACCGGCGATGTGGCCGACATCCTGCGGGTCGATGCGATCCGGCTGGTGCTGGAAAGCGCTGATCCGCAGGCGTCCGACGATCTACGCCCGACCGTTGCAGTGATGCCTGAAGACTTCGTCGAAGGCTACATCACCCTGGGCCGCAACATGCCCGCACGGCAGGTCACCCTGCGCAAGTTCCACAAAGTCGGTGGCAGTCTTTATGGTGAGCGTGCTGGCTATATCCAATCCGAGGCCTGCCTGAAACTTGACCTCGGGCGTGACCGCCTGCCGGGCCTTCTGGTGATGGGTAGTGGCGATCCGCAGCAATTCACGCCGCAACAAGGCACCGATCTGCTCGGCTTCTTTGCAGGTGTTTTTGAGCGGTGCCTGCAGCGCTGGCTGGGATGATCTCACCGGCGCTCAGCGATGCATTGGCGCGGTGGCTGGATCATGAACGGGCACTGGCCGGAGCGGCAGAGAACACGCTGAAGGCCTATCAGACGGATGTTCTGGGCTTTCTCGGCTTCATGACCCAGCATCATGGCGCGGCTCAGGGTTTGGGGCCCATCGCGCGCATCTCAGTCCGCGACATGCGGTCGTGGATGGCCCATGAGCGGGGGCGCGGCATCGGTGCCCGTTCGCTCGCGCGGGCGCTTTCGGCCGTGAAGTCATTCTATCGCTGGCTGTCCGAACGTGAAGGGTTTGAGCCGACAGCGGTCCTCTCTACCCGCGCGCCTAAATTTCAGAAGAAACTCCCGCGACCTTTGGCGCCTGATGCGGCCAGTGCGATGATCGACACCGTCGAGCTACAGGCGACCGAACCCTGGATCGCTGCCCGCGACAGCGCCGTGGTCACGCTGCTTTATGGGTGCGGGCTGCGGATATCAGAGGCGTTGGGACTGAAAGGCAAGGATGCTCCCCTGCCCGATGTTCTGCGGATCACCGGCAAGGGTGGCAAGGAGCGGATCGTGCCGGTCATCGATGCGGCACGCGACGCTGTTGATGTCTATCTGCGCCTCTGCCCCTATCCGCTTGAAGACGACAAACCGCTCTTCTGCGCCTTGCGCAGCGGGCCATTGTCGCCACGCGCGATCCAAAAGGTGATGGCGCAAGCGCGGATGCAACTGGGCTTGCCTGCCACCGCCACTCCCCACGCGATGCGCCATTCCTTTGCGACACACTTGCTCGCCGCTGGGGGTGATCTGCGCGCGATCCAGGAACTGCTCGGCCACGCATCGCTATCGACCACGCAAGCCTATACCGCCGTGGACGCCGCGAAGCTGATGGAGGTCTATGACAAGGCCCATCCCAAAGCCTAAGGGCGCCACAAAACGGCCCGCTTCTTGCGTCATTTGCCCGCGATGACCACATCACGAACGACCATTGCCCCCGCCCGCATTTTCGACCATGAAGCCCCGATGACCTTACGCGCCAAAGCCCTTTTCGTTCATCTGCTGACCGCCACTGGTGCCGTTTTTGCGATGCTCGCCATGCTGGCCGCGGTGGAAGAGGAATGGAGCCTCATGTTCCTCTGGCTTGTCGTGGCCTTCTTCGTTGACGGCATCGATGGGCCATTGGCGCGGCGCTATGACGTGAAGACCAACTCACCTGCCTTTGACGGCGTGCTGCTGGACCTGATCATCGACTATCTGACCTATGTCTTTGTGCCCGCCTATGCTCTCTTCAAATCAGGGCTGCTGCCCGGTTGGACGGGCTGGTTTGCGATTATCATTATCACCTTCGCCTCGGCGATGTATTTCGCAGACACTCGCATGAAAACAAAGGACAATTCCTTTTCCGGCTTCCCGGGATGCTGGAACATGCTGGTGCTCGTGATCTTCGCGTTGCAGCCCAATTTCTGGGTCTCGCTCTTTCTCGTAGGCAGCCTGGCGATTGCGATGTTCCTGCCGCTGAAATTCGTGCATCCCGTGCGGACCGAGCGCTGGCGCGCGATCACACTGCCTATGGCCTTGGCATGGACAGGCTTTGCGGGTTGGGCGGCCTGGGTGGATTTCGACCCCAATAGCTGGGCGCATTGGGGCTTGGTGGTGACATCTGTCTATCTGCTTGTGGCCGGGGTCGCCCAGCAGATCATCCCGGCTCGTAAGGCGGCCTAAATCAACAGCCCCGCCGCCCCTTCCAGGCGGAGCAGCGTCACCTTCGACTCAATCCCACCCTCACCCGAATAACCGCCAAGACCATTCGCCGCGAGCACGCGGTGGCAAGGGATCAGGATCGCAATCGGGTTTGCCCCACAGGCTTGTCCGATCGCCTGGGCAGAGACACCCATATCACCCGCCAGATCGCCATAGGTCCGGGTTTCGCCATAGGGGATGGCACAAAGGGCGGCATAGAAATCCTGCTGAAAGGCAGAGCCGCGTGGTGCAAGCGGCAGGGTGAAGTCCTGCCTTTCTCCGGCAAAGTAGCCCTTCATTTCATCCACAAACTGCGCGGCGAGTGGCCCTTCTGTCAGATTGCCCGTCCGCCCCCAGATCAGATGGGTGATCGCCTCCCCGTCGCTGTTGGCTCCCAAGGGACCAACGGGTGTCTCAACAACCCCGCTCATGCCCGACCCAACCGGATTGGCCCCTTGGCCAGCACAGGATCAACCACGACACCTTTTTGGGTTGCCACGATCTCCGGCATCTCAGACGCCACCTCGCGAACCAGTGGCATCAGAGGCCGCCAGTCCTCCGCGAGATCACGCGCCACTTCTGAGGGGCAAAAGGAGGTGTCTGGACGCAGTCGCGCCGCCCGTTCCAACAACGCGACAGACACTGCCGCGCGCCCGATCATTGTAACCCGCGCACGGCCATCATCGTGGCCGAGATCGTGGCAACGACCTTCTCCTGCCCCGCATCAATCGCCACCGCCCGCCCCTCGGTGAAAGTCAATGTCCGGCCCGCCTTGACGACATTGCCCTCAAAGCGGAACGCATCGCCCTTCGCGGGGGCCATGAAGTTGCACTTGAACTCCACGGTCAGCACTTCGGCGTCTGCCTCCATCAGCGTGAAAGCAGCAAAACCGCAGGCACTGTCCATCGCTGTGGTGATCACACCAGCATGCATGAAACCGTGATGCTGGCCGAAATCCGCGTTGAACGGCATCTCCAGCACCACGCGCCCCGGTGCCACATCGCCAACCGTAATCCCCATGGCGGCCATCGCGCCCTGACGGTCAAAATCCGCCCTCATACGCGCGACAGCCTCTGGATTGCGGTAGTTCATCCGCCCAGCGCGTCGTTGCAACGGCCACAGACACCGTCATAGGCGTACATGCCCACATCCGGCAGGATCTTCCAGCAGCGTTGGCATTTGGTGCCTTCGGCGTGGGCGAAGACTACCGCGATATCCGCCACATCTTCCAACCGGAACGCATCTGCGGGCGCGGTTTCGGTGCTGATTTTGATGCCGGAGGTGATGCAAAGATCCTCAAAACTGACCGTTTCCAGCACCGTCGCCACATCGACAGGGACATAGATGGTTGGCGCGGCCTCAAGCGAGGCGCCGATGACCTTGTTTGTCCGCTCAACTTCTAATGCCCCGGTCACAACCCGGCGCGCCTTGCGGACGATTGCCCATTTCTCGGCCAGTTCCGCGTCGCGCCAGGTGGCAGGCGTCTCGGCGAAGTCCTCCAGATGCACGGAACTGTCGTCACCGGGGAACCGCTCCAGCCAGACCTCTTCCATCGTGAAAGTGAGCATCGGGGCGAGCCAACGCGTCAGGCGGTGGAAAAGGATATCCAGAACCGTCCGCGCCGACCGGCGGCGCGGCGTGTCGCCGTCGCAATAAAGCGCATCCTTGCGGATATCGAAATAGAAGGCCGAGAGGTCCACCGTCGCGAAGGTAAAGATCGCCTGGAACACGCCTTGGAAATCGTACTTCGCATAACCGTCCCGTACGACCCCATCGAGTTCGGCCAGTCGGTGCAGCACCCAACGCTCAAGCTCTGGCATCTCTGCCGGTTCAACCCGGTCAGCTTCGGTGAAATCGCTTAGCGACCCCAGCATGAACCGCAACGTATTCCGCAGCCGGCGATAGCTGTCGGCCACCCCTTTCAGGATCTCGTCGCCGATCCGGTGGTCATGCTTGTAATCGGTCGTCGCGACCCAGAGCCGCAGGATATCCGCGCCGTATTGCTTCACGACCTCTGCCGGTGCGATGATGTTGCCGAGGCTCTTGGACATCTTCTCGCCCTTTGCATCCAGCGTGAAGGCGTGGGTGACAACCGCCCGATAAGGCGCATGGCCCATCGTCCCGCAGGCCTGCAGCATTGAGGAATGGAACCAGCCGCGATGCTGGTCGGTGCCTTCCAGATAGACATCGGCCATCCCGTCATCCGATCCGTCCGCGCGGTCGCGCAGCACGAATGCATGGGTGGACCCTGAATCGAACCACACATCCAGAATGTCAAAGACCTGCTCATACTCGTCATGCGGCACGTCATTGCCCAGGAACCGCGCCTTCGCGCCGTCCTGATACCAGGCATCCGCACCCTCGGCCTCAAACGCCTCCAGAATGCGGGCATTCACCGCCTCATTGCGGAGCAGATAATCCGGGTCGGTCGGCTGAGCCCCTTTCTTGACGAAACATGTCAGCGGCACGCCCCAGGCGCGTTGGCGCGACAGCACCCAATCAGGCCGCGCTTCGATCATGGAGTAAAGCCGGTTGCGACCAGTCTTCGGCGTCCATGTCACAAGCTCATCAATGGATTTCAACGCCCGCTCACGGATCGTCGTGCCATAGGTGTCATTCCCATCACCCACCGGCTTGTCGATGGCGGCGAACCACTGGGGCCGGTTGAGGCGGATCACCGGCGCCTTCGACCGCCAGGAATGGGCATCCGAGATCGTGATACGCTTGCGCGCGAGCAGCGCGCCGACCTCAACCAGTTTGTCGATAACCACCTTGTTGGCACCGCCCGGTTTGCCGTTCGTCTTGAGGATTGCCTCACCGGCAAAGAACGGCAGATCAGCGCGGTAAGAGCTGTCATCAAGGATGTTATAGGTCATCGGCAGGCTATGCTTGATCCCGATGGCATAGTCATCATCGCCGTGCGAGGGGGCCGTGTGGACAAAGCCCGTACCCGCATCATCGGTCACATGATCGCCGGACAGCATCGGCACGTCGTAATCCCATTCGCCGTCCGCGCCAACAGCACCGCGCAACGGATGGGCCAGCGTCAGCATGGCAAGCTCATCCACCGAAACGTCCCGCAAACGCCGGATCATCTCATCACCCTGCAAACGGCCAGCGGCAAAGACTTCTTCGGCCAGCTTATCCGCCACGATCATCGTTTCACCGATGGTGGCCCAGCATTCCTCGGGCCGCCCGATCACTTCGTAAAGCCCATAAGAGATATCCGGCCCATAACAGACGGCCCGGTTCTGCGGGATGGTCCAGGGGGTCGTCGTCCAGATCAGGACCTTCGCCTTTTTCAGATCGGTCGCGATATCGAAAAGCGCATCATCGAAATCCGTCGCCTCGTCCAAAAGCGCCAGCGCCTCGGACTTCGGCACAACGGGAAACCGCACCCAGATCGCGTCGGTCTGGCGGTCGTGATACTCCACCTCCGCCTCGGCCAGCGCCGTCTTCTCCACCGGCGACCACATGACCGGCTTTGACCCCTGATAAAGCGTCCCGTTCATCAGGAACTTCTGGAACTCCTCGGCGATCACGCGTTCGGCGTGGAAATTCATCGTCAGATAAGGGTCGGCCCAATTGCCGGTCACGCCCAGCCGCTTGAACTCATCGCGCTGCACATCCACCCAATGCTCCGCGAACTTGCGGCATTCCTGCCGGAAATCGACGACATCGACATCGTCCTTGTTCTGGCCCTTAGCGCGGTACTGCTCTTCGATCTTCCATTCGATGGGCAGGCCGTGGCAATCCCAGCCGGGAACGTACCGCGCATCATGGCCCATCATCTGGCGCGAGCGGACGACGATATCTTTCAGGATCTTGTTGAGCGCGTGGCCGATATGCAAATGACCATTTGCATAAGGCGGGCCGTCATGCAGGGTGAAAGGCGGGCGACCCTCCTTTTCGCGCAGGCGGTCATAAACGCCAATCTCTTCCCAACGGGCCAGCCAGTCAGGTTCGCGCTTGGGCAGGCCCGCGCGCATCGGGAAGTCGGTTTGGGGCAGGTTCAGGGTGTCTTTATAGTCAGGTGTGTCGGCGCACATCGGTTGCGTCCTTTGAGGCAATCATCATGAAAGGGTGTAGGAGCGGTGCGCAAACGCAGACACCTTTTCCCGGCCGGTCCAAGCGTCAGACCGCCGGGCAACTAATGCGTATGATCATCAGGCTCAGCATGCGCGCGCTTATAGGACCAGCGTTGAGAAGGGTAAAGACTTCACGCACATCCTCTTTTGGCCCCAAATATCCCCGCCGGAGGCATCCGACCGCCCAACATGCGGAAGACCCGACAGGAAGCGTCGCCGTGCCACTGGCAGAACCGGGCATGCGCGGCAGCGCACCATTTTTTCAAGCGTTCACAACGTCCCAGACCTTGGAAATCACGACCGAGCCTTCGCCCACGGCAGAGGCCACGCGTTTGACCGATCCCGCGCGCACGTCACCAACCGCAAAAATGCCATCATGCGATGTCTCATAGGGGGTTTGGCGCCCCACTGCCTCGCCGGTCAGGACAAAGCCCTTTTCATCCAATTCCACCAACCCCGATAACCAGCCGGTATTCGGGGCGGCGCCCACCATGATAAAGGCCGCGCGCGCATCGATCTCTTGCTTGCTGCCATCTGCCTTGTGCAGGACCGTTACTCTCTCAAGATGTGTATCGCCCTCCAACGCGCAGATCTCACACTGATAATGGATGGTGATCGCCGGATCCGCCTCAAGACGCGACAGAAGGTAATCCGACATAGAGGCGGCAAGACTTGGCCCCCGCACAGCCACATGCACATGGCGGGCCGTGCGCGACAGATACATCGCCGCCTGTCCTGCCGAGTTGCCGCCCCCGACGACAACGGCATCGGTGTCGCGGCAATAGCGGGCCTCCACATCAGTAGCGGCGTAATAAATGCCCGCCCCCTCAAATTCTTCAAGCCCGTCGAGCGGCAATCTGCGATACTGGACACCCGTCGCAACGACGACCGCCCTGGCACACACCTCATCGCCGTCATCAAGTGTTGCGCAAAACACGCCGTCCTCGCGTTGCATGAGCGCACGCACGCGACGCGGTACCGCGAATTGCGTGCCGAACTTCATCGCCTGCACCTCGCCCCGCCAAACAAGATCCGCGCCCGAAATACCCGTCGGAAACCCCATGTAGTTTTCGATCCGCGAGGACGTCCCCGCCTGCCCGCCGATGGTCAGATCCTCAACCACCAGCGCACAAAGGCCCTCGGTCCCCGCATAAACGCCCGCTGCCACACCTGCAGGGCCGCCGCCCACGATCAGCACATCAAAAACCCGGTCGTCGCGCACTGCCATATCGAGGCCCAGCATTTTTGCGATCTTGCTTGGCGTGGGGTCGGGAACAACATCATGCTTGCCAAAAATGACCGCAGGCTTCGCCGCCCCGATATTGCAGGAATGGGCGACAGCCTCTGCCTCGTGCTCTCCCAAGGTCAGACTGCGGAATGGGATCTTGTTGCGTCCGGCAAAGGCGGCGATTTGCCGGATATTGCGGTCGGCCTCTGCTCCGATCAGCGTCAGGCTCGCCTCGCCGCTTTCCAAAAGGCGCCGGCGGCGGGCCGCAAAAACCGTGATGATGATATCGGACATCTCTGGAACGCGCCCCATCAGTTCCAGCATCGGTTCCCGCTCCACCGTGATGACACGGGATTTTTCTATGCAACGCGCGCCCATCATCGCCTTGCCGCCGGATAGAAAGCTGATCTCACCGAAAAACTGCGTCGGCCCCAGAAACGCGCCGCCATAGCGGCCGCCGGTGCGAGGATCGACCGCTTCAACCGCGCCCTCAACCACATAGTGGAAGGTCACGGCAGGCTTGCCATATTCCTGCAGCATTGCACCCGCTTCCCATTCCCGCTCGACCCCGATTTCGCGCAAGGCAGCAACATGACTGTCATGCAAAGGGGTGCGCACCATCGTGGTGAGATCTTGGGCGAGGCTTTCCATCGGATTCTCCTTTTGTCAGGTCAGAAGTTAACGTCATTTCAGCCCAAGGAAACCGGGGAGCAGCCAAAATCACGCATTGCGCGCATCTGACAGGCTTGTCATCAAGATCAAATGACACCGCGCAGGAATATCGCCATCATCGGCGCCGGAATTGGCGGGCTCACTGCCGCCGCGCTGCTGTCCGATCAGGGACACAACGTCGAGATCTTCGATCAATTCGCACAACCAAAACCGGTGGGATCGGGCCTGGTGATCCAGCCGGTTGGTCAGGCGGTGCTCGATGTGATCGGCGCTGGTCTAATGGCGCGCAAGAAGGGCCAAAAGATCAGTCGTATGCTAGGCCACGAAGCAGACCACGGCAGGCGGGTGCTGAATGTCTGGTATGACCGGCAAGGGCGCGAGAATTGTGGCCTTGGCATTCACCGTGCGTCGCTCTTTGCGACCCTTTTTGACGCGGTAGGAACACGGGAAATTCCGATCAAATCAGGTCATTTGGCCACGGGTGCCGACAAGGGATATGTCAGCTTTGACGGGCGCGAACCGCAGGGCCCCTTTGATTTGATCATCGATAGTGCCGGTGCCCGTTCTGCCCTGTCTCCGCTGAAAGGATATGACCTGCTCTACGGCGCGATTTGGGGCACGGTCGATTGGCCGGAGACCGACCTGCCGATTGATCAACTACGCCAATGCTACCGCCGGGCGGATCGGATGATGGGTGTCCTGCCCATCGGCACTTTGCCCGGCGACACAAACCCGAAAGCCGCGATTTTCTGGTCCCTGCCGCGTGATGGGCATCAGCGCTGGCAGGATGCCGGTCTTGCGGCGTGGGTTGATGAGGCAACTGCGCTTTGGCCCGATTTCGCCCCCTTTGCGACGCAGATCACCGACCCGTCCCAGATGACGATGGCGCGCTACAGCCATGGCACGATGCGCAAACCTTGGTCGTCGGGTCTTGTCCATATCGGCGATGCCGCGCACCGGGCGAGCCCGCAATTAGGCCAGGGGGCTAACATGGCGCTGCTTGATGCGCTGGCGCTCTCTCAAGCGCTGGAAGTGGCCGAGGGCGACGCGGCCCTCGCCCTTTATGCCAGGGCGCGGCGCTGGCACGTCATGGTCTATCAAGCGATGAGCGCCGCATTCACCCCGCAATATCAATCCGATAGCCGTTGGCTCCCTGCTTTGCGGGACCGCGTGCTTTACCCGCTATCGCAGGTCCCGCCCGGACCCAGCATCCTCACTGCCATTGTCTGCGGCACAATGCTGCCACCCACTGGGCGGCTTTCAACGCGCGCATCACAGGAGAGGCTTGCCGTCAAAGCCGCAAACCGCTAGACGGCGCACATGGCGATGATGACCAAGAAAACCATGACCACAAAGACCACCGCTCTGGCGGAGGTTTGTTTGGCATGGGTGCATCACCGCTAGGAAAAGCCAGACAAAGCCCCGCCGGACCGGACGGGGCGACGCTGACCATCACCCCGTCTTCCGCCAAAACACAGGAAGACAGATATGAACGCACTTACTCCAGACCCCATAGACCTGCCCGTAATCGCCATCGTCGGCGCAACCGGTGTTGTTGGTCAGGCCCTGATAGACAGCCTGCTCCGACGCAACTTTCCGCTGCGGCAACTTCGCCTTCTGGCCTCACCGCGATCAGCGGGCACGTCAATTGCTTTTGGCAATCAGGCCATTGTCGTGGCAGCGCTGAGTGAGACAAGCTTTGATGGCGTCGATGTCGCCTTTTTTGCGGCAGGCGCCACGATCTCAAAGAAATTCGCGCCGCTCGCCGTCGCTGCGGGCGCGCGCGTGATCGACAACTCCTCGGCCTTTCGCATGAACGATCAGGTGCCACTTGTGGTGCCGGAGGCAAATGCACATGCGCTCGCAAAAGAGGCCCCCATCATCGCCAACCCCAACTGCATTGCCGCGATCTTGACCACAACCCTCGCCCCGCTTCACGCGGCTTGGTCCATCACGCGTTTGTCACTAACTACCTATCAGGCCGCATCAGGCGGCGGAGCTGCGATGATGGACGAACTGGAGGTCGGCACACGCGCCGCATTGGCAGGTGAGGATTTCAGCCCGCAAGTCCTGCCGCACCCTTATGCCTTCAACTTCTTCAGCCATAACGCCGATGTCGACCCCGAAACTGGCTACAATGGCGAAGAACTGAAGGTCATCGCCGAAACCCGCCGCATCCTTGATCTGCCCAAACTGCCCATTGGCGTGACCTGCATTCGCGTCCCGGTTTTGCGCGCCCATGGCATCGCCCTTTCAGTGCGGTTTACTGATCACGTTCCGGGCGATTGCGTGCGGCGCGCAATTGCAGATGCGCCGGGCCTGCGGCTGGTCGATGACCGGGCTGCGAACCACTTTCCAATGCCCAGCGAGGCGTCTGGCGGAGAAGACGTGCTGGTCGGACGTATTCGCGCCGATTTGGGTGATCCGTCAGGCCGCTCTGTCACGATGTTCATCGTGGGTGATCAATTGCTGAAAGGGGCCGCGCAGAACGCCGTGCAAATTGCCGAGACTTTGCTGAGACTGCCTGCCTAGCGGCAGAACGGCCCGCTGCGATACTGTGCGGTGTCGAAATGGAAATGGCCGCGGTGAAATTGGTCCGATTCTGGCCCCAGAACGGTGCCAAACGGTCCGCAAGCCGCGCGCCACATCTGGCGGAGTTGCGCGCCGTCCTCAGCCGAGTTCCAGTCGGTGAGCAATGTCATCTCGCTCCCGTCACGCAGCCGGATCCCTGCAATATCAATGGCCCGGCCAAACGAATGTTCGGAGAGACGCGCAGTCGGCTGATGGTTGCGGGTCCGGCATGAATAATGCCCGACCACCCGCAGGGCGGCCACGCCACCACCTTCGCTGCCCACCGCCGGGATCACCCCACGCTCCACCCAGGTTTTCAAAGCGGCGGCGGTGCGGCAATCCATGGTGGCCTGCTGGCTCAGCGCGACACCGGCCACAGACCGCACTTTGACCGCTGACGAGATACCGCAGGCACCGGGTCCAGGCACCGCACCAATCGCTGTGCCTTGAATGGCAGGATCGCCGCAGACCTGACCACGCAGCCGCGCGATCCGCCGTTCTTCTGCCGCCGCTTCAATCGACGCGGGCCGCAAAAGCGGACGCATAGATTGCCTGAGGGCCAATGGGCTAAATGCGAAGAGGTTCTGTTCGGCGCGGAAAATCGCCCGCGTCTGCGCGCCAAAGGCAAGATCAGGCCGGGTATAGGGCCGAGGGACCGGGCGCAACGGAGTCCCAGCCAGCTTTGCCGCTATGGAGCCGCGCATGAGCGGTCGCACCGTCTTTTCGTCTGGTGTTTGCACGATCACCGGCGCCGTTGCGGCAACCGGCCGCGCAATGGGGCGCACATCCTGGGCAGCAACCGGACCCGCCAACAGGCAGGCCAGAAGACCTGCCCAAACCCTCATCCCTGACGCGCCTTGACGCGGCCGAAGTCCGGGGCGTCCGTGTCCTGCCCCGCCTCAATGATCCCGCGCCGGATCGCGCGCGTACGGGTGAAATAGTCATGCAGGTGATCGCCGTCTTCCTGGCGGATGGCGCGTTGCAAGGCGAACAGCTCTTCGGTGAAACGGCCAAGGATTTCGAGCGTCGCTTCCTTGTTGCTGAGAAACACATCGCGCCACATCACCGGATCAGAGGCCGCGATGCGGGTGAAATCGCGGAAGCCTGCTGCAGAATATTTGATCACCTCGCTATCGGTCACCCGGCGCAAATCATCGGCCACGCCCACCATCGTATAGGCGATCAGGTGTGGCGTGTGGCTGGTGACAGCAAGCACGAGGTCATGGTGTTCGGGGTCCATCTCCTCGACCAGCGCGCCCATGCCTTTCCAAAGCGCGGTCAAGCGCCCCACCGCGTCGGCGTCGCTGCCCGGAACCGGGACGATGATCGTGTAGCGGTCATCAAAAAGTTCAGCAAAGCCCGACCGTGGCCCGGAATGCTCCGTCCCCGCGAGGGGGTGCGCGGGGATGAAATGCACACCTTCAGGCACATGCGGGCCCACAGCGTCAATCACATTGCGCTTGACCGACCCGACATCACTGACCGTAGCCCCCGGTTTCAAAACCGGGCCAATCTCGCTCGCCACAGCCCCCATCGCACCCACTGGTACGCAGAGGACGACCAAATCAGCGTCCTTCGCCGCCTCGGCTGCGCTTTCGGTAATTGTATCGCACAGCCCCATCTCGCGCGCGATCTCGCGGGTTTCAGCGGATTTGGCATAGCCCACGATTTCTCCGGCCAACCCGTCACGCCGCATCGCATGCGCCATGGATGAGGCGATCAGCCCCAGCCCAATCAGCGCGACCCGTTCATAGACCTGCGCCATCAGGCGACACCTTTAAACTGCGCGACCGCATGGGCCACGCGGCGGCAGCCGCTTTCATCTCCCACAGTGATCCGCAAGCAATGCGGCAGGCCGTAGCCTGCGACCTTGCGCACGATGATGCCCGCGCCGCGCAAGTGCTCGTCGCAGGCATTCGCCTCGGCCTCATCGGCAAAGCGCGCGAGGATGAAGTTGGCCGTCGAGGTATCCGAAGGCACGCCCAATTCCGCCAGCGCATTCGCCAACCAGTCGCGCCATTTGGCGTTCTCGATCCGGCATTTTTCCGTATGCGCCGTATCGCGCACCGCAGCCTCTGCCGCTGCGAGGGCAGGAGCCGACAGGTTGAAAGGCCCCCTGATCCTATTGAGCACGTCAATCACCGCTTGCGGGCCATAACCCCAGCCCACGCGCATGCCGCCCAGCCCGTAGATCTTGGAGAATGTGCGCGACATCACCACGTTTTCGCGCGCCTCGACCAGGGCCTTGCCTGCATCGAACCCATCGACGAACTCCGCATAGGCCCCGTCCAGCACCAGAAGCGCTTGCGATGGCAGCCCTTCAGCCAGACGCGCCACCTCGGCTTGCCCGATCATCGTACCGGTCGGATTGGCCGGATTGGCGATAAAGACCAGCCGGGTCTTGTCAGTGCAAGCGGCCAGAACCGCATCCACATCCACCACACGCTCATTCTCGGGCACGACCACGGGCGTCGCCCCACAGGCGCGCGCATAGATCGGGTACATCGAAAAGCCGTGTTCGGTGAAAACCACCTCGTCGCCGGGACCGGCATAAGCCTCGGACAGCAGCTTGAGCACCTCGCCTGACCCAACGCCGCAAAAGACGCGGGCCGGGTCAACATCCCAGACTTCGGCAATCGCCTGACGTAAGGCCGCATGATCGGTTGACGGATAAAGATGCAGGCTATGGCTCGCCCGGATCGCAGCCTCTTTCGCGGCATCAGACGGCCCCAGCGGGTTTTCGTTCGACGACAGTTTGAGCACATTGCTCACCCCATCCAGATGCGACGCGCCACCCCTGTAAAGCGCAATCTCCATGATGCCGGGTTGCGGTTTGAGCGCCGTTTCCATCTGGTCTGTCCCTTGATCGTTTGGGACCTTCTATCGCCGTGTCAAAGGCAAGGCCAGTGCGAAGGTGGCGTGCATGCTTGCGCCATAACACACGGCGCGTTTTCCCACCTCATTCTGTAAGCAGCAGTCGGTTCTTGGCCGCCCGGGCAACGCCCTAGCGGGCTGTTGGCGCGTCCGAGATCGGTTCAAACCCGCTAATGTCCTGCGCGGCGATCTTTTGCAGCACGGTGATCACATGGCTGACATAGTGATCGGCCGTCTTGCGCCCCTTTTCAGCCGTCGCCAGATGCGCCTCGCCGGCCACACCGGCTGGGTTCACATCCGAGGCAATCCAGCCATGGGCGACCGCACCAACGGGCGGGATATCGCCTTGGCTATGGCTCCAGCGGAAATCCTGCGCTTTCGCCATATCCACCGTATCGGGCCGGAAATGCAGCATCAGAGAAGTCTCATTATCGCCGCCATGAATGCCCTGCGCCATTTCTTGCGCGCTGTAGACACCATCGGGCACACCGCCAGCGCCCCAACCCATGCGCACGCAATACATCCCCGCCTGCACCCGCAACTCCCGCGCGACAATGGAAATGAGATCGGTATTGCCCCCATGACTATTGACGATCAGCATCTTGCGCACGCCTGCGCGGGCGACAGACAGCCCGATTTCGGTCCAGGCCTTCAGCGCAGTTTCGGCTGTCAGGGTCAGTGTGCCGGGGGCGTAGAGGTGCTCGTTTGACTTGCCAACCGCCATGATCGGCAGCAGTCGGATATCAAGCTCTGCCGGGCAACGCTCGGCCAGCAGATCGCAAAGGCCCTGATTGATCATCGTATCGACGCCAACCGGCAGATGCGGCCCGTGCTGTTCGACCGCCGCCGTGGGCAGGATCGCAATCGTTTTGGTGGGATCAATCCGCAGATCGGTCGCCGGATAGTCGATCCAGTAGCAGCTCATTGCGTCTGAGCCTGCGGTATCGCAGAGGATGTCTTGACACCCGTCAGCTTGTCGACCTGCCGAGCGACCTTGGCCAGATGTGCCTTTAGTGCATCCTCTTGCGCACTGTCCATCAGATAATGCGCCGCAAAGACCTTGCGCGTCCGCGGCGCCAGCAAAAGGCCCACTCCCCGCATCAATGTCCGCTTGCCCGGCGCGCCAATGAACATGGTCAGCCAGCGGCTCGCGCCACAGGTCGTAAAGACGCCCAACCGGTCGATGTGATGCAGGCCCGGTTTGATATTGTCGCCCTCACCTTTGGGCATGATGAACGCCACATCGGGCAAAAGCACGCGGTCGAGCCAGCCTTTCAGCATCGCTGGCAGCCCATACCACCAGGTCGGATAGATAAAGATCAGCGTATTGCACCACGTCACGTCAGCCACCTGATCCGCAACGGGTGCCTGATTGCCGGGGCAATCAAGATAGTCTGTCCATTCATCGGTTGTCAGCACCGGCTGGAACCCTTGGGCATAAAGATCATGCAACCGCACCTCAGCCCCTGCCGCCTGCAAGCGCTCCAATACGGTATTCCGCACAGCAGCGCTGAAAGACCCTTCGCGGGGATGGCAGTACACGACCAGGGCGCGCATGTCAGAATGCCTCCATTTCCCTTTTGACCCGGGCCAGATACGCGGTACAGCCAGCGGGCGTGATGTTATTCATGTCATATTGCGCGATGTAGCGCATCTTTTCAGGCCTGATTGTGCCCCAGACGGCCCGTTTGAACAGCCGTTTCGGCGGATCACCCGCGAGGAACGCCCGCATCGGTGTCGCGCCATAGGTTGTCACTGCAGCGATCTTGCGGATGTTGTTGAGACACGCCGAGATCTTGCCGTCTTGCAGATCAAAGGCTACGCCTGGGAGCATCACCCTGTCAAAGAAGCCCTTCAGGATCGCCGGATAGCCAAAGTTCCAGATCGGATGGCACAGGATGAAGGCATCCGCCGCGCGCAGCCGGTCAACGTAAGGCTGCACGGGACCGCAATTAATCGTTGTGTCGTGGTAATTCTCACGCTCTTGCCGGCTGAGAACCGGGTCGAACCCTTCGGCGTAAAGGTCGCAATCATCAACCTCCCACCCCCTTTCCGTCAGCGTGTCCACCACGACCTGATGCGCCGCAGCATTTAGGCTTTCCGGAACAGGATGGGCAAAAACGACAAAGGCTCGGGCCATCTATTCTGCCGCTGTCTTCGGTTGCAGACCGGGCCAGGCATACATACGGTCATAGGACCAGTTGGGGTCGTCCCAGGCGATCATCTTGCCGGGGTTCAGAAGACCCTTTGGATCAGCCTCGCGCTTGAAATCCAATTGCCGCTCATCGACCGACTGCCGCCCGCCTTCCTCCAGCGTGTAGCGGTGTGGGTTGAAGTTCATCGCCCCCATCTGTTCATGGATGGCGATAATTTCGTCGAGGCGCTCTTCGGTGGTGAACTTCACCAGCGTCAGGCCGCCCATGGCCACTTTGCCGTTCATCCGGGTCACTTCAATATGCTGCAGCACCTCGGGGCTCAGCCGCTCTTTGACGGCCTTAACCAGCGCGATGGGGTCGTCTGTGCCATAGGCAATTTGCAGATAGGTGATCGATGGGTCGACTTTGAGCGCGCGCAAGGTCGTGTGGTTCCAACCGTATTCAAAGACGAGGCCGGGGTCGCGCGGCCAGTCGGTTTCACCTTGCACATAGATCGTGCGGGCACCGGGATAGCCCTTGGTAAAGGTCTCCCATCCCGGCATTGCATGGGGGGCGATCATCAGCGCCACTAGCGCGTCGGCGTCTTCGACATGCGGAGCCACACGCTGGAAATAATCCTTGGCGATGGGCGCCTCAAACACGGTGGCGAGTTTGATCAGCAACCCGTCGCACGAGGCGAGATCATAGCTATATTGCAACGCTTCGTCGAAATCCGAGAACGCAAGGAAGATCCCCTTCCACTCATAAGCCGGAGCCAGTGGGATTTCGATTTCGGTGATGATCCCGTTGGTCCCATAGGCATGGCTGACGCGGTGCAGGTCGTCGCCAGTGATCTCGAGCGTTCGCGGCTCCGCCTCCATCGTCGCCACCCGCAGACGGATGATGTTGCCGGGGTCACGCAAGCTGCCCCAGCGCACCGACCCGATCCCGCCAGAGCCGCCCGCGATGAACCCGCCAATCGTCGCCGTCGCCCAGGTGGACGAATACATCCGGATTTCCTGCCCTGTCTCGTTACAGGCCGCATCAAGGTCTTTCAGCAGGACACCGGGCTCACAGATCACGCGACCGGGATGGATTTCCTTGACCGCGTTCATCTGGTTCAGATGCAGGATACACCCACCCGCGAGCGGCATGGCCTGCCCGTAATTGCCCGTGCCGGTTCCGCGCGTCGTGACAGGGACGTCATGCGCGTAACAGGTTTTGAGGATGGAAATGACCTCCGCCTCGTTCTTTGGCGTCGCCACGAAATCGGCGACAACGTGGTCTAGGCGGTCCTTGAGCACGGGCGAGTACCAGAAGAAATCCCGGCTTTTGGCCTTCACGCTGGCCGGGTTTGTGTCGGTTTCGATGCCCATCTCTGTCAGGGCGGCGATTGCGGCGGCGATGTTCATGCTGTCTCCATCAGGTGATCGAGTTCGGCGTAATCGGGCAAGGTGCGGTCGATTTGTTGACCGCCCCGGATCACGATCCGGTCAGATTGCGGACGGGCGAAAAGCTCCGTCCAGCTGCGGGCATTGCAGATGACCAGATCGTCAGGTGCGCCGGGTTTGAGGCTGGGCGGCGCGAAACCGCAGGCGGTGGCCGGGTTCTGCAGATAGGCGCGCGTCCAATCGACAACGGAATGGTCCAGATGGCCGATTCGGGTCGCCTCGCGCATGACCTCCAGCATATCCATGTCGCCATAAGCATAGAACGGATCGCGGGTGTTATCAGAGGCAAAGCTGACCGGGATGCCGCGTGCCACCATTTCATGCACCAGCGTAATCCCCCGATTGCGCGGGGTCCGCGCGGCATGGCGGTCTTGCAGATACATGTTGCACATGGGCAGGCTGACGACATGTAGCCCGGCGCGTGCGACGACATCCAGCGTATGCAGCGCCTCCGCTTCGTCCATCACCGAAAGCGAACAGAGATGGCCCACGACGACCGGCTGATCAAAGCCACGATCAATGACGGTCTGGGCGATGTCGCGCAGGGTGTTGACGGTCGGGTCCATCGTCTCATCAACATGAAAGTCGGCGGCCAAACCGCGCGCCTCGGCTGCCGCGAAGAAGGTATCAAGCTGTGCCTGCAGGTCGGCGCCCGGATAGGTGACCATGCCAAGGACACCATCAGCTCCTGCAACCAGATCGGCAGTGGTCACAAATTCATCGGTCAGCGCGTAATCGCAGGCGACAAGGCAAACCGCCTGCAGATCAATCTTGTCTGCCCATGCCGCGCGCACTTCCGGGAAGACCCCCCAACTGATCGCATCCTGCGGCGCATGGCTGTCCAGATGCGTGCGGATCGCGCGTGTCCCATGCGCGTAAGCACAACGGAGCGAGAACTCCATGCGCGCCCTTACATCCGGGGCCGACCAATTCGCCGCCGTATCGCGGCGCACGGCCCCTAAGGCGCCTTCGAAACTGCCATCGGGGTTGGGATTGCGCGGCCAGATATGGCCTTTGTCGAGATGTGTGTGCATGTCGACAAAGGCAGGGAACGCTATGGCGCCGCGCATATCGACCTGTGCCGCGCCTTGAGCTGCATCCACAATCTGCCCACTAGCCAGGGTCAATGTGGTCTCTACCAACCCCTGCCCCGCACCTAAGCAGGCAGCGGGCAAGCGCAGATTGTCCAGTTGCACCGGGCCATCGGGTATTGTCGGCAGTGGCATGACTTACTCTCTTTTCAACGCGGATTCGTGCCACTTGCGAAGCGCGAAATGCGCGATCAGTGAGGTTGTTGCATAGATGATCACACCGGTGACCGCGATCAGGATGAGGGCCGCAAACATACGCGGGATCTGCAGCCGGTAACCCGCTTCGAGAATACGGAAGGCAAGGCCCGATCCGATCCCGCCCGTGCCTGCCACATATTCGGCAACAACGGCACCAATCAGCGCCAGCCCTCCAGCAATCTTCAACCCGCCAAGGAAGTAAGGCAGCGCCGAAGGTAATTGCAGATGCACCAGACGCTGCCAACGGGTCGCCCGGTAGATCGTGAACAGATCGCGCAGGTTATGGTCCGCCGATTTCAGCCCCAGCGTGGTGTTGGCTAGGATCGGAAAGAACGCGACAATCCAGGCGCACAGCAGCAACCCGATCAGCCGACTTTCCACGTAAATGAAGATCAGCGGCGCAATCGAGACAATCGGCGTCACCTGCAGGATCACCGCGAAGGGTGAAAACGACATCTCTGCAAAGCGTGACAGCGAGAACAGCACCGCGAGGCCAACGCCACCCACAACCGCGACAAGCAAAGCCAGCCCCGTGATCTGCAATGTCACCAACAGAGACGATGACAAGGTCCCCCAATCTTCGATCAGGGTCGACAGAACCAGACCGGGCCGCGGCAGGATGTAGGGCTCGATCTCGTTCCAGACCACCAGCCTGTCCCAGAACCAGATGGCCAGCGACATCACAACGACCGGGATCACGTATTTCGCGATCTCTTCATTGCGCTTGCGCCGCGCGCGTCGCTCCTCATCAGCGTCATACATAGGGCCCTTGTCGTGCGCCACATGCTTTGCGGTCTCGGTATCTGTGCTGATTGTCATGCGACCAAACCTCCGACCGGATGAAGCGCGCCGTTGAGCGCATCTGACGTCTGCCGCGCAACCTCGCCATATTTCGCCGATGTGCGCCATTCGAGGCCGCGCGGATAAGGTGCGGTGACCTCGATTTCCGAAATGACGCGTCCAGGGCGCGCGGCCATGACAAGGATGCGGTCCGACAGGAACACGCTTTCAAAGACCGAATGGGTGACAAAGATGACCGTCGCCCCAGTGCTGGCCTTGAGCGCCAACAGATCATCATTCAGCTTCTGGCGCGTGATTTCATCTAATGCGGCAAAGGGCTCGTCCATCAGGATCAGCCGCGGATTGGTCGCAATGGCCCGCGCGATGGACACGCGCATCTTCATGCCGCCGGACAATTCGCGGGGGTAGCTCTTGCCGAATTTCTCCAGGCCCACAAGCGCCAGCACCTCGTGAATCCGGTCGCGTACCGCAGGAAACCGCTGCCCCCGCAAACGGAACGGCAGAAACACGTTCTTTTCGACCGTCGCCCAAGGCATCAGCGTGGGTTCCTGAAACACCACACCAATGTCATCCGCACCGGCACCCGCCTCCCACTCAATCCGGCCCATCGTTGGTGGCATCAGCCCCGCGATCAGACGCAGGGCCGTGGATTTCCCACAGCCCGACGGCCCCAGAAGCGAGATGAAATCGCCCTCATTGACTTGCAATGACATGCGGCGCAACGCCACGACCTGCCCGCTGAAGGTCTTGTCAACCTCGCGCATATGCAGGATCGGGGCGCGGTCTCCTAACGGGGCAACAGGCATGCTGGCAGCTTACTCCGGTCGCAGTTCAAGCCCCAAGCCCTGATTGATGTAGGTCAGATCATAGGCCTTGGTGAATTCCAGCCCCGCGGGCAAGACGCCAGCTTCTACCATGTCGTTATAAAACGACTCGGAGCGTTCAGCGGTCATCGCGCCAATACCCAACTCTAACGTATCGCCGCTATCGACGATCCCGTTTTCGATCATCGCTTCGATGGCAAAATCGATCTTGTCCTGCGTCATGTCGGGGTTGTCCGACAAGATCAGTTCATTGGCTGCGCTGTTGTCCCCATAAAGATAGTTGTACCACCCCAGAATAGAGCTTTCGACAAAGCATCTGACGACCTCCGGCTGTTCGTCCAGCACCTCCTGCTTGGTCTGGATTGTCGTGGAATAGGCATCATAGCCAGCATCGGCGATCAGCCAGACATCCACTTCGATCCCGGTTTCCTGCAGGATCGCGAAGGGCTCGGACGACAGATATCCCTGTTGCGCACTGTCTTCGTTCGCCAGGAACGGTGCGGAGTTAAAGGTGTAGGGCTGGCGCACTTCATCAGTGAAGGCATAAGCGGCCTTCATCCATTCATAATAGGTTGCCGCGTCCTGCACGATCATCGTCAGATCGGCCTCTTGCATGCCTGCAAAGCTGTCGACCTTTCCTGGATGTGTCATCAGAACCTGCGGGTCTTTCTGGAAAGACGCCATGACATTGACGATGGGCAGTCCCTCTTGCACCGCAAAGTAAGCGTCCAGATGCCCGCCCATATAGAAATCGATCCGGCCTGCTAGCATCAGCGCCTGGTTGTTCACCTGCGGCCCGCCGGGCAGGATCGTCACGTCAAGGCCGCATGCTTCATAGGTGCCATCGGCAACAGATTGGTAGAACCCGCCATGCTCGGCCTGGGCGACCCAGTTGGTGCCGAAGGTGACCGGTGTGAGTTCCTGTGAAGATGCTTGTGTCGCCAGGCCAAACAGGATGGCCGATGCGGCACAGGCAGAAGTGACGCGTTTTGTCATAACAATCCCCTGGTAATGATGCCCCAAGACAAGACAGGGTGACGTTAGGGCACAAGTGCAGGACTGGTTTACAAAAGGTTAACGCCTGAGCCGCACAAATGGTAGGCGACAGAGCCACCCTTCTGCTGAAAATCTGTGCAGGTGATCATTCATCAGCCATTGCTGATGCAATCATTGGACAGATAAGACAGGTGCGCGCGACGACGGACAAGAGGAGCAAGGATATGGCGCTGACCCCGCTGAACCCGGCAACGATTGCCGCACCCTTTGGGCGATACGCGCATGGCATCGCTGTGCCCGCGGGCTGGCGCATTGCGATGACATCAGGTCAATTGCCGCTGGCAGCGGATGGGTCCGTGCCCGCAGACGCGCGGGCGCAAGCCGCGCTTTGCTTTGAGAATTGCGCTGCCATCCTTGCCGAAGCGGGCATGGGACCAGACGACGTGATCCGCATCGCCGCCTATGTCACCGACCGTGCACACATGCCCGATTACATGGCCGCGCGCGATGCCTGGCTTGGTCCGCGCGACGTCTTGCCAGCCTCCACATTGCTGATCGTCACAGGCTTCACCCGCCCCGAATTCTTTGTTGAGGTTGAAGTGACGGCAGCACGCCCGGACGGCACCGGACCATAAAGCGTTGCGGATGCTGGACGCGGCACCCCCGTCCGACTGAACAATTTCAGCCGAAATCGTCAAACGCCTTTGATCCGGTGGCCGGCAAGACGGACGTGGGTGACATTGATCCGCCTTTCGAGCGCGGCAGAGTTGGTCCGATAATCAAAACCACATATCCGCCACCGTCCGCCCGTCGCGCGGCAGGTCGTCAAAGCTCTTAAGCCCGTCGAAATGATCGATCGGCAGCGCGCTGATCGCGGCGGGGTCGCACATGCGCGTGTTGACACCTGTCCAGCTTTTGCCGGTCTTGCTGTCCGCATTCTCGACGTAGTGGGTCAGACAGCCGCAGGTAGGACAGAAGTGATATGCAATCGTCCCGCCGTCCTTGCGCCGATAGGTTTCCGTCTGTCCGGCCACATGAACGCTGTGGCCGACGTAGCCATAGGCCCACAGCGCGCCGTAGCGTCTGCAAGTCGTGCAGTTACAGGCCGTGATCGACTCGGGGTCGTCATCCAGCGTCCAGTTGACTTGACCGCAGTGGCACGTTCCTTTCAACATGATGCATTCCTTCTGCTATCGTCCATGAAAACCGCGTCAAGCGAATAGATCATCAAACGATCCCAACGGCACCACCCCTTCCAACACGCGTTGCAAGGGGTCTTGGAGCGTGACAAAGGCGTCCGCCTGCAATTTGGTCAGAGCAACGTATTCCGCCTGAAACGTATCGTCCCAGCCAAGCGCGTCGGCCACATCCCAGGCAACCTGCTGGAGAACGCGATCCCCCAAAAATCGGATCTTCAGCGCCCTCATGTGATTGAGACGCGCATTCGCTTCTCGGCGATCGAATTCCTTGCCCTCGACGGCCGCGAAGAGTTCAGACAGGATCTGCGACCTTAGCAATGTCGGGGCGACGAGGCTGTTTTGGGGCGGGATTTTCGCGCGCTCCTCGATCAGGCGGAGAGCGACACTCAAATCGATTACGAATCTCATTTGCGTATTCCCTTACTCTCAAGCCAATTTGAAAATGTATTGACGGCAGGCCATGGCGGCGTCCGATGCGCGGTCAGTTGCTAGTTCCTCTTCAAATGCGCACACGACACGCAACTGGTCAGTGAGCGCCCCAACATACATGACCGCGTTCCTTCGAGGATGCGAAGCCCCCGATGTTATGTCACAATTGGCCGCTCCGAAACAGCGAATGTCCAGCCGCGCCGCCGGCCACTTTGCTCCAGCGCATCAGCCGCCACGTTCTGATTAGGTCGCCAACACGTTCCTGAATTGCCACGGATCGCTTTCGTCGATGTCTTCGGGGAAATGCTCCCACCGGTCCTGCAGCGGTGTCCAATCCGTGTAATGCGCCTCGACCGGGCCAAGATACGGTGTCTGCACCTCAAGACAGCGCACATGGTCCATCTCATCGGTCTCAACAATCCCGGCTTCGGGGTTTTCCAGCGCCCAGACCATGCCCGCCAGTACGGCAGAGGTCACCTGAAGACCCGTCGCATTCTGATAAGGCGCCAGCGCCTTTGTCTCTTCATTCGACAGCCGTGACCCAAACCAGAGCGCGTTCTTTTCGTGTCCGTAGAGCAGCACGCCCAGCTCATCGATGCCGGTGACAATCTCATCGACGTCCAGGATCTCATGCACCTTCTGCTGCACACCCGCTCCGAACATCTCATGCAGGCTCAGCACCGCGTCGTCGCAGGGGTGATAGGCGTAGTGACAGGTGGGGCGAAACTCAGGCTTCGCGGGGTCGCCGACCGTGAAATAGTCGGCGATGCTGATAGATTCGTTGTGGGTCACCAGAAATCCGAATTGCGGCCCCGGCGTCGGGCACCAGGTATGCACGCGGGTGATCGCCCCCGGGCGCTCCATCCAGATCGCCGCCTGACAACCGGCTTCATGGCCATGCGCATTGTCGGGCATCCATGTCTCATGCGTACCCCAGCCAAGCTCTGCCGGTTGGAACCCTTCGGCAATGAACCCCTCCACCGACCAGGTATTCACAAACACATCGCGTGGGCGCGGCTTGTAACGGGCCTGCGTATCACGCTCGGCAATATGCACACCCTTGACGCCCAGCGACTGCATGAGCCTGCCCCACCCCGCGCGATCCTGCGGGATCGGATCGTCCCGGCCCAGATCACGGACCAGGGTCATCAGCCCTTCCTTGACGAACCAGCTAACCATGCCGGGATTGGCGCCACAGCAGCTCACTGCCGTGGTGCCACCTGGGTTCGCAGCCTTTTCATCGCGCACGGCCTTACGCAAGGCGTAGTTGGTGCGTGCCGCATTATCGGTTGTGTCAAAGTAAAAACCTGCCCAGGGCTCAACCACCGTATCGATGTAAAGTACGCCCAACTCGCGGCAGAACTTCATAAGATCGAGCGAGGATGTATCAACCGACAGGTTCACGCAGAACCCTTTGCCATCAGGAAAACGTGCGCGCAGCACGTCGCGATAGTTCTCTGGGGTCAGCGCCACCTGATGATGCGTGATGCCCGACTCCGACAGAAATGCGGCACTGTTTGGATCGGGATCAATCACGCTGAATTTGTCAGGATCATAATCAAAATGGCGCTGGATCAGCGGCAGCGTGCCCTTCCCGATCGAGCCGAAACCAATCATGACGATATGGCCTTCAATGCGGCCGTAAACCTGCGAAGTCATGCAATGCGCCTTTCATCTCCCTGTGTTGGGGAGAGTGATAGGCGAGTTCAGAAGAAATGAAAATGCGGGCATTGGGCAGCAACTTGCACCCGTTTTGCTTGGAACAGAACCGCAGACTTGATACTGTACGCGCATGTCAGGGAGGCCACCAGAATTACAAGGTCTGGGCAAGGCGGGGATGAACATCACCGCCTACGTGATGTCGCGCGTCTTCCGGCGTGATCTGCATGATGAGGTCGCGCGGCTCAAATCACAGGACCGGATGAAATCCTATTTCGAACTGGGCTGTGTCATGGCCGTGCTCTTTGGCCTTGCAATACTCGCCGCGAGCTTCGGTTGGGTCGGGCTTGGCCTCTATTTTCTGGGCGTTCTGGTGCTCTTCTACTGACCCTGCGACGGCTTGACACAGCGATGATAACGCCTTGATCTATCGCGGCTTTCCGCAAGTGTTCATTTTTATGCCATTGAAAACATTGGATTTTGCAGATCCAACGACCACGTCGCTGCGTATCGAAGGCAATATTAACCGCAACCGTTCAAATAGAAGGAAAACACCAATGGGTTCTCTCATGGCGATGCTTGCATTTGGCACACTGGGGTTCTTTGCCGTTCTGGCATTTCTTGCGTCACGCACAACGCTCCGGCTGAAAGACGATCCAAATCACAAGCCTTCAAGCCTCTGCGCAAATAGCAGCGCATGGGCAGAGACACGGCAGTAAAACAAAAAAGGCCGCATGGGACATGCGGCCTTTCGAAACTGTGGTCCGGTCGGATCAGTTCTTTGCGTAAAATTCGACGACTAGGTTGGGTTCCATCGTAACCGGGTAAGGCACATCGCCCAAGCCTGGAGTCCGCACGAAGGTCGCCGCCATTTTTGAGTGATCGACTTCCATGTAATCTGGCACGTCACGCTCTGGCAACTGGCTGGCCACGAGCACGATTTCCAACTGTTTGGACTTGTCGCGCACGGCGATCACATCGCCCTCGTTGACGCGGTAGGAAGGGATGTTCACCTTCTTGCCGTTTACGGTGACATGGCCGTGGTTCACGAACTGACGAGCCGCAAAGATGGTTGGCACGAATTTCGCGCGGTAGACCACGGCGTCCAGACGACGCTCCAACAGACCGATCAGGTTTTCACCAGTATCGCCTTTGACCCGCTCAGCCTCGGCATAGATGCGGCGGAATTGCTTCTCGGTCAGGTCGCCGTAGTAACCCTTGAGCTTTTGCTTGGCGCGCAGCTGGATGCCAAAATCGCTCAGCTTGCCCTTCCGGCGCTGGCCATGCTGGCCGGGCGCATATTCGCGGCGGTTAACGGGGGATTTGGGGCGACCCCAGATGTTTTCGCCCATACGGCGATCAATTTTGTACTTGGCAGCAGTGCGTTTGGTCACGGCTGATCTCCTTCTGTTTATGTCGAAGGGCGTTGTCCTCCTCCCCGGATTTTGCCGGGGCGACAGGTTTCCTCTTGCGAGGGCCACCAACACCAATGAATGCGCGGCTTATAGACAGGAATTTGCGTGTGTCAACGCCTGATCGGCGATGGTCGCGGCGTCACAAAGGCGGCGTCTTCGAAAAACACCGAGAATGAACATATTTCGTCTAATTATCACCTTATGCGAACGATATCACCGGTTTAGGAGCAGTGATAAGGACTAATTTTGACTGTCGGTGTTAGTGTTTTGTTAATGAGTGTGACCGTCGTTTGCATTTTCTTGCACATGGTTGCGATGCGTCGCTTTCGCGATCTTGAAACGGGCCTGCCCGCTGCATACCAGCGGGCGATCACTGCTCCGCCCGACGATACAGACGCGCCCCATCTCATTGCGTTAGCCATTGACCTGACGCGCAAAAAGCGCAGCAGCCTGCCATATGAAGACCTGACTGTGCGCGAAAAGCGGCTGGCACTTCATGCCCTCGCGGTCGAAGAGCTTCCCGGATGGGTCGTGGCCCATTCCGTCCGTCGCCTGCCCGGCTCGGACCGCAAGCTCGTTCACCAGCTACGCCACATCAAAGCCTCACGCCCTGCCAAGAAGGCGCAGCATTTCGGTGCGATCCGGCAACAGCAGCAATTGCAGGCCAGCCGAAAAGGCTAAGTGCAAGAACCCATGGATTGGCTTGATCGCAGCGGGTACTCCTATTGATCGGCAGCAAGAAACGCACGGATGGCAGCAACACTTGCAGCAGGCTGATCAATGAACATCATATGGCCAGCCTCTTCGATTACAGCCATGCGCGCAGCAGGAAAAAGCATCATCTGCTGTTCCTGAAACGCTGGCCCGATCAAGGAGCTGCAATCCCCCACAAGAAGAATTACCTCATCGGCATAGTTGCCGATACCGTCCAAAAGGCCACTTTGTAGACGCCCCTCTTCATCCAAAATGGACGCCATCACGCTTTGAATGGCCAAGGTGCCCATACGCCACATCGCTGTATCGGGCGAGTTCATCGCGCCGCTGCAATGGTGTTCAGGATTGGCGCGGGGAGCCATCCGCGTGAAAAGGTAGTCACTCCGCGCATGGCTGTCCGATCCATCGACATGCAGCGATTGAAACCAAAAGCGCAACCCAGAAAGCAGTATCTCCGGATCCAGCGAGGCGCCATAGACGATGCCAGCGGCCTCCGCCATTCTTGGTGTCAAAGGGACGGGTTCAGCCAAAACCAGGCGATCAACTTTCTGAGGATGGCGCGCAGTATAGATCGCCGCCAGCCCCCCACCCCAGGAATGACCAATCAGATGGACAGGTTGCCCCCGGCCGTAGAGCGCAACAATTGCATCAAGGTCAGCCACGAAGGTATCAAGGTTCAGCTGTTCGGCAGAGACACGCGCCGACAGCCCGGAGCCACGCTGATCGTAGAAAACAACATGATACCAGTCTTCGAGAGCCTGCAGCGGAAGAAGCGCGCGGTGATCACCGCCAGGTCCGCCATGGACGACGATCACTGTCGGCTGAGACGGATCGCCAAAATCCTGCGCGTGAAAAAGCGCGCCGTTCAATTCGACACTTGGAAGTGACGGGTCTTCGGCCACAGTTTGGCGCACCCCATACTCACCCATCGTCGCAAGATAGCCGAAGGCAAAGAGCAGCACCCCAGTCGCCGCGATCGCGGCGAGGAACTTGAGGATCATCATCACTGCGCGTTGCATAACTGACCTCGTTTGACATGGCATGAGAAGTCCGTCCATGGCATCGACCGGCAAATCAATTCATAGCATCTTGCCGACCTCTTTTGATTGACATCGCTCAGTCCGGTAAAGGCAAGGACCACCCAATGATTTGCCGGGTGTGGAGGTTGCGATCACTATTGCAACCGCACTGCAAGGCGTGAGACACGAGCTTCATGTCCACTGCATCTGTTCCAGCGCCGCGCCTTTACCACTTCGCCGCCGCATTCGGTGCAGGCGGGCTTTTGACGTTGATGATCCTGTTCAACGGGACACTGGCGGTTCACGGCTCGCTTTTCTTTGCCTCCTGGGTGCCGCATCTGACGGGGACATTTGCCGCGCTCCTTCTTTTGCTCATCCTGCGTCCGAAACGGGTCTCGGCGACCCGCCCGCCGCTTTGGGCCTATCTGGGCGGGGTGTCAGGCGGGGTTACAGTGATGCTGACCTCGGCCACCATGAATACCGCTCTGGCGCTTTCCGGCACCATTGCACTTGGCCTTGCAGGTCAGGTGTTTTTTAGCCTTTTTGCCGACATGCGCGGACTTTTTGGCTTGCCCAAGCGGCTGCCCAGCGCACGTGACTATGCCGCGCTGTCGCTGATCCTCACGGGCAGCCTGATCCTGATCTTTTTCGGGGGCAGCGCGTGATCCTTTTTGCAGCACTGGCCGTGCTGGCAGGCGTACTCGTCTCGCTCAGCCGGCAAATCAATGGGCGGCTGGCGCTCTCTACCTCGGCGATGGAATCGTCCTTCTGGAACCACATCGTGGGTCTGGGTTTCATCACCCTCGCCGCCCTGCTTGTCGGCGGCCTGTTCGCGGGTGAGCCGCTTGCCGCCCCCTGGTGGGCCTGGCTCGGCGGGCCTGTCGGTGTGATCTTCATCGCCGCGGGCAGCTGGCTGATCCCACGGATCGGGGCCGCGCAAACCGCCATGCTGATCATTGCCGGTCAAATGATCTCTGGCGTGCTGCTTGACCTTATCATGGGCGCGCCGGGCAGCCCATGGGCGCGCATCATTGGTGTCGCCCTGATCCTTGCGGGCATGTATGTCGGCCAACCAGCAAAACAGCGCTAGATCAGTTGCGTGTAATGCCGCATCTCTTTGATATCGCCTAGATAGGGCTTGATATGGCCGAAAAACTCCCGGAACTCCGCGCTGCCACGAAACCTTTTCAGATGATCGTCGGCTGACGTCCAGGCAATCCTCAGCGTGAACTGGCTGGGATCTTCGACACATTGGCACATCTCAAATGACGTCGCATAGGGCGAGGCCAAAAGCGGTTCCGAAGCTGCACGATAGTCAGCAACAAACTGATCCTGCCGTTCCGCATCAATCTCGTATCTCAGGTATTCCACAATCATCGCATCCCCCTATGGCTGATATGGCCCGCCGGTTTCGCCCCAGCCCCATTGCGGCATCGGTGCCTGCTCATTCACATTTGCGCCCGGCTGCGAATTCATCACCGCCAACCGCGAGCCCCATTCCAGATAAGCCACAAGGGCTGAGGCAAATTCCGGATCATCCGGGGCATCCGATGCCTCATAAGCATCCAAGAGCAGGTTGATCCAGCGCCGCCGCTGCGCCTCTGTCAGGTGACGCTTCAGATGATGACGGATCATCTCCGGATGCCCGCCATGCTGTTCACTGTAAACCTTCGGCCCGCCGAACACTTCGCCAATAAACGCCGCCACATGGGCAGGATGATCTTCGCCCATCTTGGCAAAGACAGGGGCAAGCAGCGTATCCGCTTTGACACGGGTGTAGAAATCCTCGGTCAGCGCGCGCAAAACCGCTGCGCCGCCGATCCATTCAAAGAGCGTTGGTGTTGTCATCTGTTATCCTTTCGATAGAGACATCAACACGACGCCGCAGCCACGCAAGAGGTTACAAAATGGTGACTGGCCCAGATGCCAAACTCTTCCACTGTCCGGCCCTGACGGCGCTCAAGGCTGTCTCAGGCAAATGGAAGACCCGCATCCTTTGGCTATTGCGCGACAGGCCCCATCACTTCAACGAACTCAAACGCACCTTGCCCGGTGTCTCGGCCAAAGTGCTGACCGAACAGCTTCAACAACTGCAGGATGACGGGATCATTGATCGGCAGGAAGAGACGCGCGATGGCGTCCCGCATATGGTCTGCAGCTACAGCGCTTACGGACGGACACTGATCCCCGTGCTAGACGCGCTGGGGCAATGGGGGCTGATCCACGGCGCGCGGCAAGAAGAGGCTCCGCAAAGCTAAACTTGCGGCCCTAAGTCTCCTTCCGATCATCCACGATGTTCAGCGCGGCAACACCGGAATTCCCCAGTTCGACGGTCGCGAATGGACCACCGATACAGAGGTTGCCAAGGTCCTTGTTGTCGAGCGGCGGCGTGTCAGCAAACACCTTCTTAGCGAAGGTTTCGGCATTGTCCTTGGGCCTGTATCCCAGATGGCCCGCCTTGCTATTGTCCACCACCGCCCGGTCATTGTTCGAGATGCCGTAGACGATGGTAAAACCAACCACGGGGCTGTCGATGGACCGTTCGACCAGATGGATCATGTCGTCATAAGACAGCCACGTGCCAATGCTGCGCGCATTTGTGGCAGGCGCGCAGGAGAATATCCGCAAACACACCGCCTCAATCCCGCGCTTGTCCCAGTAAAGGCTGGCCAGATCCTCGGCAAAACACTTCGCGAGGCCGTAATACGTGTCCGGACGATGCGGCGCGTCCAGCCCAATTGTGTCGGTCTTTTTATGCATGCCCACCGCGTGGACGGAACTGGCATAGACGACACGTTTGACGCCGTGGCGATGGGCAGCCTCCCACACATTGTAGGCGCCGATGATGTTGGAGTGCAGGATATCCTCCCACGGGGCTTCATCAGCAATGGCCCCGAAATGGATCACCATGTCAGCGCCTTCCATGAAGCCTTCAACAGCGCTCAGATCGGCAAGGTCGGCTTTGACATAGGTCTCGCCCGGGTAAAGCGTGCCAATGTCATCGGCGAGGTCGGTAGAGACCAGCGTCTCGCACATCCTCGTCAGCGGTTCGCGCAAATATGATCCAAGCCGTCCCGCAGCACCCGTCAACACCAGTTTTTTCATCATTCTTCCTTTATTCCCTGCCGCATCTGCGCCAGCAATTCATCCGTAGCCTTCCTCAGAAGCCCTGTATCCGTTCCGCAGGCGACAAATGTGAAACCCTCGGTCAAGAGCGTGGTGGCAAAGTCCGGGTCCGTAACCAACGTGCCCACCGGCATACCGCGCGCCATCAATGCACGTGCGACGGGGACGATCACCGCCCAAACCTCTTCATGCATCGGCTGGCCAATGAGACCCATATCGGCCGCAATATCAGCCGGGCCAAAGAAGATGCCATCAACACCTTTAACGCCTGAAATGTCTTCCGCTTGCTGCAGGGCTGACAAGGTTTCAACTTGCACGATGACAGCAGTCTCGTCGTTTACCTTGGCATAGTAATCGTCGATCCGGCCAAACCGGCTACCGCGCATCGAGCCCGCAACACCACGGATGCCGTCAGGCGGATAGCGTGTCGCCGCGACGGCTGCCTCCGCCTCTTGCGCCGTCTGGACCATCGGAAACAGCATGCCTTGCGCGCCGATATCCAACAGCCGCTTGACCATCACGGGGTCATTCCAAGGGGTCCGCACGATCGCCGTGCCTGGATAGGGTGCGATGGCCTGTAACTGGCTCAGCGTCGTTTCGACACTGCCGGGGCTATGCTCCATATCAACCACCAGCCAGTCATAGCCGGCTCCCGCAGTCACTTCGGCGGCGTAATTGCTGGCCATGCTCACCCACAGCCCGACTTGTTTCTCACCATTGCGCAGCGCATGGAGAAAAGCGTTTTCTGGCATCTTCATATCACGGCCTTTTCCACGAATTTCGCGCCCTTCTCGATCCGGTCATAGTGAAAGGGCGTCAGATCAAGCGAGCGGTAGGTGCCATGGGTGATCCACTCTGCCGTGCCGCGCCCCATTGCGGGGGATTGCTGAAAGCCGTGGCCTGAAAAGCCGTTAACGAAAATGAAGTTCTCGACCTCAGTATGCGGCCCCAAAATCGCGTTCTGGTCGAACGTGTTATAGGCATAATGCCCGACCCACGAATTGCGTAGCTTGATCGCCTCAAATTGCGGGATGCGTGTGGCGAGGACGGGCCACACCTTGTTTTCCCAAAGTGAATGATCCTGTACGAAATCATCATATTCAACCGCCGGGTCCTCGTCCGGCGGACAACCTGCAAGGTAGTATGTGCCATCGGTCCGCATATGTACGCCGGACGGGTCAATGGTCAGCGGCAGATCACGGTCGAGCGGATTCTCCGCTTCAAAGATAAAGGTATAGCGCTTGCGCGGCTCGACTGGGATTTCGATCCCGGCCATCCGAGATGTCAGCACCGCACGTGGACCCGACGCATTGACGACGGTCCCACAGCTGACCACCTCTCCCGATTTCAGGATCACGCTTTCCACACGGCTATTGGCGGCATTCCGGTTCATCGCGATGACTTCATTCGTCAGGTACTCAACGCCCCGTTCGCGGGCGGCGCGTTTCCACCAGTCGAACAGTGTCGCACCGTCAAAATATCCTTCATCGACCAGATTATGGTTCGCCGCGATGATGTCATCTAGGTTGTAGAAAGGATAGGCGGCGGCAATCTCGTCCCGCGTCATGTGTTTCGTGCCTGCGCCGCACGCGGCTTGTATCCGTTGGCTTTCGCGCAAAGTCGCGGCGAAATCGTCGTTATCCGCCAGATACATGTATCCATAGCTTTGCAGACGCGGATGCGGCACACGCGGGTCGTCGCCCATAAAGGTGCGAAAGTTCTTCACGTATTCCGCCGCGAATTGCGACACCTTCACGTTGATCTCTGCACTGAACTGCTGGCGCATGCAGGAATTCGTGTGCGAGGTGGAGGCGAATTCATAGGTCGGGTCCCGTTCCACCACCAGGATCGACCCGTCGAAATCCGGATTATCCGTCAGAAACCACGCAACCGACGACCCGAACATTGCCCCACCGACGATGACCACATCATAGCTGGATTGGCTGGGTGCTTGGGTCATTCACTTTCTCCCCGCGCGACCAGGGCCTGCACCGCCGCCACATCTTCGGCGCTCAGCCCGTAATCATGCATTGCAGCTTCGGCGGAAATATAGCCGCGCGCAAGATCGCGTTTGATCAAGTCAGGGTCACGGTCCTCAGGCACCCCGTAGCCCGCGCCGCCCGGAAAGGCGAGCAACACGCGGCGCCCAGTTCCCACAAACTGCTTGCCTTTGCCGCGCATGGGCGTGCCGTCATCCTGCGCAATCATCGTCGGCGCACCATCCGCACCGCCTTGCCGACCGCGCGCCGGGTGATCGACCCGGTCGAACATGGCAGAGAAGTCGAACTCATGGCCTTCGGTGGCACCCACTTCCATAAACTGCCCCAGACCACCCCGGAACTGCCCAGCACCGCCGCTATCCGGGCGCAACTCTTTGCTCCAGATGACGACGGGGCCGGTGTGTTCGGTGGCTTCAATCGGCATGGTCATCACACCTGACGGGAAGGCCGTGGCGTTGAGCCCATCGACCGTGGGCCGCGCCCCCGCCCCTCCTGAGTTGAAGGTCAGCACCTCGGCCCGCTGGCCATGGCGCCCCGGGACGGGCCGCAGACTGACTTGGAAGTTACAAAGGCATCCCGCCCCTTCAGCGGGCACGGTCTGCGGCAGGATCTTGTCCAGCGCATCAAAGACGGTATCGGGGATCATATGCCCAATCACATGGCGCAGCGCGACAGGCGCAGGATGGGTCGCATTCACGATGCTGCCTTCGGGCGCCGTCACCTCGAACGGCGCCAGCGACGCTGCGTTGTTAGGAATCTCCGGCGCAATAGCACATTTCAGGGCGTAGCAGGCATAGGCCTTGGTATAAACGAGCGGGACATTGATGCCCTTTTTGTCCACGGGCGAGGTTCCGGCGAAATCGCAGATGATCTTGTCCGGCTCCACTGCAATTTTCACCTTCAGATCAATCGGCTGGTCAAACCCGTCGATCCTCATGCCGCCGCTAGCCGCTTTCTGAGGCAGCGCAGCGATCCGCTCTTCCGTCGCGCGCCGCGAATTGTCGAGGATAAAGTCTCCGATCCCCTCGAGATCATCCAGACCGAACTCATCCATCATCTCGGCCAACCGCCGCTGGCCAATCTCGTTGCAACTGGCTAGCGCAAACATGTCGCCCACCACCTGATCCGGCTCGCGCACATTGCCGCGCACAATGTGGATCAGGGTTTCGTTGACCGCGCCGCGATCCGCGAATTTCATGATGGGGATGTAAAGCCCCTCTTCATAAACGCTTGCCGCATCGGCCCCAAAGCCACGCCCGCCGATATCGACCACATGGGCCGTGCAGGCAAAGAACCCGACATGGTCGCCGTTGTGAAATGACGGGGTGACGACGGTGATGTCATGCAGATGCCCCGTCCCCTCCCACGGGTCATTGGTGATGTAGACATCGCCCTCATGGATGTTCTCGCGGCCAATCCGGCGGATGAAATGGGCAACCGCATCGGCCATCGCGTTGACATGGCCCGGTGTGCCGGTCACGGCCTGAGCCAGCATCAGCCCAGCCGCGTTGTAGACGCCCGCCGAAAGATCGCCGGCTTCACGGACGGAGGTCGAAAACGCCGTGCGCACCAGCGCCTGTGCCTGCTCCTCCACGACTGAGATCAGGCGGTTCCACATGACCTGATAGGCGACACTGCTCATGGCGCAACCTCTGTGATGTCGATGGTGCCGTCGGGGCGGGCAATCGCGGTGCGACTGGTGGGGATGACAATCGTCGTCTCATCCTCTGTGATCAAGGCGGGACCATTGATGGTCTGACCGGGAAGGAGCCCGTCTCGCAAAATGACGGCGGCCTGGCGCATCTCACCAGAAGCGGGGTCAAACAAGGTGCGCTCAGCGTGCCTATTGGCACTTTTCGCAGCAGGTGTGGGGTCGAGCTCCATGGGCGGGGCCGCATCCGTCGTCGCATTCACCGCCCAGACGGTGATTTCGATATCCATCCCTGCAACTGTCCGCCCGAACAGCGCCGTATAGTCCGCCTCGAACAGCGTCTGAAAAGTTGCCGCATCCGGGGTCCTCGCCTGATCCACCGTCAGGCTGATCGGAATTTCCCAGCCCTGCCCGGTATAGCGCATATAGACCTTGTATTCGGAACGGATTGGCGCCTGCGCGTCACAGGTCCGTACAAATCCCGCCGCCTCGGTCTGCAGGTCCTCCAGCAGGGTTTTGACCGTGTCCAGCGCGAAATCCGACAGCTTCATATAGACGCTCCGAGTCGCCTCAAAGCTGAACGGCGCCCGCAGAAACCCGATGGCTGATCCGACGCCAGCCCCGGTCGGCACCAAGAGCCTGCTCATCCCCAGCTTTTCGCAAAGCCGCCCCGCATGGAGCGGGGCCGCGCCGCCAAAGGCGATCATCGTGTAATCTGCAAGGTCCTCACCATTTTCCACCGCGTGGACCCGCGCCGCATTGGCCATGTTTTCATCCACCACCTCGGCCACGCCATAAGCCGCCGTTTGCGCATCCATCTGCAACGGTTCGCCCAACGCGCCCAGCGCCGTTTGAGACGCGCCAGGATCAAGCGGGATCGACCCACCCGCGAAATTCTCAGGATCCAACTTGCCCAGCAGCAGGTCGGCATCGGTGACAGCAGGCCTGTCGCCCCCGCGCCCGTAACAGGCGGGCCCCGGCTCTGACCCCGCACTTTCCGGCCCGACCCTGATCTGGCGCAGCGCATCCACATGCGCGAGGCTGCCGCCCCCCGCCCCGATCTCGACCATATCAATCACGGGGATTGAGATCGGCATGCCGGAACCCTTCTTGAACCGATAGGTGCGGGCGACTTCGAACACCCGGGCGGTCTTGGGCGTCTGGCTCTTGATCAGGCAAATCTTGGCTGTTGTACCGCCCATATCGAAGCTCAGCACCTTATCCAGCTCATAACGCGCAGCGATGTCCGCAGCAAAAACCGCCCCACCGGCGGGCCCGGATTCGACCAGCCGCACGGGGAACTCTGCAGCGCTTTCGAGGCTTATGATCCCACCGCCGGAATGCATCAGGAAAACGGGGCAATCCGCACCCGCATACGCCAACCGCCCCTTTAGCCGCCCAAGATAAGATTTCATCAGCGGCTTGATATAGGCGTTGGCGACGGTGGTGTTGAACCGCTCATATTCACGCATCTGCGGGGAGACTTCGGACGAAAGCGACACCATCACATCAGGCATCTGCGCGGCCAGCACATCGCGCACCTGTTTCTCATGCGCATCGTTCAGATAGGCATGGATGAAACCAACCGCGATACTTTCAAAACCGTAGGATCGGATCCGATCCACAAGCGCCGCGATCTCATCCCGTTCAAGAGGGATGAGTACATTGCCGCTTGCATCCACCCGTTCGGACAAAGTGAACCGATGCTGACGCGGCAACAGCGGCTCTGGCAAGGTCAGGTTCAGATCGTATTGCTCAAACCGGCTTTCGGTGCGTATCTCGATCACATCACGGAAACCTTCGGTCGTGATCAAGGCAGTCTTCGCGCCGCGCCGTTCGATCAGGGCGTTTGTTGCAAGCGTGGTCCCATGAATGATCTGTGCAATCTGTGATGGGTCAATATCAGCCCTGGCGCACACCTGATGCATCCCGTCAATGATGGCATCTTCAGGCGCGGCATATGTGGTCAGGACCTTGGTTGAAAACTGCGAATCATCCTTCTCCAACACAACGTCGGTAAAGGTTCCGCCGATATCAACGCCCAGTCTGAATTGGCCCCGCATGAGCATCCTCTCCCCGATGTTTCGTCAGACTAGGCGACAAAAATGATGAATGCCAACGCTTTAGTGGTCATTTCCATCGCCCTCCTGAGCGATGACTGCATGATCGAAAAACAAAAAAGAGACTTGATATAGTTCGATTTCGTATCATATTGTACGATGTCGAACTATATGGAGATAAGGCAATGCAACGACGCAAGTTCCTGACCCTCGCTGGTGGTGGTGTTGTGCTGGCAGCAACGGCGACATTTGGTCCCATCGCAACCCGGCAACCGACCGACGCGCTGGCACCATGGGGTGATGCCGGATCACTTTATGAAGAGCCGCGCATGCGCGCGCTGTCCTATGCGATCCTCGCGCCAAATCCCCATAATCAGCAGCCGTGGCTTGTCGACATATCTGCCCGCGACACGGTGGTTCTGCACGTGGATCACAGCAGGTTGCTACCGCATACAGACCCGCTGAACCGGCAGATCACAATCGGGCTTGGTTGTTTTCTGGAACTGATGGTCATGGCCGCGGCAGAAGACGGATACGCCATTGATCTGCAGGTCTTTCCAGATGGCTCAGACCTCAATGCCCTTGATGACCGCCCGGTTGCTGTTGCCACGTTTCGGGAGGATGGTAGCGTCACGCCCGATCCGCTTTTCGCACATGTGATGGACCGCCGTTCCAACAAGGAGCCATTTGATACAAGCCGCGCTTTGTCCGTCGAAACGGTCGACACCCTTCGTGCAGCGGCGCGCCATGGCAGCCGCGTTGCGGGGGACGTCAGCGAAAGCAGCATCGCAGCTTTGCGGCAAATCACAACCGATGCGCTGATCGTTGAGATTGAGACGCCCCACACGTTCAAGGAAAGCGTCGACCTTTTCCGGATCGGCAAGGCCGAGATTGAGGCAAACCCCGACGGCATAGACTTCTCCGGGCCCATGTTCGAGACCCTTGGCGCTTTAGGTCTGATGACACGCGAAGGCACGCTTGACCCAACATCGACCATGTTCGCCCAAGGTAAGGCGGCGGTTCTTGAAAACACGCAGACGGCAATGGGACATCTTTGGCAAGCAACGCCAGGCAATACGCGGCTTGATCAGATCAATGCGGGCCGTGATTGGGTCAGGCTGAACCTTGCAGCGACAGCGCTTGGGGTCGGTATGCAACCGCTGAGCCAGGCGCTGCAGGAATATCCCGAGATGGCCTCGCATTATGCGCAGATCCACCAGATGCTTGCGCAAGAGGGGGAGACCGTGCAAATGCTGTGCCGTCTGGGCTATGGCGTGGCGATTGGGCCGAGCCCGCGCTGGCCGCTTGAGGCCAAATTGATCTGAGGGCCGGATGAACACAGAAGACAAGTCGCTGTTTCAGTTCTTTAACGAGATCGGGATCATCAATCAGCTCAGCAGCGCCTTGTTTCAGGCCCGCCTGCCCGACGGGCTGCATGTGTCGCATTTCGCGGTGCTCAACCATCTGGTCCGCCTTGGCGATGAGAAGACACCGCTCGCCATCGCGAATGCGTTTCAGGTACCCAAGACCACAATGACCCACACGTTGGCGGTGCTGGAAAAACGATACTTTATCCGCATGGCGCCGCATGAAACAGACGGGCGCAGCAAGGTCGTTTTTCTAACTGACGCAGGCCGGCAGATGCAGCGGGATGCCATCAGCAGTATGGACGGTCCATTGCGGCAGATGGCGGACGATCTGGGGGCTGAACTGTTCACTGAATTGCTGCCCGCGCTCGAACGCGTACGGACATATCTGGATACGCACCGCGACATGTGAGCACCGGGGCGACCACAACGATTGCAAGTCTTGCTGCACTGCGGCAAAGTGATACCGCAACCGCATTCCAGCCACGCTGAAACCCGCAAAAATGTCGATCCTGTTGACCCTTCTTTTGCCGTTGGGCCTGTTGATCTGGTCCGTCTATCGCGGCTGGCCCGTGCTGCTGGCAGCACCGGTGATGGCATTGTTTGCCGCCGGATTGGCGGCAGACCCGATCTTTGCCACGCTGACCCAACGCTTCATGCCCGCTGCGGGCGGATTTGTGATCGCGTTTCTGCCGCTTTTCCTGCTGGGGGCTGTGTTTGGCAAGGTCATGGAGGATTCAGGGGCGGCCATGGCACTGGCGCGCTTTATCGTCTCGCGCCTTGGCCCGGCACAGGCCTTGCCCGCTGTTGTTCTGTCTTGCGCGGTCCTGACTTATGGCGGTGTGTCGCTATTCGTCGTGGCCTTTGCCGTCTATCCGCTGGCTGTCGCGCTGTTCCGTGAAGGACAGATCGCCCAGCGCCTGATCCCGGCTGCCATCGCGCTGGGGGCATTTACCTTCACGATGAGCGCCCTGCCCGGGTCGCCCGCGATCCAGAACGCGATCCCGATGCCTTACTTTGGGACGACAGCATTTGCCGCACCCGGTCTGGGGATCATTGCCGGGCTGATTATGGCTTTGGGAGGGCTGGCCTACCTGCAATTCGCAGCGCGGGTGCAGGCTCCTGTCTCGCCTGCCTTGTCTGAAACGGGTGCCGACCGGCCCATCCTCAACCTGCCCTCGCTTTGGTGTGCTGTTGCGCCCATCTTGACTGTCTTTGCCGCCAATTGGGTACTGGCCGAGCTAGTATTGCCGAACGTCGATCTATCCTATCTCGCGGATCCGGCGTGGGGCGGCGTGACGGCATCCGAGGTGATCGGCGTCTGGGCGCTGATTGGGGCGATTTCGCTCGCGATCCTGTTGCTTTTGGCGATGACATGGACCCGGCTGGAGGATCAGCGGCAAACGCTGAGCGCCGGATCGCAGGCGGCCTTGCTGCCGCTCTTTAACACCGCGGCACTTGTGGGCTTCGGCGCGGTGGTCGCAGGTTTGCCTGCCTTCGCAGCCGTCAACGCGCTGACCAACGACATCCCCGGCGGGGTACTCACGAGCCTCGCAGCCTCGGCCAGTTTGCTTGCGGGGCTGACCGGGTCAGCTTCGGGCGGTATGTCGATCGCGCTGGACACACTTGGCCCGCGCTATCTGGAGGCCGCATTGGCCGAGGGGATGGACCCCGCCGCCCTGCATCGGATCGTGGCGCTGGCGACAGGTGGGCTGGACGCATTGCCTCACAATGGGGCAGTGGTGACACTTTTGGGGATTGCAGGGCTGACCCATCGCGAGGCCTACGGGCCGATCTTCGTCGTCGCCGTAGCGATCCCGGTAGTGGCGCTGCTGGTGACGCTCATGTTAGCGACATGGTTTGGCGCTTTCTGAGCAACCTTCCCCGCGGGGAAGGCGTACGGTGGGTTAACTGCCCGTTAGCATTCATTTTTGCAGTTTCGGGCAGAGGGCCGCGCCCGCCCATGGGGGCGGACGGGCGCTGCCCGGTGGGGACCACCGGGCGAGAGGGTGGCTCCCTGATCACCAGGTTTTGTCTACGTTTTCTAATGAAAATCCCGCGACTTTGGGATGACCCGCACATCGCGTGGATGCCGCATGCGGTGATCGACATCGATATTGCGCTTGACCTCATCCGCATGGGCCAAGGGCGGCTCCATCACATCATTTGACAGCCGCGCCAGCGCGTCGCTGCGGTCGGCCAGGTGGTGGGCGACCACATGGATCACATCATCGCTTTTCTGAATGATCCCACGCACATCGATGACGCGGGCCTGCATGATGACCTTGCGATAGGCCGCCATCACCTTGGGCCAGACAACCAGATTGGCGACGCCCTTTTCATCCTCGACAGTGATGAAACAGACCCCCTTTGCACTGCCTGGGCGCTGGCGGATCAGGACGATCCCGGCGAGCTTCAGTGATTGCCCATTGCGCATGGTTTCGAGTTCATCGGTGCGCGTATAGCCCTGTTTTGCCATGCTTTTGCGCAGGAATGACAGCGGATGCGCCTTCAGCGAGAGGCGCGTCGTCTGGTAATCGGCCACCACATGTTCACAGACCGGCATCTGCGGCAGATCAAAGCGGATTTCCTCGCCCTCATCCTTTTTCTCTGCAAAAAGCGGCAGGTCCGGCGCATCCCGCAGCGCCCGCGCATCCCAGAGCGCTTGCCGCCGGTCGAGCGTCATGGACCGAAACGCATCCGCGGCGGCCAGTTTGCGCATGGTGCCCGCGTCGACCCGTGCGCGCTTTTTCAGATCAGCAAGGTCGGTGAAGGGCGTGTGACGTTCGGCCATCATCCGGTGCGCGGCATCCTCCCGCACGCCATCGATCTGACGCAGACCCAGCCGGATGGCAAAGGTGTCAGGGCCAACAGGTTCCAATGTGTTGTCCCAGTTGGAATAATTGACATCCGCTGCGCGGACGATCACCCCGTGCTCGCGCGCATCGCGGACGATCTGGGCGGGGGCGTAAAATCCCATGGGCTGGGAATTTAGCAGGGCGACGCAGAACACATCCGGGTAATGGCATTTGATCCAGCTGGACACATAGACCAGATGGGCAAAGCTCGCCGCATGGCTTTCGGGGAAGCCATAATCGCCGAAACCCTTTATCTGGTTGAAACAGCGCGCGGCAAATTCCGGTTCATAACCGCGCCCGATCATGCGGCTGACCATCTTGTCCTCAAGTTCTCCGATGGTTCCCTTGGACCGGAACGTCGCCATCGCCTTGCGCAGCTGGTTCGCCTCATCGGGACTGAATTCGGCGGCGACCATGGCGAGCTTCATCGCCTGTTCCTGGAAGATCGGCACGCCCTTGGTGCGTGAGAGGACCTGGCGCAGTTCATCCGGGTCATGCGGCGGTGCGGGGGATGGGTAATCCTCGGCCTCCAGCCCGTTGCGACGGCGTAAATAGGGGTGGACCATGTCGCCCTGGATCGGGCCGGGGCGGACGATAGCGACCTGGATAACGAGGTCGTAGAATTCGCGGGGTTTCAGGCGGGGGAGCATGTTCATCTGGGCGCGGCTTTCCACCTGAAACACACCGAGGCTGTCGCCCTTGCAGAGCATATCATATGTGGCTTTATCGCCGCCTTTTATGCTCGCGAGGGTTAGTTTTTCTCCATAATGCGCTTCAATCAGGTCAAACGCCTTGCGGATGCAGGTGAGCATGCCCAGCGCCAGCACATCGACCTTGAGGATGCGCAGCTCATCAATATCATCCTTGTCCCATTCGATGAATGTCCGGTCGGGCATGGCGCCGTTGCCCACAGGCACGGTTTCGATCAGCTTTTTCTCGGTCAGGATGAACCCGCCCACATGCTGGCCCAGATGGCGCGGCATCCCGATCATCTGATCGGCGAGCTTGATCGTGCGCGCCATCAGCGGGTCTTTGAGGTCGATGCCCGCCTCGGCGGCTTCCTTCGCGCCCACTTCGCGGCCCCATGACCCCCAGATGGTTTTGGCGAGGGCCGTGGTGATGTCCTCGGAAAGCCCCATGACCTTGCCCACCTCGCGCACGGCCATGCGCGGGCGGTAATGGATGACGGTGGCACAAAGCGCAGCTCGGTCACGCCCGTATTTTTCGTAGATATGCTGGATCACCTCCTCACGCCGTTCATGTTCAAAATCGACGTCGATATCGGGCGGTTCCTTGCGTTCTTCGCTGATGAACCGCTCAAAAAGGAGATCGTTCTTGTCAGGGTCCACAGCTGTGATGCCAAGCACGTAGCAGACGGCAGAGTTCGCCGCCGACCCCCTGCCCTGACACAGAATGGGCGGTTCGCAGTCGTAACGGGCGTAGTTCACAACTTGTTGGATTGTCAGGAAATACTGCGCGATCTCCAGCTTGCCGATCAGGGTCAGTTCTTTGCGCAGCGTCTCTTTCAGCGACGCGGGCACGCCATCCGGGTAGCGCTGTGAGGCCCCTGCCCATGTGAGTTCCTCCAGATATTCTTGCGGCGTGCGCCCCTCTGGTACCGTCTCCTTGGGGTATTCATAAGCCAGTTCACGCAGATCGAATTGGCAGGCATCAGCCACATCGCGCGTGGCCCGGATCGCGTGAGGCCAATCAGCGAATAGCTGGACCATCTGATCAGGGGATTTGAGGTAGCGTTCGGCGTTCGCGTCCAGCAAAAACCCCGCCTTGTGGATCGTCGTCTTGTGCAGGATGCAGGTCATCACATCCTGCAGGGGCCGTCGGTCGGGTGCGTGGTAGCGGACATCGTTGGTCGCAAGGATCGACAGGCCATGCGCCTTGGCGAGCTTGTCGAGCCGGTTGATCCGCGACCGGTCGTCGCCTTGGTAAAGGTAACTGGCCGCGATGTATTTCAGCGTCGGCAGGGTACGTTTGAGATTGCGAAACCCGGCTTCGAAATGGTCGAGTTGCGGGCCAGGGATGGCGATGAGTTGGACGCGTTCACTGTGCTGGGCGAGATCACCCAGGGTGATGTCACAGACGCCCTTGGCCTGCCATTCACCGTTAGTGTCGTGCATCTTGCCTTTTGAGAGCAGCATGCAAAGCCGTCCGTAAGCCTCACGGTCACGCGGATAGGCGAGGAATTCCTCGCCGGTGACCAGTTGCAGACGGCAACCGATCACCGGAGTGATTTGCGCCTTTAGCGCCTCGGCATGGAGCCGGACAACACCGGCCATGGTGTTCAGGTCGGCGCAGCCCAGCTTGTCATAACCCAAGGCGTTAGCCGTCGTGGCAAGGTCCACCGCGTCGGATGCTCCCCGCAGGAAGGAGAAACAGGTAGTGAGGCCAAGTTCGACGAAAGGAGCTTTTGCATTGGGTGTGAACCCATCGTCTTCGATTGTGCGCCGTGGGCGCTGGTTGTCCATTTCAGGCATGTCGAGACCTTAGGGCCGCGCCCGACCCTGGGGCGAAGGCCGTCTTGCAAAAGGTCCAGTGGACCTTTTGAGGCCGTAGCGCGCGGGAGCGCAGGGTGCATGAAATGCGCCCTCCCGGGGGGAGGGTCGGGCGCGGCCCGGGCCCTTTCAGGACCCGCGCCAATAAAGACGCCCACCTCATCACGCAAAACACCCATGCACAAACCAGCGCGGGTCACCGCCGCGCCCATCCTCGTGCAAACCTTCGCGATAAAGCCAGATGCGCCGCCCCGCCTGATCCTCGACCTTGAAATAGTCGCGCAACCTTGTACCCGGCCGATCTTTCCACCATTCCGGCGCGATCCGTTCCGGCCCGGCATAACGCGCCACACGGTGGGTCTGCCGCCGCCAGACAAACTGCGCGGGTGGGCCTTCGGGCACGGCATAAAGCACGCGCACCTCTTCAGGATGATCAAACAGGCGCAAGGGGCGTTCCTTCGCCACCGCCTCCCCCGTCTCGGCCAAAGCGGCCAAAGCGGCCACCTGCCCTTCGGCCCGTTCGGGGATATGGCTTTCGCGCAGGACGGGTCGGGTCACCGCGCGGGGCCCGAATTTCGCGCTCAAGCGGTCCACCAGCCGGGTCAGATGCAGATCATCATCCGATCCGCCATCCAGCCGGTTCTGGCGTTCCTGCATCTCTTCGACACCGCCCGCCTCCAGCGTGATCAGATCAAAGCCGAAACCGGGATTGATCCGCTCAACCTTATCACGAAAGAGGCCATGCAGATGTCCCGGATCGCGGGTCGTGGCCGAGGTCGCCACATCCACGTGGCTTACATCCCCATCCGTGCGGTAAACGGTCAGATGCAGGCGACGACAGCCTTGGCCGGCCTGTTTCAATGCCTCGCAGAGGTTTTCGCAAAGCTCCGGCAGGTAAGGCGTTGGGTCAAAGATTGGCTCGGCCAACCGGCTTTGCACGCGGAAACGCGGCTGCGCATCGACGCTCGCCACCGGTTCCGCGAGCTTGCCCAAGGCCTGATCGAGCCGCATGAGCGGGTTCGCCTCCAGCCCCGCTTTCACAAAGCGCCGGGTCAGCGACAGGCGCGGCACATCCATCACTGCACCAACGGTTTTTAGACCCAAACGGCGTAAGAGCAGCACCGTTTCTCCATCGAGCCGCAACCCGGTCACCGGCAAAGCCCCCAGCTTCACCCCCACCTCATCCGGCCCGCAAATCGCGCGGACCGGCCCAAACCGTGCCAAAGCCCAGGCCGCACCCCAGGTCGGTGCCACGGCCAGTTGCGCGGAGAGGCCCAGCAAGGACAATTGCGTCTCCATCTCAACCAGCATCGCGGCCTCACCGCCCATCAGATGGTCAGAGCCGGTGGTGTCGAGGATCAGTCCATCCTCGCCATCGCGCACGGTCCAAGGGCACCAGCGTCGCGCCCAAAGCACCAGCCGATCCAGCGCCGCGCGATCCCCTGCAGGATCGGCATATTCCACCTGCAACTCCGGGCAGATCGCGCGCATATCGACGACACGCGACCCCGGATGGATGCCATTCAGGCGCGCGGCCCGGTTGGCGGCGTGGATGACGGGGCCATGATGCCCCTCCCGCGCCAGCACGATTGGAATGTCATCCGGCGGCGCGTTGCCCTGCCGCTCCATCACCCGTTGCCAGCGTTCCATCGCGAACTGGGGCAGCGAGATCGAGACGATCCGCCGCCCGGTCATAGGTCGCCACCCATTGCCCTGGCGGGCGCCGGCGTGAGCGGAAGAGGTCGAGCGACCAGCGCGGCAGGCCCGGAGCCTGTGCGTCGTGCGGATGCGGTGCGGCAGGCAGCGATGCGATGCGCCAACGTTCGCGGGCCGCGCTGAGGTCCGGCGAGGCCGCGCGCCGGATCAGCCAACAAGGCACATCCGCCGCCTCGGACCGCATTGCAAGACGCTTGGTTGCGGTGAAATCGAGTGCCGCAGGATCGCCCCACACCTCGCCAATCACGCCACCCAATGCCTTGCATCGCAATCCATCCTCCATCGCCCAAAGCACATCCGCCGCACGGGACAGATCGACCATGATCAGGGGGCGATCCGTCCCAATCCCCGGCAGATATGGCCGCCCCGCCTCCTTGCGCGACAGGCGGTCCTGCACCCACAGGATCGGGGCGGTGCTGCGCGGCAGACGGGCAAGCACGAACCCCACAGCTGCCGCATCGGTCGCCGTGTCGGGAAAGGCTTCGGACAGGGTATGCATCATCGGGCCAGGGCCGTTCGCCTGACCTGCCAAACGCTGCTGAACCCTGAGCGACCCCATACACGAGACACCGAATCTACACTAATGTTCTTATTTTGTTCTAATGCAAAAATCCCTTTTCGGCAACGGGGGTAAAGCTGATCCGGGTCAGTTTCCCCTCGCGGCGGCCATGTCGCGCATTTCCTGCTCGGTCAGCAGGCCGTCCCCATTGGCATCGAGCCGCTGAAAGACGCGGTCATAGAGGCCGGCATTCATCACCCTGCTGGCACGGCCCAGATTGTCGGCCGCGTTCAGATCGATCAGCTGTCGGAACTCATCACTGTTCATCGCACCATCGCCATTTGCATCTGCCTGAGCCAGATTTTCGGCGATTTTTTGTCTGTCGGCTTCCGACATCTGTTGGGCTAATGCGGGGCTTATCGCAAATACGCCAAGCCCCACGGTCAGGCAAAATAAGGTATATTTCATCATTCTTTCCCTTTCGGCTCAGGCGGTATGCGCCTTTGTGGTCTTCACATCTTCTGATCTCTGCTGATCCTGATCGTCGAACTGATCCATCCAGTGCCGCACGCTGAACATGTCGAAATAGATCGACAAGACGGATGGCAGCACGAGCACCACAAGCACCATCGCGGCGAGCAAGCCGAAGGCGACAGCGACGACAAGCGGTACCAGCGTCTGCACCTGCGGGCTGGTATCAAAGATGATGGGCAAAAGACCTACAAAGGTCGTGGCACTCGACAAAAGGATCGGGCGGAACCGGTCGCGCACTGCATCAAGCGAAGCAGAAACGTAATCGTCGCCCCGCAGGTTCGTCTGAAAAAAGGTCAAAAACAGGATCGCGTTATTCACCACAATCCCCGCCAAAGACGCAAAGCCCACAAGGCTGGGCATCGAAAGATCCATGCCGAGGGCCAGATGCCCGAGGATCGTCCCGATCAGCGCAAAGGGGATCGACAGCATCACGACGACAGGCAGGCTGTAAGAGCGGAACTGGAACGCCAGCACCATGTAAACGCCAACCAGCCCGATGCTGAGATAAGTCGCCATGGATTGTTGCGATTCCCGTTGTTCCTCTGTCGCGCCGCCAATTTTGACCTCAATGTCCGGGTAAGCCGTCGCGAGTTGCGGGGCGAGTTCGTTGAGGATCACGCCTGAAATCGCGGTGGATGTAGTGACAGAGCGATCGATCTTGCCCTGAATGCGCGCCACCGCTTGGCCGTTTTTGCGGGTCACGTTGGGATAGCTGGCCGAGGCGGTTAGGTCAGCGACAGTCGACAGGCTGGTCTGTGCACCGCCTGGCAGGACGATGGGGAAGCGCTCTAGCTCGGTGACGCTGGCGATTGTGTCGGCCAGTTGTACCCGCACCGTGCGGGTACTAGCCCCTTGGCGGAAGTTGTCGGTTTCAGAGCCTTCGAAGGCGGTACGCAATTGCGCGGACAAGGCTTGCGGTGTCAGGCCGATGGAATAGCCATATTCATTCAGGGCGATCTGCACCTCTTCACGCCCGCCATAGAAATCCTGAAACGCTTCGGTCACATCCTCGCGGGCCAGAAGATCGCTCAACAGGAGCCCCGCCGCCGCTTCAAGCTCGGCAAGGTCACGGCCCAGAAGCTCTACATCAAGGTCCAGGCCGCCGGGGCCGAGTTCAGATTGCGAGAAACTGATCTGCACCACGTCAGGGAGCGGCCCAGCCGCCGCGCGCCAGGCGGCCAACATGTCATCTGCGGTGACATTGCGCAGCGAGCTTTCCAACAGATCAACGGTAATGGTCGCCGTGTGCGAACCATTGTCGCGAACATCGGCGTTGACCGCATATTGCACCAGAACACGCTCAACCAACGGGACGCCATCGGTGGTTCCGGGTGTCAGATCCGCATCCACTGTCTCAAGACCGTCGAGCAATTGTTCGACCGTTGCGACGGTCCGCTCGCGGGCAATACCGGACGTCAACGCAACACGCGCAACGACGGTGTCGCCTTCGGTTGAGGGAAAGGCGATCAGCTTGACCGTGCCAGAGGTCACGAGGCCCACGCATAAGATCAATGCTGCTATCACCGTGCCCAGCGTCAGGTAACGCAGCTTCACCAATGCGGTGGCCACGGGCAGAACAATCTGTTCCCGCACCCATTCCAATGCCCGGTCAGCGGGGCGTTGTTGAGGCGGCTGATCACCCGCTCCGCCGGAATGGCTGAGGTGATGCGGCAGGATCAGAAACCCCTCGATCAGCGAAATCGCGAGCGTGATCAGCAAAACCATCGGGATGAACCGCAGGATCTGCCCCAACTCGCCCGAGATGAACATGAGCGGACCGAAGACACAGGCGGTCGTGATGAAGGATGACATCACACCCGGCAGAACCTCCATCGTGCCCTTTGCGGCGGCCACCAGCGGTGGAGCCTTGCGCCGCCATTTCGCGATGTTTTCCGCAATCACGATGCTGTCGTCCATGATAAGCCCAACAGCCATCAAGAGCGCGATCAGCGTGATCATGTTGATTGTGATGCCCAGCAGGCTCATCACAAAAAAACTGCCGAGAAAGGACACGGGCAAAGCTGCCGAAATCCAGAGTGCTTCGCGGAGCGAAAAGAAGAGCCACATCGTCACAAAGACCAGCACCAAACCGACCGCGATGTTCTGCGTGATCAGGGTCAGACGCTCGGACACAAGGTCAGCGAGGTTGTTGATGACAACGATATCAAACGGGTCCGGATAGGTCGCGAGTTCGGCGTTGATCACGTCCTCGACCCGGTCAAACACATCGATACTGTCGTCATCCGCGGTCTTCGAGATCGAGATAATCGCCGTTTGTGCCCCATCGATGAAGCTTTGCCGGGTCTCATCGCTATCGACGAGGCTGATGGTCGCCAGATCGGACAGGCGCACGATCCCGCCATCGGCGTTTTCGATGATGATCAGGTCTTCAAGTTCCGCAATGGTCCGGGTCGCGCCGACATAGCGCAGCACCAGATCGCTGTCTTCCAGCGCGGCAGAGCCAAGCGGTTGCCGGAAAGAACGGGCCTCAATCGCATCGACCAGTTCCTGGCTCGACAATCCAAAGCGGCGCAGGGTGTGCTCGTCAAAGGTCACCTGCAACTCACGATCCGTGATGCCGGTCACGGTGGCTTCGGCCACGCCGGGCACCGTCAGCAAACGGTCAGAGAGTTCATCGGCATAGGCGACCAGCCCCTCTTTCCCGCTGATGCCTGAGATCGCGATCAGCGCGACCAGATCGGTCTGGGCCGCAATCTCAACACTTGCGGTTTCTGCGTCGGACGGAAAGTCGTTGATACCTGAGACGACCGAAAACACATCATTGAAGAACTGGATCAGGTTGCCACCCTCATCGAGTTCCGCTGTTGCCGAGGCCCGTCCATCAAGCGAGTCGCATTGAAAATCCACAAGCCCGGTGATGCCGCTCACCGCATCTTCAAGTGGCGCGCAGATTTCGTCGTCAACATCGACGGCAGAGGCTCCCGGATAGGGCACGGTGATCACCACGCTATCGGCGGTGAATTCAGGAAATGTCTCACGCTCCAGATTGCTGAGCACGGCGATGCCCAGCACGACAAAGAGCAACATCAGGATATTTGCGGCGACCGGATGCCGGACGAAATAACGGATCATTGGGTGACGCCCGTATCTTCAATCAGCGTCAGGGCAAGCCCTTCAATCGGGGGGCGGGGTGCCGAGAGGATCACGCGGTCACCGGCTGCGAGACCGCCCTGCACGAGTATCATGTCCCCCGCGACGGGCCCAAGAACGACGGGCGTGATGGCCAACCGATCATCCGCTGTCGCGGTGTAGACAAAGGGTGCGCCATCATCACCCTGCCGAATTGCGGTGCGCGGAATAGCAATGGCTTCGGCGGGTGTTGTCCCTTCAAGAACAACGCCGACAAAGGCGCCAAATTCAAGCGGTGGCCGACCTCCATTGGTGTTTACGACCAGTGGATCATCGATGCGGACGGCGAGACCGATCGTGCCGGTTTCACTGTCGATGGTCCCGCGAAACCGGGCTAGCTGGGCAGGATAGCGGGCCTGCACCCCTGCGAAATCCAGTGCGACATAGGCTTTGATATCGCCGCGCCTCATGATCTCGATGACCTGCGTTGCATCGACCTCGGTCACATCAGGATTTCTTCCGTCAAATGCCGCGCTCACCACCGATGCAAAAGCCTGCGGTTGAAAGGCGCCGACAACTTCTGCGGTATCGATGGCATCAATGGTCACGAGCTGTTCGCCCGTGCGAATGAACTGTCCCACCTGCACCATTTCTGCAGAGACACGCCCGCGGAAAGGGGCGGTAATTGTTGTGTTGGACAACCCGCGCTCTGCCTCGGCAAGCTCTGCCTCGCGCACGGCCAAAGTCGCCTCCGCAGATTGGCGCTGCGCCGGATAGAGGGCGATGGTGTTGGTCAGGTTGGTGACCGCATTCTCTTGCGCCAAAAGCGTCTTTTGCGCCGCATCGAGTGTCGCTGCACTGGCCGTGCCACTGTCAAAGAGGTTCTGATTGCGGTCAAATTCGGCCTGCGCCACATCAAGGCTGCGCTGTTCCAGCGCCAACAGATTTTGCGAATTCTCTTCCTGTCCGTCGAGTTCGGCCAGCTGCGCCTCTGCCGCAGCAATGTTCGCCTCGCTCTTTTGCACGGCGAGCTCATAGTCCGTTTTGTCGACCTGGATCAGCAGCGCGCCCTCATCAACCACCGTGCCAACGGACAGATCGGTGTGCGTCTGGGTCACGCGCCCATCCACCTGGGAGATGGCCGACCACGACCGCACGGCCTCGACGCGGCCAAAGCCCGTCGCCGACACCACATGCGCCGCAGGTTCGACGGTCATCACACGGACCGCCAACCGCGCCTCTTCAACCGGTTCCGCAGCGGTCGCATCTGGTTGTGTCATCCAGATGTAGCCCGCAACACCCAAGATAAGCGGTGGCAGGATCAGAAGCGGTTTCAAATTCATTCGTGGCTCCCCCGGGAACGTGACTTGTCGACAGCGCAACGCTAGAGCGCTTTTGCAACGTTTTATGGTTGTTCGTTGCAAAAGCGCCCGCATGCGGGTGCCATTGGTTAGGTTTAACGCAGCAGCCAGCAAGTTCCGCCGCGAGAAGTGACGATTTATGAATTTTGAAGTGCAGAGCGCGAGCTAGGTGGCAAAAACCGCATCTTCGCCCTGCGATCCACGCGAGTTCATTTGCATGATCGCGCGGTCCGAATTGTGGAGGCTTGCTTGGCGCACTTAGTGCCTTTTACAGGGTTCCATTTGCCCTGGTCCGCGGGCACTACTGCGCAACTTGCAGATGTCGCGGCGACGTCGCCGGAAGGGGAAACGCCGGGGCAACCTTTCTTGCTGCCCCAGCAAATGTCAGCTCAGCCATCCATCAAGCCGTTCAACGTCGAAGACGGGCGCATGATACCGGCGGTTTTTGCGTCCGACGTGTTATAGTAACCACCCAGATCGACCGCGTTCCCGCGTGCCGATGACAATTCCGCAAGGATCGCGGCCTCGTTCGCCTGTAGCGCCTCAGAGAGGTCCTTGAACTTTGCCGCAATCTCGGCATCTGCCGTCTGGTTGGCCAGTGCCTCCGCCCAGTAGCGCGCGAACCAGAAATGGCTGTCGCGGTTGTCAGGCTGACCAACCTTGCGCTGGGGGGAGCGGCCTTCGGTCAAAAGGCGCTCGGTCGCGGCGTCAACCGCATCACCCAGTACCGCAGTTGCCTTGTTCGATTGGGCAGTCGCCAGAAAGCGCAGAGACTCGCCCAAGGCACAAAACTCGCCCAGGGAGTCCCAGCGCAGGTGGTTTTCCTCCACCAGTTGCTCCACATGTTTGGGCGCGGAGCCGCCAGCTCCGGTTTCGAACAGGCCCCCGCCCTGCATCAGTTTGACGACCGAAAGCATTTTGGCCGATGTGCCGACCTCAAGGATCGGGAAGAGGTCGGTCAGGTAGTCGCGCAGCACGTTGCCGGTGACCGCGATGGTGTTCTCGCCTTTGTAGATGGTTTCAAAGGATGCGGTTGTTGCGGCTTCGGGGGCCATGATCCGCACCTTGTCGGCCACGCCAGCCGCCTTCAGCGCCGGTTCGACATATTTCAAAAGCTCCGCATCATGGGCGCGGCTGCGGTCGAGCCAGAAGATCGTGTCATAACCGGTGGTCGCCATCCGGTCGAGCGCCAGCCCAATCCAGTTTTCAATCGGCGCCTTTTTGGTGGAGGCCATGCGCCAGATATCGCCAGCGGCGACCTGATGTTCATGCAGCACATCACCATTTGCGGCCACAACGCGCACCACGCCATCAGCGGGGATTTCAAAGGTGGTGGGGTGCGAGCCATATTCCTCGGCCTTTTGGGCCATCAGGCCGACATTTTGCACCGTGCCAGAGGTGACGGGGTCAAGCGCGCCATTGGCTTTGCAGAATTTCACGGCGGCATCATAGACGGGCGCGTAAGAGCTATCGGGGATCACGCAGTTCGTGTCATCCTCATTCCCGTCAGGGCCCCAGCCCTTGCCGCCCGCGCGGATCACGGCGGGCATAGAGGCATCAATGATCACGTCCGATGGGACATGAAGGTTCGTAATGCCACGGTCGGAATTAACCATGTAAAGCGGCGGGCGTTCGGCGAGGAGTGCGTCAATCTCAGCGCGGATTTCGGCCCCGTTTGGCAGGGCGTCGATGGCGTCAAAGAGCGTACCGAAACCACCATTGGGGTTGATCCCGGCCTTGTCGAAGGCATCGGCATACTTCTCGAACACAGGTGCCAGATAGGCGCGCACCGCATGGCCAAAGATGATCGGGTCAGACACCTTCATCATCGTGGCCTTCATATGCAGCGAGAAAAGCGTGCCGTCAGCCAAGGTGCTTGCGATCTGGTCCTGATAGAACTGCTGGAGTGCGGCGACCGACATGAAGGTGGCATCGACAATCGTGCCTTCGGGCATGCTCAGCCCATCTTTAAGCGTCGCTACAGCACCATCAGCGCCGGTATGCGTGATCTTGATCGGGCCTGCGGCCTGTGCGGCGCTCAGCGTCACGGATGTTTCGTTTGAACGGAAATCATTCGCGCCCATGGTCGAGACTTTGGTCTTGCTGTCGGACAACCAGACGCCCATGCGGTGGGGGTTGGCCTTCGCATAAGCCTTGACCGAGGATGGCGCGCGACGGTCTGAATTGCCTTCGCGCAGGACCGGGTTCACGGCAGAGCCCTTGATTGCGTCAAAGCGCGCGCGGGTGTCTTTTTCGGCATCTGTTTGCGGATCGGCGGGGTAATCGGGGATGTCGTAGCCCTGTCCCTGCAATTCGGTAATCGCCTCCACCAATTGCGGGACAGAGGCCGAGATATTGGGCAGCTTGATGACGTTGGCCTGCGGTTCCTTCACCAGATGGCCCAGCTCAGCCAGATCATCAGTGATTTTCTGTTCTGCTGTCAGCTTTTCGGGGAAGGCCGCCAGGATCCGCCCGGCGAGCGAGATGTCACGAGTACCGACCGAGATATCCAGGGCCGACAGGAACCGCTTGATAATTGGCAAGAGCGACGCCGCGGCAAGCTGCGGCGCTTCATCGGTTTTGGTGTAGATGATGTCGGGTGTAGTCTGGTCTGACATGGACATGTCCTTTGGCTGATCGTCTGTATTCGTGGCGATGGGCCTTCATGCAATACCATAAGCGACCCACCTGCGCTTGATCCAGATCACTAGAAGATCAGCGCGCAAAGGGGAATAGGTCAGATGCATTTTCTGCATACAAATGTGTACAATGGACATTTTGTAGCATGTTTTCGAGTTTTCCTTGAAAACTGACTAATTCTATCAGAAATATGATGCGTCGCACGGAGCTAACATGAGCAAAACACCGAATCCCTGCATCGATGTCTGCAAGTACAAGCGCGGCGGCCATTGCATTGGCTGCTCGATGACCAAGGCGCAGAAATCGGCGTTCAAGGCGCTCAAGAAAGACAGCCAGCGCGAAGGCTTCGTGCAGATGCTGATCGCGCAGCAGCAGATCATGGGCAAATACAGTGCCTGGGAGGCCGCCTACGCCAAGAAGTGCAAGAAAAAAGGCGCCAAAGCGCCTTTTGATCAGGTTGCCAAGAAAATCGCCTGAAGGCTGCAGGCCCGCTTAGCGCAGATGCGACCGTAGCATCCAGGCGAACTTTTCATGGGTCTGGCCGCGCGCGATGCACAAGTCTTCGGTCAGCGTATCGCCATGCGCGGCAGCCAACTCACCGCATCCCGCAAGCGTTGCCGCCAAAGTCTCTTGCGCGTCGATCATCGCCTTGATCATCTCTTTGTCGCTGGCGTGACCGTCATGTTCGGACACTTTGGAGCGTTTGAGCATGCCGGCCAGCATGCCCTCGGCATGGGCGTCCAGCGCCTTGATCCGTTCGGCCAGGTCATCCTGTGCGGTAAAGTGATCCTCATAAATCGTCTGGAACAATTCGTGCAGCGGGCCAAATGCCATGCCGGTGACATTCCAGTGGAAGTTTTGCGCCAGCATCGTTGTCACCGCCGTCTCGGCGACCGACTGGTTCAGCGCCTCGGCAATGGCCGTTCTGGCATCGGTGTTGAGTGCACTTGCTGTTTGGGTCATGTCCAAATCTCTCTGTCTTTCTGGTCTGGTGCTGGCTGGCTTCCGCTTGCTTGCCATGACAAGATAACGCTAGGTCAGCGCGGGACAAGAGAGCTTTTAGAATTATTCTAAAATAATACGCTTTGGCCAGCATTCCTGAGCGGCAAAGGCGTCAGGCGCGCCCCGCTGCCTTGAGTGCAAAGGCATATGAACGCGCGGAATCCTCCAGCATCGCAAACCGTCCGGATTTGCCGAAATGGCCAGATGACATGTTTGTTTTCAGCATCAGGATGTTGTCATCGGTCTTGGTCACCCGCAACTTGGCCACCCATTTCGCCGGCTCCCAATAGGTCACACGCGGGTCCGAGACACCGGCGGTGACCAGCATCGGCGGGTAGTCCTGTGCCGTGACATTGTCGTAAGGCGAATAGCCACGGATATCGTCGAAAGCCTCTTTGCTCTCAATCGGATTGCCCCATTGCGACCATTCACCGGGAGTTAGGGGCAAGGTCTCGTCCAGAATGGTGTTGAGCACATCGACGAAGGGCACATCTGCAATCACGCCAGCCAGCAGATCAGGGCGCATGTTGACCACGGCCCCCACCAGCAAACCACCAGCAGAGCCGCCCTGGATCACGATCTGCCCTGCACTTGTGTAACCGCCTTTGATCAGTGCTTCACCGGCGGCAATGAAATCGTGGAACGTGTTCACCTTCTTGCCGAATTTCGCGTCCTCATACCAGGCGCGGCCCTTTTCCTCGCCCCCGCGGATATGGGCGATGACGTAGACAAAGCCGCGATCCACCAGCGACAAGCGGTTGCCAGAGAACGAGGCAGGCATGCTCGCACCGTAGGAACCGTAGCCGTAAAGCAGGCAGGGGGCGGAGCCGTCGAGAGCAGTGTCTTTGTGATAAAGGATCGTCACCGGTACCTCGGCCCCGTCATGGGAGGGCGCGGTGATCCGACGGGTCACATAGTCGGCAGGGTCATGGCCCGATGGGATTTCGGTGGTTTTGCGCAAGGTGCGGCTTTCATCGCTCAGATCGAAATCAAAGATCTGCGCGGGCGTCGTCGGTGATGTATAGGTAAAGCGCAGCAGATCCGTTTCATATTCGGGGCTGGGCTGCAGGCCGAGGGCAAAGGCCTCTTCATCGAACGTGATCTCCTGCCCCTCCGCCAGAGGCGTACCGGTGCGGGCATAACAGATGCGCGGAAGGGCGTCCTGACGCTCCATCCAGATGGTCCAATCGGCATATGTCGCCACATCGATAACCATCCGACCGGCCTCATGAGGCAGTACATCGGTCCAGTTGGCGCGCGATGGGGCCGCGACCGGGGCGGTCATGATCTTGAAATCGAGCGCGTCATCGGCATTGGTCAGGATCAGAAACTGATCGCCCTGATGGTCGATCTGATACTCCATGCCCGTTGTGCGGGGTTCGATTACAGCGGGTGCGGTGTCCGGCGCGTCGGTCGGGATCACCCAGACCTCGGTCTCGTCATTCATGCCGGTATAGATCGCGATGAAGGCGCCAGAGCGCATGCGGGTTACGCTAACATAGTAGCGCTGGTCGGTCTCTTCGTAGACGAGTACGTCCTCAGCAGGATCACTGCCGAGACGATGACGGAAAACCTTGTTTGGCCGGTGGTTTTCGTCAACCCGGACATAGAAGAAGGTCTGGGCATCCGCCCATGCAATGGATCCCACATCCGGGATGGTCTGGTCGGCGTCCTGTCCTGTTTCGGTGTCGCGGAAACGCAGCGTGTAGTATTCCGCGCCGCTTGTATCGGCGCTCCACGCCAGGACGTCGTGATCGAGTGAAACCGCCGTGCCGCCAAGCACGAAATAGTCATGGGCTGCAGCCTCTCTATTCACGTCAAGCAAGATATCCTCGTCCCCGCCATCGCGGGGCGTACGGACGATCAACGGATGCTCGGCCCCTTCGGTGTAACGGCGGGCGTAGGCAAAGGGGCCGTCTTTCATCGGCACGCTACTGTCGTCTTCCTTGATGCGTCCGCGCATCTCGGCCACGAGTGTCTCTTGCAGGTCTTCGGTACCGGCCATCGCCCGTGCGTAGTAGGCGTTCTCGGCCTCCAGATACGCTTTGATATCGTTAGGCAGCAGGTCCGGTTCGCGCATCGCCTCCTGCCAGTTATCGGCGCGCAGCCACGCGTAATCGTCGTGCAGGGTCACGCCGTGGAATGCGGCTGTGGTCGGGCGTTTTTCGGCCATCGGCGCATCGGGCAAGGCTGGAAAACGGGATGTCATGTCAGGCTCCAATACGCTTGTTCTGGGGTGGTACCCGCGGCCGGACTCGAACCGGCACGGCCTTTCGGCCAAGAGATTTTAAGTCTCCGATGTCTACCATTCCACCACGCGGGCACGCGGGTATTCCTATGCCGTGGAACGCGCGGCGGCAAGCGGTGATCAGATGTCTTCGCCGGGTAGATCGATTAATAGCGCCCGCTCACCCAGCCAGGGGTTCAGGGCAAGTGCTTCGCGCAGGGCAACCTGCGCGTCGTCCTGCCGGCCAAGTCCCATCAGCGTAAGCGCCTTGCCGGACAGCGCGCCGATATGGCGGGGGTTGATTTCAAGCGTGCGGTCAAGGTCCACCAGTGCCGCCGCGAAGTCCTGCCGCAGATAGCTGGCAAAGGCGCGCTGGTTGTAGCCTTCGGCGTAGTCGGGGCAGTATTCGACCAGCTCGTCCAGCACATCTCGTGCGCCCAGAAAATCAAATCCGGCACGCCGCTGCATACCCTCATCAAGCAGGTCCTGGGCCCGCGCATCCGGGGCATTGGTCCAGATTTCCCAAAGCTGTGCATTGAGCGGCTGCGCCTCGGCCTCACTTTGTGATCGGGCGAGTTCGGCATAGATGCCCGCCAATTCATCGGACCGGTCCGCGACGGGTGGGCAGATTTCCGCGAGGGCGGCGGGGGCAGTGAAGAGCAGCGCGATAAACCATTTCATGGCCTTCAAACTGCGCCTTGCTGCGGATTGGTCAAGCTAAAGCGGCGCCAACCCCTCCTCCTTGACCGTCTGCATCGCAACATACGTGGAGGTATTTGCCACATTCGGCAGGGTCGAGATTCTCTCGGCCAGCACCGCGCGATAGCCGGGCATGCCCGCCGTGCGGACCTTCAACAGATAGTCGAACGCGCCCGCGATCAGGTGACACTGCTCAACCTCCGGCACTTGTATCACCGCCTTGTTGAACGCCGCCAAAGCGGCCTCGCGCGTGTCGGTCAGCTTCACCTCAACAAAGGCCACGTGATCGCGCCCCAGCCGGATCGGGTCGAACAATGCGGTATAGCCCTGGATGATCCCCTGATCCTCCAGCCGTTTCAGCCGCGCCTGTGTGGGCGATTTTGACAGGCCGATCCGGCGGGCAAGTTCGGTGACGCTGATCCGGCCTTCAACGGCCATGATGTCGAGAATCTTGCGGTCAAAGCCATCAATCTGACGATCCATTTCGCCCATGTACACCTCCAATTTCAGGCATATTCCTCTCCCATGGACGGCATAGCAGTCAAAATGCCTGCGAACAATCCGCTATTCTGGGAGAAAGTGAAAGGAGCCGCCAATGCCTCGCGATGACACCAGCGACCTGCGCGCCCAGATCGATGCCGCCACCTATGCCGACGAAATGGCGGTGGTGCAGGACCTCGTCACGGCGGCCAATCTGTCTCAGGCGGATCGCGCTCGAATCCATGCCCGCGCAACCGATCTCGTCCGCGATATCCGCGCCAGCGCCGATCCCGGGCTGATGGAGGTGTTTCTGGCGGAATATGGCCTCTCCACCGATGAAGGCATCGCGCTGATGTGCCTGGCCGAGGCGCTTTTGCGCGTGCCGGATGCGGACACAATCGACGCGCTCATCGAGGACAAGATCGCGCCGTCGAACTGGGGCAAGCATCTGGGGCATTCGGCGTCTTCGCTGGTCAATGCCTCGACTTGGGCGCTGATGCTGACGGGCCGCGTGCTGGCCGATGACCAACCGGGCGTCACCGGCGCGTTACGGGGCGCGATCAAGCGATTGGGCGAACCGGTGATCCGTGCGGCGGTGGCGCGCGCCATGCGCGAAATGGGCCGCCAGTTTGTGCTGGGTGAGGACATTCACAAGGCCATGAAACGCGCAGAGGGGATGCAGGCGAAGGGCTTTACGTACAGCTATGATATGCTGGGTGAGGCGGCGCGGACGGATGCCGATGCGCGCGGCTATCATCTGGCCTATTCCCGCGCGATCAGCGTGATTGCGGATCACTGCGTTCATGACAGCGTGGCGGAGAACCCCGGTATCTCGGTCAAGCTCTCTGCCCTGCATCCAAGGTATGAAGTGGCCCAGAAGGCGCGCGTGATGGCGGAATTGGTGCCCCGCCTGCGCGCGCTGGCGATGCTCGCGAAATCGGCGGGGATGGGGTTCAACGTCGATGCGGAAGAGGCGGATAGGCTATCGCTGTCGCTGGACGTGATCGCGGCGGTACTGGCCGAGCCTGCCTTGGCCGGGTGGGACGGATTTGGCGTGGTCGTGCAGGCTTATGGGCAGCGGGCGGCGCTTGTGATCGACTATCTGCATGATCTCGCCACGCGGTTGGACCGCAAGATCATGGTGCGGCTAGTCAAGGGCGCCTACTGGGATGCCGAGATAAAGCGCGCGCAGGTCGAAGGCATCGATGGCTTTCCTGTTTTCACGGCCAAGCCGCATACCGATATCAGTTACATCGCCAACGCGCGCAAGCTGCTTGGGATGACAGATCGGATTTACCCGCAATTCGCCACCCATAATGCCCATACGGTTGCCGCTATTCTCGACTTAGCCGGGCAGATGGGTCGCGCACCCGCCGATTATGAATTCCAGCGTCTGCATGGGATGGGTGAGGTGCTGCATACGCTGGTGCTACAATCCGAGCAGACCCATTGCCGGATCTATGCCCCCGTAGGCGCACATGAGGATTTGCTGGCCTACCTGGTGCGGCGGCTTCTGGAAAACGGCGCGAATTCGAGCTTCGTCAACCAGATTGTCGATGCGGATGTCCCACCTGAGATAGTCGCAGCTTGCCCCTTCGACGCGTTAAGCGGGGCACAACAGCTGACCAATGGTCCGGATCTTTTCGCCCCCGCAAGGCGGAATTCAAAGGGCTGGGACCTGACACGCTCCCCCACCCTGCAACAGATCGAAGAGGGCCGCAGACCCTTCGCAACGGCCACATTCAGCGCGCACCCGCTCCCTTCATCTTGGCCAAAAAACTCCCGCCGGAGGCTCCCGCCGCCAACACCCATCACCAACCCTGCCAATCCGGATGACACGGTCGGGCATGTCCAAGAGGCCACGCAAGACGATATCGCCCACGCCCTGAAGCACGCACAACCATGGCAGGCAAACGCCTCCGAACGCGCCAAAATCCTCAACGCCGCGGCAGATACCTATGAGGCGCATGCCAATGAACTCTTTGCCATTCTCGCCCGCGAGGCGGGCAAGGCCGTGCCCGATGTGGTTGCCGAATTGCGCGAAGCGGTTGATTTTCTGCGGTACTACGCCACGCAGGCCACGCCAGAGCAGCGCCCGCGTGGCGTCTGGACCTGTATCAGCCCGTGGAATTTTCCGCTGGCGATCTTTACCGGACAAAGCGCGGCAGCATTGGCGGCCGGTAACGCCGTTTTGGCGAAACCGGCCGAGCAGACCCCATTGATCGCGACCCGCGCGGTGGAATTGATGCACTGCGCCGGTGTGCCGGTCACGGCGCTGCAGCTTTTGCCCGGCGGCGGAGACGTCGGCGCGGCGCTCACCGCCGACCCGCGCATCAACGGCGTGGCCTTCACCGGCTCAACTGCCACTGCGCTGAAAATCCGCGCCAATATGGCCCGGCATTGCACGCCCGGTACACCGCTGATCGCCGAAACCGGCGGGCTGAACGCGATGATCGTCGACAGCACCGCCCTGCCCGAACATGCGGTGCGCGATATCATCAATGGGGCCTTCCGCTCTGCGGGGCAGCGCTGTTCGGCTTTGCGTTGCCTGTATGTGCAGGAGGATATTGCTGAAAATCTCTTGGAGATGCTGAAAGGCGCGATGGATGAATTGGCCGTCGGCGACCCTTGGCACCTCTCCACCGATCTGGGGCCGGTCATTGACGCCGCAGCCCATAAGACAATCGCCGATCACATTGCAGAGGCCCGTGCAGACGGGCGGATCATTCATCAGATCACCGCACCGCCAACGGGCCATTTCATCCCGCCAACGGCCATTCGCGTAGGCAGTATCGCCAACATGACGCGTGAGATCTTTGGCCCCGTCCTGCATGTGGCGACGTTCAAAGGCGATGCGCTGGATCAGGTCATCGCCGAGATCAATGCCACAGGCTACGGGCTGACTTTCGGGCTGCATACGCGGATTGATGACCGGGTCCAGACGATTGTGGAGCGTGTGGATGCGGGCAATGTCTACGTTAACCGCGACCAAATTGGCGCTGTTGTGGGCAGTCAACCCTTTGGCGGCGAAGGGCTTTCGGGGACCGGCCCCAAAGCCGGTGGCCCGCATTATCTGCCGCGCTTTACCGCAAATCCAGCGCCTGCCGCTTCCGGCCATTGGGCGGGAGGTGCCAACCTGAAGGCATTGCAGAAACGGCTGGAGAATGCCCCTTCACCGCCCCCACTGCCGTCAACCGATCTGCCCGGACCAACGGGTGAGTCCAACCGGCATAGCTTACATCCGCGCGGCCCGATCCTATGCATGGGACCCGGCGCTCAGGCCGCACAAGATCAGGTGAAGGCTGTCGCGACCCTTGGCGGTGTCGGTATCAGCACGGAGGGGGATTTGCCCCCTGAACACCTTACAGAACTTACCCCCCTCGCCGGTATCCTGTGGTGGGGTGATGAGGAAACGGCGCGCGCCATCGAAACCGCGCTCAGCCAGCGCGCGGGGCCGATTATCCCCTTGATCACGGGCCTGCCTGACACGGCGCATGTCATGCTGGAACGGCATGTCTGCATCGACACGACCGCGGCAGGCGGCAATGCGGCCCTGCTGGCCGAGGTTGCAGGTGCCACAATGGCTTGACCGCTGCCCCGACATACACGACGGTCGCGCCCATGTTTCCGATCCGAGATCATAACCCGTCTGAACGCGTGCCTTATGTGACGCTGGCGTTGATTGCGATCAACGTCATTGTCTTTCTGTCCGAAATGGCGCTGGTCCAGACCGAAAGGCAGCTTGCGCAATACTATTTCGACTATGCCCTCATCCCCGCGCGACTGGCGGAGGGCGAGAATTATGCCGCGCTTGTGACGTCGGTTTTTTTGCATGGCGGGTTCATGCATCTGGCCGGTAACATGCTGTTTTTATGGATTTTCGGCGATAACATGGAAGACGAGATGGGGCATGTCCCTTTCCTCATCTTCTATCTGGCCTGTGGTGTGCTGGCGAGCCTTGCACAATTCGCCGCAGAGCCCACTTCCGTCATCCCCATGGTCGGCGCATCGGGCGCGATTGCAGGGGTGATGGGCGGGTACCTGCTGCTGTTTCCCAAGGCGCGAGTGGATATCTTTATCTTTTTCATCGTGTTCTTCCGCATCTTCCCGATCCCGGCCTGGATCATGCTGGGCCTGTGGTTTGGCCTGCAATTGCTGAACGGTGTGACGGCCGATATCTCAGGCGGTGGCGTGGCCTATTGGGCGCATGCGGGCGGGTTCGTCATCGGGCTGATTGGCACGTTGCCTTTGTGGCTGCGATTGGGCGGCCCTCAGTTTTGGACCCGCACCGAAGGGCATCCGCCCCACCCCGAAGCGACCTATGGCCGCAGCAGCATTCCAACAGTACAGCGCAGCGGCTCTAAGCGTCGCGGATCACCTTGGCAAAGGCGTTAAAAATCGGCTCATTCGCGCAGATGATCGAGCCGGTTTCCATCATGTCAGTATCGAGGTCGAGCGCCTCAACAATACCGCCCGCTTCGCGGACGATGATGATGCCGGCTGCAATGTCCCAGGCATTCAGGCTGCGTTCCCAAAAACCGTCATAGCGGCCCGCAGCGACATAGGCCAAATCGAGCGCTGCCGCGCCGAACCGACGTACGCCCGCGGTTGCAGGCAAAAGCCGAGCAAGGTCCTGTAGCGCGTCAGGCAGATGCGCCATACCCGCAAAGGGCAGACCGGTTGCAAAGATGCTTTCGATCATCCGGTGCCGGGCCGAGACGCGCAGGCGGCTTTCGTTCATCCAGGCACCGCCCCCTTTTTCCGCATAGAACATCTCGTCTTTCACTGGGTCATAGATCACGCCCGCAACGATCTGGCCCTTATGCTCCAACGCGATCGAGACCGCCCAATGGGGAAGCCCATGCAGGAAATTCGTGGTGCCATCGAGCGGATCAACGATCCAGCGGCGCGTCGGGTCATCGCCTTCAATTTCCGCGCCTTCTTCGCCCAGAAACCCGTAAGACGGACGGGCATGCAGCAGGTCTTTGCGGATCATCGCCTCTGCCGCCTTATCAGCGCGGCTGACAAAATCACCCGGTCCTTTGGCGCTGACCTGCAGGTTCTCAACCTCGCCAAAATCCTTGACCAGCGCCCGGCCTGCCTTGCGCGCGGTTTTCATCATCACGTTCAGATTAGCACTGCCAGCCATTTTGGGGGTCTCCGTATCGGGATCAGAGGCGGCGTATAGGGGGAAGAGCGCGTTGGAACAAGGGGGTAACTGCACCTTAACCAACACCTCCGGACTATTCCCGGCTTAACGAGTTGTTGGTGTGATTTCGTCATAAGCAGCGCAGGAGGCTAAACGGCTGAATGCGTCGCCATATGATTGATCATTTTCTGCACCAGACGCAGATCGCGGGCCACATTTCGGGCCGCGATATCGCGAAGCGTGTGGCGACGGCTGGGCTGATCACGGGTATCTGCATCTTTGCGGGATTCACGACGCAGGCGATGGCCGCCATGGCCTGCATCATCGCCCTGGAAATCATCGCGTATCCCTTGAACAAGCGCGCGAGTGAATTCGACAAACAGCTCAGCCTGTCTACCGCTGTCGCCGTCTTCGCCGTCAATTGGGCGGCGATGCTGCCATTCCTGTCCTTCTCACTCATTTTGTCGCAAAGCGATGCCACACCCCTTATCATTTGTGGCTATGTCTGGATATTTGGCATCTTCGTGCATGTCACCAATACGTTCGGATTGCTCCCGTTCTATAACTGGAGCCAGATGATCCCCGCATTTGCGACGATTTTTGTGATGCTGTGGATCAAATCGGAAAGCCCTTCTCATGCGGCAACGCAGATGGAATGGCTCATCGCAGCGGCAACATTCGTCGTCTACATCGTCAATACGTCCGACACGATGAACCGGCAAAACGACACGCATCAGGCATTGAAGCGTGCACGTGAAGAGGCAAATGCAAGACTATTGGAGTTAGAACGATTGTCGCGACACGACCCGCTAACGGGTCTGATGAACAGGCGCGCCTTTGACGAACAGGTGGAAAGCCTGATGCGCCAGCATGCAAATCGCCTTGGCGTGACCGTCTTTCTTCTGGATTTGGATGGTTTCAAACCGATCAACGACAGCTACAGCCACACCGCTGGTGACGCGGTCTTGTGTGAAGTCGCAAAGCGATTGCAGGGCTTGGCGAACAAGGATGCACAGGTGGCACGGCTGGGCGGAGACGAGTTTGCGATTGTGACCACCGATATCACATCCAGCAAAAAGGCAAATGCATTTGCGAAACGGATCATCGCCGCAATTGAAGAGCCGATACCGTTCGAACAGAAAAAACTGCAAGTCGGCGTCAGCCTTGGCATTGCAAGGCAGGGGCATGATGCGCCAACGCTGGCCGCGCTGATGTCGGGCGCGGATCAAGCGATGTATCTGGCCAAAAACGACCCTGATAAACGGATGATGATCTTTGACAAAAGCGCGTTCCCCGTGCGTGCCAGTCTGGAAGATCGCAACATCCTGTCAAATGCAATGCGGCGGGGCGAGATTGTGCCTTACTACCAGCCCAAGGTGTCACTCGATACAAATCGGATCATCGGGTTTGAGGCACTTTCCCGATGGGAACATCCGACCCGGGGCATCTTGCCGCCTGCAGAATTCCTTCCACAAATCAATGAGTTGGGCTTGCAGGGCGAGTTCATGATCCACACGGCGGAGCGCGTGCTTGAAGACATTCAACGATGGACGTCCGAAGGTCTGGACCCTGGCCAGATTTCCGTCAATGTTGCCGAAGTCACGCTGGCCACTTTATCGGGGCATAACGACCTTTTGGCGATGATCGATCGCTATCCGCATCTGCGCCAACACCTGACGTTCGAGATTACCGAGGACATCTTCATCGCCCGATCAAGCGACGTGATCCAAAAGTCGATCACAAACTTTCGCTGGTCCGGCGTTCGGATATCGCTGGATGATTTCGGCACTGGTTTTGCCTCTTTTCAGCACCTCAAGGACCTCGATTTTGATGAGCTGAAGCTCGATACCGGCTTTATTCGTGACCTTGGCATCGACCCGGCAGCGCATGTTCTCGTGCAGGGCCTCTTGAGCATGGGAAAAGGTCTTGGCGTGCAAGTCGTGGCCGAAGGTGTCGAAACATCTGAGCAGCGCGAAACGCTGCGCAAAATGGGATGCCATGTCGTCCAAGGCTATCTATACGGCGCAGCGATCCCGGCATCCGAGGTGATGATCCGGCTTGAGGCGGAGGGGTACAACTTCGTCATGCGAAACCCAAACCGCAACGATGTGGCTTAGGCACGCTGCAGCTTCACCGCCTCTTGCCGCGCGAGCCGGATGAGATGCGCCATATAAGGCAAGGTCGTATCATCCGCCCGAGTGGCTGCGTAAAGGCGGCGGGTCATGCCACCTTTTGTAAGCGGTCGGGTGACGTAATCCGAATTGTAGCGCACCTGCCGGACCACCCAATCGGGCAAGACTGCAACGCCGCGGTTTGACGCAACGAGGAGCAAGATGACGGCCGTTAGCTCGACCTGCCGAATGGCCGCTGGCTCCACCTTTGCCGGGATCAAAAGCTGCGAAAACACATCCAGCCGTGCACGCTCCACCGGATATGTGATCAGCGTCTGATCGAGAAAATCCTCCGCTTCGATCGCCTCTTTCTGCGCAAGCGGATGCTGGGCCGCGGCGACAAAGACAGGCTCATAATCAAAAAGCGGGGTGAAGTCGGTTTCCGGCAAATCCTCAGGATCTGAAGAAACGACGAGATCCACCTCTTCCTTGTGCAATGCTGGTAGCGCGTCAAAGGCGAGACCGGGCCGAATGTCGACATCGACATCGGGCCAGGTCTTACGGAATTGCTCCAACACCGGAAACAGCCACTCAAAACAGGCGTGGCACTCAATCGCGATATGCAGCCGCCCTGCACTGCCTGCGACGATACCCGAAAACTCTGCCTCAAGCGAGGCGACGCGCGGCAGGATCTCTTCGGCCGCAGCCAGCATCTTCATCCCCGCAGCCGAGAGTTTCAGCGGTTTCGAACGCCTGACGAACAGCTCCACACCCGCCTGATCTTCGATCCCCTTGATCTGATGGGACAGCGCGGATTGCGTGATATTGAGACTGTCTGCCGCACGCGCCAGCCCACCGGTGTCATGAATGGCCTTGATCGTACGCAGATGGCGGAACTCTATATGCATTGTGAGCGGTCCTCATGACCTTCGTGAAGTTTATGAAGTTGCCTCAAGTATCTAAGGCTGTCACACAGCAGAGGCAAGCAAGAGGTGCCCCATGCCGACCCCATCCGTCTCGTTCGAATTTTTTCCACCCCAGTCATTGGAGGGATCATTTCGGTTGTGGGATTGCGTGAACACGCTCGCCCCGCTTGAGCCCAACTTTGTTTCGGTTACTTACGGTGCTGGCGGCGCCACTCGCAAACTGACCCATGAAGCCGTCAGCACCATTCACAAAACCAGCGGGCTAAACGTGGCCGCGCATTTGACTTGCGTAGACGCCACAAAGGCCGAGACGCTGGCCATCGCGCAAAGCTATGCGGATGCGGGCGTGCGCGACATTGTGGCCCTGCGCGGTGATGCACCGCAGGGAACCGCGAAGTTTACGCCTCATCCTGAAGGTTTCGCCAGCTCTGTGGACCTCATTGCCGCCTTAGCAGATACCGGGCGGTTCAACATCCGCGTCGGTGCGTACCCTGAAAAACACCCCGAAGCAGCCGATCAGGCGGCGGACATTGCGTTTCTCAAGCGCAAGATTGATGCGGGTGCCTCTGCGGCGATCACCCAGTTTTTCTTTGAGGCCGAGACCTTCTTTCGCTTTCGCGATGCCTGCGTGAAAGCGGGCATTGACGCCCCCATCATCCCCGGCATCCTGCCCATCGAAAACTGGACCGGCACGCAGAAATTCGCGGCGAAATGCGGCACGCATATCCCGCAGGTGATCTGCGATGGTTTTGCCCACGCGACGCGTGACGGCACGACAGAGCTGCTCGCGACCGCAATCGCGACAGAGCTTTGCGATGATCTGATCACGGGCGGGGTTGAGCATTTGCATTTCTATACGCTGAACCGGCCCGAGCTGACGCGCGATGTGTGCCATGCCCTTGGCGTAACACCAAAAGTGCGGTTGCAAAACGTCGCCTGACGGGCGAGCCTCCGGCGGAAATCACGCCCGGAGAAAGCCGATGTTCGCCGCCCAATCGCTCGCAGAACTGCCAGATCAGGATGCGATCCTGTCCATGTCGGGCCTTGAATTCATGCAAGGCATTCTGGCGGGGAAAATCGCGCGCCCACCGATTTCCGCCTTGCTGCACTATGAGCTCGACAGTGTGGAAAAGGGCAAGGTCAGCTTTCGCGGCACGCCGACTTTCGACCACACCAACCCGATGGGCGGCGTGCATGGCGGCTGGTACGGCACGCTGTTGGACAGTTGCATGGCTTGCGCGGTGATGACGATGGTGCCGAAAGGGTCGGTTTACACGACGCTGGAATACAAGGTGAACCTGACCCGCGCGATCCCACTGGATACCGAGATTATCGCAACCGGTGTGATCGACCATGCCGGACGGTCCACCGGTATCTCACATGGCGAGATACGTGGTGCCGCCGACGGCAAGCTTTATGCAACCGGATCAACCACTTGTCTGATTATGCAGATCAAGAGGGACTGAAGGCGCCTTTCCCGCCTCCACGACACTTGGATGGATGCTTTCGGACATATCGCGCCCGATCAGGCGTTTGCGGCGCGACAGAAAGATTTTTGACCACCCGATCCAGTTCCCAACCGACCGGGCATTCGGGTCGCATGGAAACCTCCCCCGCCACCCGTCGGGCAACGGGACCTGACACATTTCCAGCCTTTCCAGCATCCAGACCAGCGGAATATTCGCGAGCGGCCGTGCCGCCGGGCGCAGTTCGACCTGCCCGCCCACATCGCCATGATTGCCGCGAAACCAGACCTGCTCCATATTGCCCTGCCAGCCGGGCGGGCAGGACCACATCACCGGCGCATAAGCCTCGCGCCGCTCGTCCATGGCGAGCGCATGAAACCCATTGCGGATATGGCCGCCCAGGGCATGGTTGTGAAAGTCATGCGTCGCCTGCGCCCAGCGCCAGATGATGGGCAGGCGCAACCCCAGTGCTTTGACCGTGTCCCAGACCGCCACCGCCTCGACCTGCACGTCCGGGTGGCAATAATGGTCGCGAAAATCCTGCGCGATGGGACTGCGCGCGCCAGTGCGATAGTGGCGGTAGGCCTGCCGGACGGCGCGGACCGTCGCACAATCAGCCTTGACCAGACCCACGAGATCAATGACCCCCGCCAAGGACCGGACCGCGTAGGCCCCGCGCGAATAGCCGATCAGAATGATGTCATCGCCGGGCCGATAGCGGGACGCGACAACACCATAAGCACGCTCAATCTGTCGGTTGATGCCCTTGCCGGTCATCACGCCCCATGTGCCGCGCCAGTCACGCCATTGGATACCCGCCTCGTAGTAAACCGTCAGGTTGGCGCTTTGGCTGACTTCGCGGAGGAGCTTGAATGTCAGACCAGCATTGGTCTCGGCCCCCGGTTCCAGCGAAGACATCGTGCCATCCAGAATGACCACATGTATGGCCTTTCCGCGCCCGCGGACGCCGCCTTCTTCGGTCCGCGCACGGCGCCCGAAGAGGCCAAAGAACCAGTCACGCAGCTGCACTGTCATCCTTGGCGGCCTGAATGGCCTGCCAGATCCGGTGCGGCGTGAACGGCATATCGACTTGCCGCACGCCAATCTCCCACAGCGCGTCAATCACGGCATTGCTGACAGCGGCAAGCGCGCCGACCGTGCCCGCCTCACCGCAACCTTTCATCCCCATAGGATTGTAAAGCGATGGGGTGCATTCCGTCGAAAAACCAATCATGGGTATATCATCGGCACGCGGCATGCCGTAGTCCATAAACGTTGCGGTGAGAAGTTGTCCGTCTTCATCAAACACCACGCGTTCCGTCAGTGCCTGACCGATCCCTTGCGCCACACCGCCATGTATCTGCCCCTCAACCAGCATCGGATTGATCAGATTGCCGAAATCGTCCACGACCGTGTAGCGGTCAACGGTGACAACGCCGGTTTCGGGATCAATCTCAACCTCGGCCACATGGGCACCATTGGGAAAGCTGCGATTATCCAGCTTGATCCGCGCGGAATGCGTCAGAAGATCATCGCGTCCGGCCTCGCGCGCCATCTCTGCCGCCTCAAGCATCGTGGGGCTCAGGTTTGAATTGGCGATGCGAAAGCGTTCGTCGTCAAAGCTGACATCCTGAGAGTCGACACCTTCCGCATCAGCAAGAAATGTAGAGAAGGAGGTGACCATCTTTTCGACCGTCGCAAGGGTGGCGGTATTTTGCACCGTGACCGAGCGGGAGCCGCCTGTGCCCCCACCAACGGCAATGCGGTCGCTGTCGCCCTGGATAACCGAAATTTTTTCGGCGGGGATACCGGTCTGATCACTCAGGAACTGGGCATAAACAGTCTCGTGCCCCTGCCCGTTGGATTGCGTGCCCACATAGATCACCGCACTATCGCCTGCGAACTCAACTGTCGTCGTCTCGGCGGGGTCGCCCAGAATGCTTTCGATATAGTAGCAAAGCCCCTGCCCGCGCAGCCGCCCCGCCGCCTCTGACTTGGCCTTGCGCGCAGCAAAGCCCTCACGATCCGCCTCGCGCGCGGCAGAATTCAGGACCTGCATGAAATCGCCCACATCATAGGTCACACCGCTGACCGTGGTGTAAGGAAACTGCGCTGGCGCGATAAAGTTCTTTTCCCGCAACATCCAAGGGTCTACCTCTAACTGGCGGGCAGCCTCGTCCATGATGCGCTCTAACACAAAGATCGCCTCTGGCCGCCCGGCCCCACGGTAGGCATCAACTGGTGTTGTATTGGTAAAGATACCGCGTGTGCGCATATAGGCCGTCTGCACATCGTAGGTGCCCATCAGGACCTTGGCGAAAAGATCGGTCTGTATGGCCTGGGCGAATTGGGAGTTGTACGCGCCCATATTCGCAATCGTATCAACGTGATAGGCGGTGATGCGATAGTTAGCGTCAAAGGCAAGTGTTGCCGTCGTCGTCAGGTCGCGGCCTGCATTGTCCGACAGCATGGCCTCGGTCCGTTCAGACATCCAGCGCACGGGCCGGTCCAGAACGCGGGCGGCATGCGCGACGCAGAACGGCTCGGCATAGCGCATCGCCTTCATCCCAAAACCGCCGCCAACATCGGGGTTTGTGACGCGTATCTGATCCTCTGGCAGATCGAAATGCCGGGCCAGATCGCTTTTGGTGCCCCAAACGCCCTGCCCGTTGAAGGCCACGTGCAGCCGTCCGTCTGTCATTTCCGCGTAACAGCCGCGCGGCTCCATCGCGTTGACGATGATGCGGTTATCGAAAACTTCGGCAGTGACGACATGGGCGGCATTGGCAATCGCGGCCTGCGCAGCATCCGCATCGCCCATGGCCCAATCAAAGGCGAGGTTGTCAGGCGCCTCTGGATGGATCGCGTCACCACCAATGGCGAGGTCGACATGGACCGGCAAATCGTCGATCTCAAGCATCACGACCTCGGCTGCATCCTTGGCCTGTTCCGGGGTCTCGGCCACGATCATCACCACAGCCTCGCCCACATGCCGCACGCGGGCCTGCGCGAGGATGGGACGCATTGGTGCTGCCCCTTTGGAGCCATCGCGGTTTGTCACTGTCACGCCCGCCATACCTAACCGGACGCCAGCGGCCACAAGATCATCTGCCGTTGCCACAAGATGCACGCCGGGCATGTCTTTCGCTTCGGTGATGTCGAGTTCAGTGATCTCGCCATGCGCGACGGAGGCGCGCAGGAAGTAAGCGCAAAGCGCACCTTCGGGCGCGATATCATCGACATAGCGACCATGACCGGTGAGAAACCGCAGATCCTCAACCCGTTTGACGGACTGACTTTTGCCGAACTTTTCCATAGCACCCTCTTACGTCGCTGCGAGGCAGACCCTAGCGGGCAGGCGCGTCAAGTCCAGCATCATCGTGCCCCTGTCGCACGCAGGTCTGAAAAACCAGGCACAGCCCCCTATAAAATGATGCGCAGCAGACAAACGGATCAAGTAAATTCATATATTTTTCAGTAATTTATAAAATAATTGGATCTTTTTTTCGAGATGTCTGGAATAAACCATCGACTGCCTGCGTAGACCTTGTGACTGGCAGCTGCGCCACCTGCAGACGCCCAACAGACAAGGAGACCGCACATGTTACGCACCGTCTTGATCACCGCATGGCTTCTGAGCCTGACCGCTGGACACACCGCTGCGGCCAATCAGGCTGATGCCGAACAAGGCGCGGCTATCGAGCAGCAACAAGAAGAGCGCAGCCAGAACCGGCGCGTCGAATTCCAGATCCTACCCAACTAGCCCGACACAGATTGAACTTGCAAAGAGACATAATATGAGACTTTCAGCTATCGCGCTTTCCCTCGTCCTCGGCCTTGCCGCCTGTGATGCTTACGCCAGCAGCAATCCCACACCGCCTGTTGCCGTTGTCAATGGCATCCTCGTCGATGCCAACCAGATGAGCCTTTATACATTTGACCCTGACACCGCGAATGCATCGGCCTGCAACGCAAGCTGCGCGCGCAATTGGCCACCACTCACGGCGCCCGCAAATGCAGTTGAGAGCGACAAGTTCTCCACAATCACCCGCATCGATGGGACCAAGCAATGGGCCTATGACGGCCAGCCCCTTTATCTGTGGGTGAACGACCGCCGCCCCGGCGATAGAACCGGCGACGGTGTTGGCGGCAACTGGCACCTCGCAAGACCTTAACCCTTCATTCCAAGAATTAATTTCCCCAAAATTCATTCGTCCCCCAGTGAGCGGCCTGTCGCTTCTATTCCCTGCGACAGGCCGTTTTTTATTGCCCACCGCACAAACCCTTTTCCTTCCTGCGCCCCTCGGCTATCTGACCCCAAACCGAATTGGGACATTCGATCATGCCGATGGAAAAGACATTCAACGCCGCCGAGGCGGAGCCGCGCATCTACAAGATGTGGGAAGAGAGCGGCGCGTTCAAAGCGGGCGCGAACGCCAGCCGCGACGAGACTTTCTGCATCCAGCTCCCCCCGCCAAATGTGACCGGCCACCTGCATGTGGGCCACGCCTTCAACCACACGCTGATGGATATCCTGACACGCTGGAAGCGGATGCAGGGCTATGACACGCTTTGGCAGCCGGGGCTGGACCATGCAGGCATCGCGACCCAGCTGATGGTCGAAAAGGATATGGCGGCGAAGGGCGAGAACCGGAAGCGGTCCGAGATGCCGCGCGACGAATTCCTCGCCAAGGTCTGGGACTGGAAGGCCGACAATGGCGGCGTCATCGAAAAACAGGCCCGCCGCTTAGGTGACTCGATGGATTGGGAGCGCTCCGCCTTCACCATGTCCGGCGCCGAGAGCGCGCCAGCGACCGAGAAGCCCGGCAATTTCCATGACGCCGTGCTCAAGGTCTTTGTTGAGATGTATAACAAAGGCCTGATCTATCGCGGCAAATACCTCGTCAACTGGGACCCGCATTTCGAAACCGCGATCTCTGACCTTGAGGTTGAGAATATCGAGGTCGACGGCCATATGTGGCACTTCAAATACCCGCTCGCGGGTGGCGAGACCTATGAATATGTCGAAAAGGACGAAGACGGGAACGTCACGCTCCGCGAAACCCGCGACTACATCTCCATCGCCACGACCCGGCCTGAGACGATGCTGGGCGACGGCGCCGTTGCGGTGAACCCCAAGGATGAGCGTTACGCCCCCATCGTCGGCAAACTTTGCGAGATTCCGGTTGGCCCGAAGGAACACCGCCGCTTGATCCCGATCATCACCGATCTCTATCCGGACCCAGAATTCGGGTCCGGCGCGGTCAAGATCACCGGCGCGCATGACTTCAACGACTACGAAGTTGCCAAGCGCGGCAATATCCCGATGTACAACCTGATGGACACTAAAGGGGCGATGCGGGACGACGGGAAGCCTTATGCGGAAGAGGCCGCCGTGGCCCAGCGCATCGCGAATGGCGAACAGGATTTCGACGAAAACATGATCGCCGCCATGAACCTGGTGCCGGATGAATATCGCGGCCTCGACCGGTTCGAGGCGCGCAAACGCGTCGTCGCCGACATCACGGCAGAAGGCAACGCGGTGATGACCACCGCGACCAAGGAGGTCGAAGGCGAGGAAACAACTGAGACAATTCCCTTCGTCGAAGCCAAGAAAATCATGCAGCCCTTCGGCGACCGCTCCAAGGTCGTGATTGAGCCGATGCTGACCGACCAATGGTTCGTCGACAGCGCCAAGATCGTCGGCCCCGCGCTCGAAAGCGTCCGCGAAGGCCGGGTCAAGATAATGCCCGAGAGCGGCGAAAAGGTCTTTTACCACTGGCTGGAAAACATCGAACCCTGGTGCATCTCACGCCAACTTTGGTGGGGGCACCAGATTCCGGTTTGGTATGGGCCGAGAGTGGTTCAGCAAGGTGCTCTCGGCGAAAAGTGGGAAGAACCTTCCGAACCGATCGAGAAATCAAAAGCCGCTTGGGATCATCATCAAGAGATTGCATTCTGCGGCGCCAATTGGGCCGAAGCTAAAGAACAGGCACTCCAATACTATCGAACCAAGATACTTGCTGACGAAGCATTCTTTGACACCATCAAAGAATATGATGATGAAGGCTACACGCCTGGTAAGGAGTTAGGTCTGCACCGCGACCCCGACGTCCTCGACACGTGGTTCTCCTCCGGCCTCTGGCCCTTCGGCACGCTCGGCTGGCCCGCTGACGATCCGGCGATGAAATACTTCCCCGGTGACGTCCTGATCACCGGGCAGGACATCCTGTTCTTCTGGGTCGCCCGCATGATGATGATGTCCGAGGCGGTTCTGCACAAGGAGCCGTTCCACACCGTCTATCTCCACCAGCTTCTGCGCGACGCGAAGGGTGAGAAGATGTCGAAGACGCGCGGCAACGTCATCGACCCGCTCGATATGGTTGACGCCTATGGCGCCGACGCCCTGCGCATGTCCAACGCTGCGATGGCCGCCCTCGGCGGTGTGCTGAAGATCAGCGAAGACCGGATCAAGGGCTACCGCAATTTCGGCACGAAGCTCTGGAACGCGTTCAGCTTCGCCGACCATTACGAGATCGCCTATCCCGGCAACACCGCCCGGCCAGAGGCCACGCAGACGCTGAACAAATGGATCATCGGCGAGGTCGGCAAGGTTCGCGAAGCCGTTGACGCCGCCTTGGAGGCCTACCGCTTCAACGACGCCGCCGACGCGCTTTACGCCTTCACCTGGGGCAAGGTCTGCGACTGGTATCTGGAATTCTCCAAACCCATCCTGCAGGGCGATGATGCGGCGGCCAAGGCCGAGACCGAAGCAACCTTACGCTGGGTCCTTGACCAATGCCTGATCCTCTTGCACCCGATCATGCCCTTCATCACCGAAGAGCTGTGGGGGCTGGCCGAGGCGCGGCCCAAGATGCTCGTCCACGCCGACTGGCCGACCTATGGCTCCGAGCTGGTCGACCCGGAGGCCGACCGCGAAATGAACTGGGTCATCGGCCTGATCGAGAACACCCGCTCCGCCCGCGCGCAAAGCCACGTGCCTGCCGGGGCGAAGGTGCCGCTTTTGGCGACCGGGCTTGATGCCAAGGGTCAGGGCGCGTGGGACAACAACGAGGCGATGATCAAACGGCTCGCCCGCGTCGAAAGCCTTGAACATGTGGAGAGCTTCCCCAAAGGCTGTGTCACCGTCCCCATGGAGGGCGGCACCTTCGGCATCCCTCTGGCTGACCTGATTGATGTGGGCGAAGAAATCACACGGCTGGAAAAGACACTGCAAAAGCTGGGTAAGGAACTTGGTGGTCTGCGGGGACGGTTGAACAACCCCAAATTCATCGCCTCCGCCCCGGATGAGGTCGTCACTGAGGCCCGCGAAAATCTCAGCCTACGCGAAAACGAGGAAACCCAGATCAAAGCCGCCATCGCGCGGTTGCAGGAAATTGGCTGACGTCACGCTTCGCCCGCCCGAGGCAGAGATCGTGCGGATGTATGGCGGCGATCCCGCGCATCCACCGCGGGCCGACATGGCGCGCTCGGAAGGGTGGCTAGCGTGGCTGCAAGACCACCGTTTTGGGCGGGTCATTCTTGCGGATGGCAAACCTGTTGGCGAGGTCCGGCTGCATACTTTTCGGGATGATGAAAAGTCGGCCAGCCTCGCGATTGGCCTTTTCGCGACGCGGCATTTGGGCGGGGGTATCGGGCGGCGGGCCATCCGCCTCACGCTCGCCGCAGCATTTGATACGTATCTCCTCAACCGGGTCGATCTGAGGGTTCTGTCCTTCAACACCCGCGCCATTCGCTGCTACAAGTACTGCGGGTTCAGGCATGTCGCGACCGAAAGCGTCGATATTCTGGGCGAACCACAAGGTGAGTGGCTGATGTCATGCGACGGGATCAATTGGGCGGACGACAGGTAAAAGACGGGTTTCACCCGGCGTTTTCGACAAATAAGACTGAAGAAAGCACGCACCCGTTGCCCTGACTGCGCATTACGGTCACGCAGTCGACATTTTCGGGCCAGCTTGCACCCGGTTCCCCGCCCGGCTTATCTACCGCCCATGACCAAGCCTCAACTCACCCCGCTCGCCCAATCGCTGCCTGCCACTGTGCCCTTTGTGGGACCTGAAAGTCAGGAGCGGCAGCGAGGCAGGCCATTTCTCGCCCGCGTCGGGGCCAATGAAAGCCCGTTCGGCCCCTCTCCCAAGGCCATTCAGGCGATGCAGATGGCGGCGGCGGAAGAGGTCTGGATGTATGGCGATCCGGAGAGCCATGATCTGCGCCAGGCGCTGGCTATCCATCATCAGGTGCCGATGGACAATATCATCATTGCAGAGGGGATCGACGGGCTGTTGGGGCTGCTGGTGCGGCTTTACGTCGGGCCGGGCGACGCGGTTGTGACTTCTGCCGGGGCTTATCCGACTTTCAATTACCATGTCGCGGGTTTCGGCGGGCAGATCCACACTGTCCCTTATGCCGAGGATTATGAAGACCCGGTGGCTCTGGTCGAAAAGGCCATCGCGACGGGGGCGAAACTGGTTTATATCGCCAACCCCGACAATCCGATGGGCAGTTGGCACGATGCGGCTGTCATGACCCAGATGATCGCCGCGATGCCTGCCGATTGCCTGCTGATCATTGATGAGGCCTATATCGAGCTTGCGCCTGCAGGCACGGCACCGCCATTTGACCTTTCCGCGCCCAATGTCATTCGCTTGCGCACCTTCTCCAAGGCTTACGGGATGGCCGGGGCACGGGTCGGTTACGGGATTGCGGCGGCGGAGGTGATCGCGGGCTTTCACCGGGTGCGCAACCATTTCGGCATGTCGCGGATCAGCGTAGCGGGTGCTATTGCGGCCCTACAGGATGACTTCTGGCTCAGCCATGTGGGGGCAGAGGTCGCGGTGGCCAAACAGGCCATCGTGCAAGCGGCGGAGGCGAATGGGCTGACGGCTCTGCCATCGGCCACAAACTTTGTCACGATCGATTGCGGGCGCGACGGGGCCTTTGCCAAGGCTGTACTGGCCGAGTTGATCGATGCGGGGATTTTTGTCCGCATGCCCTTTGTGGCCCCACAAGACCGCTGCATTCGGGTCAGTTGCGGCAAACCCGGCGAAATGACGGCCTTTGCGGGGGCCTTGCCATCGGCGTTGTCCCGCGCACACGAAAAATTAGGGTGATTTTCAGACCCTATCAGCTAGGTTTGCGGTGTCAGCCACGGAGGCCCCATGTCACACCGCCAGCCGATCCAGAGGGTTGAGGATTATACGGACGCATTCCTGACCACGTTGGGCGTGCTACTCTTCATGGTTTTTTGGATGATCGCGGCGGCATTGGGTTATGTGTGGGTTGTGATTGCGGCCTATGGGCTGGACCTTTCCTTTAAATGGATCGGGCATTTGCGCGACGATTAAGATTAAGGGACGGCGACAGGACCAGTAAGGATGATCTTCGCCACTGCTGGACATTGCTGACTGTCGTTTCACAATCGGCCCTGGGCCTTGCAATGCTATGGGTCTCACGCAGCCGCGGCTTCCTCCCACAGAACAAGCCTGGCGCGGCCTGCGGCCTTTGCCTCATAGAGTGCCTCATCCGCGCGGGCGAGCAGTTCGGCCAGAGTGCTGGCGGCTTGCGATGGGACAGCGCCGACCGAGATTGTAACCGTCACTTCCTGTGGTAGTTCCACCGCTTCAACACGGACACCACGTGCCAAACGCTCACCGATTTCGCGCGCCATCTCAACCGGTGCATCGACGAGGTAGATGCCAAACTCCTCACCGCCAAGACGCCCGACAACGTCGTGCTGGCGCACCAATTGCTCGATCCGCCGTGCGACGGCCTGCAGGCAGATGTCGCCAACGGCATGCCCATAAACATCATTGACCTGCTTGAAGTGATCGACATCCAGCATCAGAACCACACCGCCGCAATCATGCGCGGCCCCGGCCGCGCGATCAAGAAATGCCCGGCGGTTCGGCAGACCGGTCAGCATGTCAGTGGTTGCGAGTTGCGCCAATTGACCCTGAAGCCGGTCGAGATGGCCAATGAGGGCAAGTGCCAGAATGATAAATGGTGTGGCCACAATAGTTGTTGTCAGCAATTGCTCGGGCAAAGGACTTTCTAGCGCGCCGTTCATCGACAATTCAACGCCGATATTCAGCCCATTGATGAGTAGCCAAAACAGAAACCAGCGCGATATCCACCCCCACCATCCAATCGGCGCGAACATGCGAACAAGAGTATCCATAAGGCGGGACCTCGTAATCAGATCAGTCCGCATAGGGATTACTGCAAAGAAGCTAACGGCAAATGAAGCCGAGTTAGAACGACACCCGAGTTGTTGTCAGCCGGCGACCAGAGGACGGCATTGGAAACAGAAGAATTGGTGGCTGTTTCAGGCACAAATGGCCTCAGGCGTCATGTTGGAGGCGTGCTTCTCCGCGCTGCCTGCGTCGTCAATGAAAGGCTAAATTTCGTTTAGCCGCAGCACGCGTCACCCACCTGCCGGACTGCGCCGACATCTGCAGTTCCAGCCTTGGCAATCACCTGCGCCGCTGCTTCCAGCGCGCCGTTGCCATGCGGGATTTCTAGCGCCTTCAATCCCGCATCAATCGTGCCCAGAACCCCCATGATCATATGCGCGTTCACATGGCCCATGTGGCCGATGCGGAAAAATGCGTCTGCAGGTTCTCGGCCCAGACCGATGCCAAGGGTCAGCCCGCATGTATGCTCGCACCAGTAACGCAGCTTGTCGCCAAGCGGTGATCCGATGGCCACCGCCGTCACGGCATGAGACCGACAGGGGGGATCAGCGATGTTCAACTGCATCGGCCCCCTGGAGGACCATTTGTCAAACGCCGCCCAGATCGTTTGGGCAAGGGTTGCATGCCGGGCAAAAACGGCCTCTAACCCCTCATCCATGATAATATCGAGGGCCTTGCGCAGCCCATAAAGATGATGGGTCGGGGCGGTGCCGTCGAAATACTGGAAATACATCTCTGGCCGGGTACGCGGGCGCCAGTCCCAATAGGTGGTCACGCAATCGCCGCGCGCTGCATCTGCCTTCTCATTGTACCAGACAAAGCTGATCCCGGCTGGCGTCATCAGGCCCTTCTGACAGCCCGATACCATGACATCAACTCCCCAGGCGTCCATCTCAAACCGGTCGCAACCCAGGGAAGCGATGCAATCGGCCATCAAAAGCGCGGGGTGGCCCGTGGCATCCATCACCGCGCGAAGGCCTGCAATATCGTTCTTCACGCTGGTTGAGGTGTCGACGTGGACCGCGAGCACGGCCTTGATCCGGTGGTCCTTGTCGGCGGCGAGGCAATCCTGCACCTGGGCCAGATCGATGGGTGCCGCCGGACCGTAATCAATGGTCTCGACCTTGGCACCCATGCCTGCGGCCATCTCACCCCATCCGACGCAAAAGCGTCCCGTGGCAAGCACAAGCACCGTGTCGCCACGCGATAGCACATTTGCAAGGGCGGCTTCCCAAGCCGCATGGCCGTTGCCAATGTAGATGGCCACATGCTGATCCGTCATCGCGACCTTTTTCAGGTCCGGGATCAACCCGTCGGTCAGGTCATGTAACTCGCCCTCATAAATGTTGGGAGAGGCGCGATGCATGGCTTGAAGCACCGCATCAGGCATGACTGATGGGCCGGGAATGGCAAGATAGGCACGACCGTTGGAAAGGGACATGAAGTGAGGGACTTTCGCTGTAATCTGACGGGACAGTAACGCCCGCATTCTGCCCGTCAAGCACGCCAACTTGCCCTACCGCCCGATTTGCGATTAGACGCAAGTATCGCGCGACGGCAAAAGGCTTTCTTCATGGCACCGCCCATCCCCGAAACCGGCAAAGAGAAGTCGCAATCGGCAGTGACGCTGTTTTGGTGGCTGTGGAAGGACTATCTGCGCGAACACAAATGGCTGCTGGTCGCGGCCATGATACTAATGGCCATAGAAGGCTCAATGCTGGCATTGCTCGCCAATTTAGTTCAGCCGATGTTTGATGAGGTCTTCGCGGCAGGAAATACCAATGCGCTCTATTGGGTTGGTTTGGGGGTGATGACGGTCTTTATCGTCCGCGCACTCACATCATCCGGTCAAAAAATCCTCATGGCCTATATCAAACAATTGGCATCGGCGTCGATGCGGCGCGAGCTTTTGCGGCACCTCATCTCGCTCGATAGCGCGTTTTACCAAACCAACCCCCCGGGCCAATTGATTGAGCGGGTACAAGGGGACGTGAATGTCATCAACTCGGTCTGGGGCAGCATATTAACAGCGCTCTCACGAGACCTTATTGCACTGGTCGCACTGATGGGTGTGGCCGTATCGGTTGACTGGAGGTGGGCGCTCATGGCCGTCGTCGGCATCCCCCTACTCATCCTACCTTCGCTTCTCGTACAGTCCTATATCCGGCGGCGGTCACGCCGAGCCAGACAGATCGCCGGGCAGATCTCAACCCGCCTTGATGAGGTCTTTCACGGTATCAACCCGATCAAGCTCAACGCGCTCGAAGAGTATCAGGCGAAGCGCTATGACGGCCTTCTGCAAAAGTCGATTGAGGTAAACGTGAAAACCGCTGCCGGGCAAGCGGCCGTTCCTGGTCTGATCGATATCATGAGCGGCATCGGCTTTCTGGGTGTTCTGATCTATGGCGGGTCCGAGATCATCGCGGGAGAAAAGACCAGCGGTGAGTTCATGAAGTTCTTTACCGCGATGGGCCTGGCCTTTGACCCGTTGCGGCGCCTCGGCGCGATGTCCGGTCAATGGCAAATGGCCGCAGCAAGCGTTGAGCGGTTGCAATACATCCTCAATCTGAAGCCAACCATCCTGTCGCCAGCAGAACCAAAGGCCCGGCCAGAAGGCTCGCCGGAGATCAGTTTCAACGATGTGCATCTGAACTACGGCGAACTGCCAGTCTTGCGCGGCGCAAGTTTTACGGCGAAGGCAGGCAAGACCACAGCGCTCGTTGGCGCGTCGGGGGCGGGCAAGACCACGGTATTCAACGTGCTCACGCGGCTTGTTGAACACGCAAGTGGTGAGGTGAAAATCAACGAGCTGCCGGTCGATGCGCTCGATCTTCACGACCTACGCAGCCTCTTTTCGGTCGTTTCACAGGATTCAGCACTTTTCGATGAAACCGTGCGCGACAACATCTTGCTCGGCCGTACAGATGTGAGCGAGGCAGAACTAAACAAAGTGCTGGAGGCGGCGCATATCAGCGACTTTATCGGCAAGCTGGAAGACGGGTTGGACGGTCAGGCCGGGCCGCGGGGATCCAAGCTCTCAGGCGGGCAGCGACAGCGGGTTGCAATTGGCCGCGCTCTCTTGCGCAATACGCCGATCCTGCTTCTGGACGAGGCAACCAGCGCGCTTGACACGAAATCCGAGGCGATTGTGCAAGAGGCGCTGGAACGTCTGTCAGAGGGGCGCACTACGCTTGTCATCGCACATCGCCTTTCTACTGTGCGCAATGCGGATTCCATTGTTGTGATGGACCAGGGTCAGGTCGTCGATCAGGGCACGCATGATGCGCTTCTTGAAAGGGGCGGTATCTATGCCGATCTTTACAACATGCAATTCAAGCGAAACGAGGATGACCCCAATGCATGATCGGACAGTCATCGCGCTGAGCGGCGCAGACCGGGTGTCGTTTTTGCAGGGCCTGGTCACAAATGACGTGGAAGGCGCGCAAGACGGGATCATCTACACTGCCCTTCTGACACCGCAGGGCAAGTTCATTGCTGATTTCTTTGTGCTGGGCGAGGCAGAGCGCCTGTTGATCGACGTGGCCAAGAGCCATGCCGCACCGCTTGCCCAGCGGCTGATGATGTACCGGTTGCGGGCGGATGTGGACATTGCCGAGACCGACATCGTCGTCTCACGCGGGCGTGGAACACCACCCAAAGGCGCCCTGCCCGACCCACGCCATCCCGACCTTGGCTGGCGAGCCTATGGCGACAGCGATATCAGCGACGATACTGACTGGGACGCGCTGCGCGTTGACCTGATGATCCCCGAGACGGGTTCGGAACTGACGCCTGACACTTACGTGCTGGAGGCGGGGTTTGAGGCGCTGAATGGTGTTGACTTCAAGAAAGGGTGTTTCGTCGGTCAGGAAATCGTGGCCCGCATGAAGCACAAGACAGAACTGAAGAAAGGCCTCGCGCAAGTCAGTATTGAGGGCGCGGCACAGCCGGGCGATGCGATCACATTCAACGGCAAACCGGCTGGCACCCTTCACACGGTAGCGGGAGACAAGGCGCTTGCCTATCTGCGTTTCGACCGCGCCGCTGGCCCGATGCAGGCGGGTAACGCAACGCTCACCCGCACGCGCTGACGCGATACCGGACAAGACCCAGAAAGCTCCATTCCCGTATCAGACTATCCTGCCCCCTAGGCAGGTTAATCAAAGATCAAATCGGTATTGAACGTCGGCATGAAGACCAATCAGGTCACCGGCGATGATTGTCGAGCAATTGCCCGTTTGCGCTCTGGCGCCCGCAATCGCCAGACTGCAACCCATCAGGAAAGCCAACGAACGAATTGACATTAATCATTAATGACCCCCTAACACATCTTATAATATGAATATGTGAAATGATGGCGCTGACCAGTTTCATGGTGAATGGAAGGCTGCGCCGCAAAGTGAGGAGCATTTTTCATGATGACGTATTCTGCCAAAGCAGCGCTAGTAGCCACTGCCCTTGTGACCATGCCGGGCCTCGCCGCCGCACAGGATTGGGACGGCTTATATGGTGGTTTGACACTTGGTTATGCCGCAGGGGATGCCGATCATTCCTTCAGCAATGGCGCCCCCGACGGCAATTCTGAACCAGACGGCGCCCTTCTTGGCGGCTTTCTCGGGTTTGGATACCAGAACGGCAACACAGTCTGGGGTGGCGAGATTGACCTTGAAACCTCTGATTTCTCAGGTTCCTTTGCAGAAACCTCCGGTTCAACCTCTGCAGGTCAGATAGATGGCGAATGGCAGGGCTCTATCCGTGCAGTTCTGGGCTATGCGAGCCAACTCGGCGGTCGCCCTGCCCTATTCTACGGCACCGTGGGATATGCCGTCGGTGAGTTCGATTTTCGTGGTGGTCCCGCAGGCAGTCCATTGGACGACGGGTACGACGAAAGGATGGAGGGCCCAACGGCTGGCGTTGGCTTGGATTGGCGGTTTGCGCCACAAGCCGCTCTGCGCGCTGAGTATCGCTATACCGACTTTGGTGAAGCCAAAGGCGATCTTGAACCTGGTTTTCCTGGCGTAGAGATGCCCGTCGATGTTACCCAAAACGCCATACGCATTAGTGTTCGCTTCGATTTCTAACGTAACAAGCGGCAGGGTGTATGTCTGAACATGCACCCGGCCACGGCATCGTAACGAGTAGTGTTTGACCCGCGTTGCGCCCTATGCGCCTCAAGAAAGCGAACCGCATTGCGTGATGCATGGGCCGGATCAACTGATCTTTACAGGTCTTTGCATCCGCAACCTTAAATTGTGCAAAGGTATCAGCGGTGCGGTTCGGTCGACGCTCTGAACTGCTGTTAAGCCCGTTCGGTATATTCGAAGGTTTCCGTGTTGACGACGATGTCCTCGTCCTGCGCAACAAAGGGTGGGATCATCACGCGCACACCATTATCCAGTACCGCTGGCTTGAAGCTGTTGGCAGCAGTCTGACCCTTCACCACAGGTTCGGTCTCAACCACCTTGCAGGTCACCTTTTGCGGAAGGCTGACATTCAGCGCCTCTTCACCGTAATACTCGATCTGCACGACCATGCCGTCCTGCAGGAAAGGGCGACGCTCACCCAGGATGTCGGAAGGGAGGGCGATCTGTTCATATGTTTCGCTATCCATGAAGGTCAGCATGTCGCCATCCTCGAAAAGAAACTGCTGATCCTTCTGATCCAAACGTACCCGCTCAACCTTGTCAGCGGACCGAAACCGTTCGTTCAGTTTGCGCCCATCGCGCAGGTTTTTCAGTTCGACCTGGGCAAAGGCACCGCCCTTGCCGGGCTTCACGTGGTCGACCTTCACCGCCGCCCACAGGCCGCCATCATGCTCCAGCACATTTCCTGGGCGAATTTCGTTACCGTTAATCTTGGGCATAGTCCGATCCTGGCCAAATTGTGGCAAGTGGTTGAAAAAATGGTTAATCCGGCCTATATCGCGACGGTGCGGTGCTGACAAGGCCACACAATAGCCACCAGGGACCTCTCGCTATGCACTGAGTGCATGGCTGCTATGCAAAAAGAAAATCCCCGAATCGGTTCGGACACTGCATAAAGGCGGTCACGCGAGAACTACAAGAGCAAAAAGGGAAACAGAATGAGAGATTTTGTCGACGGTACAGCGTTCAATAACGAACAGGGCAACCGTGCACGCAAGCTGTTTGCCGCCGTCGTACTCGCCGCTCTCGACGATGCCATCGCCGATGACAAGAAATACGGAAACGGCCCCGAACAGATCGCCCGCTGGGCACGGTCGCGCGACGGTCGCGAGGTTCTGTCTTGCGCCGGGATCGACCCCAATGAACGGGTTGTCGAAGGATTGATGGAATTCGTAGGCAAAGGTGTGCGGACATCCGTCGCCCTATCCCGCGAAGAGAGCGAACGTCGGAATGCTGCCGAGCAGGAAGCGCGCGCAGCATAAGGGCTTCCGGTCTGACCATTGAAAAAACGCGGCTCTGGGTGGGCCGCGTTTTTTTATGCGGAGCCGCCAAACATGATCCAAAAGATGACGACTGGCGCGGCCTCTGCGACCATAAGTGCGACGATCAGAAACCGCATCCCCCAGCCTGTAAACCGCTGCCATAGTAGACGTGACAGGAACAGGCATAATACAACCTCAAGCGGACCAACGATGTTGCCGTAATGGTCACCGTCCCAGTAGCTCACCGGGCTTTCAAAGATCCAGGTGCTGATGGGCCAGAAATGGGCGCGTCCGTCATCATTGTGGAGCAGGAAATCAAGACCAAGATGCAGCATAGCTGCACCGCAGAGTGCTATCATCACGGGCGCACGCCAGATCAGTCCAATAACAAGCGCGATGCCCCACAACACCATCGAATTGTCGATGCGAAAGATGCTTTGCCAGGCATCCGAAAAGTACAGCTGCCCGAAAACGATATCCGCCGGTGTGCCCAAACCCCGCAAATGCCATCCCGCCAGAATGTAAAGCGACAGGTCAGGCAGCACGGCCCCCGCAAGCGCGGCGGCATTGACCCGCGGCGCGTTGGGTTTGCCAAATGCCGCGAGGCCAAAAATCAAATGCGCTGGAGTGTTCATCCTCTTCCCTCGCGCCGGATGCGCGCATATCAAGCTAGCTGACGGAGGGCAGATGACAAAGGCCATCATGATACAGGGTGCCGGTTCCAATGTCGGCAAATCCATTCTAGTGGCCGGCATTGCACGGGCTTTTCGCAAACGCGGGCTATCTGTCGCGCCCTTCAAGCCGCAAAACATGTCCAACAATGCCGCTGTGACCACAGATGGTGGCGAGATTGGGCGGGCACAGGCGCTACAGGCGCTTGCCTGCGGGCTGGAGCCGCGCGTGGATATGAACCCGGTCCTCCTGAAACCCGAAACAGATATCGGGGCACAAGTGATCGTGCAGGGCCAGCGCGTTGCCACAATGAAGGCACGCGATTACGGCAAACAGAAATCGAAGCTTTTACCGCCGGTTCTGGAAAGCTTTGGGCGGCTGGCTACGGTCCACGACCTGATCCTCATCGAAGGGGCCGGCAGCCCGGCAGAGGTCAACCTGCGCGCCGGTGACATCGCCAACATGGGTTTCGCCGAAGCGGCAGATGTGCCGGTCGTCCTGATCGGTGACATCGACCGGGGTGGCGTGATTGCCCAGATGGTCGGAACCCATGCGGTGCTGCCAGAAAATGACCGCACACGCATTAAGGGCTTTGCCATCAACAAGTTCCGAGGCGACACCACGCTGTTTCATGACGGCATGACAATGATCGCAGAGCGGACCGATTGGGCGCCCCTGGGGATCGTGCCCTGGTTCGCCGATGCCTGGAAACTGCCTGCCGAAGACGTGATGGACATCGCCAGCAGAAAGGGTGGCACGCTCAAAATCGCCGTTCCGCGTCTGAACCGGATTGCGAATTTTGATGACCTTGACCCGCTCTCGGCCACACCGGGTGTCTCGGTCGAGATCATCCCCGAAGGACGGCCACTGCCGGGTGATGCCAATCTGATCCTGATCCCCGGCTCAAAATCCACCATCGCCGACCTCGCCCATTTCCGCGCGCAAGGCTGGGATGTTGATCTGTTGGCGCATATCCGGCGCGGCGGGCATGTGCTGGGCGTCTGTGGCGGGTATCAGATGCTGGGCCGCGAAATTGCTGATCCTGAAGGGATCGAAGGTGCGCCCAGTACCGTAGCAGGGCTTGGCCATCTTGATATCCGCACAATCATGAAGCCGCAAAAGCGGCTGGCCCGGTCAAAGGCGATCCATCTTGCAACTGGTGAAACGCTGGATGGCTACGAGATCCATATCGGCGAAACAACCGGCGCCGATTGCGAGCGGGCCTGGCTGAAGATCGATGGCCGGGCCGAAGGTGCTGCAACCCGCAACGGGCAGATCAAGGGTTGCTATTTACATGGGCTCTTCAGCGGCGACGGGTTTCGCCAAGGCTTTCTGGCCGATTTGGGCCAACCGGTTGCCGCGCATGATTACGCCGCAGGCTTGGAAGGCACACTAGATGCCCTCGCACAGCATCTTAAGACACATATGGATCTGGACCAGTTCCTTGCCCTTGCCGAAGACGTTTAGTCCAACCCGCGTGCCATAAAGGCGCGGTTAATCTCGCGCCGCACCAGTTTGCGCACATTGCGGGTGATCTTTTCGCCCAATTCGCCTGCCAGCTCATCACGAATGATCTCGGTCACCATCAGGCGCAAGGTGTCGTCCTCCATATCATTCATGATATTGTGGGCGACTTCTCGAACGCCAAAGGCTTTGGCCACCTCCTGCGCGATCTGCGATGCGATATCGGGCGGGCTTAACGTAGGGTCAGCGTCTTCTTGCTCAACCTCGGGTGGCGATGTTGACGGATCAGGCTCGGCCAACGCGGCGATGGGCGTATCCGCGGTTTCAGCAACCGCCTCTTCCGAATCGGCATCGTCGCTGTCAGTAACCTCATCGTCCCAGACCTCAACCGGGAAATCCTCGGCATCATCATCGTCCCACGTATCTTCAGGCGACGTTACGGCAGCTTCAAGCTCCGCAATTGTCGCCTCAAGATTTTCACGATCAGGCTGTTTTGCGACGTCCAGATGGTGGACATTCGACACCGGCTCGGGCGTGATCCGGCTATATTCCATTGGGGTTTCAGCCATTTCATCAGCATCATCGTCAACCCGGTTGGCCGGTGTCAGCACCAGCAACTCTGACTTAACGCGGCGGCGCTGAGGCGCTGCCGGTTGACTGCTTACAAAACCACGTACTGAAGAGAGAAATTTCTCGATTTCATCTGTGCGTATACTATCGGACATAAAGACATCACCGTTTCCGCACCCCACCTGGTTAACGCTAGCGCATACGCAAGGCGCAAACAACAGGTGGCTGCAGAACGGAACGTTCCTTATTCGCGTCCAATTGCCTCAAGCACACGTTCAAGCGCCTGGCCTTGAGGGGATAAAAGCTCCGGCGAGTCTTTGGCCAGATTGTAATAGACCGATGGATCATATTGCTGGACCGGCAGGTTCAGGTGATCTGCAGTGAGCAGGCCCATGGCTGAAAGGAGCTGATAAGATGCGAACACCTCATCTGCCTGTGCAGAAATGAGGTTCGTTTCTGCATCGAGAAGCTCCTGTTCGGCATCCAATACATCCAATGTGGTGCGCGCGCCCAGTGTCGCCTCTTCGCGCACACCCTGAAAGGCAACGCGTGACGCCCGAATTTGCTCGTTCGAGGCCTGCCTTGCCGCCCGCGCCACCTGAAGTGATGCAAAGGCATTCGTCACTGCCTGTTCAACGCTCAGAACCGTCAGGTGCAGACCGGCGCGGGCCGAATCGCGATTGGCTTTCAACTGTCGGATCTGACTGGTCAACGCACCGCCGCTATAAATCGTCTGCCCGACATTAACACCGAGTTGCACGGTTTCATTGGAATCCTGGTCAGTGGCGACAAAGCTATTCAGCGACACACGCGGCCCCAGCGCGGCCTCTGCACGGCGAATGCCCAGTTCCGCTGCAGCGACGCTGTGCTGTACCTCAAGCACGCTCGGATTGTTGCGCACCGCAAAGGCGCGCGCGTCCGCCAAACTGCGCGACACTGGTGCAGGGCTCACGGCGGAAACCGTTCCCGGCGCGCGACCAACGGCCACCCGGAAACCTTCGATTGAAATAGCCAGCGTGCCTTCAGCGCTTGCCAATTGGCTGCGTGCCGATGCAAGACGCGCCTCAGCCAATGCCACATCGGTCCGGGTGACTTCGCCAACATCAAACCGGTCCTGGGCGGCGCGAAGTTCCTGGGTGATCAGGCGCACGTTGTTCTGACGAAGCTCAACAAATTCACGATCCCGCAGCACGTTCACGTAGGCCTGCACCGCGTTCAGAAGCACATCCTGCTCGATCCCGCGCAAGGTCTGGCGGGTGCTGAGCACAATCTCTTTTTGGGATTCGATTGCAAAGGCGTTCGCGCCAAAATCGTAAAGCGTCATCGCAGCGTTGAATTGTAACGTCCGCGAATTCACAACGGCGAAATCACCCGAAGGCTGCGAATTGTTCCAAGTGCGATTGGCCTGCAGCGACCAATCCACAACCGGCAGCGTAGCGGCAACTGCTTGTGCGACGTCTTCATCTGCCGCGCGCAGCAGGGCCTGGTTCTGTTCCAAAAGGCCTGAATTGTTGTAAGCAGACGTCAGCGCGTCAGCCAGCGTCTCTGCCTTGGTCATCGAAGCTGATAGGAGCGATGCGACAATGGCCGCCGCCGCAAGTCCGGTCCGTTTCATCATGTTCTGCTCTCACCTACATCGTTGTTATTGAAACGTACCAACACGCAAAGTGGATGACCTAGAGCGCAAATACGTCCTGTTTTTCGAAACCCGGTAAGACTGGCGCGCTTGCATTGAAGCTAAAGCGCCAGTTGACCACACCATCAAGCTTGTAACCGATGCGGACGACACCCAATGTCCCTTCCGCAAAAACACAGGCGATCCGACCGCCTTCACGTAACTGATCTTCTAAAGCAGCGGGTACTTCGGCCACACCGCCCTGAATAATGATCACATCATAGGGGCCAGACTTTGCCGCGCCCTCTGCAAGGGGGCCGTGCATAACGGCTGCATTATCAACCCCGTGTTCGGACAAGAGCGCCTGCGCCTCTTCTGCACGGCCTGCATCATCCTCAACAGCGACAACAAAGTCACAAAGACGGGCCAGAAGCGCCGTGGAGTAACCAAGCCCGCATGCAATATCGAGACCGACCTCGGTCGGCTGGATATCCAAGGCGTCCAGCATCTTTGCCAATGTCCGCGGCTCAAGCAGGACCCGTTCACCGCCGATATCGAGGTTTTCGCCGATATAAGCTGCCTCGCGCAGGCGATCGGGAACGAAGGGTTCGCGTGGCACCGACAGCATCGCATCAATGATCGGAAACTTCGTGACGTCCGAAGGACGCACCTGCGTATCAACCATCATGGTGCGGCGGGCGGTGTAGTCGGTCACGATCTAAACTCTTTCGTTCAGTAGCTTTGATCTCGTCATGCCACAGAACTCGTCAGTCAGCAACAATTGATGCACGGGCGGGGCGGCAGAACTCAGCTTTCGTATCGGGTCGAGCCGCGCCGATTGGCATCGACTGGCAAATGCACATGTAAGGGCTCATGCGCACGCTGCGCACAGGCCTGGCGCGGGCAAATGTGGCAGTTAATTCCGATCTTGGCGATCTGCGTCTCATCGCTCAGATCAAACGGATCGGCATAGCCGACACGTTTGACATGCGCCCGCTCACAGCCAAGTGCGACAACGAGGCGGCGATGCGCCGTCCTGCGATCCATGCGCGGACGATCCGTAGTGCGACTGAAGGTAAAGAATTGGCCGGAATCAGGCAGCTCGACAAACTGGGTCACAATCGTCCCGGGTGCCGCAAAGGCCGTGTGAATGTTCCAGACAGGACAAGACCCGCCCTGTTCGGCCAGTGTAAAGGGGGTCGCGTTGAACCGTTTGGTGACGTTGCCCGCCTCATCAATGCGCAAGAAGAAGAATGGCACGCCTTGCGCCCCTTGCCGCTGCAAGGTCGTCAAACGCTGGCACGCCATCTCAAAGGTCACGCCAAAGGCTGCCGCGATACGATCCACATCATAGCGGCATGATGCCGCCTGGCTGAGGAACGGATCGTAGGGCATCAACACGGCGGCAGCAAAATAGTTGGCCAGTTCCACACGGCACCGCGCGCGCCCCGCTTCTGAGGCCGGGCCAAATGTAGCTACCAGATCATCAAGCAGATGAGCACAGCTGACCAGCGCCACGATATGGGCCAACTGAAAACAGCGATTAATCGGGTCCAACATCTCCGACAGGGTGACGACCCCGCGTTTGCGATCAAAGATGCGCAGCGTATCTGGCATCTCATCATACGATTTGACGGCAACATCGATGTGATACCGGTCATGCAGGTACATCTTCAGGTTTGCATATATATCGTCGCGCGCGCCTCCGATCGCATTGCGAGCCGTGTCAGCCGCGGCTTCGAGCGCGGGAAAATGGTTGCTGTTCTGGCGGAAAAAATCGTGGATGGCGGCTTCTGCCGACGTGGCGAGCAGATCTGACCGTGCGCCGGGCTGATGCATGTGCTGCAGGTTGCCAAGCATGGCCCGGTGGTTTTGATGCAGTTCAAGAAATTGCGCCACCAGGCGTGGCGCGTGATCAAGTGCGGCGCGCAGTTCCTGCAAATCCGGGCGGTCGGTCGACAGGGCCGGGTCCCGGACAGCCGCACGCAAATCGGCCAGTTGCGTCGCGCTGTGATCATTCACCAAAGCACGCCAATCGACGCCATATGATTCTGTCAGCGCAAGCAGAACCTTCACCGAAAGGCTACGTTGATTATTCTCAAGCAGATTAACATAAGACGCACTCACGTTCAGGTTGCGCGCCATTTCCGCCTGTGTTTGGTTGTAAGATCTACGTAACTGCCGCAATTGCGGGCCAACAAGCGTTTTTGTCATGTTTACAACATTACAATACTTCTGATTGTAGACGCAACAATTAACAGATGAACGCTATTTTTGGTGAAGTTTTGCTGCTGCGGCCTAGCTTCAATTCTGTAGAGGCGTTGTTTCTCATTATTCCTGATTGATTCGTATTTCTGCTACTCGCCTCTGAAGTCTAAGGGAGTAACAATATGACTTATCCAATCACCCGTCGTTTCGCCATTGCTGCTGCTGCATCACTCGGCCTTCTGTCTGCAGCGCCAGCCGCGGCCGAAGGGTGGACGCCTGAACGTCCTGTCGAAATGGTCATCATGGCAGGCACAGGTGGTGGTGCTGACCGGCTTGCACGCTTGTTCCAGTCCATCATCCAAAAAGAAAACCTGTCAACAATGCCCATTCTGCCCGTGAACAAGGGCGGCGGTTCAGGTGCTGAAGCACTGCGCTATCTTGCCGATAACGAAGGTGAAAACCACCTCATCATGGCAACGCTGAACAGCTATTACACAACGCCTTTGCGCAACGATATTGGCGTCGATATCGAGGAATTCACACCAATTGCCCGCATGGCCTTGGACACATTCGTGCTTTGGGTGAATGCCGACAGCGATATTGAAACGCTGGAAGACTATGTTGCAGCAGTGCAAGCCTCCGGCGGCACCTGGAAAATGGGCGGCACAGGGACAGGTCAGGAAGACAGCCTTGTCACAGCGATGCTTGAAAACGAATTCGGCATCTCGGTGACCTATGTACCATTCTCCGGCGGTGGTGATGTGGCCCGCAACCTTGTGGGTGGTCATATCGACTCTTCCGTAAACAACCCGTCCGAGGCTCTGGGCTTCTACCAGGCTGGACAGGTGCGCCCGATTGCGGCCTTCACGCCAGAGCGCATTCCGGCGCTGCCCGACACACCAACCATGGGTGAGCTTGGTCATGATCTGGTTTACTGGATGCAGCGGTCCTTCGTGGCTCCTGCTGGCATGGCACCAGAGGCCGTGGCGTACTACACGGAAATGTTCGAGAATCTGAGCGCTTCCGAAGAGTGGCAGACTTACACACAGGAAAAGGCCCTGATGGCGGACTTCCTGACGGGTGAAGAACTGCAGGCCTACTTCCTCGAAGAGCGCGAGAAGCACGCCGACCTTCTGAACACGATGGGCGAAGGCTCTTAATCCTTCCCCTCCCAAGCGGGCATGGCGTCCCTCGCGCCATGCCCATTTCAAGAATACTGCCAAGAAACGAGACACCTCATGCTGCTGGCTGACCGTCTAATCGCCGTGGGCCTGATGGCCCTGTCCGCTTACTTCATGTGGCACGCCTACGCGCTGCCCATCGGCTGGAACGGGATGACGGGCGGTCCGGGCGGTGGCGCATTTCCGTTCTGGCTGTCAGCCATCATGTTTATCTGCGCGGCAGGTATTCTGATCAGGTCCTTCCGCGGGGCCATCCCCGATACCGGCGCGTTTTTCGATACCGAAACACTCGGCTCCGTTGTCAGCGTGGTTATCGCATTGACCGTCACGGTTGCCCTCATGTCGTGGCTCGGCGCTTACATCGTGCTGCCGCTCTTCCTGTTCTGGTACCTGAAGATCTTTGGCAAGCACAGCTGGCTTCTGACAATCTGCGTGACCATCGGTACGCCGATCTTTCTGTTCATGTTTTTCGAGGTGACGCTGAAAATCCTGCTGCCGAAGGGGCTGACGCAGCCGCTTTTCGTGCCGCTTTACGCTTACTTCTTCTAAGGGGCGGCGCGCATGGAACTCCTTGGACATCTCGCAGACGGCTTTGCCACCTCCCTGTCACCACTGAACCTGATGATCGTGATCCTCGGCGTCACGGCGGGCCTCTTTATCGGGGCCATGCCGGGCCTTGGTTCGGTCAACGGTGTGGCCATCGTGCTGCCGCTCACCTTCATCGTACCGCCCTCATCGGCCATCATCCTGCTCGCCGCGATCTATTACGGCGCGATGTATGGCGGGGCGATCAGTTCGATCCTGCTCGGCATACCCGGTGCCTCTACGGCCGTTGCCACCACCTTTGACGGGCGACCGATGGCGCAACAGGGCAAGGCAGGCCTCGCCCTGATTGCCGCCGCGACGGCCTCCTTTGTGGGCGGGACGATCTCCGTGGTCCTCTTCACGCTTTTTGCAGCGCCATTGGCTGACGTTGCGCTCGCCTTTGGCCCACCGGAAGAATTCGCCCTCGTCCTGCTGGCCTTCACCACCTTTGTCGGCCTTGGTGGCGATGACGTCCTGAAGACCATCATCATGATTTGTCTGGGGCTGGTCCTGTCGACGGTCGGCCTTGACCTGATCTCTGGCCAGCCAAGGCTGATCTTTTTCGATCAGCCCGGCTTCTATGCCGGTATCAGCTTCCTTGTGCTTGCGATCGGGATCTATGGCGTTGGCGAAATCCTTTACACGATCGAGACATCCAAATCCGCCCCATCCGTGACCCCCGCAAAGATCACGTTCAAAGAGCTGAAATACGGCTTCAAGGAAATGAACAAGCTCTGGCGGACCATGAGCTTTGGGTCCTTCATGGGCTTCTTTGTCGGCATGCTGCCTGCAGCAGGGGCCACCCCGGCCGCGTTGATGGCCTACGGACTGGCCAAACTGACCTCAAAAACCTCTGCCACCTTCGGAAAAGGCAATATCGAAGGGGTTGCCGCCCCCGAAACGGCGAACAATGCGGCCTCAACAGGATCATTGTTGCCAATGTTGACACTCGGCATTCCCGGATCGCCCACAACAGCCCTCCTCTTGGGCGGCATGGTGATGTGGGGACTTGTGCCCGGACCGATGCTCTTCATCGACCAACCCGATTTCGTCTGGGGCCTGATCTCATCCCTTTACACCGCAAACCTCGCGGCGGTGCTTGTGAACCTCGCGCTGATCCCGATCTTTGTCTGGGCCCTGCGCATGCCGTTCACGGTGCTTTGCGCCATCGTGCTAATCCTCTGCCTCGTAGGCGGTTTCGCACCCAGCCAGAAGCTGCACGATGTCTGGCTGATCGTAGGCTTCGGCGTTGTGGGCTACTTCCTCCGCAAGGCCGACTACCCGATGGCACCACTGGTTCTGGCCCTCGTCCTTGGCCCGCTGATGGAGCGTAGCTTCCGCCAGACCCTGATTTCTGAGCAAGGTAATGTGCTGGCATTTGTCGAACGTCCGCTTTCCGCTACCTTCATTGCGTTAAGCGTGATTTTCTTCCTGTTGCCCTTGCTCAATGTCCTGCGCCGCCGGATGCGCCCCAAAACGACCGCCGGAAACCCGGCTGAATAAGATAGGAATACCCCAATGCACACAACGATGAGCGCACTTTTAACCGGTCACCGGGGCGACAGCCCTGCCATCGGCGCCCCCGGACGGCCCTGGCTGGATTACGACGGCCTGCGTGAACTGAGTTGCGACGTCATGGGTGCCCTGCATGGCATGGGGATTGGCGCCAGTGACCGTGTGGCCATCGTTCTGCCCAACGGGCCAGAAATGGCGACGGCCTTCATCACCATTGCGCAAACCGCCACGACCGCGCCGCTGAACCCCGCCTACCGGGAAGAGGAGTATGATTTCTACCTCTCAGATCTGCAGGCGAAGGCGCTTGTCGTGACTGCCGAAGACGATGGCCCCGCAGTGGCCGCCGCCGCCAAGGCAGGCATGGCCATCATCCGGCTGCACGTGGCCGAAGGCGCGCCCGCCGGCCATTTCACCCTCACCTCAGACGCGACCGGCAGCGCCAGCACTGACGCGCCAACCGCCGACAACGTTGCCCTGATCCTGCACACTTCCGGCACGACATCGCGGCCCAAGATCGTCCCACTGCTGCAATCGAACGTGGCAGCCTCCGCCGAGCATATCCGCGCCTCGCTGGAACTCACGAACGCCGACCGCTGCCTGAACGTGATGCCACTCTTCCACATCCACGGCCTGATCGCGGCCGTTGCGGCCTCCCTCGCCGCTGGAGCATCGATCTGGTGCGCGCCCGGCTTCAACGCCCTGCAATTCTTCCCCTGGATGAAAGAAGCGCAGCCCACCTGGTACACCGCCGTCCCCACGATGCATCAGGCGATCCTCAGCCGCGCAAGTCGCAACGCCGAAATCATCGCCGCGAACCCCTTGCGGTTCCTCCGTTCTTCCTCCGCCTCCCTGCCCGCGCAGGTCATGGTCGCGCTCAATGAGACCTTCAACGCCCCGGTCGTCGAAGCCTATGGCATGACCGAAGCCGCCCACCAGATGGCCTGCAACCCGCTCAGCGCCGGACGTCAGAAACCCGGTGCCGTCGGCATGCCCGCAGGCCCCGCGATCCGCATCGCGCATGAGACGGATAATGCGCTGATCGAGGGGACGGGAGAGGTCGTCATCTCCGGCCCCAACGTCACACCCGGCTACGAATCCAATCCTGACGCCAATGCGAAGAACTTCTTTGAGGCCGAGGGCGCCCGCTGGTTCCGCACCGGCGATCAGGGGGCGTTCGATGACGAAGGCTACCTGCACCTCACCGGTCGCCTGAAAGAGATCATCAACCGCGGCGGCGAAAAGATCAGCCCGCTGGAGGTGGATGGCGTCCTGCTCGACCACCCTGACGTCGCGCAGGTTGTCACCTTCGCCCTGCCGCACCCCAAACTGGGCGAAGAAGTCGCCGCCGCCATCGTCCTGACCGAAGGCTCGGAGGCGACGGAAAAAGACATCCGCGCCTTCGCCGCCGAACGCATGGCGGATTTCAAGGTGCCGCGCAAAGTCGTCATCATGGACGAAATCCCCAAAGGTGCGACCGGCAAGATGCAACGCATCGGCCTAGCCGAAAAACTCGGGCTGGTGGAAAGCGCATAAAATGAAGATCTGTATTTTCGGCGCAGGCGCCATCGGCGGCTATATGGGCGTGAAATTGGCTCAGGCTGGCGCAGATGTCAGCCTCGTCGCACGCGGCCCGCATCTGGCGGCCATGAAAGACAAGGGCCTGACCCTGATCGAAGAAGATCAGGACCCGGTCACCGTCACGGTCACGGCCAGCGACAACCCGGCTGACCTCGGCCCACAGGATTATGTGATCGTCACGCTCAAGGCGCATTCCGTCCCACCCATCGTGGACAAGATGCAGCCGCTCATCGATGACGACACAACCATCGTCAGCGGTGTGAACGGCGTGCCCTGGTGGTACTTCCACAAGATCGGGACCGACCTCGAAGGCACGCGCCTCGAAAGCGTCGACCCCGGCAACGCGCAGTGGGACGGGTTCGGCCCCGATCGTGTGCTGGGGTGCGTGGTCTATCCGGCGGCGGAAGTCTCTGAACCCGGCACGATCAAACATATCGAAGGCAACCGGTTCAGCCTTGGTGAGCCCGATGGCGGCAAATCCGACCGGGCGATGGCGCTGTCCAAAGCGCTCTCCGCCGCTGGCCTCAAAGCCCCTGTCAGGCCGCGCCTGCGGGACGAAATCTGGGTCAAACTCTGGGGTAATCTCTCCTTCAACCCGATCTCCGCGCTCACACATGCCACGCTCGACGTCCTCTGCACAGACCCCGGCACGCGCGCCGTCGCACGCGGCATGATGGTCGAGGCACAGGAGATCGCCGAGAAGCTCGGCGTGAAGTTCCCTATCGACGTCGACCGCCGCATCGATGGCGGTGCCGACGTCGGCGCCCACCGCACCTCCATGCTGCAAGACCTCGACGCAGGCCGCCCGATGGAGATCGACGCACTGGTCGGATCGGTACAGGAACTCGGCCGCGTCACCGACACGCCCACACCCACAATCGACACTGTGCTGGCGCTCATCCAACTGCGCGGACGCTCCGCTGGACTTTACGGATGAGCATCAAGAACATCCTCGTGGCCTATAACGGCCTACCGAGCGCGGATGCGGCGCTGCAAGGCGCCATCGCGATGCAAAAGCATTATGACGCGCATCTGACCTGCCTTTTTGCGTACGGCGATTCAAACCTCGCCGGTCGCATCCAGCCCTGGATGCCGCAAATGGTTCAGGACGCCATTCTGGAGATCGACACGCAGGCCATCCAGATGATCCGCGACAAATTCATGGAACGCTGCGCCGACATCCCTGAAGACAAACGGCACTGGATCGAAAACAAGGGCCCGGTCCACCGCACCCTTGCCGCTTACGCCCGGCTTTACGATGTAACCGTGCTGGGCATGCATGAAGATCCGGCCTACGGACAAGAGCATCTGGAAATCCACCCCGAACGGGTCACGCTCGACAGCGGCAGGCCTGTGATCAGCTTCCCCGCTGACTATAGTGGCGCGCTGACGGGGCGTCATATTGTCATCGCGTGGGATGGGGGCCGTGCCGCTGCACGGGCGCTCGCCGATGCGATGCAAATTCTGGACACGAGCGACAAGATCGAAATCGTCTCAGTCGGGCGACTCCCTTTCGCACAAACCTTGCCCGAATTCGACATCGCGCAGTTCTTCGAACGCCACGACCTGCGCGTCACTCTGACCGAGCTCACCCGTGACAGCCGCTCAATCGCACACACACTGATGGATCATTGCGAAAGTGTCGGCGCCGGTCTGCTGGTCATGGGCGCCTATGAACATTCACCCTTACGCGAAGGGCTGATCGGCGGCGTTACGCAAGAGATCGCGTCGCGCGCAACAATCCCTGTGTTAATGAGCCATTAGACCGGCGACGACCGGCCCAGCCCAAGAAGGATCACATTGCCGCCTTTCCACATCCCCTTGATGAGGAAGCCGGCCTCGGCGACCTTTGGGAACTTCTGTGCCAGATCGCCGAATGTGTCATTGGTAACGACGCGCAGATTGTCGTTGACTGCGTGTTCGAGCAGCACCTCATCCGCCGTCATTCGCTTGGGCGCAAAGACGATCTGCTCTTGCGGCAGGCCCAGTTCCGCGGCCATCGCGGCGGGGCGCATGCGCTTGCCAGTTAGCTTCCGCGCCGCTTCATCATCGAAATAAACAACCGGGCTCAAACCACGATAATTCAATTCTTTCAATACTTTGGAAAGAACCTCGACCGATGGCTGACCACCCCACGTCATGACATTGGCGCCATCCACGATAACCGCCTGACCGCTCACCCGCACTTCTGGTTGCGGCGTAGGTTTAGCCGACCGCCAGCGCAAAAAACGAAGCACGTATCCGGTAAACAAAAGCCCGAAGCTGACGAAAACTCCCTTGCCGATCATATCGATGACCATGGCCTTTTGCGCATCTTCCGGCAGGATCACAGCGGCCAGAACCATCATCACCACAAGTCCAAAACAAAGGGATTTCAAAACCGTCATCACACGCCTCTTGTTGTTCTGGTGCGTTGATGAAAGGGAATCTTTACCACCCAAAGGCGGGATCAGGACAATTTCATGACCCCGCCAAATCGGCGAGGATCGGGCAGTCGGGCCGATCATCTCCGCTGCATTTCTGCACAAGGTCGGACAAGGTATCGCGCATCGCCGCTAAGTCATTGATTCTGCGCTCAATATCATCCAGATGCTGTGCTGCGATCCTGCGCACATCCGCGCTCGCGCGGCTGCGATCCTCCCACAGGGCGAGCAGATTGCGGCAATCTTCGATCGAAAAACCCAAGTTCCGCGCTCGCGCGAGAAACGTCAACTTATGCGCGTCGCTTTCGGCAAAAACGCGGTATCCGTTGGCGCTACGCTGCGGCGTGACGAGCCCAATTTCCTCATAATACCGGATCGTCTTGGCGGGCAATCCGGTTTGCTCTGCAACATCCGAGATATTCATGCGCCCACCTTCCGCAGACGCAGGGCATTGGTCACGACCAACACGCTCGAGAGCGCCATCGCCCCTGCCGCAAGTGCGGGGGACAACAAGATACCCCAGATCGGGAAAAGGATACCCGCCGCAACCGGGATCAGGAGCACGTTGTATCCAAAGGCCCAGCCAAGGTTCTGCCAGATATTTCGCAGCGTAGCCCGGCTGATGCGGATCGCTTTGACCACGCCAAACGGGTCGCCCGACATCAGCACGACATCCGCGCTTTCCACCGCCACATCCGTTCCGGTGCCCAGAGCGATACCTACATCCGCTGTCGCCAGAACCGGCGCGTCATTGATGCCGTCACCGACGAAAGCGACCTTTTTGCCTGCCGCCTGCAGTGCGCGGATGGCGTCCACCTTCCCTTCTGGCAAGACCTCGGCCACCACATCGCTGACACCCAACCTCTCACCAATCGCTAGACCCGCCGCCCGCGTGTCGCCGGTGACAAGGACGACATCGCGCCCCATCTCGCGCAGCGCCGTTACCGTACCAGCAGCACTGTCGCGCAAGCTGTCCGCAATCGCGATAACGCCCACAGCGCGCTCATCAATCGCGACATAGACGGGGGTTTGGCCAGCTGAGGCGGCCTCTTCTGCCATCTGCGCAAGCTGTGACGGATCAATGTCGTGGCGTTGCAACAGCGCAGCATTGCCAACCAGCACGACATGGCCCTCAACTTGCCCGCGCAAACCATGACCCGGAATAGCGGTGACATCTTTCGCATCCGGCAATGGACCCGTTGCCTCTGCCAAGATGGCCTGCGCCAGCGGATGCTCCGATTGCGCCTCAACCGCTGCAACAAGACGCAGCATGCTGGATTGATCGCCTTCCAGCGCCGCGATGTGCGCCACCACGGGTTCGCCCTTCGTCAATGTCCCGGTCTTGTCAAAGGCGACCACATCAACACCCTCTAGGGCCTGTAACGCATCACCTTGGCGGAACAGCACGCCGAGATCCGCCGCGCGTCCGGTGCCGACCATGATCGACATCGGCGTGGCCAGACCCATCGCGCAGGGGCAGGCGATGATCAGGACAGAGACACCTGCCACCAACGCGTAGGACAGAACCGGGTCGGGCCCTAAGACCAGCCAGAAGAGCACCGTGGCAACGGCAAGCACCATCACGGCGGGCACAAACCAGGCCGTGATCCGGTTCACGATATCCTGCACCGGAAGACGCGCGCCTTGGGCGTCCGCCACCATCGCGATGATGCGGGCAAGCATCGTTTCTTCACCAATGGCCGTTGCGCGCATGAGAATTACAGCAGTGCCATTGACCGTGCCGCCAACCAGCGGATCGCCGGGAGATTTCTCAACGGCGACAGGCTCACCCGTGATCATGCTTTCATCGACAAAGGCATGGCCCTCGACGAGTTCTCCATCGGTCGGGATGCGCTCGCCGGGACGGGCTCGCAGGACATCGCCCACCACAACCGCGGCCAGCGGGATGTCAGTCTCCTGCCCCTCGCGGACAAGGCGCGCGGTCGTGGGACGCAGCCCCAAAAGGCGCTTGATTGCCGCACCCGTTCGACCCTTGGCCCGCGCCTCAAGCCAGCGGCCGAGCAGGATGAGTGTGACGATCACCGCTGCCGCCTCGAAATACACGGCACGCGCGGCGGCTGGTAGCAATCCCGGCGCAAAAAGCGCGACCGTCGAAAACAGAAAAGCAGCCCCTGCCCCCAGCACCACCAGCGCGTTCATATCAGGCGCGCGTTTGATCAGAGATGGCACGCCTTTTTCGAAGAACACGCGCCCCGGAGAAACGAGCACCAGCAGGGTCAGGACGAACTGAATGTTCCAACTGACCTCCATCCCGATGGTGCGCGCGATCAGGTGATGCAGGCTAGCGAACAGATGCCCGCCCATCTCAAGCACGAAGACCGGCAAGGTCAGGATCGCCGCCAACCGAAAACGCTGCAGCGCGATTTCCGTCTCGGCATCCTGTGCTTCGGTTTTGTCCGTCACCGTTTCAACAGGCGACGCCGCATAGCCGATCTCGGCCATCGACCTGAGCGGTGCTGCATGGTCGCCCGTCGTCGTGACGGTCGCGACGCCGCTGGCCAGATTGACATTCGCCGCGATCACGCCGGGTGTCTTGCGCAAGGCCGCTTCCACACGGCCAACGCATGAACCGCAATTCATCCCCTGAACGTCAAATTTCAAGTCAGCTGTCTGAGCCATCATGCACCTCTGCGTCCCAGATAGGGGTTCCAGTGACGGGAAGGTCAAGGTGCAATCGCTAGGATCCAGCATGTCCCGGTGCGGGCGGCGCCTGTTTGGACCTAAACATGCCTTGCGCCTGGCCCTATTGTCTCTGTCTGCCGTAGAGGCAAGCTGATGCGAAATGCGGTATACTTGCGAGGATTCGCGCCGCCGCTGATTTTCTTGCAGGAGCATTGGATATGGACACGCAACACTTCGCAAATGATCCCGAACATGTGGTCGAGGCTGACCGCGCCCATGTGTGGCATCATCTGATCCAGCACAAACCGTTCGAGACGACCGATCCCCGGATCATCGTCGAGGGCAAGGGCCTGCGCGTTTGGGACATCAAGGGGAAAGAGCATGTCGACGCCGTCTCGGGCGGGGTCTGGACCGTGAATGTGGGGTACGGTCGCGAGCGCATCGGCAAGGCCATCGCCGAGCAGGTGACCAAGATGTGCTTTTTCGGCGGCACGGCAGGGTCGATCCCTGGTGCGCAGTTTGCCGAGATGCTGATGGACAAGATGCCGGGCATGGACCGTGTGTACTATGCCAATTCAGGCTCTGAGGCGAATGAGAAGGCGTTCAAGATGGTCCGCCAGATCAGCCACAAGCATTATGGCGGCAAGAAGCAAAAGATCCTTTATCGCGAGCGTGATTATCACGGCTCCACCATCGCCGCGATGTCTGCGGGTGGCCAGGACGAGCGCAACGCGCAATATGGACCCTTCGCCCCTGGCTTTGTGCGGGTGCCGCATTGCCTCGAATATCGGTCGCAAGACGGATCAACGGGCGAAGAATATGGCGCCAAGGCCGCGCAGGCCATCGAAGATGTGATCCTCGCCGAAGGTCCCGACACGATCGGCGCACTGTGTCTTGAGCCGATCACAGCGGGTGGCGGGATCATCGTGCCGCCCAAGGGCTATTGGGAGCGTGTGCAGGAGATCTGCCGCAAATACGATATCTTATTGCATATTGATGAGGTCGTTTGCGGGCTCGGTCGCACCGGCACATGGTTCGGCTATCAGCAATTTGGTGTGCAGCCCGACATCGTGACGATGGCCAAGGGTGTCGCCTCTGGCTATGCTGCGATTTCGTGCTGTGTCACGACCGACCGGGTCTTTGAGATGTTCAAGGACGACACCGACAAGATGAGCTATTTCCGCGATATCTCGACTTTTGGCGGCTGCACCGGTGGCCCCGCTGCGGCCATCGAGAACATGAAGATCATTGAAGAGGAAGACCTGCTGGGCAATTCCGCCGCGATGGGTGAGCACCTGATGGGTAATCTGTCGGAACTGATGGATAAACATGCTTGGGTCGGTGACATCCGCGGCATGGGCCTTTTCGCGGGGATCGAACTGGTCAAGGACCGCGAAACCAAGGAACCCATCGATGAAAAGCACGCGATGGCGATTGTTGCCGATTGCATGGCGCAGGGCGTCATTATTGGGGCGACGAACCGCTCGCTGCCCGGATACAACAACACGTTGTTGTTCGCACCGGCCCTGATCGCGACCACGGATGATCTGGACCACGTGACCGATGCGGTGGATCAGGCGATCACCCGCGTTCTGGGGTAGATAAAGCAATACGCCGGTGATGCCTTGCATTGCTGGCGTATTATATCCAGTCTGGCACGCAGTTAAGGCCAGACCATGTCGATCTCTGTCGAAACCTTCTTTCTTGATCCCTCGGGTGAGGGCACGTTGCAGGCGCGCATTCAGCAGATGATTGCGCAAGGTATTCTGGCTGGTCGTTTTCGGCCCGGCGAACGCCTGCCATCCTCGCGCAAGATGGCCGCACATCTGGGTGTCAGCCGGATCACCGTGACACTGGCCTATACCGAGCTGGTCGCGGATGATTACCTGCGCTCGCGCGGGCGGTCGGGCTATTTCGTCTCTGAAAACGCGCCGGAACCGCCCGCATTTCCGGCCCAGCGTGCCACAATAGGAACAGTCGACTGGAGCCGGGCGATTGGGCAACGGTTCACGCCGGGCCTCAGCCTCGACAAGCCAGCCGATTGGGCCAGCTTTCGCTATCCGTTCATCTACGGACAGGCCGACAAGACGCTTTTTGACAGCGCCAATTGGCGGCTTTGCGCCCTGCGCGCCTTGGGCATGCGCGATTTTGGCGCGCTGACGGCGGATTACTTCGACGGTGACGACCCACAACTGGTTGAGTTCATCGCTAGACAGACCCTCCCTCGGCGGGGCATTCTGGCCAATAGCGATGAAATTCTGGTGACCATGGGCGCGCAGAATGCGCTTTGGCTGTCAGCACAGGTGCTGCTCAACAGCCGCAGACGGGCCACGATTGAGGATCCCTGCTATCCGGCCCTGCGCAACATCCTGACCCAATCGCGCTGCCAGCTGAGCATGGTGCGGGTCGATAGGGACGGGCTGCCACCTGAGGCGCTGCCCGCTGACACTGACGTGGTCTTCACCACACCCAGCCATCAATGCCCCACCACCGCAACGATGCCATTGTCGCGCCGCCAGGCGCTTTTGCAAAAGGCCGAGGCGCAGGATTTCCTGATCGTCGAGGATGATTACGAGTTCGAGATGTCATTTCTCAAATCTCCGTCACCATCGCTCAAATCGCTCGATGACAATGGCCGGGTGATCTATGTCGGGTCATTCTCGAAGTCGCTGTTTCCGGGGCTGCGCCTTGGCTATCTGGTTGGCCCTGCCCCCTTTATCCGAGAGGCGCGGGCGCTGCGTGCCACAGTCCTGCGGCACCCGCCGGGGCATATCCAGCGCACGGTCGCCTATTACCTGTCCCTTGGACATTATGACGCGCTGATCCGCCGGATGAGCAAGGCGTATCATGAGCGGCGGCAGGTCATGGAGGATTCACTGCGCAATCAGGATCTGACCGTGGCGGGTCAGGGGACCTATGGCGGATCATCGGTATGGCTGCGCGCACCGGAAGATGTCGACACGACGATTTTGGCCGAAAAACTGCGCCATGACAGCGTTCTTGCCGAACCGGGCGCTCCGTTCTTCGCGGCAAGTGAACCGCCGAAAAACTATCTGCGCCTCGCCTATTCCTCGATCCCCGCATCGCGCATCCCGGAAGGGATCCGTCTGCTGGGCGACGCAATCCGATATGGCTGATTTTTGAGACTTCTGGTATCAAAAATTATCACTCTGGCCATAAAGCATATCACTAATTGGACCTAACGATCCACAGCAACTCTTTCTAGTTTCCGAGCCAAGCTGCAAGCCGCATGACGTGCGGTCAATCATCGTATTAACTGGGGAGGATCGCATCCATGAAGATGACCACCGAAGAGGCTTTTGTCAAAACACTACAGGCCCACGGGATCCGGCACGCTTTCGGGATTATCGGATCGGCCATGATGCCCATATCCGACATCTTCCCCGCTGCGGGCATCACATTCTGGGACTGCGCACATGAGGGTTCCGCCGGCATGATGGCCGATGGCTACACCCGCGCGACCGGTGAAATGTCGATGATGATCGCGCAAAATGGCCCGGGTATCACGAACTTCGTGACGGCGGTCAAGACAGCTTATTGGAACCACACGCCGTGCCTCTTGGTCACACCACAAGCGGCCAACAAGACCATCGGCCAGGGTGGGTTCCAGGAGATGGAACAGATGAACCTGTTCGCCGATTGTGTGGCGTATCAGGAAGAGGTCCGCGATCCGTCCCGTGTCTGCGAAGTGCTGGCCCGTGTGATCGCCAAGGCGAAGCGTCTCTCTGGCCCCGCGCAACTGAACATCCCGCGTGACTTCTGGACGCAAGTGGTCGACATCGAAATTCCAGAACCGATTGAGTTTGAGGCCAGCCCCGGCGGTGAAAGCTCCATCGCGAAGGCCGCGGACCTGCTGTCGACAGCGAAGTTCCCCGTGATCCTGAACGGTGCAGGCGTTGTCCTTGCCGAAGGTGGCATCGAAGCATCGAAAGTGTTGGCCGAAAAGCTCGATGCACCCGTTTGCGTGGGCTATCAGCACAATGATGCCTTCCCGGGTTCCCATCCACTCTTTGCAGGTCCACTGGGTTATAACGGGTCCAAGGCCGGGATGGAGTTGATCAGCAAGGCCGATGTGGTGCTGGCCCTCGGCACTCGTCTCAACCCCTTCTCCACCCTCCCCGGATACGGCATCGATTATTGGCCGACAGAGGCCAAAGTCATTCAGGTCGATATCAACCCCGACCGGATTGGCCTGACCAAAAAGGTCACTGTCGGCATCGTCGGCGATGCGGCGAAGGTTGCAAAAGGCATCACCGAAATGCTGGCCGATACGGCAGGCGATGCGGGCCGTGATGAGCGCAAGGCCATGATCGCGCAGACCAAATCGGCCTGGGCGCAGGAATTGTCGTCGTTGGATCACGAGCAGGATGACCCTGGCACCACATGGAACGAGCGCGCCCGTGCCGCCCGCCCCGACTGGATGTCGCCCCGTCAGGCATGGCGCGCCATTCAAGCCGCAATGCCCGAAAACGCGATCATCTCGTCCGATATCGGCAATAACTGCGCCATCGGGAACGCCTATCCAAGCTTCCCGACAGGTCGGAAGTACCTGGCACCGGGCCTCTTTGGTCCCTGCGGCTACGGTCTGCCCTCAATCGTCGGTGCCAAGATCGGCCAGCCGGACGTGCCAGTGATTGGCTTTGCTGGCGACGGTGCGTTCGGCATCGCAGTCAACGAACTGACGGCCATCGGTCGTGACGAATGGCCTGCCATCACCCAGATCGTCTTCCGCAACTACCAATGGGGCGCGGAAAAGCGGAACTCGACCCTGTGGTTTGACGACAATTTCGTCGGGACCGAGCTGGACATGAAAGTGTCCTATGCGGGGATCGCAGAAGCTTGCGGCCTGAAAGGCGTGCAGGCTAGGACAATGACCGAGCTGACCGAGATGCTGAACCAGGCGATCAAGGATCAGATGGAAAACAACAAAACCACGCTGATCGAAGTCATCCTCAACCAGGAACTGGGCGAGCCCTTCCGCCGCGACGCGATGAAGAAACCTGTGCGTGTGGCGGGCATCGACAAGGCCGATATGGCAGCCGAGTAATCGTTGCCATTCGACCTTGGCCCCGGCATTGCGGCGGCGCTCGCCTTTGCTTTGCTGGGCGCTGCTTTTGTCCGTGGCTATTCGGGCTTTGGGTTTTCGGCGATTTTCATCGCTTTCGCCGCGCTGGTGACCAACCCATTGCCGCTGATACCGGTGGTGTTCTTATGCGAAATGCTCATGACCCTCTTTCAGGCGCGCGGCATCGCTGGTCATATAGACTGGCGACGTGTTTCGGCCTTGCTAGTGGGCGCGGCGCTCGTATTACCAGTCGCAGTCTCGCTGATCCTGTCAGCGGGTGCCGAGAATGTACGCGTGATCGTATCGCTGATCGTCGGCCTCATGGCGCTGGTGCTTCTGTCCGGTTGGACACTGCAACGTCCGATTGGCATGGCCGGTCATGCGAGCGTCGGCGCAATTTCGGGTGCGATCAACAGCGCAGGCGTCGGGGGGTTGCCGGTTGCCGCATTCCTGTCGGCGCAGCCGGTTGCACCACCCGTTTTTCGCGCGACGATGATCGTCTATCTGACGGGGCTCGATCTGATCACACTCCCGCTCATGTGGGCGGGCGGTTTGGTGACATGGGACACGGCGCTGGCCGCTGCAATGGCATTCCCGATCCTCGGCCTCGGCGTGTGGCTGGGCGGCCGCGAGTTCATGCGCACCCCGCCAGAGACCTTTCGCAAATTCGCCGTTTTGCTGTTGCTGATCCTGTCCGGTCTGGGCCTTATGCGCGCGATGCTCATGTGAAAGGTCTGACCTGATGAACCACCCATTTCCATTCCTCGCCACTGACACCGCCGATTGCCCTGCAAGCCTTTTGTCCCGCGCGCAAGCGCTGCCGACACCCCGCGTTGCCCTTGTGAATGCGGGCAGCGAAGTGCCTTTACGCGGTCTGCGCGAAGCAGTGGAACTGGAACTGGCAGAGCCGGTTCTGATCGGCGACCGCACCAAAATCGCCACGGCAGCAGAGAAGATCAGCTGGGACATCAGGCCCTATCGGCTTGAACATGCGCCGCATGCCGAGGCTTCGCCGCGCGCCGCGGCGCTCGCGAGGGCGGGCGAGGTGGACAGCATCATGAAAGGTCAGGTGCACACGTCCACCTTTCTGAAAGGCCTGATGCCCTCCGCCGCTGGCCTGCGCGACAAGGGCACGCGCTGCGGACATGTCTTTCACATCACAAAACCCGGCAGCGACCGGCCGCTATTCCTGACCGATGCCGCGCTGAATGTGGACCCCGATGTAGCAACGCGCAAGGCGTGTCTGATGCACGCGATCCGTCTGGCCGAGATCCTGGGCGATACAGATATCAAGGCCGGGATCCTTGCCCCAACCGAAGACCCGATCCCATCTGTCCCCAACACGATGGAAGCGGCTGAAATCGCCGCCTGGGCCAAAGACGCGCTGCCAAACGCGACCGTGCAGGGACCTATGGCGCTTGATCTGATCTTCAGCCGAGAGGCGGCTGACCTGAAAAACTACGCCTCCGACGTCTCGGGCGATGCCGACATCATGCTCGTCCCCAACATCACCTCGGGCAACGCGCTGTTCAAGCTGATGGTGCTGGGCATGGGTTGCTGCGCCGGCGGATTGGTCATGGGGCTGAAAGTGCCGGTTCTCTTGACCTCGCGCAGCCAGAAGGCCCCGGATCGCATTTGTTCAGCCGCATTGGGCGCTGTTGTGGCGGCGGCATCATGATCCTTGTCGTCAATGCAGGCTCCTCCTCGCTGAAGGTCAGCGTTTATCAGCCCGACCTGACCCGGATTGCGGATGGCATGATCAGCAATATCGGCACGGACGGGGTGCTGGCATTGGACGGCACAAAGGCGCCGGTCACAACGGCTGACCATGCCGACGCGTTGGCACGGATGCTCGCCGCATTGGCCGAGGCCGGACACAGCGCATTCACCGCCGCGGCGCATCGCGTGGTGCATGGCGGCACCATTGTAACAGCACCGTCGCGGATCACCCCCGATGTGCTCACAGATATCCGCGGCTGCATTCCGCTGGCACCGCTGCATAACCCGGTCAACCTGACCGCGATTGAGGCGCTGGCCGCCAGCCACCCAGACTTGCCGCAATATGCCAGCTTTGACACGGCCTTTCACGCGACCATACCGAATGTCGCCAGCCGCTATGCGATCCCCGTTGAGCTGCACTCTGCTGGCATCCGCCGTTACGGATTTCATGGGCTGAGCTATGCCAACATGGTTCACGCATTTGGCGATGCCCTGCCCGACCGCTTGCTGGCCCTGCATCTGGGCAACGGGGCAAGCCTTTGTGCCATTCACAAAGGACGCTCCGTCGCGACCTCGATGGGGTATTCGCCGCTATCAGGTCTGACGATGGGCACGCGGTCAGGCGATATCGATGGGGCCGCCGTTTTGCGCATCGCCACCGATATCGGCCCGACCGAGGCGGACCGGATGCTCAACAAAGACAGTGGCCTGCAGGCGCTGGCGGGCGACAACAACATGAAAACCCTGCTGGAGCGTGATGACGACGCGGCGAAGTTCGCGGTCGATCATTTCTGCTACTGGGCGGCGCGCCACGCAGGGTCTGCCATCGTGGCGATGGGTGGTGTGGACGCTGTCGCCTTTACCGGCGGGATCGGCGAAAACGCGGCACCGATCCGCGACCGGATCATGGAGCATCTCGCCTGTTTCGGAGATGTGCCCGTACATGTCGTCGTCGCTGATGAGGAAAAGCAGATTGCACGTGACGCGCTCAGCTTGATGGAGGCGGGGCGCTGAACGATGGAGAGCCTTCTGACCCTCACCAATCTCAGCGCGCAGGAGTTTCTGATCCTGACGTTGATCGTTTTGGTGGCGGGGATTGTCCGAGGCTTTTCGGGGTTCGCACTCTCCGCATTGATTATGGCAACGGCAGTCCTGATCCTGCCGCCCGTTGAGCTTTTGCCCATGCTCTGGTGGCTCGAACTGAGCGCATCGATTTTGATGATCAAGGAAGGCTGGGCCGCAGCAGATCGCGGAACGGCGATTGGCCTTGTCATCGGCTCAACTGCGGGCTGGCCGCTCGGCCTTTGGCTGACCGTGACGCTACCGGTTGAGACCTCCAAGCTGATCGCACTCAGCATCATCATCGTGTTGGCCATATCGCAACTTGGCAAACTGAAGCTGTCGTTTCTGGCGACCAGACCGGGACTTTACGGGACAGGCATCGTCGCCGGGATCGTCAGCGGTCTTGCCCATGTAGGCGGTATGGTTGTGGCGCTGTATGTGCTGGCAAGCGACGCACCCGCCCGCCAGATGCGCGCCTCGCTTGTTCTATTTCTCTTTCTCGGTTCACTGACCTCGATGATCACCCTGTTGATCTTTGGGGTTATGGATTTCTCCGGCGTCACGCGTGGGCTCATCTTTGCGGTACCCACGATGATCGGCGTCTATTTGGGGCAAAAGCTCTTTATCCCCGGGCTTGCGCAATACTATCGACCGTTTTGCCTCACGCTGCTTTGCGCGCTGGCAGTGGTGAGCCTGATCCGGACACAGGTCACATGATCGCGTCGCTCAGCCCCGCAGCGATTTCGGCACGCAGCAAAGTGCTGTTTCCCGGCGTCGTGGTCGCGGGCCTCACCGCGATCGCCGCCCAATGGCTGGCCGAGCATTACGCGACGCCGGCCATGCTGCTGGCGCTTCTGTTGGGTATTGCACTGTCCTTTTTGGGGGAAGAGGGCAAAACGGTCGAAGGGGTCGGCTTTGCCGCACGCACCTTGCTACGTTTGGGGATCGCGTTTCTGGGCGCACGGATCAGCATGGAACTGACCGCGCAACTTGGTTTGCCACTGGTCTTGCTGATCATCGGAGCGGTGGCCGCGACGATTGCGTTCGGGCTTCTGGTGGGCCGGTTCTTTGGGTCAAAATGGCGGTTTTCATTCCTGACGGCAGGCTCTGTGGCGATTTGCGGTGCTTCTGCCGCCTTGGCCATCGCCGCGATCTTGCCAAAGGACGAGCGGTCTGAACAACGTCTCTTGTTCACAGTGATGGGCGTCACGGTCCTCTCGACCATCGCCATGATCGTCTATCCGATCATCGTGAACCTGTTGAGCCTGAACGATCTGGCCGCCGGTGTTTTCCTTGGCGGCACTATCCATGATGTGGCGCAGGTCGTCGGGGCCGGTTTCTCGGTGTCCGAGAATGTGGGCGACACCGCGACCCTCGTGAAACTGATCCGCGTGTCACTGCTGGCCCCCGTCGTGATCATCGCCGCCCTTCTGATCCGCAGCTTTGCAACGCCTGATGAAAGCGGTGAGCGCCCGCCGATCATCCCGGCATTTGTCATCGGGTTCCTTGTGCTCGCCACCCTCAATTCACTGGGGTGGATCCCCGGCACAATCGCGGACCTTTTGTCCGAAGCCTCGCGCTGGTTGCTCCTCACGGCCATCGCCGCCGTGGGCATGAAAACCAATCTCAAGAAGGTCTTGGCCGTCGGTGGTTCGGCCATCGCCCTGATCGTCACCCAGACCATTTTCATTGCAAGCATCATCCTATCCGGGGTTTACTTCCTCACCTGATAGCCGCCCGAAAGGTTCGCCCATGTCACTTGATCAGCCGCCGCTTGATACCTCGCCCAAGGTCTCGGACGAGGTGCGCAAGACGACCTGTTACATGTGCGCCTGCCGTTGCGGGATCAATGTGCATATGAAGGACGGCAAGGTCGCCTATATCGAAGGCAATCGCGATCATCCGGTGAACAAGGGTGTGCTTTGCGCGAAGGGCTCTGCGGGGATCATGCAGCACAACGCGCCCTCACGGCTGCGCGCGCCCTTGCGGCGGATTGGTCCGCGCGGATCGGGAGAGTTCGAAGAGATTTCGTGGGAAGAGGCGCTGGGTCAGGCCGTTGATTGGCTGCAGCCCATCCGGGAGAAACACCCCGAAAAGCTGGCCTTCTTTACCGGCCGCGATCAGTCGCAGTCTTTCACCGGCTTCTGGGCGCAGGCCTACGGCACGCCCAATTTCGCCGCCCATGGCGGGTTCTGTTCGGTCAACATGGCCGCCGCTGGCATCTACACAATGGGCGGCGCGTTCTGGGAGTTTGGCCAGCCTGATTGGGAGCGCACGAAGCTTTTCATGCTGTTTGGCGTGGCCGAGGACCATGACAGCAACCCGATCAAAATGGGCATTGGTCGGCTGAAAGCACGCGGCGCACGGATGATCGGCGTGAACCCGATCCGCACGGGCTATAACGCGGTTGCGGATGATTGGGTTGGCATCACGCCAGGAACGGACGGGCAGTTCATCCTCGCTCTCATCCATTGCCTGATGAAGGCGGGCAAGGTCGATCTGGACTATCTTGCGCGCTTCACCAATGCGTCGGTGCTGATCGACGAAGATGAGAACTCACCGCAATATGGCCTGTTCCTGCGCGATGCGGAGGGTCAGCCGCAGGTAATAGACCGGCGCACTGGGCAACTGGCGCCGTGGAATGGTGAAGGGGTCGAGCCGGATCTCGCCGCCACCTATCGCTCCGCCGGTGTGACGCATCGCCCGGTCTTTCACCTGATGGCCGACCGCTATCTGTCGGACGAATACGCGCCCGAGGCTGTTGCCGAAAGCTGCGGCATCCCCGCCGAGCGCATTCGCGCGATTGCGGCTGACCTCGCCCGGGTCGCCTTTGATGAGGCGATTGAAATCGACCAACCCTGGACCGATTTCCGCGGCAAAAAGCACGACAAGATGGTCGGTCGGCCCGTGTCATTCCACGCCATGCGCGGCATCTCGGCCCATTCCAACGGCTTCCAGACCTGCCGGGCGCTACATGTGCTGCAGATCATCCTCGGCTCGGTCGAGGTGCCGGGCGGAATGCGTTTCAAACCGCCCTACCCCAAACCTGCAACGGCGCACCCCAAGCCGCATGGCAAGGTGACCCCCGGCGCGCCGCTCGACGGCCCGCATCTGGGCTATACGAACGGCCCCGAAGACCTGCTCTTGGCGGATGACGGCACGCCCAAGCGGATCGACAAGGCCTATTCCTGGGAAAACCCGATGTCGGCCCATGGGCTGATGCACATGGTGATCTCAAACGCGCATGCGGGTGTGCCGTACAAAATCGACACGCTCTTCATGTATATGGCCAACATGTCGTGGAACTCGTCGATGAATGCCGGCGGCGTCCATAAGATGCTGACGGACAAGGAAGAAAACGGCGACTACGTGATCCCGCATATCATCTATTCCGACGCCTATTCGTCGGAGATGGTGGCCTATGCCGACCTGATCCTACCCGACACGACATATCTGGAGCGGCACGATTGCATCTCGCTTCTCGACCGTCCGATCTGCGAGGGCGACGCGGTTGCCGACGCCATCCGGTGGCCGGTGGTGGAGCCTGACCGGGATGTGCGTGGCTTCCAGTCGGTTCTCTGCGATCTCGGCGCGCGGCTCGGCATGCCGGGTTTCATCAATGACGACGGCTCGGCGAAGTACAAGGACTACGCCGACTACATCACCAACCACATCCGCCGCCCCGGCGTCGGGCCGCTCGCAGGCTTCCGGGGCAACGGCGATGACCATGGCCGAGGCGAGGTCAACCCCAACCAGATAGACCGCTATATCGAGAATGGCGGCTTCTGGATGGAACATGTTCCGGATGAAGCCGCCTTCTACAAACCCTTCAACGCCGCCTATCAGCATTGGGCGGTCAGGATGGGGTTCTATGATGTGGTGCAGCCCTACATCTTCCAGCTTTATGTGGAACCATTGCGCAAGTTCCAGGCCGCCGCCGAAGGCATCGGCGAACGCCAACCGCCCGAGCACCTGCGCGAGCGCCTGAAGACCACGATGGACCCGCTGCCGATATGGTACCCACCATTTGAGGACGGAGCGGTCGATCCGGAAGAATACCCGATCCACGCCCTCACCCAGCGCCCAATGGCGATGTATCATTCCTGGGGAACCCAAAACGCATGGCTCCGACAAATCCACGGGCACAACCCGCTCTACGTGCCAACAAAGATCTGGGAGACAAACGGGTTCAAAGACGGTGATTGGGCCAAAGTCTCTTCTGCCCATGGCAGCATAGTGGTACCCGTCGCGCATCAGGCGAGCCTGAACGAAAACACGGTCTGGACATGGAACGCGATCGGCAAACGCAAAGGAGCCTGGGCGCTGGACGAAAACGCGCCGGAAGCTACGAAAGGGTTCCTGCTCAACCACCTGATCCACGAACTCTTGCCCGAAAAGGGTGATGGACTGCGCTGGGCAAATTCCGACCCGGTCACCGGTCAGGCAGCCTGGTTCGACCTGCGCGTGAAGATCGAAAAATCGGCCGTACCGAACGAGGCGCAACCGGCGATGCCAGCCATCAAATCACCCGTTGGCAAGGGGCCTGAAGCCTTGGCATGGAAGGTCCAAGACTGATGTTCGGCTGGTTCAAAAGATCCGGGCAAAAACCGGAGGTGTATGAGGGCGAGGGTATTTTTCTAAAATGCCCAGATTGTGATAACTATCACCGGTCACCCGATATCCCCTCATTTGATGCCGCCATTCGGTTGGCCTGCGAAACCGTCGGCGCGACAACGCAGAAAAGCTACTCGGAATATAATTGCCTTAGTTCAGATGGACGCTGGGACATGCTGCCAGAGGAGGGCATTTTTTGTTTCACCAACTCTGACGGTCGCCGGTGTTTTGCAGATTTCAGCCTAGTTGGATCATGGATTGAGGCGACACATTCGTGGATGTGGGGCTGGAACCTGCCTGATACCCACATCACACCCGCCAATCGCAAAGCCAGTGACCTTGCACGCGCCAAAGGCGAGGCCGAGGGCTGGCCATGCCTGACCACGCCTTCGCTACTTTTGAACGCGGACGAGGCTTGGCATCTGACCGACCTTGCCGCATTCCTTGCCGGATATCCGATGGTCTACCGTGCAAAGGTGAATGAAAAGGCATGGGCGTATTTCGCGATTGATCAACTGGCGTGGGAAACATGATCTGGCATTTCTCACACCATTTAACACGCACCACATCAGTGCGGGGGCGATCATGACAACACGCCGTACTCTTTTGCTGATCGCCGCCTTTGTCACCCTGACGCTTGGCAGTTTCATCTGGTTCGCCGCGACCTGGGACCCTGAAAACAGACAACCGATTGGCCAGCACGCGCCAGCTCAAATCGAAAGGGCCACGTCATGACCCAACTCCCGCCGCCATCAGAAAAGAAGCTTGGGCTTGTCATTGATCTTGACACATGTGTTGGCTGCCATGCCTGTGTCGTCTCGTGCAAAGGCTGGAATACTGAGAACTATGGTGCACCGCTCTCTGATCAGGAGCCATATGGCGCGAACCCGTCGGGCACTTTCCTCAACCGGGTTCATTCCTATGAGGTGCAGCCGGATCAGGGTGCCGCCCAACTGATCCACTTCCCGAAGTCATGCCTGCACTGCGAAGATGCCCCATGCGTGACCGTCTGCCCCACGGGGGCCAGCTACAAGCGCTCCGAGGATGGCATCGTTCTGGTCAACGAAACCGACTGCATCGGCTGCGGCCTCTGCGCCTGGGCCTGCCCTTATGGTGCACGTGAGTTGGACGCCAAGGAAGGCGTGATGAAGAAATGCACGCTTTGCGTGGATCGGATCTACAACGAAAACCTACCCGAGGAAGACCGGCAGCCCGCCTGCGTGCGCACCTGCCCCGCGGGCGCGCGGCATTTCGGGGATCTCGGCGATGCGGAGAGCGACGTGTCCAAACTCGTCGCCGAACGTGGCGGCTTTGATCTGATGCCCGAACAGGGAACAAAGCCCGTCAACAAATACCTGCCGCCACGGCCCAAAGACGAAATGCCGGAATTTGACGTGCTGGCACCCTATCTGGAGCCTGTCGCACAGGATGGTGCGGGCTTTGCCCATTGGCTGGACAAGGCCCTTTCCGCTCTGCCCGGAGGTGCCAAGTAATGCATCCCGCCCCAAGCGTTATCATTTTCACCACGTTCTCTGGCCTTGGATTTGGCCTCTTGTTCTGGCTTGGCATCGGGTTGAGCGCACCAACGGGTCTTGCCGCCTTCATCTGGTTCGCCCTCGCCTATATCTTTGCCGTTGGTGGACTTCTTGCATCAACGTTTCACCTTGGCCACCCGGAGCGGGCGATGAAGGCATTCAGCCAATGGCAAACCAGCTGGCTCAGCCGCGAGGCCATTTGCGCCGTTATTACCCTTGTTCTGATGGGGATCTACGGGCTCGGCCTTGTGTTTTTCGGTGCACGCTGGAACCTCTTTGGCGTACTCGGCGCGGTCTTTGCGCTGCTGACCGTGTTCACGACATCGATGATTTACGCACAGCTGAAGACCGTCCCCCGATGGCGGCATTGGACAACGCCAGCACTCTTTCTGGTTCTGGCGCTTGGCGGTGGTGCGTTGTTGCGCGGGCAGATCACAACCGCAGGCATGCTCTTGCTGATCGGCGCGGGCCTGCAGTTCTTCGCGTGGTATTCGGGTGATACGCGGTTCGCTGAAGCGGGAACCGATATGTCAACCGCGACGGGGCTCGGTAAGATCGGGAAGGTCCGCGCGTTTGAGCCGCCGCATACCGGCACCAACTACCTGATGCGCGAATTCATCCATCAGGTGGGCCGCAAACACGCGCAGCAATTGCGCGCCTTGTCGTTGATCCTCGGATTTGGTGTACCGGTGATCGTCCTGCTCATCACATCCGGGCATCTGGGCGCGGCTGTTGCAGTGCTCAGCCATATCCTCGGCGTACTCGCGCTACGCTGGCTCTTCTTTGCAGAGGCCGAGCATGTCGTTGGCCTTTACTACGGAAAACGATGACCCATCACGCATAAAATTCGTCGCCTTCCTTCGGTGCCCGTGATACGCGCGTCCCACGCAAACACGAGTGATGGAGGCTGTTATGGCAAAACGTATCAAACCAGAAGATCGCCCCTCCTTTCGAGGTAATATCGAAACGGCGTAAGTCTTTCCCGTCTGAAACTCATGTAAAGACCGGTCCGCGCATGGTGCATGGGCGATGTTGAACTAAGCGAAAAACTGGGTCGCAATGACCCCTGCCCCTGCGGTTCGGGACGGCGTTTCAAAAAGTGTTGCATGAAAGGCGGCAGGTATGATGGCGGTCGGCGGGACCACTACTTTTGGAGAGCGTAAGTAACTCCGCTACCGCAATGAATATGGCTCGCATTTACTGCGAGCCATCCACAGATTGCCGAAGAATATTCAGAGACTCTTGCCAAGAGTGCCCGATAACTCCGGCGTCACGACCTGATGCGTTGCTCGGTCTCAGCATCAAATAGGTAAATGCGGTTTGCATCAATTCTGACTCCCACCTGTGACCCTTCAACGGACCGTTCATCGCCGCGTTCCTCGACCACAACACGCTCGCCCGTCGCGCTGGTCAGATAAGCAAATGACACCCCACCGAGGCTTTCGGTCAGTTCAACCTTGTGCGTATCCCCTGCCGGGTCGATGCTCAGATGTTCGGGCCGCGCACCGACGCTGAGCGCCTTGCCCTCGTAAGCCGTGCTGACAAGCCCATCGAATTGCGCACCAAGGCCGGGCGCGTCCACGCGGCCATCCTTCACCGCGCCGCTGACAAAATTCATCGCCGGCGATCCGATAAAGCCTGCGACAAACTTGTTATCCGGATCGCGGTAGAGATCCATGGGCGCGCCTACTTGTTCAATATTGCCTGCCCGCAACACCACGATCTTGTCGGCGAGTGTCATCGCCTCGACCTGATCGTGGGTGACATAGATCATCGTCGCGCCGATTTCCTTGTGCAGGCGCGCGATTTCGACCCGCATTTCGACCCGAAGCTCGGCATCAAGGTTCGACAGTGGTTCGTCGAACAAAAAGACCTCTGGCCCGCGCACAATGGCACGGCCAATCGACACACGCTGGCGCTGCCCGCCTGACAGGGCGGATGGCTTGCGATCCAGATATTGTTCCAGCTTCAGGATGCGCGTCGCCTCGGCCACTTTGGAGTCGATCTCGGACTTCGGATGGCCGTTCATCTTTAGCCCGAACCCCATATTGTCGCGGACGGTCATGTGGGGATAAAGCGCGTAGGTCTGAAACACCATCGCCACGCCACGCTCAGCCGGGTCCATGCGCGTGACATCGCGTGTGCCGATATGCATCTGGCCTTCGGTGGTTTCCTCAAGCCCCGCCACCATCCGCAGCAAGGTGGACTTGCCGCAACCCGATGGCCCGACGAAAACGCAGAATTCGCCATCCTGAATATCCAGATCAATCCCGTGGATGACCTGCACATCGCCGTAGCGTTTGATCACTTTGTTCAGCGTAACACCCGTCATGGCAATCAAGTCCTTGTTGTTTCTTTCGTGTCGTAGTCGGGAAAGCTCCAGTTCCGGGCATCCCGTGCGATTTTTTCGGCGGTGTCCTGAAGGATCGGCACGTAGCCTTCCAGACCGGCGAGGTTCGTGCGACTTGTGGTGCTTGTCACCGACAGCGCGCCCAGCACGCGTCCGTTTTCGGTCAGGATCGGTACCGCCACGCAGATGATCCCCGGTTCGTGCTCTTCGCGGTCAAAGCCGTATCCATTGGCTTTGATCTTTTGCAATTCGTCGCGCAGCGCATCCGGTGTGGACAAGGTCTGTGGCGTGAAGACGTGAAAGGATTGCTGTTCGATGATCGTGTCGACAAGCGACGCATCTGAAAAGGCCAACATGACCTTGCCAACGCCGGTACAATAGGCCGGCCCGACCTTGCCCGCTTGACTGTACATCTGCACCGGATTTCCGGCATTGCGTTTATCGATATAGAGGACCTGCGCATGATCGAGCTGCGCCAGATGCACGGTTTCGCCAACTGCCCTGCTCAGCGCATCGATATGTGGGCGGGCCAATGGCGCGAGCGTTGATTGCTCCCACGCTGCATGGGCCAGCCGCACCAGCCGGACGCCGGGCGCGTATGTCTGCCGTTCGGGGTCGTAGGATAGCATCTGCTGATTGGTGAGCGTCTGCACAAACCGGTAAAGTGTGGGTTTGGGAAAGGCAGAGCCCGCCAGAAGCTCACTGAACTTCACAGGTCGGCCAAACGCGGCCACCTGATCCAGGACTTCAAGCGCCTTGCCGACCGTGCCGTCACCGGTCACACGTCCCATATTTCCTCCCACATGCCGGTTGGATTCAGGCGCGAGCCTCCTTACCCACGCTGCCCTCGGCTGTTGACAAGGCTAGCCGAGTCGCTGTTTAGTATCAACATCCAAAACTGAGTTTCAAATAATGAAACTCGGAACGATACGGAAGCATACTGGGAGGACACCATGCATTCCACTTTGAAAACGTCGCTTGCGGCGTTTGTTGCGGCTGGCATCACGTCATCAGCGACAATGTCTTATGGACAGGATCTGTCTGGCGAGCTGAACATCATCTCTGACATGTCAAACCCCGCGCCGCGCGCCGTGATGGAAGGTCTGGCAGCGGACTTTGACGCTTTGCACCCCAATCTTGAGGTCAACCTGACAATCGTTGACCGCGAAGCGTGGAAGACACAGATCCGCAACGCGCTTGGCGCCAACCCACCCGACGTGGTGAACTGGTATGCCGCAAACCGGATGCGCCCTTATGTGGATGCAGGCCTCTTTGCCGATGTCTCTGACCTGTGGGAAGAGCCCGCTTTCGAAGCGCTCGCCTCGACCAAAGGGGCAATGACGCTTGATGGCGCGCAATGGGGTGTCCCCTACACCTACTATCAGTGGGGCGTTTACTACCGCAAAGACATCTTTGAACAATTCGGTCTGGAAGAGCCCAGCAACTGGGACGAGGAAAAGGCCAATTGTCAGACGCTGCTGGATAACGGCATCAAGTGCTACACGATCGGCACCAAGTTCCTGTGGACCGCTGGTGGCTGGTTTGACTACATCAACAGCCGCACCAATGGCTATGATTTCCACATCGCACTGGCCCGGGGTGAGATCGAATGGACCGATGACCGTGTCCGCCAGACCTTCGCCAATTGGCGTGAGCTGATTGATATGGGTGCCTTCATCGACGATCACCAGACCTATAGCTGGCAGGAAGCCCTGCCCTTTATGGTCAATGGTGAAGCGGCGGCTTACCTGATGGGCAACTTCTCGGTCGCGGCGTTCCGCGACGGTGGCCTGACCGACGATCAGCTGGACTTCTACCAGTTCCCAGTCATCAACCCTGACGTGGACTATGCCGAAGATGCGCCAACCGACACATTCCACATCGCATCCGGTGCACAGAACATGGATGCGGCGAAGGAATTCCTGCGGTTCGTGACCTCTGCTGAAGTCCAGACCGAGATCAATGGCGGTGATGCGCTTGGTCAGCTGCCCGTGAACGCCAACGCCTCCATCGATGATGACAAGTTCCTGGCCGAAGGCTTCGAAATGCTCTCAACGAATGCGGGCGGCGGCATCATGCAGTTCTTCGACCGCGACTTCTCTGCCGAGATGGCATCGGTCGGCATGGAAGGCCTGCAGGAATTCATGGTGTTCCCGGACAACCTGGATGACATTCTGGCCCGTCTCGAAGAGACACGTCAGCGCATCTATCAGTAAATTGCAGGATGGGTGAGTTCACCCATCCCCTGGCACCCACCCTGACGTAGGGTGGGTGCACCCCACCGCCCAACACATCCGCAAGGCCCTTCGGCTTTTCGCATGTGTTGACCCCGTCAGAGAGGCAGGACCATGACAAGTACGGCCGTCCCCGACACTGAGCTTGCACCTTCGCGCAGTTGGTACAAACGCAATGAAATTGCGGTCACGCCGTGGCTGTTCCTGCTGCCCGCGATGCTGTTCTTCGCGGTTTACGTCATTATTCCGATTGGCCAGTCTTTCTGGATTTCATTCCACCAATGGGACGGGCTGGGCGAGAAGACATGGGTTGGTACTGCGAACTACGAACGCCTTCTGGGCTGGGGCGACCAGAACATGGATCGCAAGTTCGAAACCTCGTTCTGGAACAACCTGAAATGGCTGGTGCTTTACCTTCTGGCGATCCCGGCGGGCCTTTTCATCGCGCTCTTTCTTAATCAGACGGTCCGCGGGATCAGGGTCTACAAGTCGCTGTTCTTCTTTCCCTTTGTGATCAGCCAGGTTGTCGTCGGCCTTGTTTTCAGCTGGTTCTACCTGCCGCGAGAGGGGCTTCTGAACGCCATTCTCGGCGTTTTCGGCGCAGGCCCGGTGAACATTCTTGGCGATCCGACGCTGGCCACTTACGGGATTATCGCGGCGGGCCTCTGGCCGCAGACGGCCTATTGCATGATCCTTTACCTGACGGGTCTCAATGCCGTGGACCCCGAACAGGTTGAGGCCGCGCGCCTTGATGGCGCGAAGGGGTGGAAAATGCTGTGGTACGTGATCCTGCCACAACTGAAACCCGCCACGTTCATCGCCTTTGTTGTGACGATCATCGGCGCCCTGCGCTCATTCGATCTGATCAGCGTGATGACCAATGGCGGGCCCTTCGGCTCTACCCGGGTTCTGTCGTTCTACATGTTCGAGGAATCGCTTTCCGAGTTCGGCTTCCGCATGGGATACGGGGCGGCCATCGCCGTGGTCCTGTTCTTCATCATGCTGGGCTTTATCGCCTATTTCCTCTGGTCCATGTACCAGGATGAGAAGGGGGCACGCTGATGTTTCCCACGCCAATCGAAAAACGGCCCCGGTCCGCGCAGATCACTTATCAGGCGTTTCTGCCACTTGCGTTGATCATCTGGCTGTTGCCTCTGATTGCCGTTGCGAATTTCTCGATCAAGCCAGAGGCCGATTTCGTCAACGGCAATTACTGGGGCATCCCCAGCAGCTTCGAGGCGCTGAACAACTACGGCAAGGTGTTCTTTGAATCGAACATGCCGCGTTACTTGTGGAACTCACTACTGATCACAGTGCCGACGGTCATCGGCGCGGTGGCCTTGTCCTGCATGGCCGGGTTCGCGCTGGGGGTTTACAAGTTCAAGGGCAACCTTCTGATCTTTTTCATCTTCATCGCCGGTAACTTCGTGCCCTTCCAGATCCTGATGGTGCCGGTGCGTGACCTCACGGTGAACCTCAACCTTTACGACACCAAACTGGGTCTGGTCCTGTTCCACATCGCCTTCCAGACCGGGTTCTGCACGCTTTTCATGCGGAACTTCATCCGCGCCTTACCCTTCCCCTTGATCGAGGCGGCACGGGTCGAAGGCGTCGCCGAATGGCGCATCTTCCTCTATGTCGTCTTGCCGCTGATGAAGCCCGCGCTAGCCGCATTGGCCGTGCTCATCTTCACCTTCATCTGGAACGACTATTTCTGGGCCGTAGTGCTCACGCAAGGGCCAGATGCCCAGCCCGTGACAGCGGGCATTACAGAGTTCAACTCCCAGTTCCGTGCGGCTTATCATCTGATGAGTGCGGGCTCGATCGTGGCTGCCCTGCCGCCAGTGCTCATGTTCTTTTTGATGCAGAAACACTTCATCGCCGGTCTGACACTCGGCGCGGTCAAGTAACTCATTTTTCGGAGCGTTACCGAAATGACAACGGATATTGTCGCGCGCAGCGGTGCCGGGTCTGGTCCTGTTCCCTCTGACGTCTCTGCGCCTGCGGGGCGCGAAAAACTGCGTACCGCACAACATGTCTGGCGCGTTGATGACGGGCGCCAGACGCTAGTGTTGACGTCCACCAATGACCGCTTGCCGCAGGTTGTCTATTGGGGCGCCCGCCTGCCGGAACAGGAAGACCTTGAGACGCTGCACGCCGCGGCGACCATTGATGTCACCGGCGGCATGCTGGACGAAAATCCGGACCTCTCACTCTGCCCCGAAGCGGTGCGAAGTTTCCCCGGCCAGCCAGGTCTGATCGTGCGGGACAGCGATGGCACGCCGCTTTTGCCCAAATTTCATTTCTCTGACGCGGTCCAGAAAGACGGGCTTCTTTGCCTGAGTTACTGGGACGCAACGAACCGGTTGGGACTGAAGTTTGCATTCAAGCACGACCACCAGACACATGTTATTACGTGCGAAACCCAACTGGACGCGGATCGGCCCGTGCACCTGCACTGGCTCGCCGCGCCGGTTTTGTCCGGCCCGCAGCAATCGGACGAGATGATCGACGTCTCGGGGCGCTGGTGCGGGGAATTCCAGCTGTCCCGCATCGCCTGGGCCCCCGGCATGCGCTATCGCGAAAACCGGACAGGGCGCACCGGGCATGAGCATTTCCCAGGGCTGATTGTACCCTGTCGCGGGGCGACGAATACTGAGGGCGAGGCCTACGCCTTCCACTATGGCTGGTCAGGCGGGCACAAGATGATCGCCGAGGAATTGCAGGATGGCCGTCGCCAGATCCAATGGGGCCATGCTGCAAGGATGGAGGTTGCACCCGCCACCCAATTCAAAACCGCCCCGCTTTACATCGCCTATTCCGACCGCGGGCTGAACGGCTGTGCCGTCGCTTTCCAACGCCACCTGCGCGACCGGATCGTCACCTGGCCCAAACCCAGCGCGCCGCGTCCGGTGCACTACAACTGCTGGGAGGCTGTCTATTTCGACCATAAGCTGCCCGTCCTGCAGGACATCGCGGATCGGGCGGCGGAACTGGGGGCAGAGCGTTTCGTGCTGGACGATGGATGGTTCGGCAACCGCGACGACGACACCCGCAGCCTGTCAGACTGGACGGTGGACGCCAGGAAATACCCTGACGGGCTGCATCCGCTGATCGACCATGTGCATGGGCTGGGCATGACATTCGGCCTCTGGTTCGAGCCCGAGATGATTAATGAGGACAGCGACATCCACCGCGCCAACCCGCATTGGGTGTTCGGGGCCGCCGACCAGACGCTGGGCCGCCAGCAAAAGGCGCTGAATATGGCTCTGCCAGAGGTGCGCGATTTTCTCTATGACCGCATGTCGGCGATCCTGCGCGATCACCATATCGACTACATCAAATGGGATCATAACCGGGTGCTGCCGATGCCGGATGCGGCGCAGACGCGCGGGTCCTATGCGCTCATCGACCGGCTGCGCGCCGATTTCCCGGATGTGGAAATCGAAAGCTGCGCCTCGGGCGGGGGCCGCATCGATTTCGGCATTCTGGAGCGCACCCAGCGGGTCTGGCTATCCGACAGCAATGATGCGCTGGAACGGCTGCGCATTCAGCATGACGCCGCGTTGTTCCTACCTCTGGCCGTTACCGGGTCCCATGTTGGTCCGCGCGTCTGTCATACGTCGGGCCGCACTCTCGATATCTCTTTCCGGGCCTGGGTCGCCGCCCAGCGCCATATGGGGTTCGAGATGGACCCGCGGGAGTTGACCGACCATGAGGCGGCTGTGCTCAAAGAGGTCACAAGTTGGTGGAAACATCACCGTCACTGGCTGCAGCGCGCAGATATCTTACGGCTTGACAGCGCTGACCCAGCGGTCATGGCCGAACAACATCTGTCTTTTGAGCAGGACCGCTTTGTCGTCTTCGCAGGCAAGGCCGCGACCAGCGCCCAGATCTCGCCCCGACCCTTGCGCCTGACAGCCCTCAGCCCCGATGCGACCTACCGTATCCGCCTGATCAACCGCGACAGCGCCCCGGGATTGTCGCGCGGCAATCCGATCCTGAAAGAACGCGCGATTGAGGTCTCGGGCACGTACCTGATGCGCCACGGCGTGACCCTGCCCTGGTCGTTCCCCGAACGGATGTGGGTGCTTGAGGGGGAGCGTCTATGACGGCGATCTATCCTGATCTTGACGGTGCCTCAATCTTTCTCACCGGCGGCGGCAGCGGGATTGGTGCGGCACTTGTGGCCGGTTTCCTCGCGCAAGGGGCCAAGGTGGCCTTTGTCGATTTCTGTGACGCCAGCGCGCTGGTCGACACACTTGCCGCAACTAGCGCCCATGCCCCGCTCTTTATCAAGTGCGACGTCACCGATACCGACGCGCTTCACGCCGCGATGGAACAGGCGCATGCCGCACACGGCCATTTCACCGCTCTGATCAACAATGCGGCAAATGACATGCGCTATGACGCGGATGCCATCACACCCGACATCTGGGACGCATCACAGGCCGTGAACCTCAGGGCACAATTCTTCGCCGTCCAAAAGGCGGCGGGCCTGATGGCACCCAAAGGTGCGATGATCAACTACGCCTCGATCACCTACATGATGGGCGCCGCTGGCATGGTGCCCTATGTGACCGCCAAGGCCGGTATCGTTGGCATGACCCGCGCGCTCGCCCGCGAATGGGGCACGCGAGGCCTACGGGTCAATGCCATCGCCCCCGGCTGGGTGATGACCGAAAAGCAAGAAGCCATGTGGGCGACGCCCGAAGCCAAAGCGGAATTCATCGAAAAACAATGCCTCAAGGAACATATACAGCCCGACGATATGGTGGGGCCGACCTTATTTCTGGCTTCCGAGGCTTCGGCCATGATGACCGGCCAGGTCATGGTTGTTGATGCTGGCGTGGTGCATGCAGGATGAGTAATGTGACACCAGACTGGATCGCCGTTGATTGGGGTACGTCGAACATGCGGGCCTGGGCCATGTCAGCCTCTGGCACGGTTCTGGCAGAGGCACGGTCGGACAAGGGCATGGGCGAATTGGCCCGCGATGAATTCGAACTTGAACTGCTGCGCACCGTCGGCGACTGGATCAGCGGCCCGATGACGGTTGTCGCCTGCGGCATGGTCGGATCGCGCCAGGGCTGGGTGGAGGCGCCTTATGCAAGCGTCCCCTGCCCTGCCTTGCCCGATGGACTCGCGCGCGCCCCGGTGCAGAACCCCGATCTGCAGGTCCATGTCATACCGGGCATCAAACAGACCGATCCGGCCGATGTGATGCGAGGCGAAGAAACCCAGATCGCGGGTTTCCTCGCGCGGAACAAGAACTGGGATGGCGTCATCTGTCTACCCGGCACGCACACGAAATGGGTCCATGTCAGCGCGGATGAGGTTGTTAGCTTTCAGACCTTCATGACAGGCGAGTTATTCGCCACGATCAGCGAACACACCGTCCTGCGCCATTCCCTCGCGACAGAAGGATGGGACGATGACGCCTTCTCAAACGCCGTTGAAGAGGCGATGGCTCGCCCCGAACGGCTTGCCGCGCGTCTTTTCTCTTTGCGCGCGGACGGGCTGCTGAACGATCTTTCAGCCGTCTCTGCGCGCGCGCGCCTGTCGGGTCTGTTGATCGGTGCTGAACTTGCTGCCGCCAAACCCTATTGGCTAGGTCAGCAGATCGCCGTGATCGGTGCCAGCGGGATATCAAAGCGCTACGTCGACGCACTTGCCCTGCTACATGCTCCGGCAACACAGGTGCAGGCCAGTGCCATCACCGTCGCGGGTCTGACGGCCGCATATCAACGCTTGAAAGGATAGCCTATGTCACGCCCCCTGATCGCCATCCTGCGCGGTGTTACACCAGATGAGGCGGTACCGATCTGCGCTGCCCTCATCGAGGCTGGGATCACAAGGATTGAGGTGCCGTTGAACTCCCCCGATCCGTTCGACAGCATCAAGCGGATGGTCGACGAACATGGACAAGACGCGCTGATCGGCGCCGGTACGGTCTTGACGACCGACGATGTGGGCCGGGTCGCGCAGATGGGGGGCAAGCTGATCGTGTCGCCCAACTGCGACCAGCGTGTGATTGTCGCCACAAAGACAGCGGGCATGCAAAGCTGGCCGGGTGTGATGACACCCACTGAATGCTTTGAGGCGCTGAAATGGGGTGCCGACGGGCTCAAAATTTTCCCCGCCAGTCTGTTGGGGCCCGACGGGATCAAGGCGATCCGTGCGGTGCTGCCGCCAGGAACGCAGGTCTACGCCGTGGGCGGTGCGGGAGCTGACAACTTCGCGACATGGCTGGCGGCGAGCGCGGATGGTTTCGGTATCGGCTCGGCCCTCTACAAACCGGGCCTGTCCATGGCCGAGGTCGCGGTCCGCGCCAAGGACATGGTCGCCGCATATGATGAGGCCGCCAATGATCTTTGACGACACGCAATGCCAGCTTGGCGAAGGCCCGCTCTGGCATCCGGAGCGGGAGCAGTTGTTCTGGTTCGATATCCTCGGCCACAGGCTACACACGAAGGGCAAGCACTGGCAGTTTGACACGTATGTCAGCGCGGCTGGCTGGGTGGACCGCGACACGCTGCTGATTGCCTCGGCCCGCGCGCTGCATCGGTTCGACATTACTACGGGCGAGCATGTCGAACTCTGCCCGCTTGAGGCCGACAACAAAGTCACCCGCTCCAATGACGGGCGCGCCGACCCGCAGGGTGGTTTCTGGATCGGCACGATGGGGATCGAAGCCGAAGAGGGCGCGGGCGCGATCTATCGCTATTACAAGGGCGAACTGCGCCAGCTTTACGCGCCCATCACCATCAGCAACGCGATCTGTTTCGCACCTGACGGAAAGACTGCCTATTTCACCGACACACCGACGCAACAGATCATGCGTGTGGAACTTGATGCGGACGGCTGGCCCAGAGATGAGTCGCAATTGCATATCGATTTGACTGGCACTGATTTCCGCCCCGACGGCGCCGTGGTCGACACCGAAGGGAACCTCTGGAACGCGCAATGGGGCGCTGCACGTGTTGCCGGTTACGCGCCGGATGGCAGCTTCATCAAGGCCTACGACTTTCCGGCGCAGCAAACCTCCTGCCCCGCCTTTGGCGGTCCGGATCGCAACACACTTTACTGTACATCCGCCGCCGTCGGGCTTGACGGCCCGGATGAGGGCAAAACCTTCGCCGTCACCACAGATATCACTGGCCAGAAAGAGTATCGGGTTATCCTCTGACCCTGATTTGCCCTATCATCTCGCCAAAAATACTCAAAAGGACGACCATGAAACGCACGCTCGGCGTCTGCTACTATCCCGAACACTGGCCCGATTGTCAGTGGGCCGATGACGCCGCGCGTATGGTTGCAACCGGCCTGACCTGGGTCCGCATCGGCGAGTTCGGGTGGAGCCGGATGGAGCCCAGCCCCGGCACGTTCACATGGGATTGGCTCGACCGGGCGATCGAGGTTTTGGGTGAGGCCGGGTTGCAGATCATCCTTTGCACGCCAACCGCGACGCCGCCGCGCTGGATGGTGGATAAGCATCCCGACATGCTGGCGGTCGACGCTGAAGGCCGCCCGCGCAAATTTGGCTCGCGTCGTCACTACGATTTCAGCCATCTGGGCTATCGCGACGAATGCCGCCGGATCGCGCGGCTGATGGGCGAACGTTATGGGAAGAACCCCCATATTGCTGCGTGGCAGATCGACAATGAATATGATTGCCATGAAACGACGCTCAGCTATTCGGACACCGCGCGGAAAGGGTTTCAGGACTGGCTCGCACAGAAATACCAATCGACCGACGCGCTCAACCGTGCCTGGGGCAATGTGTTCTGGTCGATGGAGTATGACAGTTTCGACCAGATCGACCTGCCGAACCTGACGGTCACCGAGCCGAACCATCCTCATCAACTGGCCTTCCGGCGCTATAGTTCAGATCAGGTTGTCGCCTTCAACAAGGTGCAGGTGGATGAGTTGCGCAAGCATACCGACGCCCCGCTGATCCACAATTACATGGGCCGGATCACGGCCTTTGATCACTGGAAGGTGGGCGCGGATCTCGACATCGCGTCGTGGGATAGTTACCCGATTGGCTTTCTTTCAGATCGGCTCGAAGGCTCCTCAGAACAAAAGAAAAAATTCCTGCGGCAAGGGCATCCTGACATGCAGGCCTTTCATCACGACCTTTATCGGGCTGTGGGCAAGGGACGGCTTTGGGTCATGGAGCAACAGCCCGGCCCGGTGAACTGGGCGCCCTACAACCCCGCCCCCCTGCCCGGCATGGCGCGGCTTTGGGCGTGGGAGGCGTTTGCCCATGGTGCCGAAACGGTCTGCTATTTCCGCTGGCGGCAGGCGCCCTTTGCGCAAGAGCAGATGCATGCGGGGCTCTTGCGGCCCGACAACGCGCCCGCCCCGGCGCTCGAAGAGGCCCGCCAAGTCGCCGATGAGATCGCCGGGTTGCCGGAGGTTGGGACAGCGCAAGCGCAAGCGGCGCTGGTTTTCGATTACGAAAGCGCCTGGGCCTGGGACGCGCAACCGCAAGGTGCGGATTTCGAGATGTTCCGCCTTGCCTTCGCCGCCTATCGCGCGTTGCGGCGCCCAGGGCTCAACGTCGATATCCTGCCGCCCGACACAAGCGACCTTGCACCCTACAAGCTGGTGCTTGCACCGGGTCTCATGACGCTGACTGATGAATTCCGCAGAGCGCTCAGCACGTTCAAAGGCATCGCGCTGATCGGTCCACGCAGCGATACAAAGACCAACGAACTCGCCGTCAAAGTGCCTCTCGGCCCGGACCTGCCGAACCTTGATATCAGCGTCGCCCTGACGGAGAGCATTCCGCCCGATGACACCATACCGCTGGAGGGTGAGGGACAATTCCTGCATTGGTTCGAGCATCTGGAAGGCGATGCCACGACATATCTGAGTACCGGGACAGGCCAACCAGCGATCATCGGGAATGACAACCTGCGCTATCTGGCCGGATGGCCGGATGATGCAACCTTCGACAGGATCATCCGTGACCTCTGCAGCACGCTCGCTATCGACACGCACAACCTGCCTGACGGGCTGCGCATCCGCGATACGATGACACATCGCTTCGTCTTTAACTACGCACCAACTGCGTTGAATTGGCAGGGCACGACGATCAAACCTGCGGGCGTGCATTGGGAAGCCTTGGCGTGACGCCATTTGGCACGACCGTGGATGGCAGGAAGGTCCACAAGATCACCCTGACCGCCGGCAATCTGACCGTCAGCCTTCTGACTTACGGTGCGATCCTGCAGGACTTGCGTCTGGACGGCATTGATCACCCGCTAACACTGGGCTCTGACCTTTTGTCCGACTATGAGGGCGCCATGTGCTATCACGGGCCCTTGATCGGCCCGGTGGTTAACCGGATCAGCAATGCCCGCGCGCGCATTGACGGGATGGTCTACGAACTGGAACGCAATGAGAAAGGCAGGATTCACCTGCATTCCGGCGTCAAAGCTGCACAGCATCAGGTGTGGAATGTCGAGACCGTCAGCGATGATAGCCTGACTCTGGGTCTGGCCCTGCCGGATGGGATGTGCGGCTTGCCGGGGAACCGCCAGATCACTGTGACATACACACTCACCCCGCCCGCAACACTGACCATGCACATCACCGGGACAACAGATGCCCGGACGCTGATGAACTTTGCCAATCACAGCTACTGGAACCTGGACGGCACCGACACCTGGGCGGGCCACAGGCTGCAGATCGCTGCTGATCGTTATCTGCCGAGCACGCCCGATGATTACCCGACAGGAGAAATCGCGGGGGTTACAGACACTGCGATGGACTTTCGCGAGGCCCAGCAAATCAACCCCGGCGCGCCAAATCTGGACCACAATTTTTGTCTGTCCGAAACGGATGAAGCGTTGCGCGATGTTCTTTGGTTGCAGGGGCAAAGTGGTGTGAACATGACGGTCGGGACGACCGCCCCGGGTATTCAGATCTATGACGGGCGCGCGGCACAACGCCCAGGGCAAAAGTTCTATGAAGGACTGGCCATTGAGGCGCAGCATTGGCCGGACGCGCCCAACAACCCACACTTCCCATCCATCCTGCTGGCGCCGGGCGAGACTTACCAGCAAACCACGCGTTGGACGTTCTCAGGGCCCGGAGCCTAGCGCTGGTTTTAAGACCTTCCCCGCAGGGAAGACGTACGCTCGCTTAAGTCTTTGCTAATTCATGCATTTGTTCAGAGCAGCCATGCCACACCCAAACCGGCGCCGATGCAGGCAACAAGAGCCAGAGCCACCACCACACCATCCCCTGCCGTCAGGCCAAGACCAAAGAGAAGGACCGGAACGCAAAGAATGAATGGCAGTCCTGGGATCGCGCCGACGATAATCATCGTGCCGGAAATCATCAAAAGCACGACCGCGATCGCAGTCAGAGCAAGCTTGTTGTGGACCAAGAACTGGGCGCGTGGATGCATCAGGCGGCCAAGTCGGTCAAAAATCGGCGCAGCCCTGTCCAACCCTGCGCGCAGCATCTGCGCATTGATCATGATCCGACCCACGCGACCGGGAACGGAAACGCCCTGCCCACCGACCAGCATCTCAAACGCGGTCAGGGAGATCAGGATACCGATGATTGAGGGCATGAAGGGCAGCATGCCGGTAGGGAGCATCATCAGACCCGCGAGGGTCAGGATGATCGGCCCATGACCCCGCGCGCCCAGGATTTTCAGAATTTGGGCGACCGAAACCTGCTCTTTATCCGCAGCCATGAGGCTGAGCGCATGATGCAATCCTGACAGACCAGGAGGTGAATGGCGAAAAAGTAAGTCGATTTTGGCCTCCACCGACATTGCTCGCGTGCAATCTGGTCTGCCTTCATGAAACGCAGATGACGGTGTCAGCTTCCGCGATAGGTCGAGAAACTGAATGGCGAGACCAGGAGCGGCACGTGATAATGCGAGGTGGCGTCATTGATCCCGAACCGGATGGGGATGTCATCAAGGAATGTCGGATCACCGCTGTGACCGAAATAGGCGCCGGCCTGAAAGACCAGTTCGTAGCGTCCGACAGCAAAATGCTCTTTTGGCAGGATCGGCGTATCGGTCCGGCCATCGGCATTGGTCTGCATCTTCGCTAGATGCGTCCGTGTATCACCCTCAAGCCGGTAGAGGTCGATGACCATCCCGGCGGCGGGCACACCATTTGCGGTGTCAAGAACATGTGTTGTCAGAAACCCTTGCGCCATCTGCTGCCCCTTTCGTTGCCAGCGCCAGAAAGGGACAGCGTGCCGCCACTGTCAAGCAAGCGGAGCCGCGCCGGCTGGCAGATCCGTGATCTGATCGGGTGAAGTCACGATGATCTCGGGCGTTCCGTTTTCATCGGGAAACATCTTGGTCGGACCGGTCACATAGGCATAGCTGCGGCGCGGCTGGCTTTCGCCGTCGGGGCGATAGCGCGTCAGGATCAGCCGCATCACATCGGCCCCGCTCTCGGTATTTCCACCCGGAATGAACAACGAATAGGGCTGCGAGAGTGAGCCGGTGGAAAAGATGATATGGTCCGAGCCTGCCGGGCGGAAGTCGCGCAGTTCCATGAAGACCGTTGCGGTGCCTTCGGCCTTCGCAATCTCGACCAGTTCGGCATAGTCGAGGCGCGTGTTCAGCAAGCCAAGATCGGGCTGGGCTAGTTTCAGCCTGCGATATTCCTCGATGATCCGGCCCCGCAACTCCCACCAGGACGACAGAAACCCATAATCGCGCAAAACCGAACCGTTATTGGCGATCTGATCCCAGATCCCAAGGCCCGCCGACTGAGCCTGACGCTCGGCCCCGGTGTAGCGGGCGTGACGGTCGTCGCCTTGCGCCCGGCCATATTTGACGAAGTAGGGCGAAAGCCCCTCGCGGATCATCAGTTCCTGAAAATCGGTGCCATCGGCAAGGTTTAGATAGGTCAGAAGACGCCCGAAATTGCCGCGATATTTCTCAAGTGCTGCCTCCAGCGGTTCAGTACCCGGCAAGGTCACCGTTACATCATCGCACTCCGCAAAGAGCACCTTTGCACGGTCCGAGGCGACACGGCCCAAGGGCGTGACGGGTTTGGTGCCGGGTGAGACCTCTTCGGTATCAAGGGCAAGAATACGCAGGCTTTCGCTGTTTTCATCATCTGGCTTGAGGAAAACACGCAGCGTATCGCCGTCGACAACGCGGTCCACCCGCGCGGTGAAATTGGTAAAATCCATCATCAAAATCCTTTGGTTCAACAGTTCAACCATAGCATGAATTTGTGACAATTTCTTGAGACTTCGCCGACCCGCGCCTTGCTGTCGCACCGGGATGAAGCCCGGCGACAGGCGGCTATATGTGATTTGACAAAGACAAGACGATTGAGGCCCGGCATGGAAACCCTGCTGCTGTCGCGGATCCAATTTGCGGCGAATATCTCATTTCACATCCTGTTCCCGACGATCACCATCGCCTTGGGCTGGGTGCTGCTCTACTTCAAGATCCAGTACAATCGGACGAAGCAAGAACGCTGGATGGAGGCCTATCGCTTCTGGGTCAAAATCTTCGCACTGTCCTTCGCGATGGGCGTCGTCTCGGGGATCACGATGTCGTTCCAGTTTGGCACGAACTGGCCCGGTTTCATGGAAACGGTGGGAAACATCGCGGGGCCGCTTTTGGCCTATGAGATCATGACGGCCTTCTTTTTGGAGGCCGTGTTCCTCGGCATCATGCTGTTTGGCTTCAGCCGTGTGCCGAACTGGCTGCATACCGGGGCGACGTTCCTTGTAGCCTTCGGCACGATGATGTCGGCGTTCTGGATCATCGTCCTGAATTCCTGGATGCACACCCCGCAAGGCTTTGAAATGATTGACGGTGTGGCCCATGCGACCGATTGGTGGGCGATTATCTTCAACCCATCGATGCCCTACCGCTTTACCCATATGGTGCTGGCAAGCTTCCTGACCGTCAGCTTCCTAATCGCGGGTGTCAGCGCCTTCCGCTGGCTCATCGGTGGGCGCACCGAAGGGGTGCGGGTGGCGCTCAAGACCGGTGTCTTCATGGCGGCACTGCTGATCCCGGTGCAGATCTTTGTGGGCGATATGCATGGGCTGAACACAAAGGAATATCAGCCCGCCAAAGTCGCCGCGATGGAGGGCAATTGGGAGACGGATACCGGTGTGCCGCTGATCCTGTTCGCCATTCCCGATGAAGAGGCGCGCGAAAACCGCTTTGAGATCGGTATTCCCAACCTCGCATCCTTCATCCTGACCCATGAGTGGGACGGTGAGGTACAGGGGCTGAACGATTTTGTCACCGAGGATGGTGAGGTGCTGCATCCGCGTGTGGCCCCGGTCTTCTGGTCTTTCCGCGTGATGGTGGGAACCGGACTGCTCATGCTGCTGGTCAGTTGGACCGCAACCTACATGATCCTGCGCCGCAAACGCGGGGTGGAGGGGCTGCCGAAACCGATGCTTTACGGCCTCATCGGGATGAGCTTCAGCGGCTGGGTCGCCACACTTGCCGGCTGGTACACTACCGAGATCGGGCGCCAGCCGTGGCTGGTACAGGGCGTGATGACAACGAAAGAGGCGGTGGCCGATGTGCCTGCGCCGCTGGTCCTGTCATCTCTGATCGCCTATCTCGCGATCTATGCGGTGCTGCTGATCGCCTATATCTACGTGATCTTCTTCCTTGCCCGCCGTATGTCGCGTGGGGAGCCGATTGAACCCAATGTCCCCCAATCCGAGGCCGCCATCACTCGTGCGGTTCCGGCGGAGTAACGCAGATGTATTATTTCGGCGATCCAGAGATTTGGCTGCCCTTCGTCTTTGCCGCACTGATGGGGGCCTCGATCCTCATCTATGTGGTTCTGGACGGGTTTGACCTTGGGGTTGGCGTGTTGTTTCCATTCGCGGAGGCGGATGAAAAGGATCGCATGATCGCCTCAATCGGGCCGTTCTGGGATGCGAATGAAACATGGCTGGTGCTGGCCATTGGCCTCATGCTTGTAGCCTTTCCGGCAGCACACGGTGAGATCCTGACGGCGCTTTACCTGCCTGTCACAATCATGCTGATCGGGCTGATCCTGCGCGGGGTCGCGTTCGAGTTTCGAGCGAAAGCCCCCGCCCCGCATAAACGGGCTTGGAACAACGCGTTCTTCGCGGGCTCTCTGATGACATCGCTCAGCCAGGGCTTCATGCTGGGCATGTATGTGATGGGGCTGGAATGGACGTGGCTGAATACTGGTTTTGCGGTGCTGACAGCCGTTTTCCTGACAGTGGGATACAGCTTTATCGGCGCCACATGGGTGATCCACAAGACGGATGAACATCTGCAGCGCAAGGCGGTGGACTGGGCCAAGGGCGGCATTTGGGGGCTGGTGCTTGGCATCGGCGCAATTTCACTGGCCACACCCTTTGTGAGCGCGCGGATCTTTGACAAATGGTTCAGCTGGCCCGAGGCGCTTTATCTGGCGCCCTTGCCGATTCTGTCGGGACTTCTCGTCGTCTGGCTGTGGTCAATGCTGCGCCGCATGCCATTCGCAGAGGACCGTTATTCCTGGCTGCCCTTTGCGGCCGCAACAGCCCTGTGGGTATTGGCCTTTGCGGGCATGGCGTACAGCTTTTACCCTTACGTGGTGCCTGAACAGTTGACGATCTACGAGGCGGCGAGCGCGCCAGAGAGCCTGTTTATCATCCTGATCGGGACATGCGTCGTGTTGCCAACAATCATGGGATACACGATCCTCGCCTACACGGTGTTCCGGGGAAAGGCGACCGAGCTGCGCTATGACTGATGCAGATGAGCACAAACACCCATCCTGCGGGACATTGCGTAGCGCCGCTGATTTCCTGCGTCACAAAACCCAGAATCGGTTTGACAGCACTGCACCCTTTGCGTAATCGGGCGTGCGTGGTGCGGCGCGGTAGCTCAGCTGGTTAGAGCGCGCGACTCATAATCGCGAGGTCGGGAGTTCAAGTCTCCCCCGCGCCACCAAAACACAAGCTCCGCACATATTCGCAACGTTCCAAATAGCAGCGGGCCCGACTTTGGGCGTTTGCTGCGCAAGCCACCTTGAGTCGGGAGTTCAAGTCTCCCCCGCGCCACCAAAACACATGCTCCGAACACATTCGCAACGTTTCAAATAGCAGCAGGCCCGACTTTGGGCGTTTGCTGCGCCAGCCACCTTGACTGGGGAGTTCAAGTCTCCCCCGCGCCACCAACCTCATCCCATCGTTGGGCGGTGACACAAGAGCCTTGAAGTCCCCCAAGGTCAGGCTTGTTCCTGCCTTATTTGCCGCCTAGCTCCCTCCCATTAACGATTTGGTAACGAGGACCAAAAATGAAAAGAATCTTGGGCACTGCAGCATGTGCTGTGGCGTTGACGGCGGTAGAAGCAATGGCGGATAGCACCGCAACCCGCAACATGATCTTCGAAGGAGACCTTTCCTTTGGGCAGATTTCGCGTAGCGGAACTGCCGTTAACTCCTCTGGTTCGCCGCTGGCCGAAATTGAGGATGTTACGACATTTGCGATCAGTGGACTTGCCGCTGTTCCACTTGGGCAAAACCTGCTAGCACAGATCGAAATTGATGTTGAGGGTACCGATTATCCATCCACGGTTGGCGGTGACGAGGCAAACGATACCTACGACGCCAGCGGCAATCTTGGTCTGCAATTCGGCTACCAGTTCAATCAGGGCTATGTCGGTGGTTTTGCTGGTGTGGGTGAAGTCGACAGCTCTGATACCGACGGTGAGCAGGACGCGGACTACACCATCGCTGGTCTCGGTGGACAATGGGCCACTGGCGACTGGTTGCTTGGTGCGCAGGTCGGACAATTCGACAGCGAGGCAGAGGACCCCGAAGTACCCTCTGACGTCACATTTGGCCGCATTATCGGGCAACGCTTCTTCAATAACGGGCAGTCCAAACTGCTGCTTGATGTCGCATTCGCCGAGGGTGAACAAGACGCGGACAGCGACACGCCGGACGAGATGGAATTCACTCGCTACGGTATGGAGTTTGAACAGATGCTCGGCATCGACATGTTCGGCGGCACAACATCGGTATATGGATCGGCCTACCACCTCGACATCGCCGAAACTGATGAAGATGGCGATATTGATCGTGCCAATGATCTGAGCGTCGGGCTTGGCATGCGCATTCGCTTTGGCGCAAGCAACCTGCAGGACCGGGCGCTGGGTACTGCACCTGACTTGCCAGATGTGGCACGCTGGATCGGCGCGACGCCGGTCGTCGACTAAAACAATCTAGTCCCGCGCGTATCATTCTTGCGCGCGGGCATTTTCCCTTTTGTCCCCGATTATTTACAGGTAGTTTTTCAGCCAAGAAGACGGGGAGTGAGCATGTCGGTACTGGGCCAGCTGCGCGACGCAATCGGTGAGGAGAGTATCCTGACCGGCGATGATGCAGCACCTTATGGCAAGGACTGGACGGGAGCGTATACCTCAACACCATTGGCGGTGTTGCGGCCCAAAACCACGCAAGACGTCTCTGAAATCCTGAAGATCGCACATGCAACGGGGACACCCGTTGTACCGGTGTCCGGACGAACCGGCTTGACCGGCGCGACGCTGGCACAAAATGCGCTGATGCTGTCGGTTGAGCGTCTCAATGAAATTACCGAGATTAACGTTGCCGGGCGTACGGCCACGGTGGGTGCGGGTGTGATCCTGACCAACCTGCACGATGCGGCGGAGGAACATGATCTGATCTTTCCGCTGACGCTCGGCGCGCGCGGTTCTGCAATGATCGGCGGGCTCTTATCCACGAATGCGGGCGGGTCAAACGTGGTGCGTTATGGCAGCACAAGGGGCCTCTGTCTGGGACTGGAGGTCGTGATGGCCGATGGCCGCATCATGAACCTGATGAGCGCTTTGCACAAAGACAATTCCGGCCTTGATCTGCGCAATCTGATGATCGGCGCCGAAGGCACGCTGGGTGTGATTACGGCAGCGGTTCTGAAGCTTGAGCCAAAACCGCAGGCCTATGCAACGGCCATGGTGGCGGTTCCCAGCCTGGAAGATGCACTGACGCTTTTGCACAAGCTGCAGGATGTCACGGGCGGCGGGGTCGAGGCATTCGAATACATGCCGCGCAGTTATATGGAGAAGCACCACGCGTTGTTTCCCGATTTTCCACCAGCGTTCGAGCAAGGCTATGACGTGAATGTCATGATCGAAGTGGCCGCAATTACGCTGGCAGATGCAACACCCGATGAAAGCGGGCAGGTTCCGGTTGTTGCCCTTCTGGAGCAAACATTGGGCCAGATGCTGGAAGATGGTGCGGTGCTTGACGCCGTCATCGCCCAGAATGAGGCGCAGCGTCGCACCATGTGGAAACGGCGCGAGGATGCGGGCGAAGTCGCCTTCTTCGGCGGGGTTTTAGTCAACACGGATGTCGCGGTCCCGGTCGATAAGGTGGCCGCTTTTGAAGAGAAGCTGACGCCGCGTGTAAAGGCGATTGATCCTGACGCGACAGAGGTGATGGTCGCGCATCTCGGTGACGGCAACATTCATCACACCAGCTACATCAGCCGCAACGATCCTGACGCGAAAGATGCGCTTGTTGCTGCCGTCGAAGACGTGGTGCAGGAGTTAGGCGGCTCGTTCAGCGCCGAGCATGGCATCGGCGTCTCAAAGCTTGAGACGATGAAACGGCGGAAGGACCCGGTCGCACTTGATGCAATGCGCGCCATCAAGATGGCGCTTGATCCGCGCAACATCCTGAACCCCGGTAAGGTCATTCCGTCTGCGTGACGCCCCTTAGGCGGTGACAGCAAAGAAATCGGGACCTGCTTGTTTCAGCAGCCCGTCCGCCATGGCCCGTCCGATCTCGGCCCCATCCTCGACCGCACCGCTGATATCGTCGGCCAAGACCTCTGCCCCGTCGGGCCGCAGGATCTCGCCCCGCAGCCGCAGTGATCCACCCGAAAGCTCGGCCAAGCCGCCAATCGGCGTCTCGCAAGAGCCGTCAAGGCCGCCCAGAAGCGCGCGTTCGGCCTGCAGTCTTTGGCCGGTCTCTTTGTGATGTATGGCCGCCAAAAGATCGGCGGCGCGGGTGTCATTCAGGCGCCGCTCAATCCCGATGGCGCCTTGTGCGATGGCGGGCAGCATCTCATCAGGGTCAATCGGGTAATAGGGCACATCGTCCATCCCCAGCCGCCGCAGACCGGCGGTTGCGAGGAATGTCGCGTCAGCTACGCCGTCGCCCAGCTTTTTCAGACGGGTCTGCACATTGCCGCGAAACTCCACTACCCGCAGGTTTGGAAAACGTGCGGCGAGCTGGGCGCGCCGGCGGGTTGATGAGGTGCCAACCACCGCGCCATCAGGAAGCGCCGAAAGGCCATCAAACTTGAGCGACACAAATGCGTCGCGCACATCCTCACGTGGCAGAAACGTATCGAGGATCAGACCGCCGGGTTGTTCTACGGGCATATCTTTCGTCGAATGCACCGCGATATCGATGGAGCCGTCAAGCAACGCCTCTTCGATCTCGCGCGTAAAGAGCCCTTTCCCGTCGATCTCGCGCAATGGCTTGTCAAGAATCTGATCCCCGGTCACCTTGATCACGCAAATCTCGAACGCTTCGTCGGGCAGATCAAAGGCGGTCATGAGCCGGTCTCGGGTCTCATGCGCTTGGGCCAATGCCAGCGGAGAGCCGCGCGTGCCAATTCTGAACGGGTTCTTGGGGGTGGGCAGATGCATTGTCATGACGTGATTGTTAGACCTGTCAACCTAGCCTGACAACTCCCTTGACAACATCTTCTGCAATTGGGACCACAGGACTGATAAAAAAGGACATTCCATGGCGCAGCAAAAGACGATCCTGAGGGCCCTCGCGGGTGAAACCCTTCCCACGCCACCCATCTGGATGATGCGTCAGGCGGGCCGGTATCTGCCGGAATACAAGGCAACGCGAGCCCAGGCCGGGGATTTTCTATCGCTTTGCTACAATCCAGAACTTGCCGCTGAGGTCACGTTACAACCGATCCGGCGTTACGGCTTTGATGCTGCGATCCTGTTTGCCGATATCCTGTTGTTGCCACAGGCGCTTGGTGCGGAATTGTGGTTTGTCACAGGCGAAGGCCCGCGTCTGACGCCGATCACGACGGCGGACGAACTCGCCGAACTGAAGATTGTTGACGACATCCACGAGACACTGCGCCCGGTTTATGAAACTGTGCAAATCCTGTCGCGCGAATTGCCTGCGGAAACCACGCTGATCGGTTTTGCCGGCGCGCCATGGACCGTAGCGACTTACATGATCGCCGGGCGCGGCACACCGGATCAGGGCCCGGCCCATGCCCTCAAGGCCGAAAACCGCCCCGTCTTTGAAGGGATCATTCACCGGCTGACGGAGGCCACGATTGAGTATCTGTCGATGCAGATCCAGGCCGGAGCCGAAGTCGTCAAACTGTTCGACAGCTGGGCGGGTTCATTGCAGAGGGATGACTTTACCGAGTTCTCAATCCATCCGATGCAGCGCATCACCCACGCGATCAATGACAGGCATCCCGGCATCCCCGTCATCGTCTTTCCACGCGGTGCGGACCATCGCTACGCCGGTGTGCACCGCGCAACGGGCGCCAATTGTGTGGCACTTGATGACGGGATCGATGCAGCCTGGGCGGCAGAGCATGTGCAGATCGACGGCTGTGTGCAGGGCAACCTCGCCTCATCGCATATGGTCACCGGCGGGCAGGCGCTGGTTGACGAGACCAAGCGCATTTGTGACGCCTTTCGCAAGGGCCCGCATATCTTCAATCTTGGCCACGGGATCACGCCGGATGCCAACCCCGACCATGTGCAATTGATGATCGACACCGTACGCGGGTCCTAGTTTTGCCGCATTGCTGCGTCAACCTGCCGTCACCAATCGGGAGATGGGTATGCCATTGACCTTTCGCCTTCTGTTTCACGGCATCCGCAGTTTGTGGGTGGCGGCTTTGCTGGCGCTCATCGCCTGGTTGACGCTGGTGCCAGCGTCACAAGCGGAACGCGCGGCGTTGGGCAATGATCCTTTGGCACGAACGTCATTCGCCTTGTCGCAGATGCGGATCGCACGCATCGTCGTCCATTTCGCACCGGAACGCGCGGCAAACCTGCTGAGCCGGGCCAGCGGTGGTGACATCTCGCCCGAATTGGCGGGGATGTTGCTGCGAGATATTGCGCGGAACAATACCCAGGAAAACCCTCAGTTCGAGGTGGTAGGGACAACGAGCAACACCCGTTCTGTCGGTGGCGCCAAGTTCGTGACGGTGGATTAGACCCACTTCGCCAGCGGCGGCAGGCTCATCAGTACAGCGTTTGCATCGTGGCCGGTGGCGAGGCCGAACTTCGTGCCGCGATCATAGACAAGATTGTATTCGGCATAGAGGCCGCGATGGACCAACTGTGTGTCCTTGTCCGCCTCGGTCCACAGCGTATCCCGCCGCTTTTCGACGAGGGGCACATAGGCGGGCAAGAACGCGCGACCAATATCCTGGGTGAGCTTGAAATCCGCCTCCCAATCTCCGGTGCAGTAATCATCCATAAAGATGCCACCCACCCCGCGCGCACGATGGCGGTGGGGGATGAAGAAATACTCATCCGCCCAGGCCTTGAGCTTGGGGTAGTGATCTGATCCATGCGGGTCGAGATGCGCCTTCTGCGTGGCGTGAAAATGCGCGGTGTCGTCATCGTATTCGATGCAGGGGTTCAGGTCGGACCCGCCGCCGAACCACCAGGCATGCGGTGTCCAGAACATGCGGGTATTCATATGAACGGCGGGGACATGCGGGTTTTGCATATGCGCGACAAGCGAGATGCCAGAGGCCCAGAAACGCGGGTCATCCGCCATGCCGGGCACGCCGCGTGCCGCCATCGCCTTTTGCGCAGCATCGCCCAGCTCACCATAGACGGTTGAGACATTGACGCCGACCTTTTCAAAGACGCGTCCGCCGCGCATCACGGACATCAGGCCACCGCCCGCATCACCGCCATCGGGTGCGGCGCGCTTGGTCTCAGAGACCTCAAACCGGCCCGGTTCACCTTCGCCCTGATGGCTGTCTTCCAGACCCTCAAAGGCCGCAACAATCTCGTCCCGCAGGCTCCGAAACCACTGCGACGCCTGGCTTTTCTCTGCCTCAAACCCGTCTGACATGCCCACCCTTTATGCCCTGATATTGAATAACACGGTGTGTTAGCTTTCGTGCACCATACTGATCATGCTGTGATGATCCATACCAAACCCGGAGAATGCGATGCGCCCTGCCTTTATCATTTTGCCTGTCCTGGCCCTGGCCGCCTGCGCCACACCGCGCGAGGAATGCATCGCGGACGCGACGCGGGACACAAAGGTTCTGTCACAGCTGATCAACGAGACACAGGCCAATCTGGCCAGAGGCTATGCGATTGAGGAACGTCAGGACGTGCGCACCTTGCAGCGGAGTTGCCGTGGCAAGAATGATGACGGCTCCACATTCTTCTTCCCATGCAATGAGACCGAGACGTTCACAACAACGGTACCCGTTGCGATTGATTTACGGGCAGAGCAAGCCAAGCTGGAATCGCTGCAAGAGCGGTTCACGCTGGCGCAAGCAAGCTCTGACCAGGCGGTTCTCCAGTGCATCGCCATTCACCCAGAGTGACAGGCTTAGTGCACCGCCACATCAGCCGGGTCGATCAGCGTACGGCCCCCGTCAACGGTGATAATCTGGCCGGTCACGAAGGATGACGCGTCCGAGGCCAGATACTGCACCGCATCGGAAACCTCGCCTGCACTGGCGATCCGGTTGAGCGGTGTATTTTCGACAATTGCCTCGCGCGCGTCGTCCTGATCCTTCAGCGATCCCTTGAGGCTCGCGCTCATCACGCTGCCGAAGGCAACTGCATTGACGCGAATACCTTTGGGCGCAAGCGAAACGGCCATGGAGCGTGTCATCTGATCCAGCGCCGCGGAACTCACTGAATAAGCCAGAAGATCGGGATGGGTGCGGCGGGCCGCGATGGAACTGAGGTTTACGATGGAACCGATTGGTCCATCAGGTGTTCCATCACCGGCCTGTTTGATCATCTTGCGCGCAACGGCCTGACTGACCCGCATGGCCGTCAACGTGTTCTGCTGTAAAAGCTCTTCGACACTGTTGTCTTCGGGATCAAGCGGATCGGTGGTCATGACCTGGCGGGCCGCGTTGACCAGGATATCGACCCGCTCAAACGCATCGATGGTTGTGGACAAGAGATTGGCAATGGTCAGCTTCTTGCGCAGATCACCCGCGAAGATGCGCACATTTTCTTCCTTTTTGGCTTCTTCGCCCATTTCGTGGCAAAGCGCCTTCTCATCCATATCGACAAAAACGACATTGGCACCCTTGCTGACAAAGTGCCGCCCGATGGCGAGGCCAACACCATTTGCCGCGCCCGTGACGACGGCGGTTTTGCCAGAGATTGAAAATGACATGGGGTTGCTCCTATTGACCGCTCAGCGCTGGGGCCGGGTCGCATGAAAGATCTTGAAGGCACCATTGCCGCCAATGATGTCTACATTGCGGAAACATTCGGTCATCGTTGCTTCATACGGCAAATGACGGTTTGCCACCATCCAGAGCTTGCCATGCGGCGCCAAAAGGCGCGCAGCCGCCTGAATGAAGCGCCGCCCAAGCGATGGATCAGCCGCGCGACCGTTATGGAAGGGCGGGTTCATGACGATGCCGCCATAGGGCGGATCGGCGGTGAAATGCGTGGCATCGGCCCAATGAAATTGCGCGCGGCCGTCGGTAACATTCAGCCGCGCGCAATCGAGGGACAGGGCCTCGGCCTCAATCAGGTCGATGGACTGGATGCCGTCGCGGGTGAGTGCCGCTTGCGCCAAATACCCCCAGCCCGCGCCAAGGTCCGCCATGCGCGCAGGCAGCTTTGCGGGCAGTAGATCGGCCAACAGTGCCGAACCTGCATCAACCGCCCCGTCCGAGAACACACCTGCGGTTGTGAAAAACCCATGCAGCCCCTTGGCGGGCGGTGGTGCGGCCCAATCTGCGAAGGCGTCTGTGGCCGGAAACCAGAAGAGCCGCCCATGCGCTTTGGTGATGGAGGGCAAGTCCCCCAAGACGGCGCGGCAGGATTTAAAAAGGCTGTCGACGCCGTCCGTCTTTTGCCCATCTACGATGACAAATTCGGCTGTGGCACAAGCCTCTGCAATCATGGCGCGGGCCAGCGCCTTGGCACGCGGCACGACGACCATGGCCGTCGCAGCCGGGCCGAGGCTTTGGGAGACCTCAAAACCCGCCCCCTGCCAGGCGGCATGATCCGGATAGAAGCCGTGAACGATCTGCAGACAGTCGCGCGGCAATGCCGCGACATCATAAGTCGCAGGAGGGCGCATCAGGGCAATGTTGCCGTTTGGCAACGTGATACTGCCATCATCAAGGGCGCTGCTGAGACGGGATTGCGACATCAGTCAAGAAAGCGGCGTGCCGCTATTCTTTCTCCATCGTGCATTGCAGGGGGTGTTGGTGGCGTTGCGCAAAGTCCATCACTTGCGCCACTTTCGTTTCTGCTATTTCGTGGCTGAAGACACCCACAACCGCCACACCTTTTTTGTGAACGGTTAGCATCAATTCAAAGGCTTGCGCGTGCGACAGCCCGAAAAACCGCTCCAACACATGCACGACAAATTCCATCGGCGTGAAATCATCGTTTAAAATCAGAACCTTGTACATCGGCGGACGTTTTGTCTTGGGCTTTGTTTCCAGCACGACTCCGACGTCACCGTCATCCGCGTCGTCTTTTCCAGCCATCATGTAAACCGTCGATTGCATATAGCATCCTTGAATCCGATGGGCCTATATATAAGGCACAGGACTTTTGTGAAAACCCCATCCTTCTCACAAAGCCGCGGTGTCACTTTCAGGGGCAAATCGCGCTTTTTGTGGCATCTGTTCCAGCGACAACGAAATCTTGCGTCTACACTTCAGAGTCAGCGCCAAAGTCTTTGAAATTGGGGTATTTTCTGAAAATCAGACTTATGTTAGCGTAACGTCATAACAATAAGGCCACCGGAAAAATTCGGGGCCATTGAGGCAGAAAAAGAGGCAAGCGACGTGGCAAGTCGTTCGGGACAGGTGGCCCTGCAGGGTCTATTTCTTTGTGTATTGTTGATGTCATTGATGCTCGCGCCGATCAGGGCGGGCAGCGCGCCTTATGCGGCCATGGTGATGGATGCGCGTACCGGTGAGGTTTTGCATTCGCGCAATGCCGACACGCGGCTGCATCCCGCATCGCTGACCAAGATGATGACGCTTTACATCGCGTTTCAGGCGGTGCAGAGGGGCGAGATCTCGCTTGATACGCCGGTGACGATTAGCCGGTTGGCCGCGTCAGAGCCGCCGTCGAAGCTGGGCTTGCGGCAGGGGCAAACGATCCGTCTGCGGTTCTTGCTGCGTGCAGCAGCAGTGAAATCGGCCAATGATGCCTCGACCGCCATTGCCGAGGCGATATCGGGCTCAGAAGAAGCCTTTGCCACACGCATGAACCGCACCGCTCGGGCGATGGGGATGCGCAACACAACCTTTCGGAATGCCCACGGGCTAACGCAATCGGGCCATCTCTCGACAGCAAGAGATATGTCGATCCTGGGGCGGCACGTGATCTACGATTTCCCCCAATACTATAACCTCTTCTCGCGTCGTTCGGCTGATGCGGGCATTGCGACCGTGCGCCACACAAACCGCCGTTGGCTGGATGCCTATGAAGGCGGCGACGGCATCAAAACGGGTTACACACGTGCGGCAGGTTTCAATCTGGTTGCCTCTGCCCAGCGCGGGCAGGAGCGGATCATTGCAACTGTCTTTGGCGGATCATCAACAGCCGCGCGAAATGCGCGGATCACGGAACTGATGGATATGGGCTTTAATCGCGCGCCGTCACGCGCAACGATCCGCCGGCCCAACCCACCTGTTGCGATGCTCTCGAGCAACAGCGGCAACAGCGGTGGCGCCATTCCGGGCGGCAAGATTGTTCGGGTCAATGGGCTGGTCGCAACCAGCATGCGCCCCATCGCCAGACCTTTACCCCAGGCGCCTGAGCCGGAAGCGCTCGTTGCCGCCGTCGATACAGACAGCATCGATGCGGTGTTGGCGAGCGCCGTTGATGCGGCCGTGGCCGAGGCGCTTGGCGCATCCGCCCCGGCCGAGACTACAGCCGTCGCGACGGCCACGCCTGCGGTAACACCCGCAACGCGCCCGGCTGAAACGGTGGTGGCTGCCGCGGCACCCCCACCGCCCCCTGTCGTCAACACCGAACCCGAAGTGGTAACCCGGATTTCCACGTCTGGCGGACGGCATTGGGGCGTGAATGTGGGCCGCTACAACACGCGTTACGATGCCGAACGGGTGCTCTTGCGAGTTGCCCTGAACGAGATGAGCTCGCTCGACGGGGCATTGCGCCGGGTCGTGCAACGCTCTGGCGGGTTTGATGCAAATTTCATGGGTCTCACGCGCGAGGGCGCAGATCTGGCCTGCCGCAGGCTGCAGGCACGCGGGACGACGTGTTTCATGATTGGCTCGGATAGCTAGACCACCCGCACTAGAAACGCGGATCGTTGAAATCCTTGGCAATCAGGTGCCGCCATCGCCGCTGGCGGTGCCGATAAAAGATTTGAGCAAAGGCCACTATGAAGGGCGTGAACAGCCCGGCCTCAATCTCGACCCGGTCTGTGTAGCGGGTGCCGCCATCCTCCGGCGCGATTGAGATCAGATGGTCCCAGCGCTTGATGATCGCACTGCGGCCATTATCGCGAATAAGGCGCTCATCCCTTTCCGCTGGCGGATGCGACAGGCCGATGATCTGACGCCCGACCGGCAGAACGCCCAAAAACCACATGCGCACGGTGTAATCCCGCGGCGTCCACCGCTCTGGAAATTGCGGAGGATCAATGGGTGTGAAGTGCAGGATAGGACGCGCCACGAATTGCAGCAGGCGTGGCTTTTGCAGCGCGTCCCAAACCTGATCTGGAGAGGCGTCAAAATGGGTTGAGATTTCAACGATCGGCATCTGAAGGTCCCAGATGATTGCGCGCCCCTACGCCACCTTTCCATCAAAGGCGGCAGCCATCAACGCCTTCGTATATTCGGTCTGTGGCGCGTCAAAGATTGCATCGGCATCGCCCGCCTCGACCACGTCCCCCTGCTTCATCACCATCACCTTGTGCGACAGCGCGCGCACGACTTTGAGGTCATGGCTGATAAAGAGATAGGCAAGCCCGTGCCGCTGCTGCAATTCGCGGAAAAGGTGCACGATCTGCACCTGAACCGTCATATCCAACGCGCTTGTCGGCTCATCCAGGATCAGCAGTTTCGGGCGCAGGATCATGGCGCGCGCGACCGCGATGCGCTGGCGCTGGCCGCCTGAAAACTCGTGCGGATATCGATCCATCAGGGACGGATCAAGCCCGACCTCCTGCAAAATCTCCGCCACCATGTCGCGTCGGTTGCGGCCAGGATCAATATCGTGCACGCCCAAGCCCTCAGCGACGATCTCGGCCACCGTCATGCGTGGGCTGAGCGATCCGTACGGGTCCTGAAACACGATCTGCATATCACTGCGGAGGGGGCGCATCTGCCGCTGATTGAAGCCCTGAATTTCCTGGCCCTGAAACACGATGCGCCCTTCGGACTGGATCAGTCGCATCACGGCAAGCGCCAGCGTCGTCTTGCCCGACCCGCTTTCGCCGACCACGCCCAGCGTTTCGCCCGCGCGCAATGTCAGCGTGGCCTGATTGACGGCCTTCACATGCCCTACCGTGCGCCGCAGCAGCCCGCGCTGGATCGGGAACCAGATCTTCGCATTATCCGTCTCCAGCACCACTGGCGCGTCGGGTTCAACGGGGGCAGGTCCGCCCGCCGATTCCGAGGCCAGGAGCATTTGTGTGTAAGGGTGCTGCGGGCTGCCGAAAATCTGATCGGTTGCGCCGCTTTCGACAATCTCACCATCCTTCATCACACAGACTCGGTCGGCGATCTTGCGGACAATGGTCAGGTCATGGGTGATGAACAGCATCGACATGCCCTCATCACGTTTCAACTCGGCAAGAAGGTCGAGGATCTGGGCCTGGATCGTGACATCGAGGGCGGTCGTCGGCTCATCCGCGATCAAGAGGTCTGGTCCGTTAGCAAGGGCCATGGCGATCATGACGCGTTGTCGCTGCCCGCCCGAAAGTTGGTGCGGATAAGATGTCAGCCGGTTATCAGCGTCCCGGATGCCGACACGGTTCAAAAGCTCAATAATGCGGTTCCGCAAAGCGGCGCCGCGTAGGCCCTGATGCAGTTCAATGCTTTCGGCCAGTTGCTTTTCAATCGTGTGGAGCGGGTTGAGCGATGTCATCGGCTCTTGAAAGATGAAGCTGATATCGTTGCCCCGGACGCGGCGCAAAGTGGCGGTATCTGCGCCCACCATCTCCTGCCCCTGATAGCGGATGGAACCGGCCATGACGGCGCTGTCGCCCAGCAATTGTACGGTGGACAGCGCGCTGACGGATTTGCCAGACCCGCTTTCGCCCACAATCGCGACCGTCTCACCCTTGTTGATCTGAAACGAGATGCCGCGCACCGCATGGGTCGTGGCACCATCCTGTCGGAAAGCCACGCGCAGGTTGCGGACGTCCAGAACCGTGTCACTCATCTGGCATCGGTCCCGGTCTTAGCGAGCGGCATCTCGGCCTCAAATACGGTCTGGTCAATGACAGCATCGCCATCCGCTACGAACGTCTTGCGCGGGTCGAACGCGTCGCGCACGCCTTCGAAGATGAACACGAGCAGCGACAACATGATCGCAAATGTAAAGAACGCGGTGAAGGCGAGCCACGGGGCCTGCAGGTTCTGTTTGGCTTGCAGCGTCATCTCACCCAAAGACGGTGCTGACGATGGCAAACCAAAGCCCAGGAAGTCGAGTGCTGCGAGCCCGCCGATTGCGCCGGTGATCAGGAAGGGCAGCATGGTCAGCGTGGCAACCATCGCGTTGGGCAGCATGTGCCGGAACATGATCACGCGATCACGCACGCCCAACGCCTTGGCCGCCCGCACATATTCCAGATTGCGCGCGCGCAGGAACTCGGCCCTGACCACCCCGACCAGGGCGGGCCAGCCGAACAGCACTGTCAGGAAGACAAGGAGCCAGTAACTTCGCCCCACAATCGCAAAGACGATGATGATGACGTAAAGTGACGGCATGCCGTTCCAAATCTCGATAAAGCGCTGGAACAAAAGGTCGGTCCAGCCACCGAAATAGCCCTGCACCGCTCCCGCCATGATCCCGATGATCGAGGCCGCGATTGTGACGGTCAGCGCGAAGGTCACCGATAATCGGAAACCATAGATGACCCGCGCCATGACGTCGCGCTTGGTGTCGTCGGTGCCCAGCCAGTTATCCGCAGAGGGGGCCGACGGCGCGACCCCGCGCACATCAACGATCGTGTTGTAGGAATAGGGAATGATCGGCCAGAGCATCCACCCTTTCTGAAAATCACCCTCAAGCACCTCACCCGCTTGCGCCGCAGCGATCAGGCCCTCAGGGTCGTCAAAACACGCCTCAAGCCCGCCGGTGATGATCAGACAATCAACCTCAACCTCGCCATAGCCTGCCTCGGTTGGGAAATCGCCGCCAAAGTCGCGCTCGGAATAGAAGGAAAAGATCGGCATGCGGATCTCGCCGCGGTAGCTGACGGCGATGGGCTTGTCGTTGGCGATGAACTCCGCCATCAGCGAGAGGCCAAACAGCACACCAAAGATGATGAGCGACCAATAGGCGCGTTTGTTGCGCTTGAAATTGCGCAGGCGGCGCTGGTTGAGGGGGGAGAGGAACGGACGACGCGCCATCAGTTTCGCGCCTCGAAATCAATGCGAGGGTCGATCAGGACGTAAGTGAGATCGGTGAGGATCCCCACGATCAGCCCGATCAGCGAAAAGGCAAAGAGCGTGCCGAACACAACCGGATAGTCCCGCGCCACCGCCGCCTCAAACCCCAGACGCCCCAAGCCATCGAGCGAAAACAGCGTCTCGATAATCAGCGAGCCACCGAAGAAAACACCGATGAACAATGCCGGAAAGCCTGAGATCACGATCAGCATCCCGTTGCGGAAGACGTGGCCGTAAAGGACGCGCGCCTCGGACAGGCCCTTGGCGCGGGCGGTCATCACGTATTGCTTCTTGATCTCGTCCAGGAAGCTGTTCTTGGTCAGCAGAGTGAGTGTTGCAAAGGCGGCGATGGTCGAGGCCACGACCGGCAGCGTGATGTGCCAGAAATAGTCGCCCACCCTTCCGAATAACGCGTTGCTGGGGACCGAAGCCATGCCCGTCGGCACTGCTGGGATAAGCCCCGTCACCAAAGCCAAACCGACGACGATCAGCCCCCCGATCAGGCCCATGATCGTGACGCAGACCAGCCAGGGATCAATCCTGTTCTTGTGGGCATCATCGGGGCGTGCGGCCAGCGCGCGATGCGCGGCCCAAAACCCGCCTGCGGCCACGATCATCGGCACAACCACATGCGCGCGGTCCGACCCGAAGGTCTGGCCAGAGATCAGTGCAGCGACGAGCCCCGCGCCTGCCACGCCAAGGAAGCCGCCCAAACCGTAGCCAAGGCGTGGGCGCAGCGCCTTTGCCGCCACAAAGGCCGCGGCCAGCATCGCCAGCATCCATGGCAGGTAAAGCGCAAAGCGCCCCAGCCATGTCATCGCCTCCCAGTCGGAAGAGGTCAGGCCACGCAGCGGGAAGATGCGGAAATAGGAGCCGCCCGCGAAAAGCACGATCAACAGGATCGCGAAAAGAAAACCCGGTATGGCGTAGCCGACGATGATGGCACCCGATGTCCAGGTGTCAAATGGCGTGCCGTCGCGCACGGCCTTTTTGATGCCCAGGGGGATCGAGACCAGATAGGCGATGAGGGTGGACCATAGCCCCAGTGTGATCGAGACCGGCATCTTTTCGATCACCAGATCAAACACGCTGATCGAGCGGAAATAGCTTTCGCCAAAATCAAAGCGGATATAGTCCCACATCATGTTCAGGAACCGCTCAAGTGGGGGTTTGTCAAAACCGAATTCCCGCTCAAGCTGTTCGATGAACTCAGGTGGGAGACCGCGTGCACCGATATAATCGCTGTCCAGATCGCTTTCGATCTCTGCATCACCAGCGCCACCGGCAATCGCTTCAAAGACATCACCCTGCCCTTCGAGATTGGCCAATATCTGCTGGATCGGACCGCCAGGCACAAACTGTATCAGGGCGAAATTGACGATCATGATCCCCAGCAAGGTGGGGATCACAAGCAGCAATCTGCGAAGGATATAGGCGCCCATGATCGCGCCTTACTTGAACGCGTCTGCCGCGCGCAGGGCTTCGAATTTTTCTTCGTTGATCCACCAGTAATCCAGATGGCCAAGGCCAAATTCGGGCAGATTTTCAGGGTATTCGTAGAAGTCGTAATAGGCGACCCAGTTTGTCGGGTTAAAATAGGTGGGCACCATGAAGTACTCGTAACGCATGATCCGATCGATGGCCCGCACGCCTGCTGCCATGTCGTCATAATTCTCGGCAACCTTTACAAGCTCGGTAATGGCGTCGACGGCCTCAGAGCAGAAACCGGCCGGGTTGAAGACGTCATCACGATCTTCACAGCCATATTTTTGACCAAGACCCGCACCTTCCTGCAGGCCGTTGCGGTAACCGTCAAAAATCATGTCAAAATCGTTGCTCTGGGTCCGTGCCTGATATTGGGACGGGTCCACCCGGTTATAGGTGGCATTCACCCCAAGCCGCTGCAGATTCTCGATATAGGGGTTAAAGATGCGGTCAAAGGACTGCCGCGTCTCAAGCAATTCGACATCAAGCGTGTTGCCATTTGCATCGCGCAAAAGACCGTCATCGCCGGATGTAAAGCCGGCCTCTTCTATCAGGGCAAGCGCCTGACGCAGGTTGCCGCGATCAAGCGGGCGGTTACCACTTTCATGCGGCAACAGGGCCTCTTCGGTGAAAATCGCCTCTGGCAGCAGGTCACGCACAGTTTCGAGGATCTCAAGCTCGCGCCCTTCCGGCAAACCCACCGCTTTCAGACGATCATTCTCCCAAAAGGCTTCGCGCTGCTGAAACAGACCATATTGCAGGTTTTCGTTGGTCCAGGTGAAGTTATACATCAGGCCCAGGGCCCGGCGCACATTGCGATCCTGAAACTTATCAAGCCGCATATTGAAGACAAAGCCGTTGGCACGCGGCGGCGTGCCCTCAGCAAACTCTTTCTTGATCACCTGCCCCCGTTCGATAGCCGGGAAATCATAGGATGTCGCCCAGTTGATCGAGCTTGTCTCGCGGCGCAATGTGAACTCACCGGCTTTGAACGCCTCAAACGCCGTATCGGTGTCGGCGAAATATTCGATCCGGATGGAATCGTAATTTCCCCGACCAATCCGCATCGGATGATCGGCGCCCCAATAGTCGGGATTGCGGGTGTAGATGATCTGACGACCGGGATCGACCGAAGAAATGCGGTATTCACCAGTTCCGGGAGACGTTTCCAGCCGTGCCTCATCCATGCGGGCACCGGTTTCCTCAAACCAGGCCTTCGACATTACAATTGTCGTGCCCATTTGCGAGATCCGCCCGCGTAGGGGAAAGTCGGGATTGAAGTCGAACCTGACGGTGTAATCGTCAACGGCTTCGTAAGACGGCACGAGTTGCTGGATGTAGGTGGCGTAAGACGGCGTGCCCTGTTCGCGGAACAATTCATGGGTAAAAACGACATCATGGGCGGTCATCGGTGTGCCGTCAGAGAATGTCACATCATCGCGCAAATTGAAGATCACATATGACCGGTCTTCGGGATATTCGAGCGTGGTGCAGAGCACGCAGTAAAGTGAGCCGACCTCGTCCGATGTCGAGTCCATCATCCGCTCGAAAATGGACGAAGACAGCGCACCGGGTGTGCCCGACAATGTCGCAAACGGGTTCATGCTGTCGAAAGTGCCGCCCACGGCCAGACTGATCTGCCCGCCAAGCGGCGCTTCGGGGTTTACGTAGTCCAGATGCGGCGCATCGATCGCGTATTTCAACTCGCCATATTCGTTAAACCCGTGGCTTTCGATGATCACCGGCTCATCCTGCGCAAAGACCTGACCTGCTGCGAGAACGGCGCCAAACCCCAAAACAGATCCCCAGAACCAGTGTTTGAGCGGAAAAGCCTGCATTTCGCGACTTTTGGCAACCGCACGGGGTTCAGGGTGTTTTTGCATCACAGTCTCCGGTTTGGGCGAAAGCATATTACTTATAAATGAAGCTAGAAGACACGATGGCAAATATTCAAGTTCCGATTAGTTGAACAGATGGTGAAGACACCGTCATAAATGTGCAAAGGCCGTCCAGATTGGACGGCCCAAAACACATTCATGTCACTGAAATCAATCGGCAAATGTCGCGAGATAGGCGATCAGATTAGCGCGATCTTCCGCACTGCGCATACCGTTATAGCTCATGATCGTTCCCGGCGCATAACCGCGTGGGTTTTCCAGAAACGCGTTCAACTCTTCTGGTGTCCAGACCTCGGCTGCGTCAATCAGCGCGCCGGAATAGTTGAAATCATCATAAAACTGCACGGGGCGGTTGACGACACCGTAAAGCGCGGGGCCGGTACCGTGCTGGCCCGCCTCAAGCGCGTGGCACGACCGGCATCCGCGCCATAGTCCTTCGCCGTCTGCGGCACTCGCCGACGCGAAGATGACAGAAAATGGCACTTCTTCGACCTCTTCCTCAGCCGCGCCTTCCGCATCGGCGACCTCGATCACATAAGCCTGCGCATGGTCCTTTCCGTGGCCGCCGGAGTGATAGATCTCTTCCGCAAGCCAGGCGCCCAGCAGGTAAACCAAAAGCGTGCCGCAAAGCGCGCCAACCGCTTTGGTCATCGTCATTGTGTCGAACATGTCGCGTTCCATCTCATTTGCGTGTTTCGGCGCTATCTATCCGCTTCCAACACCGGGTTGCAAGGTATAGTGGCGCGACCTAACGCCCATTTTGACGGGGTGATGTGGGGAGGCTGCAGAATGGCATCGAAAATCGCATTTCAGGGTGAACTGGGCGCCTATGGGCACGAGGCATGTGTGACCGCCCGCCCCGACTTTGATCCCCTGCCCTGTAGCACGTTTGAAGACGCCATCGCCGCGGTGCGGGACGGCGATGCAGAGCTGGGCATGATCGCAGTCGAAAACTCCACCTATGGACGGGTGGCCGATGTCCATTCCCTGCTGCCGGAAAGTGGGCTGCATATCGTTGATGAGACTTTCGTGCGCGTGCATATCAATTTGCTCGGCACAAAGGATGCGGTTCTTGACGATGTAACAGAGGCGTTTGGCCACCCGGTCATCCTGCCGCAATGCGGGGCGTTTTTACGCAGCCATCAGATCAAGGGTCGCACAAGCTCAGACAATGCAAGAGCCGCGCGCGAAGTTGCCGCAGGCGACGACAAGCGCATGGCCGCACTCGCCTCCGAACTCGCGGCTGAGATTTACGGCCTCAAGATCCTCGCCCGTCACATCGAAGATCACGACCGGAATACCACGCGTTTCCTGATCATGGCGCGCGAGCCCGATTACCGGCGGCGCGGCACGTTCGGGATGATGACAAGCTTTGTCTTCCGGGTGCGCAACATCCCCGCAGCCCTTTACAAGGCCATGGGCGGCTTTGCCACGAACGGCGTCAACATGACCAAGCTCGAAAGCTACATGGTTGGTGGTGCTTTCACCGCAACCCAGTTTTACGCCGAGATTGAGGGGCATCCCGACGACCGGAACGTGCAACTGGCGCTGGAAGAGCTGCGCTACTTCACCGACCATCTGCATGTCATGGGCGTCTACCCGGCTGCAGCACGGCGGCATGACGAACCGAAGGGCTAGGCTGCCTCACCAATCGCGATGGTGTAGACAATCGCCTCGTTCGTGCCATCAAGGCCAATCATCTTGTTAAGCGCCGCATCATAATAGCCGCCCATACAGAGGCTGCTGAGACCCCGTTCCTCTGCAGCGAGGCACAGGTTCTGGGTAACGTGCCCTGCCTCAAACAACACGTATCGGTAGCCGCGTGGCCCATATTTAGCCTGCGTTCGAGCAAATTCGGCCCCCAAGCACAAAATGACAGGCGCCGTGGCGACACTCTCCCATGACAGAAATACATGGGCGGCGGCCTGATCCCATCCTTCTCCGCCAAGGGCGGCGAGGTCGTCGCCGATTGCGTCGTAGTGATAGATGCCTGCGGCGATCCCACTCACATTCCTAACCAGCGCATAGACTTCCAGCGGGTAAAGCGCCCCCGCCGATGGAACCGGACGACGCAATATCGTGTTTCCCAATGCATTCGCTGGCCCGGTCACCCCATAGGCCGTCCGTAGAAGCCCAGCAAATGTGTTGAGCGGCATTGGTTTATCCGCAAAGGCACGCTGCGAGACGCGCGCCACCGCAAGCTGGTCTACCGCACCCGGTGAGGTTTCAGGCAGGGCCACGCGCTCTGCATCCGGGTAGAACTTGGTTCTTTGATGAAACGGATTCGTCGGTTGTGGGTCTTGCCTGATCCACGGCTCGGAGTTCAGGTGAAAAAGCTGCGACAGGCCGGTCGGATCATAGATATTTGTGCTCATGTCTTATGCCAAAGGATGCGGACACGGGTTCAGCGTGTCCTCGGTCAAAGGCTCATCGCGCAGTCCCCACGCCACAGGGGCGTCAAAAAGGCGCCGTCCGCCATAGCGCCCCTGACCATATCCGAAGTGAATGGGCTGAAACCCAGTGATGATCACACGCACGACGCGCGGGCCGAGCGACGCAATGTCAGGTGGCGTGATATCCGTATAAGCCACGCGGGCGCCCGTCTCCGTCGCCGCCTTGACCACACGTTCAATCTGCCCCTGCAGATCGGTCGGCTCCGGGCGGGCGAGACTGGCGAGGTCGTATGGCGGCGTGTCATCGACGAGAAAATCAAACTCCGCCGCGTTTTCCGGGATCGTATGGAAAAGCGGGTGATCATTCAGCGTCTGCACCTGATCATATCCTGTCAGGCGGGTCGCGTAATCATCCATCTGCATCCGTACCACCATACCGGCTCGCAGCTGGCATAGCTCAAAAACCGCCTTGTCGACGGCAACGACCGGGTCAGCGTCACAACCAAGGCCGACAACCCGAAAGATGCCGCCTTCACGAGGATCCTCAGCGACAGCCATGATAACGTATGCCGCCTGATCCGAGTGCAGCCAGAACAGGCGCACCGCCACGCCGAAACGGCGGTAGTGCCGGATGATTGGGGCGGCGTTGCATCCGCTTTCCGGCGGAATGATCTTGCGGGCTGGCAACTTGTTGAGCCAGGTCAGCATGAACGCATCACGTTCGATCACCTCGTGCAGGCCACCAAGAATCGCGTGATCCAGATTTGGCCCTGCGGCAAGACCGTTAGAGGCGGAGGGCGTATAGAAATCCTCCATCCGTGGTGGAGGCCCAAGCGCATAGACCTGAGAGGCTGGCATCTCGATCGGCGCTCCGCCAGGCAATTCGATGCCCGTGATCCAGGATGTGGGGGTGTCAGGCGACCAAGGCGGAAAGGGAAAACCTGCCGCATGCTGGGCGCTGGAATAAAGCACGCAATCATCGGGCGTAATCGCATCCGCGGTGACAAGGCCGACGCGGACACGGGCGGGATCCCACTGAAACGAGGCGTAGCGTTCCATCCCCTCACCCAAGGCCGACAGCTTGGCCTCCGCCTCGGTCCGGCCTTTGCCGCCCGTCACGCGCACCCCGATCTGGGTCTGCTGGCTGTCGAAATGGGCCAGTGTCGCGTTCCAAAGGTAGGGCGGAGTCGGCTCTTGCGGTCCACGCATTTGCGGGATCAAGCTGGTGACGATGCCGCAGCGCGGGCTCACTAGGGCTGCAATCAGTCGCGCACTCTCATCCTGATCACTCATTCAGCAGCCTGTGCCGCAGCGCAGGCGGAGCAACCGGGTTTGCGCAGAACAGTATGCTTTTCCATATGCAGACCGGGGATCGTGATTTGCAGAAAGCATCCATCAAGGTTGGGAAGGCTCGTTCCTGACAGCCAAGTCAATGCCTCAGCCGCAAGCATACCGCCGGCGATATCCGCCGAGACTGCCAAGTTCTCGCGCTTGCCGGAAAGGTCTTTTTGCAGATTGCCCAGATAGGCCTCGGTACTGCCATGGGCGAACTGGTTTTGGGCTGCCGACATCTCGCGCATGCGCCAGCACATGTAGCACGGGCCGGCATCATGTCGGAAAAAGCCGGGACCGAGGACGATATTGGTTCCTTCCAGCGACGCCGCGATCCATGCCAGATTTGCCGCCTTGCAGGCCATGTTGAGATAAAGTGCGGTTGCCTGCTCACCTGACTCGACGCAGCACAACGCCAGATGCGCGCCAGAGATCAGAGGCATGACCGCATTTGGATCTGCCGGGCGCACATCATAATGTGTGACCTGCGTCGCCCCATCTGCCGCCTGCAAAGCTGTGGCGAGGGCCATGGCCCGGTTCCTGCCAAGATCAGATTTCTGAAACAGGCCAGAGAAGTAAAGATCACTAGCCGCCACCTCATTGGGATCAACAAGCGTCAGCTGACCGATCCCGGCCGCAACCAGAGCACGCGCTGCGACGGCGCCATGCATGCCTGCCCCAAAGACGACAACATGTGCCGCCTCCAACCGCTTTTGCGCCGCCATGCCCTCATGCGCTGTTTCTGACAGCCAGCCAAGTTGTGGCGTGCGGTCGATGGCGCCCGGCTCCGTTGGCACGCCGTCGCCCTCAACCAGAATGCCCTGCTGTACCAACGTGTTGAGCGATGCCAGAAGGTCGGACTTTGAAAAGAGATGCCCGGCCTTGTCGCAAATCGCATCGATATCCAACTGACCGTTCAAAAGCGGCACAACAACCTCTTCAAATTCCCGAAAAGACTGCCCCTGCAAGGTCAGGTTCCGCCGCCACGAGACAAAGCGCAGCGTCTCGTCCTCGTGCCCGTTAGCAGCCTCCGTCCAATGCAGAAAACATTTTGGCAGCAATGGTTTACGCAGCGCGAATTCTGCCTTGATTTGCTCTTGGTCCGTCACCAACCACCTGTCCCGCTTGGAGTTTGCCTTGCGCCCAATTGCTGCAGGAATGGCCACAAAAGCGCAAGGGGCGGTGTGGTTTCAGCTGGCCTCTGGCACAATCCGCTCGGCGATTTCGACAAGGACGTCTTCCAGATCATGGGGCATCTTGTTGTCCGCAAGCTTGCCATCGATGCTGAGAAACGACAGCCCGTGAACGAAACTCCATAGCAGAAACGCCTTGTTGCGGTCTTCGTCGGCGATCTCGGTGCGGCCGTGACACTTGGCGACCTCCATCTGCACGAATTCAAACTTCTGGTCGCCAAGCGCCTGAAGTTGATCATCCGCCTCCTCTTCGCCCGACCAGGTGAACATCAGCCTGAACACGCCGGGCTCAGTCGTGGCAAAGCGGATATAGACACGGCCAAGCGCCACGATGCGTGCCTGACTGCCCTCAGGATGCGGGGCAATTTCGGCGACCATTTGCTCGGACTGACGAATCATGCCCGCCATGGCCACCTCGCGCAGCATCTCGGTCTTGTCCTTGAAATGCTTGTAGGGCGCGGCCGTCGACACCCCGGCGCGGCGACAGGCCTCTGACACCGAGAAGTTGTCAGGCCCCTTCTCTTCGACCAGAGCCCGTGTTGCCTCAATCAATTGCGCGCGTAAATCGCCGTGGTGATAGCGCTCGCGTCTTGTCGGTTCTTTTACGTTTTCCATGATCCAGTCTTTTTCAAAGAACGTAACACTTGTCAAAGTAAGAGTTTCTAACATATGTTAGAAGCGCTAACATTGCATTGTGCGAGGTGATCCTATGCAAGACAAGACAAAACCAAGTTTCGTCAAACGTGGCCTGACAGGGATCGGGACATTGGTCGTCATTGTCGGCGCGGGCGCTGCCGTCAGTGTTGGCGCGGAGATTCTGACAGATCGCGCGTCGCAAACACCGCCACCCGCTGCCGCCGACCTGACACCGGTTGCTATTGAAACGTTGCGGTTCGAAGACGTCTATATGCTGACTCGCCGCTTTCTTGGCCAGGTCGAGGCCAATACCGAAGTTGCGATTTCGTTCGAACTTGGGGGCCGTCTTGCCGACCTACCTGTTGAAGAAGGAGCCGCTGTTTCTGCAGGCGACGTGATCGCGCGGTTAGACACCGCCCTTCTTGAAGCCGAGGTAGCCCGCCTGAATGCCTCGCGCGATGCAACAATCGCGCAACTGACATTTGCCGAAGCGCGCCTGATCCGCGCAACAGAACTCTTAGGCGACGGATTCTCCAGCCAGGAGACGCTCGATCAGGCCCGCGCCAGCCGGGACGAGTTAGTCGCGCGGATTGCCGAAATCGATGCGGCCTTACAAAGCGTTCAGATCAATCTCGACAAATCGGTCGTCTACGCCCCGTTTTCAGGACGCGTCGGGACGCTAGCCGTTGAAGCGAATGAAACGCTGGGCGCGGGCCAACATGTGCTCACCCTAATCGAAACGACGGCGCCCGTCGTGCGCATCGGGCTGCCGCTGCAGATTACGCCCGATATGCTGGAAAACGCCGAGATTGAGATTGCAGGCACCAGCTATCCGGCCCGGATCAAACAGCTGCGACCCGATATCGACCCGGTCACGCGTACACGCACCGCATTGCTTCACGTCGACGCACCAACTGCGCCAGCGTTCGGACAAACGGCGATCTTGACCATGCAGACGCCGGTTCAGGCGCGTGGGGCCTGGGTGCCGATTGATGCCTTGCAGGAAGGCGCTGGAAGCGTTTGGACCGTACTGGTGGTTGACGATGGCGTTGTGCGCACAGCGGCGGTTGAGATCCTGCATGCCGAAAGCGACCGCGCCTATGTGCGCGGCACGTTCGCCGATGGGGCGCAGCTGATCAAATCCGGTGCGCATCGTCTGGTGCCGGGTCAGCAGGTCTCTGTCCTCGCGACGAAAGGATAGGTCCGATGCGCACGCTCACATTCCGCCAGCCACGCCTTGTGGCGCTGATCCTGCTGGTTCTCATTTCCGCCGGGCTATCCTCTTTTCTCTCGCTTGGTCGCCAGGAAGACCCGACAATTACCAACCTTTTTGCCACGGTGACGACGCAGTTCCCGGGCGCTGACCCCGCGCGTGTTGAAACACTGGTGACCGCCGAGATTGAAGAGGAACTCCGCACCATTCCAGAGGTCGATGTGATCACCTCAGTCTCGCGGTCGGGCGTTTCGGTGGTCTCAATTGAGCTTTTGGAAACACTGGATGACGCAACCATCGAGCAGGTCTGGTCAGAAGCGCGCGACGCGGTTGAGGCAGCGCGTCGCACCTTCCCCGCCGGTGTGCAGACGCCTGACTTCGATGCCGAAGGAATCTCGGCCTATTCAGGCGTCATCGCGGTCACCGCTGACCACGACACGGTGCCAATGACAATTGTGCAGGCCCATGCCGACGCATTGGCCGACCGTTTGCGCGCCATCCCTTCGACACGCGCCGTCGACCTTTTTGGCGAGACAGAGGATGAGGTGCTGGTAACCGTCGACGCTCAAGCCGCCGCCGCCCTGGGGCTGACAGCACAAGACATCTCGCGTCTGATCACGGCGGCAGATGGCAAAGTGCAAGCGGGGCGGCTGCAAAGCAGTGATGTGGACCTGACCATCAACATCTCTGGTGCGATTGAGGCGCTGGATCGTCTGAGCGAAGTTGTGCTTCGCCAGAATGCGCAGGGTGCAACGGTGACTTTGGCGGATATCGCGACGGTGACGCGCGGCCACCGGCAACCGGCATCGGAATTGGCCATTGCAAATGGCCGACCTGCCATTCTGGTGGGTGTTCTGGCTCAGGATGGCGTCCAGATTGACCGTTGGATGACGTTTGTGCGCGAGGAACTCGCTGCTGGCGCGGAGCAGATCCCGGTGGGCCTCTCCGAGACTTTGATGTTCGATCAAAGCACCTACACCGCAGACCGGCTCGCCGAAGTCGGCACCAACATGGCGATCGGTGTGAGCCTTGTTGTGGCGGTCCTGTTCATCACATTGGGCGTGCGGGCGGCCGCGATTGTGGCGCTGGTCCTGCCGGTCGTGTCACTCGCCACGCTGGCCAGCATGAATTTCATTGGCTTGCCCATCCATCAAATGTCCGTGACGGGCCTGATCGTGGCCCTGGGCCTCTTGGTCGATGCGGCCATCGTCATGGTCGACGAGGTACGCCAACGCTTAGCCAAGGGGATGGCACGCATCGATGCCGTCGGCGACGCAACCGCGCGTCTGGCCGCACCTCTGCTTGCATCCACAGTGACAACTGCCCTGTCTTTCACTCCGATGATCCTTTTGCCCGGCCCCGCGGGCGACTTTGTGGGCTCCATCGCCATTGCCGTGGTGCTGATGCTGATCTGGTCGCTGTTCATCGCGCTAACGGTCACGCCCGCGCTTGCCGGTCGCTTTCTCAGCAGCGGACGCGCTGGCGGCATTCAGATGCCCCGCTTGGGCAGGGCATTTCATGGGCTGATCGGATTGTCCGTGCGTAATCCGGTGCGATCGATGGCCATAGCGCTAATCCTGCCGGTGCTCGGTTTCGCCGCATTCCCCACTTTGACCGCACAATTCTTCCCCGGCGTCGAGCGTGATCAGTTCTACATCGAAATGGACATGCCACCCGGCACATCCATCACCGAAACAGCCGCCATTGCGACCGAGGTTGACACGATTCTCGCCGAAACTGCCGGGATCGACCGCGTCTACTGGTCCATCGGACAATCGGGCCCGGCCTTCTATTACAACATCACCGGCGGCCGCGCGTCCGAGCCTGCCTATGCGCAAGCCATGGTCAAGACCGACACGGCACCAGACGCCGCACGTTTGGTTCCAGCATTGCAGCGCAGGCTTGAGGCCACCTACCCCGCAGCGCGCATCATTGTCCGCGATCTGGTACAGGGCCCGCCCGTGGCAGCCCCGATTGAGGTACGCCTCGTCGGGCCCGACCTTGATGTCCTGCGCAGCCTCGGCGACGAGGCGCGCGCGATCCTCGCGGACTTGCCTTTGATCACACAGGTGCGCGCGGGGGTTGTGGGCGGTGCACCGCAGCTGCGCTATGAGATTGACGAAAATGCGGTGCGGCTGTTGGGTCTGAACCTGACCGATGTGGCATCCCAACTCGAGGCCGGTTTGGTGGGTGTTACGGGCGGTAGTCTTGTTGAAGGGACCGATCAGTTACCGGTCCGCGTGCGTTTCGGCAGCGATCTGCGCGCTGACGTGCAGGAAATCAGCGATCTGCCCATTATCCTGCCAAATGGCGGTACACTCTCTGGCTCAGGGACGCTGCCCATCGTACCCCTGTCCGAACTGGCAAATCCCGTGCTTGAGCCTGCCGAAAGCGTGATCACCCGCCGCAATGGCGAGCGGATCAACACCGTGCAGGCCTTCATCGTACCGGGTGTCCTGCCGGAAGAGGCGTTGCAAATGGCGCTCGCGGCCCTTGATGACAGGGGCTTTGAGGTGCCACGTGGCTACCGGATTGAACTCGGCGGTGACAGCGACGCGCGCTCCAGCACAGTTGGCAACCTTTTGGCATCGGTTGGGCTAATCGTGACCCTGACGATTGCGACAATTGTGCTGACATTCAACTCTTTCCGCCTGACCGCAATTGCCCTGGTGGTCTGCGTTCTGTCAGCGGGGCTATCGATGCTGTCGCTCGCGCTCTTGCAATATCCCTTTGGCATCAATGCCATTATCGGGGTGATCGGCTCCATAGGGGTTTCCATCAACGCGGCCATCATCATCCTGACCGGGCTGAAGGCCAATCCGGATGCGGCAGCCGGTGACATCAAAGCGATCGCGGATGTTGTCACAGGGTCAAGCCGCCACATCACATCGACCACGATCACGACATTCGGAGGATTCCTACCCTTGATCCTCGCCGGAGGCGGCTTCTGGCCCCCCTTTGCGGTCGCAATCGCAGGCGGGGTGATGTTCTCAGCAGTGATCTCATTCTTCTTCACACCGGCAGCATTCACGCTTCTCTACCGGCGGAAGCGGAATGTGCTGGTCCTGGCCCCAGACACCAAGGTGCCAGCCCAAAACGCCATGAAGGCAGTCGCCGCCGAATAAGCGGTATGACGTTCTATCACTTTGGGCGGAGTCCATCTGGTGCTGCTGGGGAGGATTGAACTCCCGACCTCACCCTTACCAAGGGTGCGCTCTACCACTGAGCTACAGCAGCTTACCGTGGCCGGTGAATTAGACCCAATCGCCTATTGGCGCAAGCCCTGACTGGACCCTTTTTGACCAAGTTGGTAACAGCATGGTCATGAGCAATAAGTCAACGCCCAACGCCAAAAGCAGCGCGCCCGCGACCCGTGAAGACAGGTTGAAAGCCGCGCTGAAAGCAAACATGGCAAAAAGAAAGGCGCAAGCCCGTGCAAGGGCCGACAAAACAACAAAAGAGAAAGACTAGGCAGGTATGGATTCCATTGTCGTTAAGGGCGGTCAACCGCTCAGCGGACAGATACAGATTGCGGGCGCAAAGAATGCAGCGCTGACATTGATGCCGGCGACACTGCTCTCCGAAGAGCCGCTGACGCTGACCAATGCGCCGCGATTGTCGGATATCAAGACGATGACCGCGCTCTTGCAATCCCTTGGTGTCGAGGTCACGGCCATGAAGGACGGCAATGTCCAGGTGCTGTCATCGCATGCTTTAACCTCAACGACTGCTGACTACGATATCGTGCGCAAGATGCGCGCCTCGAACCTTGTGCTGGGGCCGCTGCTGGCCCGTCATCATCAGGCCGTTGTTTCGTTGCCCGGTGGTTGTGCGATTGGCGCGCGGCCTATGGATATCCATGTCACAGCACTTGAGGCTTTGGGGGCCGAGATTGAGCTGAAGGACGGCTATCTGCATGCCGTTGCCAAAGGTGGGTTGAAAGGGGCCAAGGTCGCGCTGCGCTTTGCCTCGGTTGGTGCCACGGAAAACGTGCTGATGGCAGCGACACTCGCCAAAGGGACGACAGTGATCGAGAATGCGGCGCGCGAGCCCGAGATTGTCGATCTGGTGAAATGCCTTCGGGCCATGGGGGCGCAGATCGAAGGCGAAGGTACCAGCACGATCACGGTCGAGGGCGTCGACAGGTTGGGTGCGGCAAGCCATGCGGTTGTGACTGACCGGATTGAGTTGGGGACTTACATGCTTGCCCCTGTCTTTGCCGGTGGCGAGGTTGAATGCCTCGGTGGTCGTCTGGATCTGGTGGGCTCTTTTGTTGAGAAACTGGATGCTGCAGGCGTATCGGTGACCGAGACTCAGGCGGGGCTGAAGGTCAGCCGTGCGAATGGGCGTGCGAAGGCCGTGGACGTCACAACAGAGGTTTTCCCCGGCTTCCCGACCGACTTGCAAGCCCAGATGATGGCGATGTTGTGCACGGCCGAGGGTACGTCCGTCCTCGAAGAGAAGATCTTTGAAAACCGGTTCATGCATGCGCCGGAACTCGTGCGCATGGGTGCGCAGATCGAGGTTCATGGTGGTACGGCGACGGTGCATGGCGTCGACAGGCTGAAGGGCGCCCCCGTGATGGCGACGGACTTGCGCGCGTCGGTGTCGCTAATCCTTGCCGGTCTCGCCGCCGAGGGTGAAACGATCGTCAGCCGCGTCTATCATCTGGATCGCGGTTATGAACATGTTGAGGAAAAGCTGGGCGCCGTTGGGGCACAAATTGAACGCGTGACGGGATGAGTGAAGACGCAACGTTTGAAGATGGTCGCGAAGCGCCCTTGCGGTTGAAGGCGCTGGATGGCGAAGACCTGTCGGTGATCGCCAGCCTTGTGCAGGACGCCGTCTTTCCCGCCAGTGAAATGCGCTGGGACAGCAAAGCGCGGCGCTTTGCCATCCTGCTCAACAGATTCCGTTGGGAGGATGCGCCAAGGGCCCAAGCGCGCAAGCGCCCGTTTGAACGTGTGCAGGCGGTACTGGCCTTTGAGGATGTGCTGCGTGTGCAATCGCAGGGCGTCGACAAGTCTGACCCTGACCTGGTGTTTTCACTGCTTTCAATCGCTTACACGCCGGACGAAGACGGCACCGGCCGCGTAGAATTGACGCTTGCCGGTGATGGGGTGATCGCGCTGGATGTAGAGGCACTAGAGGTCGTTTTGCGTGACGTCACGCGGCCGTATGCCGCCCCATCGGGCAAGGCACCATCCCATCCAGAATGACCGCTCAGCGTCGCCCTGCTAACGTAGGGAAGCTTGTTGGACCTCCTCGCTTGGGGTATCCGTGCGAGACATATTTGGATAGCGTGCTTGCGCCAAAGCTGTAGACTTGTTTGCAGGTAGCAACCACATAGCAATGTCGAAATGACTAAGACCGAAAGAATTCTCTCAGCGCTCATTATGCCGATTGCGCTGCCAATTGTGCTGATAATGTATGTCATCAACTTATTGTCGCGCGGAAAATACTGTAATGAAGTCTTTGATGCTGGCGAACGCGCTTTCGGTTCTTCTGCTCAGAAAGAGCGGATCAAAGCGGATGTCGTCACATCGACGCCATCGCTCGATCAGCATGCTGAAGTGATGGCGCGCGTGACGGATTTGGTCAAAGCTGATAACCTGCTTGAACTGTCAGATTGGATCAAAAACCTCGATCAATCGCGCGCCAGATGTGACGCGAATGTTAGTCTTGCAGAAACGGCGATAGATACCCTCTTGGATACTACGGCGGAATACAGAACCGAGGGCCACGATTGTCATCCGGATGATATCCTGTTCTTTGAGGATGCTTTGGTCAGCCGATATGAGCAGGAGGCCGCACAACATGCGCAAAGCTATCCATTGACTGTGATCGCTGCACGCATGCGATGTTTTCAAGGATGGACTCATCGCGGGTCAGACTATGCAAACTACGTGTCCGATGATGGATGGTTCGGGATGGCTGAACGCTTTGGCCAAGCTGATCTGCTGCTGCAGCGCTACGACCCAGCCAGGGACGATGCGCCCTTGCTCGCAGCAGCACGCCATCAACTGTTGGCATTTATGCCCAGAGCGGAAAAATATGTTTACGAATTCTATCACGAATGGAGCCAGCTGGACCGGCAGAACCAAACACCGCATAGGCAACACGCACTGATGATGTTGCCACGTTGGTTTGGATCGGATCACGATCTGCAGATTGCTGCATCACAGGCAGCGGCCAACACGCACGATGTAACGGGAGAGGCGGCCTATTTCACCATGTATCGCACGGTACTTGATGCGTGGGATCCTCATGTTCTGTCGATGGACACAACGCGTTTTGCGCAAGGTGCACATGATTTTCTGTCATTGAGAAACAACGATCCCTTTTGCGTCAATCAGCTCATCAATCAGATGGGTTGGTGGTATGCGTGGGGTGCAGCGCGCGGACTAAACGCATCACAAAAGAAACGCCGCAATCAAATCTCAGCTGATCTTAGAGCCTTGCATGACGATCTGCTTCGTACACGGCTCACGGCCATTTATGTAGATGCTTGGGAAGATGGTGAGGAAGCCGGTATTGAGGAGTTGGTACGCGTATTTAAAGAGGAATTGGAGAACAACGAAGTAATCCTGACTGGGGATGGTCCCGTTCTTCGCCCCCTCACCCATTGAAAGTCTGCCACAGCTCATTTGAGTGTATTGATGCATTGTCGTGCGCCAACTATGTCGTGGCGTCGAAGGAGATCCCGATGCCGCAATTCCTGTCCACGACCGATCCGGATTTCGGGGCCCGTTTTGGTGCTCTGTTGGGCGCAAAGCGCGAGGATAGCCCCGATGTCGATCATATCGTGGCCGAGATCATTGCCGATGTGCGGGCCCGTGGTGATGCGGCGGTGCTGGAACTAACGGCAAAGTTCGACAGGCTTGATCTGACGTCAGAAACCATGCGGTTTTCGCAGTCCCAGATAGATGCAGAATGCGCCAAGGTTTCTGATGAAGACCGAACCGCGCTGGAACTCGCCGCCGAACGGATCCGCGCCTATCACGCGCGCCAGATGCCCAACGATGCGATGTGGATGGATGAGACGGGGGCGGAACTGGGCTGGCGCTGGACGCCGGTGTCAGCGGCGGGCCTTTATGTCCCCGGCGGGCTCGCCTCTTACCCTTCCTCAGTGCTGATGAATGCGATCCCTGCCAAAGTCGCGGGTGTGGGGCGTTTGGCCATTGTCGTCCCCACCCCTGATGGCGAGACGAACCCGCTGGTCCTGCTTGCGGCAAGGATTGCAGGTGTTGACGAAATCTATCGCATCGGTGGGGCGCAGGCGGTGGCGGCGTTGGCCTATGGCACCGAAACTATTGCCCCGGTGGACAAGATCACCGGACCCGGCAACGCCTTTGTCGCCGCAGCGAAGCGACGTGTGTTCGGGAAGGTGGGGATCGACATGATCGCGGGCCCGTCGGAGATTCTCATCATCGCCGACCAGGATAATGACCCCGATTGGATCGCGCTGGACTTGCTTAGTCAGGCGGAACATGACGAAAGCGCGCAATCCATTCTGATCACCGACAACGCGGCATTCGGGCAGGCCGTCGCAGAGGCCGTTGAAGAACGACTCGAAACGCTCGAAAGACGCGAGATTGCTGGTGCCAGCTGGCGCGATTTCGGCGCTGTGATCACGGTGCAATCAATGGATGAGGCGGTTGCTCTCTCAGACCGGATCGCGCCCGAACATCTGGAGATTTGCACGCGCGATGCGGAAGCGCTTGCCGGCCAGATCACCCATGCTGGCGCAATCTTCATTGGGGGTTGGACACCTGAGGCCATCGGCGACTACATTGGAGGTCCGAACCATGTCTTGCCAACGGCCAGATCGGCCCGTTTTTCGAGTGGGCTATCCGTGATGGACTTTCTGAAAAGAACAACGCTGTCACGCATGACGCCAGAGGCACTGGCCGCGATTGGCCCTGCAGCAGAGCGGCTTGCGCAATCTGAAAGCCTCGAGGCGCATGGATTATCTGTGCGCGCGCGCCTTGATCGATTGAACAGGGGCGACCCATGACAAAAATCGTTCATATCGAAATTGACGACCGCAATCTGCCACCCCCGACACCTGAGATCGATCAGGAGCGGAAGGTGGCGATGTTTGATCTGTTAGAAGACAACAGCTTTACCATGCCCGCGCGTGACGGGCGCGATATCCCGCCAGGCCCCTACCGGCTCGGCCTTTCGATCAAAGAGCGGCGTCTGGTCTTTGACATCCGGCAGGCAGATGATGCGCCCGCGACCGAGTTTCATCTGTCCCTGGGACCGTTTCGACAGGTTGTGAAAGATTACTTTCAGATTTGCGAAAGCTATTTCGACGCGGTCAAGACGCTGCCTCCCAGTCAGATCGAGACGATCGATATGGCGCGCCGAGGTATCCACAATGAGGGCGCGCGCGTGCTGCAAGAGCGGCTTGAAGGGAAGGCCGAAGTCGATATCGACACCGCCCGCCGTCTTTTCACACTGATCTGCGTGCTGCATTTCGGGGGCTGATATGGCGGATGGCGGAAAATATCAGACGCTTCCGCAATCAGTCCTTTTTTGTTGCGACCACAACGCCGTCAGATCCCCCATGGCCGAAGGGATCATGAAGAAGCTTTATGGAACAGAGTGTTATATCCAGTCCGTAGGCGTCAAAAACGATCTGGAGATTGACGGTTTCGCCATTACAGTTTGTGCTGAGATCGGGGTGGAACTGTCGCGTCACCGCTCCCGCTCATTCGACGAGATGGAAGAATGGGGCGACGATCTTTCGTCGTTCGATCTCGTTCTTGCCCTGTCCCCCGCCAGCCAGCGCCGTGCACTCGACCTCACACAGTTTTATCATATCGACGTCGAATACTGGCCGATCCTTGACCCAACCGGCCTTGGTGACGCGCGTGAGGCACGCTTGACCGCTTACCGCGAAGCGCGCGATCAGATCATAAAGCGCCTGACCGATCGGTTCGGCCCCGCAAAGACTTAAGCAGCGTGGCATTTTCGCACTAGGCGTGGAGAACCTCTCAAAGACGCCAGATCGTCACGTCGAATTGCACCAGAAATCCGCCTTTGCCCTTGATATTCTTGGCGTACAGGCTCATTTAAGCGGCGCGTAAAGGATTGCGCGGATAAATGTAGGAGACCACATGGCCAAGGAAGAACTGCTCGAATTCCCAGGTGTCGTGAAAGAACTTCTGCCAAACGCGACGTTTCGGGTCGAGCTGGAAAACGGCCATGAGATCATCGCGCATACGGCAGGTAAGATGCGCAAGAACCGCATCCGCGTTCTGGCAGGCGACAAGGTGCAAGTCGAAATGACGCCTTACGATCTGACAAAAGGGCGTATCAATTATCGCTTCAAATAGGCCGCCCGCCGTTGCACGACGGCGCGTGGCACGGTTGGCTGAGCGCGTGCATTAACTGATATGACGACGCAATCACCCGACCACACCCTTAGGCTTATCCTCGGTTCCAGTTCTCCCAGACGACGAGAGCTGTTGGCCCAATTGAGCATCACACCCGCCGAGATACGCCCACCCGATATTGATGAAGACGTGCGCAAAGGTGAATTACCGCGCGATTACGTTAACCGCATCGCCGCGGAAAAGGCCGCCGCTGTCCCCATTTCAGCGGGTGAGGTTGCCCTTTGCGCCGATACAACCGTCGCCCTTGGTCGCAGGATCATGGGAAAACCTGCCGATACTGATGAGGCACGCGCTTTCCTGCATGCCTTGTCCGGACGCCGTCACAAGGTCATTACCGCCGTCGCCGTCAAACGCGACGATCAGATCTGGCAAAAGGATGTGCAAAGCACCGTGGCACTGAAATCGCTTAGCAAGGGCGAGATCGATGCTTATCTCGCTTCCGGTGACTGGCGGGGCAAGGCAGGTGGTTACGCCATTCAGGGACCAGCCGGCGCATTCGTGCCGTGGATCAACGGATCCTACACCGGCATCGTCGGCTTGCCGCTAACCGAAACGGCGGGCCTGCTGACCGCTGCAGGTTATCCGGTATATGGGAGAGAGAGATGAAAGGACGCACGATCATCCTCGATCATATTCACGGTCTTGAGGCGGCCGCGCTCTTGGTCGATGGCAAACTTGATGATCTGTTGATCGATCATCAAGACAGACCGCGTCCCGGCACGATCTACCGCGGCATTTGTGATCGCCCGATCAAGGGCCAGGGCGGCATGATGATGCGTCTGCCCGATGGCGCCACGGGCTTTCTGCGGCAGGGCAAAGGGTTGCGGCCGGGTCAGCCCCTGCTTGTTCAGGTGACGGGCTATGCGGAAGACGGCAAGGCTATTCCGGTAACCGACCGTGTCCTGCTCAAAAGCCGCTTTGCAATCATTACGCCGGGCAAGCCGGGAATCAACGTCTCACGCCAGATCACCGACGATGACAAGCGCGACACGCTGCGTGCCGTGGCGCATGAGACCTATGAGGGCGATCACGGGCTGATCCTACGCTCCTCCTGCGAAACGGGCGACGAGGCCGAGATCGCCGATGACATCACCGCCATGGCCAGCCTTGCCGACACCGTTCTGGCAGAGGCTGAGGGCAACGCACCGGACGCGCTTACCGAAGGGGACGGGCCACATTTGCTCGCTTGGCGGGAATGGCATGGGACATCCGATATTGTCACGCAACCCGGCGGTTTCGAAAGCGGCGGCGTGCTGGACCAGTTGGCGGAATTGAAACAGACCAAGGTCAATCTTGGCGACGGCTTTATGTATGTCGAACCCACCCGCGCACTGGTCGCCGTGGATGTGAATACAGGGGGCGACATGTCCCCCGCCGCTGCGCTGAAGGCAAATCTGGCTGCAGCACGCGCCTTGCCCCGCGCACTGCGATTGCGGGGTTTGGCAGGAAAGGTCGTCGTCGATTTCGTGTCGATCTCCAAGGCACATCGCAGACAGGTGGAACAGTCCTTGCGCGCTGCCTTCAAAGCGGACCCGATTGAAACCTCGCTTGTCGGATGGAGCCCGATGGGCCTGTTTGAGCTGCAACGCAAACGCGAGCGCCTGCCCTTGCCAGCCAGCCTGCTCAAGGACCTCTGATGCCCTGCCCTATCTGCAACAGATCATCGGAAAAGGCTTTTCGACCCTTCTGCTCAAAGCGGTGCGCAGATGTCGATCTGGCCAAGTGGTTCAACGGCAGCTACGCCATCCCGTCGCAGGACCAAAGCGATGTTGACCTGCCTGAAGACCAGTTGCCAGAGGACGCCAGAGACAAACCGCACTAGGCTGGCGGTTTCATCCAACTTCCCTCTAGACACCCCCGCGGACCAAGTCTAAAAGCCTGCTACCCAACCAGAGGTATGAATACCAACGGTGCCCGTGCCCGGGTAGCTCAGGGGTAGAGCAGTGGATTGAAAATCCTCGTGTCGGTGGTTCGATTCCGCCCCCGGGCACCATTTTTACCAATATAAATCAACAGGTTGACCCAAATGTCTGGTGGTTTAGGTGTTGTGAATATGGCCTCGGGTATCACTGGGGTATCAAGAGCGCATGGACGGTTCATTCTATAGCCGGACGCAGTCTTCGGGACGCAGGGATACGATAATCGGGACAACTTGACGAAGATTTTGGAAGAGTTGGCCACATCCCGCACTTCAATGTTGTAGCATCATCCAACGCTCATAATCGCGACGATGCGCAGAAAGCGGACACCGCAAAGTTGCAAACTGTAGGCTATCTTTATGGCCTAGCCGACCCACGAGCGAATGCGAAGGCACGCGGAACTAGTTTTGGCCCAAAACCTAAACTTACGGAGCACCAGAAAAAAATTGTCTTAGCGCGTCGCTCCGATGGTGACAGTTGTCGCAGTATCGCTAAAGATATGGGTGTATCTCATTCAACGATTTCTCGACTTAAAGATGTCCGATAGCTTAAACGACCAGAGCATAATTCTTGGCGCAATTGGGCGTCGAGTTGCTACGCTTCGATCAGAGATTAGACTGTGCGTTTTCTTGTCGATATTAATTTTCATATTCGGGGCTGCGATAGTGGCAATAATCTTCCAATACTTCAGAAATGACGAAACGGAACTCATCAAACAGATGGTCGGAATCGGTACCGGAGCGTTGACTACGGGTCTGGGTGGGGCGCTAGTGAAGCGCGCGCTGGACTTGCGGAGCTGGATTGCCACCGGTCAAGACTGGCAAGACAACTACGTTGAAGCAGTTGGGCCTCCGCCTGATCGGTTGCTACAGGCAATAGAGGAAAAGATTTTGAATTGGTTGGAAGGTAAATAATGGAGGACCCAACACAACGAATTTCAGAAGAGAAGCTGCGAGAGATCGAATTGAAGGCTATGGCGCGTTCCAGCTCCGGCCGTCGTATCTCAATACTGCTTGGTGTTGTTACCACGTTTGGCCTTGCTTTGATCGTCTTCGGATACCTCTCCTATGATAGCTTTCTGAAGGAATCTGAGGGAAGAAACACAGCACTGCAAAACGAACAGCGCATTTTGTTGTTGACGGAGGAGGGGAACTCCCTTCTTCGAGCTGGGCGCTATGAACAAGCCATTTATGTCTTTGAGCAAGTAGCACTGCATGAGCGGGAGGTGTACGGTTTGAATAGCGTTCAGTACGCTACCGTTCTAAACAATCTGGCCACCGCAAATCAGCTTTTGGGGCGCTTCTTAGAAGCAGAGCCGTTGTATTTGCAAGCCCTTGCAATAACTCGAGGCCGTCATGGCGCTGAGCATCCTGAATTCATGAATTCAATCGTTCCGCTAGCGAGTCTGTATCAATCAATGGGGAGATTGGATGAGGCTGAGGCTTTGTATCGCGAAGCCCTTTCTTTGGGACAAAGATTGCTCGGCACTGATCATCCTTCCAATATTCTGATTCAACGAAACTTGGGCTTGTTGTTGGCGCAGTTACAGCAGAGCTCAGAAGCAATAACCCTCCTCAGAGCTTCGCTTGAGACAAGTATTCGGGTACTGGGCTCTGATCATCCAGAAACTCTGACTGCGTATAATGATCTTGCCACTGCATTGGTTAGGAATGATGGACCCCCAGACCCTCAAGCAGTCGAATTGTTTGAGCTAGCTTGTGACGGTGGGAGGAGCGAAGCATGCGTTAACTTGGCACGCTTCTACTCTGATGGGTACGGGGTGCAGTTGGATTTTCAACGGGCTTCCGAACTTTATGAACAAGCATGTGATGCGGGGAACGGTCCAGGTTGTAGCAATCTTGGCGAATTGTTCCAGTCCGGGTTCGGCGTCGCAACTGATCAAGAGAGAGCTAAAGAGCTCTTTATCAGAGCATGCGACCTTGGTGTTTCGAGAGCGTGCCAACAGGCGGCGGCTATTCCATAGGTAGGTATTCAACTTAGCATGATGAACCCTAGCATTAACGACCATTGGACAAGCCGCGTCGAAATAGCGATCGTCCGCTTGGCGTTCGTCTATCCTGCCCTGACGAAGGTCCGCTCTGGGCTGCTGATTGACATCGGCTGTGGCTCGCCGCCAGCTTTGGCACAGTTTTTCACTAGCTTTAAGATATCCAGCCCTACGCGCTGCCCTGACCACTCTTCGGGGGCGCGATGTGCACCCCCGTTGCTGGTTGTTCATGTTGTGGTGGCGGTCTATCCCGCCTTGGGGGGCTGCAAGACGAGCTTGGCCTCGGCAAGTGCTTTCGATCCCTTCACCCACTGCCACAGGGTGCGTGGTTTCCTTGCCTTCGCCAATTCGGGGTTCGCCTTGGCGTCGCTGGCGGCGGCGCGCAGGCGTTCACGGGCCTCGCGTGGATCGAGCTTGAGTTCATCGCAGAGTGCTTTGAGCGTTACGATATCAGCCATTTTCTGACCTCCTTTGGTTCTGATGAAGATCGATAAGACGAGGGCCACGCGCCTGTCAGGGATAACCCTATTGCATCTTTAGCTTTTCTTGAATTGCTGCTACCACTGACCTCGACGTGGCAGACGCGGTCACGTTGGGGCGTAGCAACCCCTCGCGTACTAGGCCGAGTAACCGGCTGAAACCTTGACCCTATGGTCGGGGTGCCTGTGTTATACAACAGGCCCCGGCTAAAGGCACAGGGTCCGTGTACGTGCGGATTGCTAACACCCCGATCACCAGTCAACAGCGAGGGCGCTCGCAGATCGGAGCACAGATGCAGGTTCATTTATTCGGCCCATTGCCTTTCGACCAACGATCAGAATTGCCTACCGTGCCGGGCGTTTACGTCATCAGCCAAGAGAAAATCGAAAACGTCATCTACATCGGCGAGAGCACCGGCCTGCGGGAGCGTGTTAAGACGTTTTCAGAAGCCGCCAGCGATCCAGGCAAGAAGCATTCGGGCGGAAGAACCTATCACCGGAAAATTGGGCCGGATGTTTCCAAGCTATTGCTTCGTTACCATACTCCACAGGTGATCAGTGACGCTCTCGATATCCAAGTGGCATACATCAAGTTTGTCGAACGGCTGCTGATCTGGCGCTTCGTCGAGGAACACGGCAAGCTTCCGTTGTGCAACTTGGAATGACCCGCAATAAATCCCCAGCAGGTAGAGCCACACGCACACGCGGCGGCGTTGTATTGAGCCAGCAGTGCCGGGGCGTGCCTCGCGCATAGCGATCCCGACGCAATCCCGGCTGGCGCGCTGTGCGTTGCGCTAACGTGCTCAAAGGAGTTTTGCGCCTACCTGAATTCAAGGTTTGCCTCGGCGCATGCTGCGGCAATCTGTTTGTAAGAGCGCCTCATCTCAGAAATGTCTGTCTCTACGAACACATCGTCCGCCACGCAGTATACAATTGCTGCAAGGTGCCGCGACACACACTCAACATCCCGGTGCCAGATTATTTCCTCCATTTCAAACTTCCCCTCTTTGTTGTTCTCGGGAGGTGGGTACTGGTATGGCTCGACCCGATACCGTGACCTCAAGGATTGCCGGTTGAATACGAACACCGTTGGTAGCCCATCGTCAAAATCCTTTGGTAGGGTCGCAAAGTGTACGGCCGTTTCTGGTGAGCGTGTGAAACTGATGGCTGGATCGCCCACTGTTGGGTAGAGCAGCGTATTGGTCCGTGCAATCAAGCTTCCAAGGCTTGTTCCGTGGAATAGTACGCTTTGCCTGCGTGCGATATCACGGACGGCTCTAGTGAAATTTTTGTCAGCCGTGTCTGAATAAAATTGCAACATAGTATGAACCATGGGTTGGACCTCTTGTGTTGGTGATCCAAGCTTAGGCTCTCGCTCGAGCGGTTTCGCCGTACCGTCTGAGCCGCGTTGCAGCGCATTGAGACACAGCGGTTCGCGATGGCCGCGCAGTACCAAAAAATCGATGGAGTGGGGGGCTAGCGAGCCGGGAAATACCCTGATGGCCTTTTCCGATGGTCTTATTCAGCTGATGTTGACTACACGAAAGAGGACATCAGACATGACGATACGCGCAACGTGGACCTTTGACGACCAGGCGAAAACCATCTTAGGAAACTGGCACCGGCTGTGGTGCCTACTGTTCGGCTCATTCCACTACCTGTTCAACGGCGTGTTCCTGTGGGCACTGTTGTCCTTGTTGACGGCCAGCGGCCTGTGGGCCGGCTTCCCCCTGTTCAATCGCGCCATCGTGCTGCGTCATTACTATCGCAAGGGATGGGTGCAAGAATGACCGCCTGAGTGGTTTGCCACCCGAGTGAGACCCAGCTATCAGCTTCAAAACCGAGAGCGCACTCGAACCGCATGAAAAGACTCGGCAATTTGGCTGCGGAACGAATCCGACAGACTGATACATAGTCAGCAGGTCGGTCCACCGCATTTTGTCAATCGTCGGCGGGGTTTTCCTTTTCTGGCGATCATGACAAGGGGCAGGTTAGTCCTTTAGGTTGTCCGGCGTTTGACGAACCAGCGACCATGCGGCAGTCTGATCTAAGTCTACCGCGTGGATTAAAGAGGTTAGCATGGGCAGAAGTCATATCGAGCGGGCGTTATTTTTGCTTGGCGAGCCTGACACCGGAAAGAGTACCCAACTACGCAGCTTGTTTCTCGACAGAAGGTTGGGAAGCAACGGAAGGATACCGCGTAAACCTAATCTGAAAGATACCTATCCGTTGAGCAATGAACGCTGGCTGTATGTCCGACTGACTTCGCCACACGAGGCTGACGAGACAGAAGACGACTTTCTAGAAAAGTGTGACGCCAAGATGAGTTCCAATGTGCTACGAGCAAGCAGATGGAATTTCGCGGGTGCGCTTCAGTTGACGGCCGGTTCAAAGCTGGCAAAGGGTACTGACATCGTGGACGCGTTTGCGAAACGGTTTGCGCCCGAACGGATTCGCGCAGTTCTTCTCTCACCAGATCGGCATGGAAACTACCTCTCAAAATCTGATCAGCATCAGGCTATTCAGTCCCTCAGATCAGTTGGCACTGAGATCATAATGGTGGATGCAACCTCGCGGACGGCAAACGGTTTAGTTTACGCTGACTTCTTTGATTTCACATAATGATTGTAGGAGTGGGGCCTTTTTTTGCGGCAAACTCCCGGGAGGCAGGCAAGGGGTTATTTATACAGCTAAGTTTTTCAGCCCTTAAAACAAAGGTATTTGGCTCAGGTATGTTTATCTATGAGAAAGATACATAGTGCCGGGGGCGGCATCGCAAAAACTAACTAGTATGCTGCAAATAAACAAAAGAATTTTGCTGCGCTCCGACGATGCCCCCAAGACGTCAGTTGGATGGCCGATATAGCTGCTTCTGGAACCCTACATATGCGTCAATGGCGTTCTGCATTCCGCCAAGGTTGCTTGCAAGTTCGGCAGGTGAACCGTGTGTCATGATGGCATAGTCGCGCATTTTTGAACGGTCTAGGTTTGCCACTCCGCCTTCGACATAGCTGTTAAGCACGAAATCAATGAAGGCGACCGTCTTGACGTCGTACGTGTCCTCGATACGCCTGCGCCCGACGTCTGCCCGGTGTTTCCGAGTCATCATGTTTCGAGAATAGGCGATGTGGGCCAGCACATCGAATATGTCACAATCCTTCGCATCTAATGCCTGTTGAACCTGCAACAGGACAACGGCATCAAAACCTTCTTCGGCCAGTCGTTCCATTAATGCTTTGCGGGTGTCGGGATCGCTCCAAAGCGCGCGTAACTCGTCTTCATCTTTGAACAGGTCGGGAACCTTGCCGTACATATGCTCTATGAACTGCTGCGCACTCATGGGCTTTCCGTCTGGCCCCCAAAAGGTTGTTGCGGCAACGTTGACGATGTGATCATCAGCCAGCTTGATTTCGATCATCTTGCGTGGCGGTGGATCACCTGGCTCGCCGGGGTCGACAGGCCCGGTCAGGGGTTCTGGCGTTCCCGACTCTGGGCCCTGTGGCGGTTCACCGGGTGACTTTGGAGGATCAACGATGATGTCCGCAGGGTCACCATCCCAAGCTGGATCATCAAAGTTCTTGTGCGCCTTCACGAAGTCATAGATCGTGAAATAGTGCTTGCCCTCGAAAGTCCGTGTGCCGCGTCCGATGATTTGCTTGAACTCGATCATCGAATTGACGGGGCGCATCAGGATGATGTTACGGATGTTGCGAGCATCTACGCCGGTTGAAAGCTTCTGTGAGGTCGTCAAGATGGTCGGGATCGTCCGACTGTTCAACTGAAACCGCTCCAAATGCGCCTCGCCCAGCGCTCCGTCATTCGCCGTGACGCGCACGCAGTAGTTTGGATCGAGGTGCTGAACCTCTTGACTGATCAGATCCCGGATCAAAGCTGCGTGGGCTTGGGTTGCGCAGAAAACCAGAGCCTTTTCGTTTACGTCCACTTCGCGCAGGAAGGTCCGAACACGGTGCAACTCTCGCTCACGCATCTGGATGATCCGGTTGAAATCCTTTTCCTCAAACCGCGTGCCGTCGTCGACCTCTCCCGTCACAACCTCGTCCTTGCCGTCGAACTCGTAGACATCCACATTGGATGCGAATTGGCGCACGCGGAACGGGGTCAAATAGCCATCTTCGATCCCCTCTTTGAGCGAATACTCGTACACTGGTTCGCCGAAATAGGCGTAGGTATCCACGTTGTCGGTGCGCTTGGGGGTTGCCGTCAGGCCAAGCTGCACGGCGGGACTGAAATGCTGCAGGATTTCCCGCCATGAACTTTCAGCATTTGCTCCACCTCGGTGGCATTCGTCGATGATGATGAAATCGAAGAAATCCGGGGCGTAATGTTCATAGCCTAGCCGGTCGCTTTGCGTGGTGGTGAGCGTCTGGAAGATCGTAAAGAAAATCGAGGCATTGGTGGGCATCTGCCCGCGCTTCGCTACCTCTTTCGGATCGACGCGGATGCGCGCGCCTTCGTCGAAGGCTCCGAAGGAATTGTAAGCCTGATTGGCGAGGATGTTGCGGTCGGCGAGGAACAGGATGCGCGGTCGGCGTGTGGGGTCGCGGGTCAGGTTCCAGTTGGATTGGAACAGCTTCCAGCAGAGTTGGAAGGCGATGCCCGTCTTGCCGGTGCCGGTGGCCAGCGTCAGGAGGATGCGGTCGCGGCCCTCTGCGATGGCTTCTAGCGCCGCGGTGATGGCGTTGTGCTGGTAGTAGCGGGGTTGCCACTTGCCACCGCCGGTTTCAAACGGGACCGCGCCGAAGCGGTTGCGCCATTCGTTCTCGGACTCAAAGGTCCGTGCCCAGAGGTCACCGGGGCTTGGTGGGCCGGGGATCGTGCCTTCAGCCCCGGAGACGGTGTCCATCTCGTACCACTCCAGCCCGTTAGTGGCATAGGTGAAGCGGGTGCGGAGGCGTTGGCTGTATTCCTTGGCTTGGGCGACCCCTTCAGCGGCGCTGATCCCGGCGCGCTTGGCCTCGATGGTGGCGAGTTTCTGGTCACGGTAGACCAGCACGTAGTCGCAGGCCATCGGGTTTTCGCGTTTGCCGGTGGCAGTGATACGGCCCGGCGCGATTTCCTCCCGGTCGATCCGGGTGCCTTGGGCAACGTCCCAACCGGTGTCACGCAACGCGGGGTCGATCCGGCGGGCGCGGGTGTCTGTTTCAGATTCCGTTGGAATGAACTCGGAATGAATTTTGGAGTAATCGACCATGCGGCGAGGTTAAAGCTTCAGACCCTTGTTGTCTTCTAGGTACTTTAGCACGTCGTCCAATGCGCGGATGATGTGAAGCTTATTAGCCCCCATGACGTAATGACCTGTTGCGATTAATTCTGTAGGAAGATCACTTGCAACCGGATACTTCCGCTTTGCTTTGTTGCCGTCCTCATCAGTCATTGTCAGCGGATAACGGAAGCTACGCCCCTCTCCTTCGTATCGCCCACCCGGCCCCCAGTTTTGGATATTGCCGTTGTAGCAGTTGTTGCCAACGATGTGTTCCAGTCTTGCCAAAAGCTTCATTCTCTCAGAAACGGTTCGCTTAGACATGAATAGGACAACCTTTCATTTTAATTTCGAACAAATAGTGGAACTGATGACCATTAGATGAGTTCACCCGCAAAGGCTTTTTTCAAGAGAGATTGGCGGAGGTCGTCGATGTCTTGGAGCTTGGCAGTGTAGGAGGACTTGAGTTCCTCGTTCTTATGGGCCTGATTTTTCAGCAGCCCTACTATCTCCAACTGATAAGACATTGGTGGTATCGGAATAGCCATGGCTCCGAGTTTACTGGCGTTGAACCCACCCTGTGCAGCACCCTCTGTACCGGCCCGAACATCGTCCCAATACTTCGCCGATTGAAAATAGAACGACAAAAACTCCGGATTCAACTCGTCGCTGATGGTTTGTAATCTGATAAGGTACGACGCGTAAATCGCATCAGTTACTTCGCCAATCAAGTAACTCTTGCCAGTGGTAGCACCCGTCCGAGCAAAAACTATATCTCCGGTTTTGAGCAGGTATTTTTCCTTTATGTCTTCGGGAATGCGACAATGTGGAACAGTTTCCCAGTCCACATGGCCATCTTGAATATCAGTGATCCTGAGGAACTTTGGGCCAACGGGCTCCATGACCGCCTTCTCTGTAAATCCATATGATAGCTTAGCAACGCTAGAAAGCGGAGCGATGCGATACCCCCTATCTATGGCAGTCTGACTTTCGAAGTATGTTCCAACGAAACCCTCAAACAACTCTTGGACGTTTTGGAGGTTGGATTCGATATGGGTGCGCGCGCGGGCGAGACCTTCGAACGCCGCATCCAAAACCGCAACAATCCGCTTTTGCTCTTCCAGCGGCGGGAGGGGGATGGGCACTTTGCCAAGGTTCTTTCGACTTATCCTTCGACGAGTCGTCCCGGTGCATCGGTCGTCCACATCGCGCAAGTAATCCTTGGACAATGAAAAATAGAGGAAAAAATCGCGGTTTAGCCGATCTTCATCTACGCGAATGACCGTACAATCTACAGCCGTGATCATCTTGTCGCCAGTCTCGGGGATTGCACATGCACGCCCAACAGGGTCAGGCAATCTTGAAACCAAGCAGTCACCGGGCAAGACTTCAAAGCACTTCAAACGCCGAAAGGTTCCTTCGCTTATCCAGCGCGCCTTGTCGCGACGGTCCTTAAACTCGCCCTCACCTACATTACCAGTTTGAACAAGTCGAATACCTGAGTCTGACTGATCCTTGGTTTCGATCCAGTTTCCGTCAGTGAATTCGAGGCATAGACTCGATATCTCTTCCGAACGCCAGTCCACCTTCACAGCATCCCCCGGATGTCTTCCAAAATCTTCGCCGTCTCCGCATCCCGCGCCAACATGTCCGCGATGATCTCTTCCGGGGCGCGCAGGGGGGCTTCTTCGGGTGCATTGGGGTTCTTGACGGACAGATCAACCGTCGCCTCGTCCAGATCACCCACCTTCACCAGCCATGATTTTTCGCTCAGCGCGCGGCTGCGCTGCATCTCGACAAACTCCGCCAGATCGGCATCGTTCAGCGGGTTCGTCTTGCCCATGTTGCGGCCCGGATCAAGCTGGTAGTACCAGATATCCTGCGTCTCGCGCCCGCGCTCAAAAAACAGCACCACCGTCTTAACCCCGGCCCCCAGAAAGGTGCCAGAGGGGCAATCCAGAATAGTGTGCAGCGCGCAATCGGCCAGAAGCTGACGACGCAAGGTAATCGACGCGGTGTCTGTGTTGCTTAGAAACGTGTTCTTGATGACAACCCCCGCGCGCCCGCCCGCTTTCAGGCTTTCGATGAAATGCTGCATGAACATGTAGGCGCTTTCCGACGACTTCACCGGGAAGTTCTGTTGCAGCTGCCGGTTCTTGTTCGTGCCAAAGGGCGGGTTGGCAAGGATGACGTTATGGCGGTCCTTTTCCTCGATATCCGCGATCCGCTCTGACAGGGTGTCGGTGCGCAGGTAGTTCGGGGCTTCGACCCCGTGCAGGATCATGTTCATCAGCCCAATGACATAGGCCAGCGGGGCCTGTTCCTTAGCATAAAAGGTGCGCTGTTGCAGCGTCTGGCGGTCATCGGGGCTTTTGACCTTGTCGCGCAGGTATTCGAAGGCCTCGCACAGGAAGCCCGCAGAGCCAGCGGCGGGGTCGTAGATGGTTTCGCCCAGCTTGGGATTGATCACCTTGATCATGGCGCGGATCAGCGGGCGTGGCGTGTAGTACTGGCCCCCATTGCGGCCCGCATTGCCCATGTTCTTGATCCGGGTCTCATAAAGGTCGGAGAGTTCGGATTTCTGGTCCTGTGTGCCGAAGTTCAACTCGTCGACCTTGTCGAGCGCGTCGCGCAGCATGTAGCCGTTGCCGAACTTGTTGCGGACCTCGCCAAAGATTTCCCCGATCTTGGATCGGATCGAATTGGGGTCAGTGGCGGTTTGCTTGAAGCCGCGCAGATAGGCCATCAGGTCATTGTTGACGAAATCCACGAGGTCTTGGCCGATCCGCATATTGTCGAGGTCGGGCTTTCCGTCTTGGTCCTTGGGTACGGCCCATTCTGACCAGCGGTATTGGGGGGCGAACAGCGGCTGGTAGGTGGTGCCGTCCATCATCGCTTCCAGTTCGCGGTTGCGTTCCAGATCGTCGAGATACTTGAGAAACAGCATCCAAGAGGTCTGCTCCGCATAGTCCAGTTCCGAGTTACAGCCCGGTTCCTGAAACATGATGTCGTCTAGGTTCTTGAAGGTTTGCTCGAACATGCCCGCACCTTTGTTTTGATCATTTTGCCGCGTTAGCGGTATGGGGAAAAGCCGAAATGCTACGGCTCATTCACTTTCTTGATCAGTTCGGCTTGGCGTTCCAGTGAAACGGGCATGTGAGCGCTGGCGGTTGTCACCACGCTGGAATGCCGGATGTTCTGCGAAAATGCCTTGAAGTTTTCGATGGTCCGGTAGGTTTCTCTGCCCCACTTCACAAGTGTTTTGCGGAAAGCGTGCGGAGTGAAGGTCTGCAGGTCAGCGGCCATAAACGCATCTTTGATCACTTTGCGTATGGCATTTGCGTTGCTGTAGATTTCGCGTTTGGGGGGAGGCGTTTTTTTAACGGCATGCGCCCTTCAGGCAGACGAGGGGTCATATCGACTGCCGAGATTTTCGGCCCTGAGCCGCTGCTGCCACCCGAAATGAAGATGCTCAAGCTTCTCATCTTTCTCACTGAATTACGTGACAACCTTCGATTTCGATGTTGCTCACGATATTTCTGAGAAAGTTGATCAGCTTGAGCATCTTCGACGCTAGGACTTGGCGAGTTTCCAAACCCACGTCCTCCCATTCTTCTCGGATTTAACGCCCGCCTCGCGCTTTGCCCGGTTCAGCGTCGGGCGCGAGATTTCGGCGTCAGCGGCTCGAATGAAAAGTTCCGCCGACGGCAACGGCCCTTTTGCCAGCACCTCGCGCAAGAACTCGACGGCGCGCGCTTCCTCGCTCTGGTCATCCTGGCCCTGCCGCTCAAGATCATCGGCGGAATAGTGCGTTGTGCCGCGCCATTCGATCACCGGCAGGCCAACTGGCTGCGCCACGATCTCATAGACATAGCTTTGGGGTTTCGCGCCGATGTTGTTCTTGACCTGCGCAAGGATGCGCAAGTTTTCGTTCTCGGGGTGCTTGGCCACCGCAAGTGCCGTACGGGCCACCCCGATCACGTCGATTGACCCGACGCCCCGGTATATGGCTTTCCCCTTGCCGCCCTTCGTCCAGTGGCGGATTACGATGACCGCCGGGCCGTATTCCTTGAACAGCTTGTCGAGTTGGTGAAGCCCGGCCCGGATCGAGGTGGGCTTTCCCAGGTCCACCTTGTCCGACAGGAAGGAATAGAGCGTGTCGATCACCACGAGGTCCGGCGTGTGGTCTTCCAGTTCCTGCCGCAAACGCCTTTGCCCCTTGTCGTCAAACACGATGAAGTCATCAAGGACGCGGACCCGGGTAAGGTCCGCCCCCATTTGCTCCATGCGTGGCCTGATTGTGTCGGCAGCGTCATCCTCTGAACTGATGTAGAGGACATTACCCTTCTGAATGCGTGACCCATCCGGCAACTTGCCGCCCCGCGTTACCAGCGCGGCGATGTGCATACATAAATACGATTTGCCGAGTTCGGGGTCCCCTTCGAGGATTGTGGTCTTCTCGTAAGGGATAAGCGAAGGCCATAGCCAATCGATTTCCTTGGCTTCGATTTCGGCGAGTGTGCGGAATGTGTCATCCTTTGTCATCGACCCACCTCAACCTTATCGAGAATGCGGAACACTTCCTCTTCCAGCTTGCCGTGGTTGCTATGGTATTTGTCTTGAAAATACGGACTGCCCCAGATCACAGCCGCAATTTCGTTGGGTGTAGCACCCGCTTCTGCGAGTCCAGCCACCATCGCGTAGATGCGGTCGGAACGGTTTTCCGCCCTCACTTCCGTGTGCCTGATGAGTGACCGGGTGGACGCGCTCAAGTGTCTTCGATACTTTTTGAAAACTGACATCCGGTCATGCTCGAATGGGTCAAGACTGCCGCGCGGAACCGCTCCGGCCTTTTGCTTAATACTCGATGCCAGCAGCGTTGGCCGTTCGGAGATCAGATCAGATGCAAAATGCAACATCGGTATGAACGGCTTGCCATATTCCGGCTTGTGGTTGAATGAACCGGGGAGGCGCAAGATCTTGTTGGCAGCGCTTCCCGCTTTGTCGCCGCCATGCCGGTAGGCAAGCGCCTTGGAGAATGCCGAGGCCTCCGTGGAGTCGTGAAAGGCGTCCCAGAACCAAATAGCCTGCGTTCGCCCCGGTGACGTCTGCCAGATCACCGAAGGATGCGGCTGGAAGGCATATGGGTCAGCGCTGTCTACATCAGACCAGCCCAGCCATGAGTCTGCGACGCTGACGAGGCGGCGGTCCCGACGCACGTAAACGTTCGGACTGAAATACTGATCATAATGGTGCCGGTCATACTTCCATAAGAGCGTTGATAGCCGCATGTCCGGTTTCAGGGGGCGAAACTTTTGGATCATCCTTTGCGCTCCCCTCTTTCGAAAGCACAGGTTCACGAAAAGCTCATCCGGGCATTCAAGATGGAGTTCCCAAAGAGCGGCGAGAAATTCCTCTTGGTCCTTGATAACAACGCGCTCCGGCCACCCGTCATTCCAAAGGGCGGGGGTGGCATAGTCGTCCAAGCAATAGTTCATGCTGATTTCCTCACATAGGAATAGCGGCACGGCTCGGTAAAACCGGTGTAGTGCCAGCTAGTTGATTGGGGTGTCGATCAGTAGTCGGCGTAGTGCGTGCGGGCGCGTTCCTCGGCACGTTCCGAAAGCCAGACGTTCAACTCTGACATGAGCCACGCGACACTTGTACCGCCAATCCTGATGCGGCGTGGAAAACGTCCCCGCGCCTCAAGCCTCAACAGCGTTGTGTTGCTCAGTGTGATGCCCATGCGTTTTAAGTCGGCGCGCGTGGCGAGCCGCTTTTGAGACGTGTCAGATAAGTTGTTGGGCTTTGATGTAGCTTGGTCCATTTTTGACTCCTCAAACGATCCTGAAGACCTGAAAAGCACAAATAAACGGACCCGTGGGTGGTTGTTTTTTCCGAAACCAGAAGTGGTTTTTGCCTACGCTATGAAAGGCTGCGGCGAAACGCCTTCATCTGGTCAACCAGCCCGTGCTCGTATCCAATGAGTGGTTTTGCGGACTTTCTTATGAACTGCATGTAGGGGTTGTTTTTAGGATAACGCTTGTTCAACGCAACGCTGTCTTGAGGCTTGTACCGCAGATAAACCTTCGAAAACTGGTCGACGATGAATTGATGGTATTGGGATTTAAAGGTCATTTGACCATTTGGCCTAAGATCTTCTCTTGCTATTTGCGCGAGGCGCTCCAATTTCACAATACTCTTTTTTAAGTCAAGCAGAAACAAGCCTGCCGCTCCCATGCTGTCGCCGTATGAATTCGAATTAACCAAATCTTGCAAATACCCATCGGAAGGGGATTCAAGCTTAGCAATTGACGCCCTTAGCGCTTTGGCTGGCTTAATAATATTGGACTGAAGCCAATTGCTTCGATCTGTAGGTGTCTCTTTGCGAGCGAAGCGGTTGCGATGCACTAGACAAGCAACAGCAGCGCCGCGAAGCTCACGTCGAAGCAAAGCGAGTTCTCGGGAGTCATCTAAGTCGACGGCCGCACCAATCGACTTTACATCTTTGGGAGAATAGAGATCAAAGACGTTGATCTTATTGTGCGGTCCGAAGACACGTCGAAGCTGACCTGTTGATAGTCTTGTTTTTGATTGCTTTTCGTTCATTCAGAAGGTTCTCGATCCTTTCGGCCCACAGTTGCAGGGCTTCGCGTTTTTCGTCGGCATATGAGTAGACATTGTAGATAGACGCCTCCTCCCTCTTTCGTCCTTCATGGATTTTCCCCTTCGTCAGTTTGACAAAGGGGCCGACCTTATGTGTGGACATATACGACGGAATGAAATCCAGCGAAATCAAAGGTGTAGCCAAGGCTGCGCGTTCGGTGCGCAGGTTTAACGGTTGCCACGAAGCTTGGCGACTTCGTCCAAGATATTCCCCGAAAACTTGAAGTCGTCGCCGAACACTTCCTGCGCACAGGCCGTCAGAAAAGCCTGATATTCGCTACTGGGGTTCGGTGTTCGATCATAGCCACCGCGTGACGGTTGCGCGTGTGGAAAGTAACGTTCAAACACGCCTGCCAGCGCGTTTGCAAAATCGATCTTGAATTCCTGCGAAACCGCTGAACCTTTTCGTTTTCGATCGTCCAAGACCTCGAGCAGATCACGGGTTCGGTTACTGAGTTTGGTCAATTCTTCAACCAGTGCATGCCGGTTCGGCGGAGGCGATGGCAATTCATCAGGCCATTCTGAAAGCACGGGCAGGCTTTCATCGGAAAGTGCCTCGATCAGCTTTTCGGCAGGATGTAAAATCGAACCCTTGATCTTTCGTTTTCTGGCATTGGGCGTTAGTGCTTCTGCCCCACCCCGAACGCCGAGAGGGCTGGACATAGCCGCGACCCAATAGATATCGGCGATGGTTCGAAGCTCATCAGCTAGGCGAGGCCGGTCGGATTCATCGTCCGCCCCACCAATGCGACACAACCGGTCGATTGTTTTCTGGGGAAAGAACTCAGGCGCTGGTGGGAGCGGCCGATCCAGCCATCCCAAGTCGCTATATTTCAGGTAGTACGGCTGATCTGGTGACGTTTTCAACATGGTTATTCCAAAGCTCAAGCGCTTCGCGCTTTTCGTTTGCGTATGAATAAACATTGTAGATAGCGGCCACGCCCGAGACCACACCCGTCTTGTGGTTCAGCAACGCCTCGGTCACGGGCTGGGGGACACCCCGCATCGCCATGTTCGTGGACATCGTGCGGCGTAGGTCATGAATGATCCAAGATTCCGCGCTTTCGGGCAACGCTTTGTCAAGCCGCCTCTTCACGCGACCGAAGCCGGAAACGGGCGACTTGCCAGTGGTCGTGAAGACGTAGTCGGACCCGAGGAACTTCGGCACTCTCCGCAGCACGTCCAGCATCGCGTCGGTGATCGGCACAGTGTGCTGTCTGCCGTTCTTGGCGCGCTGCGAAGGCAGGGTCCACAAGCGTTTTTCGAGGTCGACTTCCGACCAGCGCATCTCGGCGACCTCGGCGCGTCTCTGGCCGCTGAGGATCAACAGCTTCATGCAATCCCCGAAAGGATAGCCTTCGGCGTCACAGGTCGCCCACAGCGCGCCCAGCTCGTCGTCGGTCAGCACGCGCTCGCGCGACCGTTCCTTGGACAAAGGTTTCATCCCGGCGATGGGCGAGGTATCGATCATGCCGCGCTCGACGCACCATCCCATCAGGTGCTTGAGGTGGGCCAGCGCCCGGTTCGCGCTGATCGGCGCGCATTTGTGGATCACGTCGCAGGCTTTCACGACATCAGCGCGCTTGATCTGGTCTATGCGTTTGCCGTGGAGGGTCGTGAACTTCGCCAGCAGGGCTTCTTTGCGCTTCCAGTCCCGGTTGTGAACCTTGGCGTGCTTTTCGATATAATCGGGGATCACATCGCTCAGTCTGGGCTTCGTTTCGACTTCGATGCCGGTGCTGGCCTCAAACCGGCCAGTCTCGATTTCGTAGAGCACCTGCCGCACCCGTTCGCGCGCCTCGGCCAGTGACACGACGCCGAACCGTCCGATGGTCAGGCGACGCATCTTGCCGTTGATGCGCTTGTGCAGGCAGAACGTTTTGGTGCCGGACGTGCTGATGCGCAGGACCAAACCCGGCACCAACTCGTCCCGAAAATCGAGACGCTTAGACGGATCAGGCTTCTGCCCTTCGATGAACTTGTTGGTGAGTTTGCGTTTCATAAGCCCATGATAAGATGGGCGGATGAGCCACGTCAGGGACAACCCTAGAAGGTTTGCAGAGTTTTGGATCGGCCTGCGCTGGAACGTGATACCCGTATGGTCTTCGGTGTCCGTGGGTATCACTGGGGTAGCAGGAGCAGCGTGCTTGAATGCTTCGCGCGACCCGACCAATACCGTCTACATAGGTCGGACAGCGCGCTAGCAACGCTCCTTGCCGTGTTTATAGTGCTGCACGTATTATATGCTGACGTTATTGATTGTGGTTAGAGAGGCACGCATAGGAGCTAGGATTCTGATTTCATAGGACGACATCTGTTTTTCGCGTCATCTGTCCCAACTGTCGGTCAAGACGCTTTTTCCTTCGTCACAAAAGTTTGCGGCAGAGCTTTCTTTGAAAATCGCTTACAGTTCTTACGCGGTTTTACGTGCAAATCTTCGCCTCCTGTTTACGGATCCTGCTCAAGCCTAGTGCCTTCCAAGAAACTCTGCGCCTCCTTGATCGGTAAAACGCGTGATGCAGCCTGGAAGTAAGGCAGATTTCCCCAAAGACTTCGATCTCCAATCAGATAAAACCGACGCTTCGCTCTTGTCAGTGCAACATTGAGAATGTTCGGCTTCGATGCTGCCCATATGGCAGCACCCTGTCTTTTGTCGTCTGCTCCAAGGATCATGATTACAGCGTCTTCTTCTTTGCCCTGAAAAGTATGAACAGTGCCGACGCGCTTTGATACCCAACCATTTATTGCTCTCTTTGTTCGCATCGCAGTGTCCAAACCTGACCAGGTGCCGGGTGCGCGTAGCTTGGTGACTAGATGTTCCTTTACTTCTTTGAATGGTGAGATGACGTATATTTTCGGAAGACTTTTACGTCGGTAACAATAATCAACTATCAGTTGCGCAACAAAATCAATTTGCGCAGGAACGACTTGGCGACCCTGAACGGCGCCGCGAAGATCAATCCAACAAGACTCTCCCCAAAACGGGGCCCGGTCCGGCTCTGATGAGCGGGAGGGCAAACCAAACACCATCTGGTCTTCATATGCTATATGGTTTGCAATGCTAAACATGGGATCAATGCAGCGGCGATGAACACGCAAAGGGCTCCCGATCCAAGTTGGCTCATCATCACCAGTGTCCACATAGGCACCAAAGCGATTTGCGCGATCCGCCAGAACCTGTGCAGAAACGCGACTAGGGGAGTATTCGCCGTTTTCAGTGATGGGAGAGGTCTCCGCGAGCGCGGAAATCAGTTTCTTAGGTAGTGTAAAAACCGGCTCGATCTGTAGAGGGTCTCCAATGACAACTGCACGTTTTGCCCTGAACAAAGCGCCAACGGCAGCCTGAGGCACGGCTTGGCCAGCTTCGTCAACAAAAAGCCATCCGATGCTGTTTTCCCGGACCCCACCGAATTGCCGAGAGACCGACGCAAACGTACTGGAAATGACCGGTACAACCATGAAAAGGCTCTGCCACAAAGCCAAGCAGATATCAGGATCGTTATCGTGCTGGTTCGCCAAAACGGCCTTGAGTTCCCCGAGGTTGGCACCAAAACCGCCGCCCTTTTGGCTCACAGCCAGAAGCCATGCTTCATGTAATCGCAATGCTGCTTTGAACAGATCTGAACGCAACGCTGCAAGATCTTGCGTATGCCAGACTCCGCGGATTTGAATCTCGTCACCTTCCAGATCATTGAGGTCTGATGGCGGAGCAACGTCACCAAACTGCTTCGTTAGTTCGGAATGGGTGCCACTCTTATGCTTCCAATCAGCACGCGCGGATTTCAGGCCTTCAAGTGCAGTTGTATGCGCCGTTTTGGCGCACTCGACGTCAGGCGAAAGAGTGCCCTTAATGTGCAAAGCAAGCGCTCTTGATTTACGGTATAGCTCGATCTGTGTCTCGGCGTTCTGAATTTGGCGTCTTTTGTAGATGCGGGCGTCTTTGGTAGAGAGTAAACGCTTCCACCAAGTTGGCGCTGTTTTCTCGATCAATTGACCTTCCGTGACTAGGTCCTCAAGAGCACTTCGAAGCTCATCATATTCCTGCTCAGCCGCCTCGAGTTGTGATTTTCCTTCAGAAACAGAAAGCTCGGCTTTATCGACGGCTTGCTGAGCCGAGTGACACCAGCTTTCCTCAGTGTGTTCCTTAATCAGATGCGCCAACTCGTGAAACTTCTGCATGACAGAAATGGCTGCGTTGACTTTAGACTGTGCTGCTTTAAACGCAGCACTAGCTTGTTGAAAATTCTGTTTTTTATCGATGCCGGGGTTAGTCTCACTACGCCATTCCCATAATGTAAGTGGACGGTTTCCCTCTGGCCAAGCTGATCGAGAAGCTTTGTCAAAGAATAACTTGCTCACGAACTGAGACCGGTTGCTACGCCTGCCCATAACTGCCGAGATCAGGCCCCAAGGACGCTCGGCATCGGATAGATTGCGCCGCTTTCCCAACTTATCCCGTCCGACAATGTTGTGAGCAACCGGCTGAAGATATCGCAGATCATTTCCCCAAATTGCCTCTCCTTTGGGCAAATCTCGAGATATGTTCTCTACGGCGGCGTTGTTTGATGATGCAACCACCATTTCAAAGCCGGTCAGCTCTGGGATGAGCCGTCGTATTCCATCGCTACCAGACTGAAATGCATCGGAAGGTTTGCGCAAGTTTGACAAAACAGCAGCGCGTAGAGTGATGTTTTCAGCAATCATATCACGCAATAGCGTTGTCTTGCCTGTACCGGGTGGCCCGTTGACTGAAAACAACCCTTCATCGCGCAACTGATCCAGCCCAGTGTTGATTGCAAATTGTTGCATCAGGCTCATTGAGTGTTTTGGATTAGTGGGCCAACGGCCAGCGTTCATCCGCTCCGGACTCAAAGCGTTGACGATGTGTTGCAAGCCGACTTCGGAATAGAGATCAAAGCGCAAGTCTTTGTCCAAGGGGGACAAGTATTGTCGCAGTGCCGTCGGGGCATCTCCGGCCCGAACGAGTTTGATCGCAATTTCAATATCTTCGATGTAGAAGCTGTTTAGGATGCCAATCTCAATTGGGACTTCTTCTACCTCCTCCTCGCTGTCTTCTTCCTCTTCCTCGCCGTCTTCTTCGTTTTCACTCTTGGAAATATCCGAAGTTTCGGACTTCGTCTCTGGTTCTTTCTTTTGAAGCCTGACCTCAAGTAGAGCGGCAGGGTGTTCTCCAGATGGACGAAATCCACTCCAATCTGATAACAGGTCAACTAAGTCATCGACTTCGTTGGGTGACAGAGACATATCCTTGATATTTTCTCCGTCAACAGTCTGATTATTCTCAGGTCGATTGGCTGAGAAGTTTTGTAGTTTCTTTTTTAGCTTCTCTCGCGCACGACTAAAGGCTTCACTGGATAAAGAGGAAACCCCCTGGTTCCGACTGCAGCCTATGGCCCACGGTAATGTCGAGATTTGGAAATCGTCAAAAATAGGAACCCCGGCAGCAGACAATCCTATGCTCGCCATGCAGGTTTCGCCCTCTAAGTCTGCGCCTTGCTCGTCATCCAGTTTGTCGTTGTCAGAATAGTTGTCCTGCTTCGGGACGACTCCATTGATTTCTGATTTGTCGAAAACACCGAGAAAAAGTGTATAGCCTGCTACCTTCATGCCCTTCGGCACGGCGGTAAGACCGACAGGTGACGTATCCCGATAGCATCGCCAAAACTTTTTACGGTTCTCCTGTGGTTCTGCGCGACCTTTGAGGTCGAATGGGATAAAGAATTCAAGCTTGTGCCAGAAGCTGAGCTTATCAAGGAGGTCTTGATCGGTGTTTGCCACGGGGAACCTGCTTTGGAAAGATCTGAATAAAGCAGCACACGTGATGCGTTGATTGTCAATCGCATCCGGGGCAACCGATGCTTCTTACGTTCACTTCCCTTGTGAGACACTGGCCAAAGGCTCAACATGACTTCGGTGTGTTAGAGTTCCGCAGTGAGCAACTTTTTGGAAGGTTGATTGCTGCGACGCTAACTATTCCAAAGGCTTCGACGACCCATCTGACCTTAGCATGCTGGCTGAGGAGTGGTGAACTCATCGCGTAAGAACTCACAGAGCCTTTCGTGAGGAACGTTCTGATAAGGGTTTTCTTGGGGAATTCCGAACACTTTCCTAGTTTAGTTCAGCACGTAGGAAAGCAGTACAGCAATTCCGTTGCGTTTCATGAAAATCCACCTCTAGATTGCCGTCGGCACAAACCAATGAATCGACCCGATTGCAGCAAAGCAGAAGAGTGTTTGGCGCTTACAACTCTCAGTCTTCGGAAGGGACTGGAGTAGGAGGTGTGCACAAGATTAATGGAGGTAAACACCATTGAGCAGAAGGGCCGTTACGAGGAAAGGCAGCAATAGCTTCAGGTCCGGCGGTTATAGCTCTCGAGGTCATCCAAAATCGTAAGGCTTGATCGTGTGGGATCATCCCTACTGGTGACCCATCATTTTGGGCTGCTTCGTATGCTTGGTTGAAGGCTGCAATGGTCTGTTCATTTGTGAAAAACTCTATGGCATGTGCGTTATTTGAAAGTGCAGACATTGCCTCCTTCAATCGGTCATCGCTTGGTATGGACAAGGCTTGGTACTGGCCAAGTTGCACGGCGCCACTGCTGGGTTCTGTCATTCTAGCCACTCTGTCCCACTCTGTAGCAAAGGGAAGTAAGAGCGGAATCTCCGCTGCTTCGATCGGTAGGGCGCCAGTTTTATATTGGTTAATTATCAATTGGGCTTCCTGTGATGAACCCTGCGTTGCAACTAATGAGGGTATGCACATAAAGCTCTTGAATACTAAACGAATAACACTCATTTCCAGCTCCTTGGTCTAAAAGCCACGTTCCCGATAAACCACCCAGCTAAAGCATAGCGCCTTTAATTTGACGCATATCCTGCCTGTCGGAAGTAGTTCCAGCATTCATCTGGAGTGAAGAGGTCGCAGACTTCGGCGAGGGCGCCGAACATCTGGTCGAATGTCCTGGCTCCGATCCGCCGGAGATGCGCCTTGAGCTTTGCAAAGGCCATCTCGATCGGATTGAGGTCGGGCGAGTATGGCGGCAGGTAAAGGAACCAACAGCCATGCGCTCTGAGCGCGGCGGCGGCCTCGACGTTTTTGTGCGTCGCGAGGTTGTCGCAGATGATCACGGTACCCGGCTCCAGTTCCGGAACCAGAACCTCGCGGATGTAGGCTGCAAAAGCCGCCCCATCCATAGCCCCCCTGATGACCCACGGCGCGATGAGGCTCTGGTGTGTCAGACCCGCGATGAAGGTCTGGGTCCCCCATGCGCCGAACGGAGCATTCATCTCCAACCGTTCCCCACGAGGGCAGCGGCCTCGCAACCGGGTCAGGTTGGTTTTCACGGAGGTTTCGTCGATGAACACAAGCCTCGCGGGCTGTGCGCGCATGGCAGGCATACGGTGTTTGAACCAACCCTGTCGGAGACGCTTCACACGTGCGCGAAGCCTTTCGGCTGCCACCAGCGATTTTTTTTATACGTGTACCCCAGTTTGCGCAGAAAGCGCCCGATGGAAGCCGCATGTGCGACAACGCCAGTGGCCATCTCAAGCGCGCCTGCCAGCTCAGGCAATGTGATGTCACCGTCCTGGGCCACCAGGCTTTCGAGGAAGGCCTGATGAGGCGCGAGCTTTCCATGCCCTCTGGGACGGCCGCGGGGCGCGGGTTCAATTGCCCCGGTTTCGAGGAGCTTGCGTTTCCACCTGACCCCAGTCGCAGCTGAAAGCTTCAGCCGCGCTGCAGCAGCGCGACCGCTCAGATCAGACCCTCCGAAATGCACTCTTCAAAACGCGCCCGAAGCGCTGATGGTAAGGCTGCTGGCATAAGACGTCCTCCTAAACATCTTGAATCACACCAGCACAAACAGGGGAAGCCATAAACGATTCAGACTTCAGGCCACACGCTTTAACAAAGTGATACCAGTTATACTGGCATAGAATTGCACTTGCATCATTTTATCAAATTTGTTGCGATAGTCGAAAAAATAGTGCTCCTTTGCATCAGTGATCGCGGTTCCGCTTGCGCTGCTGCCTTGTGCAACTTCGGTTAGGTATCCGGTTGTTTGTGCACCTGTCAGGTATCCCAACACAATCGCACAAAGCAGTAAGAGAGCTGGCAAAATCAGCAACCCGGGTCGCTTGAATGATGACAAATCCGCATCATCCAGAATACCCAGTATGCGGCCCCAAGTCAGTATGACTGCGCCAAGTCCTCCTGAAGAGAGCGTTGTAATTACATCAATTTGAGTTCGGATTGCATCTAGCAAAGTCAAAATTGATTGTGGAGCTTCCAGCTCAGGCATTCTTAGCTTTTCCTACGATTCGGATGAAGATCGGCAACAAATCAGCAAAGTATGTCCGTACCCTGAGCACAAAGCGTCCCTTAATTGCTTAGTGCACAGCGTTATGCTGTGCCAAGTGCGGCCACCAATCCTTAACGATTGGGGGGGATACTCTTTGTTGATAAGTAGGAAGGGGCCGACGGCACTTTTTGCTTTGGTAGTAAAGACGACCCCTTGTTTCTCATCAGTCTAACTAAGGTAGCTGTTGGTCATAACCGCCGAATTCAATTTTGGGCCAAGCCCGCCGTCGGGTCGGGTGCAAATGGTAACCCTGCGCCATACAACGGTATCTTTATTCTTCAGTCCGCGTGGCTCACCATCAACAGTCAAAACTTCGGTAAATGGGACAATTCGTCGGCTACCTGCTTTGCGGTTTATATCAACAAAGTCCTGATCATACACATAGTACTGCCAAGCATTCACTTTTGTTGCATTCTGGTCGAATGCCACTAGCCGAGGTGGCGTGACTGCGGTGTCAAAATCGACTGCATCGTCTGCGCCAGAATATATTCCGTCAGGGTAAACCCGTTGCAGGTCTGGTTCGCCTTGCTCGGGTATCGACTGTCTCGATTTTGCAGAGCCGTAATTGTGTTGAATTGTTATGCTGTCTAGAAAGACCTTGTTCGCCAGCGTCTCTGTAGTGAATGAAAGGCTAGGTGTGTTTGGTAAATTAGTTGCGGCCTGCATGGCCGCTTCAACAGTTGCTCCCTCTTCGACTTGAACCTCGCGCCCATAGTAAAAGCCTGCAACATCAATTGTAACGGTGATCATAGCAATCTCCTGTAAAAAGTAACTTTTAAAGCGAGTGCAATAAAATCACATAAACACACAGTGTCAATTAAATTTGACAGCTTACATAGTATAAAAAGTTGACCTGCACCATAATCTGCTTTGGTTTGCTGGTGTCGTCATAGCGTATATCCTGTGGGTTGCAGTCGCTAGGTTTGAAATTTTTGGAAAGTTATCCCCGTCCAAGAAAGGCTTACAAATAAACCAGCTAGTAAGCCTCAATGTATCGAATAGACTAGTAACTTATGAGCTGCATTGGCCTATAGTTTTGGCATTCTAAAGAATAAGTATACATGCCGAAGTCAGTTCTTGCCATCTTCCTGCAGCACCTGACCCAACTTCAACAATTAGTTCAGTTGACGATCATCCATTTGGGAAACCAACGTATTCAACTGCATGAGCAGTCGCTGACGGGTGTCGGTGATGTCCTCGTCATCAAGCTGGAAAAACTCACCCATGGGATGCCCATGATAAGATGGGCGGATGAGCCACGTCAGGGACAACCCTAGAAGGTTTGCAGAGTTTTGGATCGGCCTGCGCTGGAACGTGATACCCGTATGGTCTTCGGTGTCCGTGGGTATCACTGGGGTAGCAGGAGCAGCGTGCTTGAATGATCCGGCGTGAGGCAGGTCGAGACGATGTGCCAAGCCCAAAGATCAAGGTTTTCAATCGTCTGCGTTACAGGTTGAGCGATCCTGAGACAGCCTGCGTGGACATCAAGGCTAATTGAAAATCCTCGTGTCGGTGGTTCGATTCCGCCCCCGGGCACCATAACAGAACTGACATCCTGAAGTCCCCCCTAACGCTTTGAACGGTAACGACAAATCGGGAGTTCTAGCACCCTCATTTCGGTAGTATTGGATTGGCGTTGTGAAGGCCAATTTCAGCACCAATCGACGTGCTGATGTTGTCCCGTTCTCCCATATTTTCCAAGGGTTTGAGAGGAATTTGCAGGCGAGTTCTAGTTTTTCGTCGAAGGCACCCTTGGGTTCGATTTGCTTTCCCAGTTTTTCGACCATGATAGCCTTTTGCCGCTCTAGCATTTCGACCTTGTCTTCGTAGCGACGGATGATCGTGTCGTTGCTGGCGGACATGATCCGGTCCAGAACACCACTGATCTCCTTTTCTAGTCGGTGAATCTCCTGCTTGCCTGACGCAACGGCATCTTTGGCCTGTGACCGACGAGCTTCCCAGATGTACCGGAACATCGACTCGGCCATCGCAAGAAGGCTCTTGGAGGGCTGAAGCGACTTAATAATCTCACCGACTTCATTCTCCAGCTTGTCACGTGGGATCGATTTGCCGTAGGCCTCACATCCTTTGGTTTGGCACAGGTAGTAAGGGTATCTCTTTGTGCTGCCTTTAGTCCAAGAGGACCGCAGAGCCACACCACAGCAGCCGCATGCGACCGCACCACGCAGCGCAAAATCATCACCGATGTTGGCGCGCTTAGGGGCGTAGGTGGCACCTGCACGGCGCGATTGGACCTTCTCAAAGGTCTCCATGGAGATCAGCGCATCATGCTGTCCCTTGAGCCAGTGAATGTCGTAGTGATCCGAACAGATGTGTCCTGTGTAGATGGGGCGGGTGAGCATCTTGGAGATCAGCTCCTGCACAACCTTACCTTTGCCGTTGCGTGGGAATTCGGGAAAGCTGGCACAAAAACGTGTGACTTCGGCCTGTGACCCGAAGCGCCCCGAAGCATACCCTTCGAAGGCTTCCTTGACGATCGATGCCACGGGCTCATCGGGGAAGAGCATCTTCCCGCGACCCTTGACGGCCTTATATGCATATCCAAGCGGCGCGGAATGTACCCAATACCCATTCTTCATGCGGGCTTCGGTCTTCTGCCGTGTCTGGCGGGCGTTTTGCTTGCGCTCAAGCTGGCCCTGGGCCGCAAAGATGGTCTCGACAAACTCACCTTCCGGGGAGTCATCAAAACGGTAGTTGAGGCACTCCAGGGTCGCTCGGCGATCACGGAAAGCCTCCCTCAACTTAAAGTGAAAATCACGGTCACGGGCAAAGCGCTTCAGGTCATCAAAGATGATGACAAATTCTTCGTCCGGGTGCTCATCCATGAAAGCGAGCAGCGAGACCATACCGGTGCGTTTCAGGAAGTCCCCGCCGCCGGTAATGATATCTGGGAAGACCATGACGACGTCATAGCCATTGGCCTCCGCGTGTTCTCGACAGCGTGTTTCTTGCGACTTCAGGCCGTCGCCCACATTGGCTTGTTTGATGTCGCTGACACGACAATAAATCAGGGCTTTCTTCTGGCTCATACCTCCTCCTCTTGCTGTTCTTCTTTGTCGTCTGAGTTTAGCACAGCATGACGGAGAAGGTCGGCAAGATCGATCTCTTGTCCACTGGTTTTCTCACCGGAGGTGATGTCCCAGCCGAGGTCAACGAAGCCCATCGCGATGCCCCATACGGCTTCGATCAGGGCGCGCTTTTGTTCGTCGGTTGCATCACATTCGGTGAGGTAAACGGCCCATTCCTCCCAATCCAGATGAATGCTTGGCTTTGGCGGCGGTGTTGGCGGTGTGTCTTTCATATGCGGTCCTTTCTAAATGCGTGTTGTTCCTCCTTGATGAGAACAAAAGAGGAACAACGTATACGTTATTGTGCTGTCTGCCAAGGAATATTTTCCTATTTTCCAGAAGCTTGAGGGCTAGTGGCTGTGACCCTGCTTGCGCGACTGACCCTGTTCCTGTTGGGCGATGCGACGCTCTTTGAAGACTTCCCGGTCCAGCTCATGGGCATTGTGATGCGCCCGGCGGGCCAGCTCTGACAGCCCCAACATGTCCTTGGGGCGGAAGCTTTGGGTGTCTTGTAGATTGCCCTCACGATCCTTGTAGGTGCGGGCGACAGTGACGGAGTGATAGGTCCCAGACTCACCTTCATTGCGCCAAATAGCAGCCTTGAGTGGGCCTTCGCGCAAGGTCTCTTCCGGACGGCGAGTTTCGTCTTGATTATCAGACATGGGATTTTCTCCTGTTTGAGGTTGGCGTGAATGCGATTGTGTGGCGCGCAGGCGCTCGGCCTCCCACCGCGCGTTGAACCCGGCGGCATCAACGTCTGCGGCCAGACCGAGTGAGGGTTTCAACACGGGATGGGAATGATCTTTCTCTACCATCGTCTTTTCCGCGATGTGGGTTGGGCTTCTGGTGACACCGTGACCGCGATTGTCATTGGCCGCGCTCTTCATCGCGAAGACCCGCGCGATGCGCACCTTTTGTAACCGCTTGGCAAAGTCGCTCTGCGGCAAGTCAGGGACGGAGTCCGCATAGGTGATGGGTTCACGTTTTGGCATTGCTTACATCCTTACGTGCGACCACAGCCCGTCGCGGTACTGCGGCAGATGCGCAAAACGTGCTGGAACCGTCTCCACAACAACCGGACGGGTCTGCTGCCCCCAACGGGTTTGGACGTTCACCGCCATGAGCGGTGGGTGATACGGGTTCGGATGATAGAGACCTGCCAAGTCCCGGGAGAACCAATAAGGTTGCCGCTCTAACTCAATCGGAAACGGCACATCTTCATGGAAGAAATACGCCCGATCGTTGGGCATATTCATCACTTCGTCGATGGTGCGTAGCGGACGGCTCTGCTTGGTCTGGTGGGTTTCCTCAAAGCCGCTCTGCGCCATCGTCAGAGCCGCCTGTAGCGGGTCACCGCCTTGGATGACTGATTGCAAGGCTTGGTTACGCTGATGTGCTGCGCGCTCCTGAGCTAGGGTGTCGTCATAGCGCAGTGTTTGAGTACCGAGGCGTGCCGAACAATCCTGGCAGCTCTCCAGATCGCCGCGCAGGGCAAACATGAGGGTTGCAGCGCTGCTGGACTGGATCAACTCCTTTGCGCCGGGGCCTAACCCCTTCATCTGCCCATTCGACTGAAATACAGCTATAGGTTGTATTCCGATTCCTGCTCCATAGGTGAAGAGCTTGGGAGCAAGTGGAAAGCCATTCTCCCCGCCTAGCTGGCCGCATTCATCCAGAAAGAAGCTGATGCGCTTCGCCATGGGTGCGCGGCTTTTCAAAAGCATCGCTGAGACAAAGGCGGATTTGATGACAGGTGCCCAGGCAGAGACAAACTCTGCTGGCGGCATCAAATAGAGCTGCCAGACAGCCTCACCGGTGACAATCTCTTCCATGGTGGTCGTATATGGCGGTGAGACAGACTCCATGAGAAGGGGGTCGGACAGGCAAGCGACGGCGCGCATCAGCTCGCCGAGAATGCCCCGGAAGCCATCCCCACTTTCCCCACGTCCCGCGGCAATCTCAGCTTCAATACTGCGCACGTTGGGAAAGCGCGATTTGGACATATGGAAGGCAAAGTCGAGCCATTGATCATTCCCGCCGGGGATCAGATTGATGGCTTCATAGATAGCGGGAAAGCTCAATTCACCTGTGAGTTCGATAATCGCGAGGGACAGCGCCTCACCAAACGCGCGGGCACGATCCTTGAAGTATGTGGTGCCATAGCTGTTGCCATGGGCGATCAGGTTTTCCCAGAGCACCTTAACGTCAGAGACCACCACCGGGCTCTTAAGGCGCATATGGGCCAAGAAGTTGATCCGGTCTTGCGGAAGATCATGCAGCTTAGCTGGGTTCCAGAAGGCCAGTGACTTGCCGTCCCGCGTCTGGTCTTGGCTGACATAAGCCCCTTCGCCTTTCAAATCGAGCATCAGGATCGTGTGTTTACAGGTGCCTGAGAGCAGATTCCTGCAGAGCACATCCCGAAATTTCCCGGCCCTTGCACCTGCGGTGATACAAAGCCCCGCAGGACCATGGAAATAGACCCGCCTTCCCCGGAAATAGCCCACGAAAATCGACATTGGCTGCTGATCAAAGAGGGCCGCCATTGCGAGATGGGAGGTATCGGCCCATTGGCTAGACCCATGCCGATCCTCAGCGTTGTTCGACCGCCACCTCATTTGTGACGCCCAAACACATTAGTCATGATCCAGATGACAAGCGAGACAAAAGCGATGCCCAGCCCCATACGGACGGCAAAGAACATCAGCGGATAGGCTGCGATCTTCAGCAGCCAATAAACGAAGCTAGCAGCATTGCCGTCGTAGCGGGCCAGGATGGCCGTGGTGATCGTATCTTCCCAAGCACCCCAGGCATCAGGCGTCCAGAAGATTGCCGCATAGATGCCCACACAGGTCGCCAACCACTTGCCACTCGATGCAATCAGCGGGTTTGGTGGACGCTGACCCCCACCACCTATGCCCATCAACCAGTTCATTGCAGATCCTCCGATAGAGAGATTTCCTGCCACGGGCCTAGCGCGTCGGCAGAGTCGCTGTGGGATGGGGCAATGGAGAACGTGGACGCCGCTGGCAATTCGCCAACATCGACAAAACTGGCGAGATGCGCCGCAAAGGCGCCTTCGATACGGGTGTAGTTGTTGTATTCGGTGTTTGGACGATAGCTGTTGGCCACGCCGACGATGCTGTAGGTCGCACCGCCATCGCGGCTAAGAATGACTGGCCCGCAGCTGCCGCCGGGCACACCGTCGCAGCCCTCGGTGATGATGACGCCGGTGTCGCCATCAGCGACACGGCCTGTGCCAACCCGGCCTGTTGGTTCGCAACGCACACCAAAGACAGCTTGTCGTTCGCGGTGGGCCGATTTGACCGCCCTCTCAGCAAAGAGGGGATGGTCTGCATACCGGTCTACTTTATCGAAGGCGTATGCCCCGATGTTGAGAAAGATCTGATCCTCCGCACCGACTAGGTCGTCGGGCGTGCGTGCTACGGTCAATGCCGTTGCTTCCTCACACACAGGCGTCGCGAGTTCGACAATCGCATAGTCGAGACCCAGCCGCACACGGGGGGTCATGCTGCCCAGATGGATGGCCTTGAGGTCATAGGATTGGCCGCAGGCCTCCACATAGAAGTCCCCGTCGGATGGCGCTGGTGGCTTATGGGTGAGACCATACGGGCCTTCCCACTTTCCGCTATCGGCAAAGAGGTGACCGGTGGTGAGGACCAAGTTGGGGGCAATTAATGCGCCAGACCCACGGCCACCATGATCCCAGTAGACCGGGTCGATGCCGCTCAACTTCGTGGGCAGGTCCGGATCACCCAAACCAAACACATGGCTGATGTACGCGATGGGTGTGCGGTCGTCCCGAGACGGTGCTGGTGCGTAAGGGATCGCCAAGGATGCATCGGGTGCTGGAACGCCTCGTTCAGGGCCTTCCCACCAATTTTCGAGCGCCTCCACCATCCAGTCAGGGAAGGTAACGTCTTCGGACACCGTGGCGGCGATCATCGCCCAACTGATCATGGCAGCAGCTGGAATGGGCCATGCGTTGAGAACGCTAGTCAGTTTACGCATTGGAGCCACCTTTTGGCTTGCGGGATGTTTTTGGTGCAGGTTTTGACTTTGGCAGGGAATTCTGGCGGGTCACCCGTGGCCGCCCACGCTTTGGCGCGCCCTTCGCCGTCTCCACGCGCGTCTTGGCCTCTTCAGCACGCGCAACGAACTCTTCCACGCGCCAGAAGTCTTCGAGGGTCACGAAGGATGGAACGGGCCGGTCGTTCTCTTCCGCTAGCTTTGCCCGCAGCGCGCGATAGATCGCGATCCGAAAACCGATGGCAATGAATCCGCAGGCGTCTAAGAGGATCGCTGCCATCGTGAGTCCAGGCATGCGCCACATCGTCTGGATCAGCCGTTCAGCGGGGCTGAGGGACTTTTGCTCCGGCAGCGTTGGTACCAGTCCGGCGATGCGGTCCGCTTCGACCATCAAGCCATTCGCGACGGTCTGCATGGAAGCGGAGATTTCCCGGATGCGTGCCTGCGATTGGGCATTGGCCCGGCTTTGCGGCGGAACACCTTCTGCGATCTTGGCCGCCGCCGCCCGGATCGAACGCGCAGGATCAAGAGCAAGCAATGCACGCATTTCTGAGATAGCTTTGCCAGAAAGCACTTTGAGACGCGCATCGCGTTCCGAAGCGGATAGTTCAATATCGATTTGAACAGAACGCGCCTCAGCGATAGCAGCCTCAAGTGTACTAACGTGCGCGTTTGCGCGATCTAACGTGTCGGCCAACAAATCTGACGCCTGAAGATAGGCACGGCCCGATGCTCCGAAGGAGTTGGAGACCGATCCTTTGCCAGGAAGGCCCGTTGGGCCTTCGCCCGCAATCTCTGCATCCTCAAACGCGAAGGCTTGATCGGCGCGATCTGACAAGGCAGCGCCCACAACCGACAATTCACCGACATAGACGACGAATTTTTGGCCGGTATTTTCGAACTGGTTGATTTCCTGCTTCTGGGTCAGTCCACGACTGATATCACCGCCTGTTGCGCTGAGGCTGCCGAGAACCGATACCGTCGCGAACATCAGGAAGCCGACAGTAGAAACGCCTGCATAGATCAGCAAAGGCTGTTTCGTCTCAAAGGCAGGAATCATCCAGCTCCCAGCCCAGAAGGTCCGGCTAATAAGCCAAAGCGCAAAGCCAATGGCGGCGCATCGCAGATAGATGCCGAGATCTGGAGCTTCGAATTGGCTGGCAAAGCCGATGACGGCAGTACCAGAAGAGATGATCGCAAGTCCCGCGAGACCGGGCTTGGCAACTGAGTCGAACCAAACGGCAAAGTTGTAGAGCCAGATTGACCGCCAAAGTTGTGACATTTCTGGGGGTGTAGACATAGAACCGTCCTCCCATGCCGAAAGGAGCGGCGAAGCCACCTCGGCATGTTGGTTGGGGTATGATGTGATTAAGAGCTGCGGTTGGTTGGCCCGACCAGGTCGGCGACTCAGCTCTTGCGACCCACCTTAGCCAGCTTCGGTCAGCGAGGTGGGATTGCTGCGCCGCCAACAGTTTCGGCGGCGGCGCAGAAGGTCAGCGAACGATGTGCTGGTAGATGCGCGGCATCATCACTTTGAAGTACAGCAGCAACCAGCGGTCTCGTTCGGGATACTCGCAAGTCTCGCTGGCCAGGAAGTCACGCACGTAGCGTTCTGACTTCCACACATCGTCAATAAGCGGCACCGGCATTCGCTCGGGCTGGGTCCAGATTTCCACATTCTCATGGTCAAGTTGCATGAGCATGTTCTGGATCTCAGTGGGCCACTCGCGGTCGCTGATCCCGATATTGCTGGCTGCAATCTTCAACCGGGCGCGGCAGATCGGGTCCGATACCCGTGCGGTTGTGTCTAGCCGAATGCTGCGTTTGGGTTGGTCCATGGGCTTCTCCGTCGTTTTTGCCCTTCTGTGGTGGCATGAAACTGGGATGAGAGCATTTACGTTGGCCGACAGAACCTTTGTGCTTCCTTTGTGTTTTGACGAAAACATGTTATAATTCAGGATATTAGAAAGTGAGAGGTTTATGAATGGTACACTTGGATCTAGGCTTGGCGGGTTCTTAGCGCACTTTGAACAAACAATGATGGAGGATGGTTGCAGTGATGAAACCCTGCTCAGGATTCATCAGATCTCAGAAATTTACCGCAACTTGGCAGATGCAAATCTTGGGGAGTTCCGGACCGACTTTAGGGCAGGTTACGAAGCTGCGATGGGTTCGATCAATCATGATCTAGACAGCCCGATCTCTGACTTGGGTGACAGCTTTCCCGGGCGTCAACGAGACTAAATCTTGCCGCTGCCACTCATTCGGTGAATCATTCCAGAAACGGAAAGTGATTTTTGGGTGTCGGCTTGGCAACTCTCGACGGCGAGTTTCTAGAATACATGGTTTTTAAGACGGCTGGTCACACAAATCAGTCTAGGATCGCGCCAAAAATAACTAACGAGACTACTCTGAGTCTTTGGTTTTCGGGCAAACAGATGCCTCGCGACGGAAGCCTCCGTACCATTGCCGCGTATGTTTTCGAGGAACTCAAAAGACAGAAGGACAAGACCGAGTATTTTAACGCCGAGCAAGACTTCATAAGTGCTACACATTTTTTGAGGCAGTGCCAAGCAGGTGAACGAAGCATCGATGATAGTCCGCCACTCTATGCGTTTGAATTTCTCACAAAAAGGAAGAACCTACTGGATCACTTGGGACGGATCACAGATCCGGCGAAGCTCCAACACCTGTTGAGCCATCGAAGCGCAGATTTGAGACCTGAGAAAGTTCAGGGACCAGAAAAAGTTGATGGGGCAAAGCTAGCGGGAGCGAAGCAGCTCGATTTCATTGCACCCACACCGGATTGCGTCGCACGCCCCAAGAAGTTTGAGGAGATCAAGTCAGCTCTCCTCGCGACGGGAAGCAAAACACGAAACGTGGCATTAACCACGGTTCTTCACGGGTTTGGAGGCTTCGGCAAAACAACGCTCGCCAAAGAGATTTACAACGATCCTGTGGTGCGAGCCTCCTTCACGGACGGCGTTTTTTGGGTTCAATGCCAGCAAAGCCTGACGCTAAAACCGGAAGCAATCGTTGGGTCTTTTTTAGACGTGTTCGCCCCTGATCGGGACAAGGGAGCGATTTCGGATCCAGTCACTGCTAAACGGGAGCTGATGCGAGCCATCGGAGACAAGCACATGCTGCTCGTCGTCGATGACGTTTGGTACGATGCACACGCTGAAATATTTCGAGGCCTTCCCCCGTCTTGTGTCGTTTTGATGACCACTCGAATGAAGCATTTAGCTCCGGATGGGATGTCAGCGATCTTCGTAGATGCGATGCAGCCAGACGAAGCGTTCAGCCTTTTGGCCAACCTTCAATATGACGACAAACAGGTAAAGCTATCGAATGCAGAAATTGCGGATCTTAAGCGTTTAGCCAAGCGGTTAGGATATTGGGCGCAGCTTCTTGCGCTCGCGAACGGACGCATACGAACCAGTTTCAGAAATGGAGGAGCGCTCAGCGACGTCGTATCAGATTATCTAAGCCTTCTCGACAAGCGGGGCATTGTTGTCGCGGACAGTCGAGACTTGTCTGGGTCAGCCAACGAAGCCCGCGCAATCGCAATGCGCCTCTGCGTGGACGCGAGCTTAGAAATGCTGAACGATCGTGAATTGCACCATTTCGAAGCACTGGGCGTACTTCCAAAGGACGCTGATATTCCGGTCCATGTGGTTACAGATTACTGGAAAAAAGGAAAAGAGACGGTGGCCGATGAGGGCCGGGAACTATTAGAGGTTTTTGCCGATATGTCTCTATTGCAGCTTACGCTGGGCGAAAACGGTCAGGTAGCTCTACATGATAACATTATCGACTATTTGGCTCGTCGGATGGACGATGAAACGAAACGGCGTTCTCATCAGAGTATGGTCGATGCAATTGCCCGCCACTGCGGCGGCAAGTGGGAAACCTTGGCGACTGACCATCAGTATGGATGGAATTTTTTACTTGCCCACCTTGAGGCAGCTGATCAACGTGACCTTGCCGACGACTGCCGAACCGATTTCCGTTGGCTGAAAGGCAAGCTGAATGCCGTTGGTGTTCAGGAATTATACCGATCCTTCATTCCGGAACCTAAGCGAGCCGATGCGGCGAAAGCTGGGCGAGCTATCGCTTTGTCATTGGCTGTCATTTCAAAACGTCGCAATGAGTTTGCAAGTCAACTCTATGGCAGGCTCGGACACCATGACTTGGCCCGCTTGAAAGCAATAGCCAATGCCGCGCATGAGGACCCGGACTGCTTTCCTAGCCCACTCCGGCCCCATTTGTCCCCGATCGGTTCGGAGAAAATGCGTTTCGTGGGGCATCACAGAACCGTAAATGGCGCGGTCTTTTCCAAAGATGGCCGCTATATCGTAACCGCTTCCGATGACAGTACGGCCCGGCTTTGGGATACCGAGACCGGCGCAGAAATCCGCAGCTTTAAGGGCCATCAAAGCATCGTATTTAGTGCGGTCTTTTCCAAAGATGGCCGCCATGTCCTGACGGCTTCCAGCGACAGTACGGCCCGGCTTTGGGATACCGAGACCGGCGCAGAAATCCGCAGCTTCAAGGGCCATGAAGACGACGTCATGATCGCGGCCTTCTCCGAAGACGGACGCTATGTCATAACCGCCTCCGATGACAGAATGGCCCGGCTTTGGGATACCAACACGGGCGCAGAAATACGTAGGTTCGGGGGCCATCAAGGCGGGGTACGCAGTGCGGTCTTCTCCAAAGATGGCCGCTATGTCCTGACCGCTTCCACCGATCGCACAGCCCGGCTTTGGGATACCGAGACTGGCGCAGTAATCCGCAGCTTCGAGGGCCATGATGGCTGGGTATGGAGCGCGGTCTTCTCCAAAGATGGCCGCCATGTCCTGACCGCTTCCACCGATCGCACAGCCCGACTTTGGGATACCGCGACCGGCGCGGAAATCCGCAGTTTCAAGGGCCATGATGGCTGGGTATGGAGCGCGGTCTTCTCCAAAGATGGCCGCCATGTCCTGACCGCTTCCACCGATCGCACAGCCCGACTTTGGGATACCGCGACCGGCGCGGAAATCCGCAGCTTCAAGGGCCATGATGACTGGGTGCGGAGCGCGGTCTTCTCCGAAGATAGTCGTTACATACTGATCGCTTCCGATGACCGAACGGCCCGGCTTTGGGATACCGAGGCCAGCGGGGAAACCCCCAGCTTCAAGGGCCAGGATGGTGTGATACGGAGCGCGGTCTTCTCCGAAGATGGGCGCCATGTCCTGACCGCTTCCAGCGACAGTACGGCCCGGCTTTGGGATACCAAGACGGGCGCAGAGATCCGTTGCTTCAAGGGCCATAAAGACGAGGTCATGAGCGCAGTCTTCTCCGAAGATGCCTCCAGTATCCTGACCGCTTCTGAGGACGGTATAGCCCGGCTTTGGGATACCAAGACCGGCGCAGAAATCCGTTGCTTCAAGGGCCATCAAGGCGGGGTATTCAGTGCGGTCTTCTCCAAAGATGGCCGTTATGTCCTGACCGCTTCTGGTGACCGTACGGCCCGGCTTTGGGGTGCCAAGACCGGCGCAGAAATCCGATGCTTCAAGAGCCATGATGGCTTTGTACATAGTGCGGTCTTCTCCGAAGATGGCCGCCATGCCCTAACGGCTTCAGAAGACTTCAAAGCCCGGCTTTGGGATATCGAGACCGGCGTAGAAATCCGCTGCTTCAAGGGCCATGACGGTCAAGTATTAAGCGCGATCCTCTCCCGAGATGGGCGCCATGTCCTGACCGCTTCCACCGACCGCACGGCTCGGCTTTGGGATGCCAAGACCGGCGCAGAAGTCCGCAGTTTCAAGGGCCACAAACGCCCCGTCGTGAGTGCGGTGTTCTCTAAAGTTGGCTGCCACATCCTGACCGCTTCCACCGATGGCACAGCCCGGCTTTGGGACGCAGAGACTGGCGCAGAAGTCCGTAGCTTCAAAGGCTATCTAGGCAGGGGGCCGAGCGCGGTCTTCTCCAAAGATGGCCGCCATGTCCTGACCGCTTCCGAGGACGGTACAGCCCGGCTTTGGGACGCTTCGACAGGCACCTTACTCCATATGCTAACTCTCGACAGCGTCCCTACTGCTCTAGCAACATACAATGAGAATTTGTCCGTTGGAACCGCTTCGGGGCAGCTCTTTTTCTTCTCGTTTTAGTAGTCCAGAAATCCATGCAGCCATCGGTTCCGATCCTTCTTACGCTCAGAGACTTGGAGGTTAAAGTATCACTGCTAAATCATGCGCCAAGCGGTCAACTCGGCGACCGAACTGTTGCAAAAACTGGGCCTTAAGAAATGATGCAAGATGTGTGGACGTAATACGTCCACGACTTGGCAAGGGTCTGCGACCCGTTGCATCCCGCTGTTGGATGACTGGCTGAGATGGCTTGAAATTGAACCTTCCACAGTTTCTCGGACCGGCGTAAGTTCCGTTCAAATGTCGAGACGGGCATGTCAATCGTCGCTTCCAACGAGGGCTGGTTCAATCCTGGATGAAGCCATCCAAGGAAGGGTTCACCTTCCCTTGACCAGTTTACCGTCTAAACTGTCAATTCCTCTGGTGTCTTGCCCGCCTCCATGGCTTTGAGGAACCAATCAGGGCGACGACCCTTGCCTGTCCAAGTCTGTTTCTTGTCATTGGGATTGGCGTATTTGGGTTTCCCAGAATTCTTTGGCTTCTTCGCGGTTTTGCGAGTTGCCTTCTTAGGCGTGCCGTCGGTACCAGTGATATCCGCCAAGGAAAAGCCATGCTTCTTCATGGCTCTTTCGGCGGCAGCCAACGCCAACTTCCTCTCTTTGCCTTCAACCCGTGCCAATTGTTTGTCTATATCTGCGAGGAGTTTTTCCAACTCCTTGCGCGTCATCGCTTTCAGATCATGTTTCATTTGTTTGTCCCTTATGAATAGTGGCGCGAGATACACCATGAATCTCTACAGGATGGAATAGAGGCGTAACGTTATCGATGCTCTACCCTGTCGGGGATATATGCGGGATATAATAGGAGTTGGATACGGAGCTGTCGCGGTTCTGTCTTAGATCGCACTACACCAGTCAAAGTTTTGCGAACGTTTAGCCAGCCCTTCATTGATCAGTGTCTCTCCGACATTGGTCCCATCAGCCGTGAGCACACCACAGTATCTGCCAAAACCACATGACCGGCTACCAAGTTTGAGATCAGTAGTGACCGCATCATCCAAAAGCTGCCTCAATCGCTGAGTTGCGCGGACCCCAAGGTCTGCCTCTGCCGGACAACTCGCACGAAACGTCTCCGGCGTATCAAAACCACTCCCATCGTTCAACGTCAGCCTGACATTGGTTTCGAGACCGGCATCGACAGTGTCGCCGTCGATGACACGAAGGGCGACCTTGCCGGTTGGCGCACATGCTAGCAGAAACAGGATTATCGACATCGATATGCATATCGCCTTACGCATGCGGCCCTCCATTGTTGGAGTGTGCTGCATGGACGGGATAATGCAATCCTAAACGCCGAAAGCTGCGCTGCAGGGTGATCCGGGCGACGCCAAGACGGGACGCAATCTCTTTGCAATTCGTTGTCGTCAGTTGATCGTAAGCTGCGCGGACCTCTTGCTCAGTCAGTTTCGGGCGGCGTCCCAACGTAACGCCTCTTGCGCGCGCGGCATCCAGCCCTTCTCGGGTGCGGCGTGAAATGATCCGACGCTCAAACTGGGCAAAGAGCGCGACGATACCGAAGAAAAGCTCGCCTTCATCACTCGTTGTATCCAACGGAAAGCTCAGGATTCTGAACTTGATGCCACGCTGACCCAGCGCACTGCTGGTGAGGATGGCATCCACTGCAGAACGAAACGCGCGGTCGAGATCGACCACCACGAAGGTATCACCCGGCTCGAGGTCGGCGAGCAACTCATCAAAGACGGGCCGTTCAGATGCAATCGCGGACACATGCTCGATATGCAACTCATCGCATTGATCCCGCAGAACCTCAATCTGACGATCAGGGGCTTGCGTGCGGGTCGAGACACGAATGTAGCCAAGGCGGCGCGGATCGGGCGTCTTGGATGATCGAAAACGATCCTTTCCGATCTGGTCGCCGTTCGACGCCATGCGCACATAGCTGCGCCTGCAAAACCGCTGTTTCATTGGTACGTGATTTACCGTGTGAGCGGAATCCCCTATCGGTGACGTATGAACAAAAACCATGATTTATGAACAGCATAAGGTCATGGGCAACGGCAACAGTGTTGGGGGCAACCCTGACAATCCATCCACAGGAAATTTACGCGCAAGCGTTCACGGGCGCAGATTTTTCGACATGGGAAACCTCCGCCCAGGATAGTTACATCCAGACATCGCTGACCATGGCTGGGGTGGTGTTCAGCCAAGTTGATCCCGAGAAATCTGCTTGCATTGATAACTGGTATCTTGGTGAGGCACAGAAAGCTGATCGCAACACATACATTCGCAACACCATTGCGGAATATGGCAGCTATCATCCTAGTGGGACAATTCTGGCGATCTTGCTCGAGGCCTGCGGACCCTTGAACTGAAGATCAGCCGCCCAGCTTGGGTAGTCCAATACTCTGGGTGGCTACCTCGGGTGTGGCAGCGCTTGTTTGCGGCATCTGTTCTTGTACCGCTTTTGGCATCTGGGACTGAATGGCATTTTCGATATCGTCCAGATCGCTAAGCGAAGGTGGATCGTCAGGATCTGAGATCTCGTCGCGCGCTGGACCGAGGATATCGTATTGATAGCCTTGGACGTCATCCAACGCCGCTTGCAAACCGTCTAGCTGCGTCTTCGCAGACTGTAGGTCTTCAAAGCTCGGCTCATCGCCCGTCCAGATGATCGTATCGACAAGGTAATCTTCCACCACAGAGCCATCTTCGCGCCTCACAAAGCCCTCTGCATCTCGGTAGACCCGTGTACCATCCGGCAGGCGTGCTGCGCGCTCCATAATGTCATTTAGATCGGCTTCTGCAGCGCGTATTTGATCTGTGATCCGTGCGATAGCCGTTTCTGTCGCACGCTCTGCCTCGGCCAGTAGGTGCACCACACTATCGTATTTGGCGCGGTAAACGGGATCGTTCAGCAGTTGGGCCAAACGCGTCAACGCTTGCTGCTCCTCACGCTTCTTTTTCTTCTCGCTATCAGAGCCGGCGCCATCTTTCAAAAAACGCGCTCTGCGCCCCGTTTCGCGCCCCGCAATCTCGTTCTGAAGATCATCAAATTCACGGCGTCGCGCTGCGGCTAACTCTCTCTGGTCTTTCGTTATTTCCACACAAATATTATACCAGAAAGCGTGCTTTTGGTGCAAATTTGTGAAAACGAGCAAACAGTCTTTGTCGATAAACTAGATCTATTGGCGGGACCGAAAGTTTCGCCTCGCGATAGGTCAACAGGTCGGATTAGGCTTGGAAGACGCGTTCTGACGAGGCATAATCAGATGTGTAATTTTTGAGAATCAAGTGCACCTCTTTAGATAGTGGTGAAGTTCCGTCGGCTCAGGCTTATTGTCGATGCAATTTATTTTGGCGAGTGGACATGATTTGATGAGAAATTTGGTTTTTTTTGCGGATGGTACTTGGAATGACAACGACAATCCTTCGCGTATCACAAACGTCAATCTCCTTTGGAAGATGTGTCGGGATGCCGACGTTCCAGAATCCGCCCAAGTAGTGAAGTATCAGACCGGCGTTGGAACAGAGGGCGGTTTCATCTCTCGCCTTACTGGAGGTGCCTTTGCTAAGGGCCTCGACGACAATATCATTGATGCTTACATATGGCTCGCCTCCAATTACAAACCTTCAGATAGGATTATCCTAATAGGGTTTAGTCGTGGAGCATATACCGTTCGCAGTCTTGTGGGTATGATCAACAGCTCAGGTTTTTTGGATCTTTCATCCGACGATCTTTCCAAATCGGCGAAGCGTAAACTATCTGAAATTGCATTCTCCAAATACCGGGACCGAGGGCGAGATCAATCAGAATTGGCTGGTGCAGCAACGCATGAAACCCCCGATATCCATTTCTTGGGGTGCTGGGACACTGTTGGAGCACTTGGCATACCCGACGAGGTCAATATTATTCGGAAATGGCTTAAGCCAGAAAGGTATCGGTTCAACAATACTAAGCTATCCGACAACGTGGTGATGGCGCGGCACGCGGTGTCAATTGACGAACAGCGCCGGGCATACGCACCAACTTTGTGGGATGAAGCGGAAGACGAAAACAACAGGGACATGAAGCAAGTATGGTTCAGCGGCGTTCATGCGAATGTTGGCGGGGGCTATGCCATTCGGGACCTGTCAGATATCACGCTGACATGGATGATTGATGAGGCTAAGTCGGCCGGGCTATTGGTTCATCCCTCATACAAAGACTCCTTGAATCCGAAACCGATGGGGCAATTGGAGGACTCGCATACAGGCTTTTTCGGAAAGCTGAAGTCACGCCCTAGATCTGTTCCAAATTTTCATGATGCCGGCGAGAAAATCGCGAAAGAGGCGCACGTTAGACATCAGGCTAACCAAGGTTATTGGGCCACTACGACCCTTGCACCGGATGAAAGCATTTTGCTTGAGGTAAGCTCAAAAGAGCAATGGGTACGAACCAACCTTTATTTGGAAGGCGGCGCGACATACCGGTTTACCGCTCATGGAAAATGGTATGATGCAAAGGTCGCGCACGGACCATCCGGAACGCCAAGAAATAAGCGGCAGGGTGGGCATAAGATTGGAGATTTTTGGGCCAAGGTCGAACGACGTTGGGCGGGCGTTACTGCAGAGCCCAGCACCTACTCACCAGCTCGTCGATTTGAATACGCAAACTGGTTTGCACTCATTGGTGTCGTTGCAGATGGGTCCGGTGTTGACCAGAACACCAACGAAATCAATGAACATGATACTTTTCTTATCGGTGACGAGGTCGCAAAAACCGTAGCAAGAGGCGGATACCTTTATTGCTATGCGAATGACGCTTGGAAGTTCTATTTTAATAATAAGGGAAGCGTTACCTTAAAGGTGGAGCGGACGTCATAGTTTCGCGTATATAGATAGTAGCGATATGCATTACAGAGCTTTCAACAGGATGAAACATCGCCGCCTCCTTCGGTAATTCGGTCAGGTAGACTATGGCACTCTTCAGTAGTCGCGCATGGCGTGAACGTGAACAAAGTCTCAAGATGATGACGGGCGCTGCACGCAGTACCCGACTTGGCAAGCTCATGAAGCTTCGCCACGGTCAGACCCACTATCAATTAGACGCCGACACGAATAAACCCTTGCTGATATGTATTCATGGTTGGTCAACCTCAAGCTATGTGTGGGAGCCATTGCGACCTTTCCTTCGCAAACAAGGATACCGCCTATTGACCTACGACCTCTACGGGAGAGGTTTTTCGGATCGTCCGCGCGTGTCGCATACCGCTGAACTTTATACATGCCAACTAACGCAGCTTCTCAACCGTTTGGACCTTGCTGACAAGAAGCTGAACGTTCTGGGCTATTCAATGGGGGGAGCAATTGCTGCGCGCTTCGTTAGCCAGCGATTAGCAAGCGTAGATCGGCTTCTACTGCTCGCACCCGCTGGTATGGTGGTTAGACTTCCGATTTCGCGCTTCATCGCGAGGGCTGTGCCAAAAACAAACGACCCACACATTCTAAACAGCATACCACGCTTTCTGCCCAAACAGTTTGATTCAGAGGCGGAAGGTTTCAAAAATGTACTTGAGGTCGCGCAAATTCTTCGCATGCAGAAGCGCGAACTGCTGTACCAGGGATATGTACCAGCCCTGCTGTCATCCCTGAAGGGTATTTTGGCCACTAGCATGCAGATGGAGCACCTTAAGATCGCTAGTTCAAACGTGAAGGTTCGCGCGATATTTGGAACGAATGACAGAACGATTCCGTCACCCTGGGCCAGGAAAAGATTTGATCAATGGCACCCTAGCGGAGTCAGCGATGACATCATCGGTGCTGGGCACGGTCTGACGTATACGCATGCTGACCATATCGAGGCTAAAGTAGGAGAATTTCTATAGCTTTTCGGCGAAAGAATTCGGGTTTCTCACCCAGTCCCGGCGGCATCTCTGACGAGTGAGAGTGATACAATTCAGGCAGCGGCCATCACATTAAACCGCGAGCCTCCCAAATCGGAATTGATCGGTACTATGTAGAGGTAATTTTTAGGGGAAATTTCTTATGACCAATGCAGTACTTCGAAAATTGTTCTTTGGCATTGCGGTCGCCTTTTGCGCGACAGCTGCAGTCGCCCAAGGTCTCAACACCCTCTTGACCAGAAATGTTGGGCAGCATTCGGGCAGTTTTCATCCGTCGGGCGCTTCCGTCTTCAACGCTTTGGTTGCTCCAAATATCGGTGGTGTAGTCGCTCAGGGCGTCGCCCGAAACACAGGTGGCATGTCTGACATCTTGCTCAGCCTACCAGACCCCGCAAGCTACACGGGACAGATTTCCGTCACAATAGGAGGCATGACAGGCAGTTTGGAAGTTACATATGACGAACTGGTACGGGCTGCTCTATTCATAGATGGCGGCCGGACGTCTCTCTACACTTACTGGGACGAAGACGACGGAGTTCTGCCAGACGGCTTCGCACGCGATGCCGGTTTTCTTGCGGCTGTGCCGGAGGAGGGTATGATTGCGGTTGAGTTCCGCACAGCGGAATATAGTAGAAACCTCTATCTACTCGACCTCGAATTGGAATCGTGCATTGTTCCCACGGAGGCTCAATCCGTTTTGGAGAAGTTGAACGAAGCGCTCGCAGCCGAGGCCAATGACCCGGAGTTTGTTTTCGAAGTATCCGATGACAGCTATATCGTTTCAGACCTAGCGCGACCATTTCAGCTCACCATATCCAATGGCCGCGTTTCTTTAGATGGTGCTTTACATCGCTACTATTGGAGTGCTTTGCCTGGAACAGTGGCAACTGTTTTTGATATTGAGCTTTACGATCCGGTTGCTTGCGACGCGGACGATCTGACTGTGCTGAATGAGATGACCGATCTGTTCGGAACACTTGCGCTTCTGCGATCAGCCCGGGCGCATGACGAGGAGGCGTTCGTCGCATTTTTGACATCGCTTTCTGCGGAAGCGCTCGTTGTAGCCAATCCTGAACCCTGGCAGGATTATACGGCCTCGGTGGGTGAACTCTACCCAGAGCTGGAACGCTGAGGACGGCGAATGCTTTTATATCAGAGCTTTCCGCGCCGTTCTCTTAACGCGCAGCCGGACGACGCACTGCACGCTGCGCTGTTTCAATTGGGCTTTGTCGCGGGCTATGGTCTTCTTCTAACGCCAGAACCTTTAGTCATCCCGGCCAATCCACGGGCGACTGCGAATGTGGGCGCGGCGGAAACAAGCTTCACGCAGTGCCGTGCTTGTTTCACGCTCATCGAGCGAGAAGAGCTATGGGCGCCTGGTTCCGCCAAGACAGGTCGGTCAGCAGGGAAATCTCATGCAGAATTGTTTGGAGCCTTCGCTATTGGGCTTGACCCAGTCGACGCGCGGCTCTTTGGTCTGACGCCTGTAAGCTACTACTATTCTGGCGTTGAGGATGCGAACCGGACGTATGAGATGCTGTTCCGGCTCCGCGAGTTCCACGAACTGTTCACGATCCTCGCAGTGCTAGAAGCGCGAGTTGGTGTGCCAGACGCGGTAGATATTAACACACTGCACGATCGTGGCCTTTTGCCGTCGCATGGGGCCGACGCGATTAGCCGGATTACGCAAGCTGATCCAAGCCTATTGCAAGCTTTCGTCGATTTGGTCAGAACAGATCGACCGGCGGCATGGCGGATGGCCGACAATCTAGAGATGCTGATGGATGCGATGCAGACAGCGGACTCGGCGACTTCGGTGGGAAGCCTTGCTTATTATGAGCAACGCGAATGGCGGATCACTCGTGGATATGGGGCTCATTTGAACGTGGTGCCATTAGGACCAGCGCGTAAGGGGGATCCTGCGATCCCTTCTGAGACAGAAGCGGATCGGCTAGACTTAAGGCGCGCACTGCATGGATCGGATCAGAGTTACTTCAAAGAAGCGATCCTGGACGACTGCGTCGTACTGGTCGGCCCCCGAGGTGGCCACTTCTTTGAGTACGTAAAGGAGGTGGTAACACCAAGTGGAGCTGCGGCTTACCGTGTCGGCGCGTGGCTCGATGAGGTGTTTCCAGGCGCTTTCAGAGAGGCATCTTGCAACGGTGGCCGCAACAAGGTGTTCGTCCGTGCAGTTGTCTGAGGAAACGATCACATTGCTAGGGCTAGCCGGGGATCTAGCTTTACCCATCATTCTCTTGTTCCTTGGCTGGGGCTACACGGCGCATAGCGCGCGGGTGGAGGATCGGCGGGCGCGGAGCCGCATTGCCGCCGAATGGCGGTTAGAGGTATTTCGAGACCTCTCCATGGAGTTAAACGAGCTGAGGCAGTTTTACACCTACGTGGGTGAATGGAGGTCGATGGCGCCCGATGCGGTCATCGCAACGAAACGGCGCTTGGACCGCTTGATTCGTGGAAACAGTTTTTTGTGGTCGGAAGAAACTTTGGCTGCCTACGACGGCTTCGCGTTAGTCGCCTTCGTTGAAGGGCGTGGTCGGGGCACTGTTATGCAGCTGAAAGCCAACGTGGAGATGCACGCGGAAAGGTCAGACTGGACAGAGGACTGGCGGGATCGCTTCGTACCGTCCGCCGACCGGGTGAGTCGAGGCGAGTTCCTTGAGGCGCATGACTCATTCTTAGGTAGAGTTGTAACTGATCTTGGATTGTTGCCCAAGCATCGCTGAATGATCGGCCTGAAGGGCCCATGCATCTGGCAGAAGGCGTTCAAACTCGCGGATTGATATGTCCTCTAACTGATGGCTTCTAGAACGCGTTGGCAACTTTGTAGTCCCCTCAAGTTGTCGAAAGCGAAACATATTCGAGAATTACCATCAACGAAAACAGATCTAAAATCTGGCCGCGGGCACAGCCACTTTCTCAGTTACGGCCCATTCCTGCCGTCCAACTGACTTGCTTAGAGATGCGGCGCGGCTCGTCATAGCCGACGCTCATAGCGGTGGGATAATCGCTAAGGAAGTCAATTCACGGGATGTGAACAAGACTATCCCCAAATGAGGAAAAAAATCGGCGGCTCACGCATTTTTCAGAGGCGGAATTGGCGAACAATCGGCCCGACTGCTTGCTCTCAGGTCGAGGTCCAATTTCATGGCGATTCCCGTAAGAAGCTACTATAGCTTTGAAAATCACGTTCACCTATTGGCCAAACACCAATCACATCCCGACAATGCGGAATTTCAACAATGCCTGGTGGCAGCTTTGTGTTTTCATCGCCACAGGATGCCATTATTTGACTTTTTGACAGCCGCGCGCCACTTAAATCTGCACCGGCGAAAATCACTGGAATTCGGCGTTGTGTTCCCTCAATCGAAACACTTAAATTGCTAAAACGCGTGTTGTTGAACGTACTTTGTGGCTGGCCTAAGACCGCACTCTCAGTCAAAGAGTTGGTTGATACAAACACAGCATTTGTGAAATCCGTGCCAGCCAATTCAGCACCATCAAAGATTGCTGCCATAATTTGCGAACTAGCAAACCGAGCACCTACAAGACGTGCACGTTCGAAGTTGGCGCCTTCCACCGTTGCTTCGCGGAAGTTGGCAACGGTCGCATCCGCTTCGTAAAACTGTGTTTGTCTCAGTAGGGCGCCATTAAACGTCGAACCAGATAGTTTTGCGAACTCAAGTGAAGTGCCTACCAAGACTGCATGGTCAAATCGAGAATTTGCAAGGTTGGTACGAACAGCAAAGGAACCAGTTAGATTGGCATAACGCAGGTCCTGTGACTGTAAGAATGGCGCCTGCACTTGCACAACAAGGCCTCGCCATTCGGCTTCTACCCGTGATCGTAGCTGCGCCATCGCCAGCCTAGCTTGCTCGGAACGCGGGGAGGGAAGTGGGTCTTGCTCGGATGAGCGCAAAGCACCTATCCTGCGAAACTGGAGTCGATATCCCGCGTCGCGCCTATCAAGCGAGAACCACGCAGATGGGCGTGGCGCTAGCTCCGCTTGTTCGAGATCCAACTTGAACAACTTTCCAGGAGGCAGATCAGATCTCAAAACTATAACGGATAAACCAAACACAATGAGTGAAAACAAAGCAGCAGTTGGAAGTAGTTTGTTATTGATGCGATGCCGCCAGAGAATTGATAACTCACCGTCCGAAAGCGTCAAAACTGTTGCTCGAAAGCTGATGATACTCACAAGAATTGCGAGTAAGATGCTGCTAGACTGGAGGACGGTCAAAGTATCCATTCGAAAAGCTATACTCCGGAGCCAGATGAATAGCAGCGTGAAAGGAACCAATCCCCAACCAAGAAAAAATGCAACGAATACAGAAGTGAGTTCTCCCCTTCGCATAAGGGGAGGATCAGAAGGCTTTAGAACATTTACTATATCGACTGTTGACCATGCGTATATCGCATCACGCGAAGTGTCGGCGTCTGCATCTTTGTTGGCCGACGAAATGATCCACCAAAGACGCTGAAGATAGAGATGGAAGAAGCAGTGTAGCCCCAATAGAAGCAAAGGTGTCAACAAAAGGAATGCACGTAGCCTAACTTCTGCTCCAACAACGGGTAGTTTGAATGAAGAACTATCAAGTATGACCTGAGAGTCGACAATGGTACCCAAAGTCAGGAGCGCATATGCACAAACTAGCATCAATGCCAACCAATAACTTCGAGCGTTCTTTTGGATGTCTTCGATGCTATTGACAATTGCCATAGATAAAAATTTCTTTCTATTAATAAGACGTCAGTTTTAGAATTCGATCTGTCCATACTGAACTTTAGAACTTTCTCTAAGTCAATCAAACTCTGCCCATTCCTGCCGTTGGCCAATGGGTCAAGATGCTGCGGCGCGGCCCGTCAGAGCCGCCATTCGCTGCGACTGCAAAATCTCAACGTAAGCGAATACCCGTTTTTCAACAGATCAAGTTGTCCAACGTGCCATCTGGTGGAACGCTATCGTCTACTTTGTGGCCATCAACGCCATTGACATTTGTGGCAATACATTTTTCCAAGGCTTCTACGTTGCCTGCCTCCACGAGGCACAGTTGGAGCGCACGCCCAGTCGCTATCGCCCTGTGGCTATAACCGGCCAGTAAGAGGTTAGGACCGTCTGGATCATACGGTGTGTTCGAGGCGATGCCGTAATTCTCGTACTCATCCTCGGCAATTGGATCATACGCCCAACTCTGGCTCGCGTATAGCGCGCCCAGAGAAACGCAAGACGCTACCCTTGATTGGATTCGCGACTCAAACAATGCATCTCGAGTTTGATTGGATTGGTGAACCGCAACACCTATAGACACAACCACGGCGACAGCTGCTACTATCAGGCTTCCCACTTCAACTCTAGAAACCGCCAAGGCCATGCCTCCTTCCAAGTGACTCGAAGCCTAGCGCTGGTCAGAGGAACCGACAACGGCCCATACCAGTCTTTCGCCTCACGTTCTCATGCGGCAGCGCAGCTTCAGCATAGCGGACATTCCCAGTTAATCTCGCGTACGTTAAATGGGTTCTCGGCTACTCACTGCAGGAAAATCACAGCTTATGATTGATTTACGAGAGATTGGCGAAGATTGCGTCTGGCCTGACGACTTGAAACCTGAGGGTTATGGCGACTTCAACGTTTAGGATTTCCGAAATTGGTGGGAACGAAATCGCGAGAAACTCAAGCACCTGCCGGAACGTCTCGCTGAACAATGGATACATCGGCATTGGTGCGATTCCGTAGCCTCGTTCATCCCAATCGAAGAACTGATATGTCGCGAAGATACTTGGCCTCCTGATGATTTCGTCACACAAGTTGGAACCGTGAGAGGCAAAGAGGCCCTGGACCCAGAGCATGATTTCGAGGTGTTTAGCGGGCAAAAAACTGGCGAAAAACTTCTTACGGCAAAGGCGCTGGACTCAGGTCATTGGGGCTTTCCGCTGGTAGTGTTGGAAACCCCAGAAGGGTTCATCGACTGCATAGGGGACTAAATTCAAACACCTTACTTTTTGGTTGAGGGTCACAAGCGCCGCCGCTACTTGAACGCACTTCTGCATCGCGGGGTTACCTTGGCGGAGCAAAGAGTCTTCGTCCTAAGGTCGACATGCCTGCTTTGACTTGAGCGTTAAATCCATTGACCTCTCTGATCTATTTGGCGGCTCTAGAGCAACTCGACAGTGGCGAAAAACGCCTCGAGAAGGATACGGAAGCTCGCACCAACGCAAGAAACTAAAAGATCTTTAACGGTCAAAGTCGGATATTAGAGCGATCTAATGCGCGGCTCGCCACCCTGGTAGAGGTTGAAGACATATGCGTGGACTGTGACGCGGCGCCCCGCATCTTCCTCGCTTCGCATTTGCATTCGCCACTCACCGGCTTCATTGCAGGGCAGGTCACGCAGGAACAATTGGTGCGCCCTTAGGGTTTCGGGCATTGCCTCTAGAATTTTGGTGAAGTCCTTGTTCTTTGAATTGAACATGATCAGCGCTGCCTTGCTATCTCGCCACGTCAAATAGCCGAGCAACTGATCGAGAGCTGCTGTGAGGCCAGCCGGGCCGGACCATAGTTTGCACTCTCCAACAAAGGCGGCGCGGTTGTCTTGCTCAATACAAATGTCCGTCTTGCCTTTGCCTCGAAATGCTTCTCCTACGGCATCTCCTTGAAAATGACCGTTGAGCTGGGCCAGCATTATGTTGCGGAGGTCTTCTTCGCCGTGAACAGCATAGGTGCTTGGCGTGCGTTCAAAGGTACGTCCCTGATGTCGAATGAAGCGCAGAATTTGTTCGTAGGTTTCGTCAGTGATGCCGGGCTCTGGAGCTAGCCCAGTCTTCGGCGGTACGGGCAGCTTCGGTGGCTTGCGAACCTCAATTCTCACAGGGGCAATTGAAGGCGATCCCGGTTTCGCTGCGAGAGGAATGTCAAGAAGAGCTGCGATGTTGTCGTGCCGTGTCAAGCGTTCGCGCCTATGTGTAATGGCGCTTCGTATTATGTTCGGCAGGCTAGCGTTATAACCCTCGACCTGTTTCTGCGAGCGTTCAACGTACTCCCGTATCAAATTGATTTCACGATCGTAAGACGACTTGAACGAATTGGGATCGGCGTCATGCGGCTGCGAAATTGTCATTTTCAGGTGGCCACGCTGAACGATTGCTCTCGGAAAGACGGTTGACCATGGGTTTGTGCGATATCGAAAAATCCATTCATCACCTGTGAAAGGAATGGTAATATCAACTCGCGTTCCAGGAATGTGGAAAGGTTCGCCACCTCGACTGAAATACCTATTTGAATCTCCAGAAACGTCAATTTGTGTCTCGGTCTGGCTCATGGACATTGCTTCTTCGTGCAGCACCAATGGCTCCACATGAACGGATCCAGCGATGTGCTCAATTAACTCCTCGTCGCTGGAAACAAGGAATTGATCTTTGGGCACACCATCTGTTGCCCCAGAGACGTGCCCCTGGCGGGCACGCAGCTGTCCATCCAAGTCTTCTTCGAAAAACAGTAAGTTCTGATCTCGCATGAGTTCTCACTGGCATCTTTGTTTGTGTATCGGACGGCGAAGAACGTGGCACCTGCGGCTAGCGTGGAAGCCCAGAAGTGAGCATTTCCTAATGCTACGTTGCTCCACCGCGATACTTCTACTTAACCACTCGCAGGGAAGGCTTGCGAACCTCAATTGAGGCATATTTATCTGGCGATAGTCGGAAAATCAGAGCTTCAATTTCTTCCAGCGGAATCCCAAGATCTTTAGCAATGTCTTCTTTCGTCATACCCTTGGACCAAAGAGCGGCCAAGACCTTGGCGAGCACAGTCGAAACCTCTCGCTCAATCCCGTCAGGCTCGCCGCTGCGATAACCCCGCTTCCCAAGCTCAATCAGCAATGAACGGTAGTTCCATTCGCTGATGTAGCCTAGCGAGTTGAGCCGGTAAGCCAAAGCCATGGCGGATACTTTCCACCGTTTCTTTGCCGCGATGATCTGCCCCGCCGTGAACAAGTGCGCATAATCCATTACATCGCTTTCGGGCATTAGGAACGCCGATGCGAACCTGTCGGCCTGAGTCTCTGCTTCCTTATCAGTCTTCGAGTCCGCGTGATGATGCAAGACAAGGTGTCCAAGCTCATGCGCCGTGTCGAAGATGGACCGTTCCGCCGTCTTCTCTTGGTTTAGGAAAACGTAAGGATGTTCCCCGCGCCAAAAAGAGTATGCATCAACGTTCTTGGTCGCTTCCGATAGAGACAGGACGCGGATACCCTTGGACTCGATCAGCTTGAGTACATTGCCAATTGGCCGGTCTCCAAGCCCCCAATGCTGGCGCAGAAGGCGCGCCGCGACAAACGGGCGGCGGCGCTCTTTGCTCAGGTCGATAAGGTCAGCGGCGGGCAGATTGAAGCGGGAATCAATCCATTCGTAAAGCTCGATTCCCAACGATCCTGCCGCTTCCGCCGCGCGGCGTTCTTTCGCCTTCATCCGAGCCAGACTGCGGAAACTCACCGCATCGGTATCAATGCGTTCTGGTGCGTCCCTATAAAAGAAATCTAGGGGGTAGGAAAGCGCCAAAGCAAGGCGCTTTGCCGTCGTTTCATCGGGCGGATGCCCGTTTTCATACTTCGAGAGAGTGACCGCAGACACGCCTACGCGCTCTGCGAGTCCCTTCGAAGTCAGCATCCGCCTTTCGCGGGCTGTTTTGAGACGGTCTGCGTTGAACATTAGTCTTTGAACGAAACGTGGACTTCGAAATCTTCAACGGGGCCGGTATCGGTATCCGGCGCTGCCTCCCAATCGCCGTCGGGCGAGTAGATGTAGATGCGCTCGATCCAATCGACGTACTTGCCCTTCTCGATAACGGGGCAGGAAAGCTCAACGCTGCCGTCAAGACCGACCATAACATAGTATGTCCGCACACCGTCATGCACCCCGGTCAGGGGACCGGGTTCAACGCCAGCATGTTCAAAGAGAGTGGGAGACGATAGCGCAGCAGCACCGCTACCCTTTTCAGACCGGGGCAGCGGCGGCATGTCCGCGCAGCTCTTGTCAACATTTTGGAACGCAATCCGCACGCTACGATCCCGACGCATTACGGATTCGACACCACAGGCTCGGTCGGGGAGGTAGTCGGACCCGACAAGCTGTTGGCGGAGTTCGCCAACGCCGTGAATGTAGGACAACATGCCAGCCGCGTTCAGCGGCATGGAAGGGCCAGCGTCGTCAGCGTAGGCGCGGGCAGTTTGTCCGATAGCCATGATCTGGTGGCGCGTGAAGCCAAAGGCCTCAAGGCGGTGTTCTACGTCCACCAGCGTGGAGACTATCACGGTGTTGAATGTCGGCAATGCTCAGCCCCTTTAAGATTTTCCACATCATATGATGTCGCATTTCTTAAATGCAAGGGAAATCTGCACCTCCATGCGAAGTCTCCAAAGTTAACGTTCTGCGAGCTGCCGAGTTTGACGCGCATCATCGCATCATTGTCTTGATCCCACCGGCGGTGAATGGCTGCTTTCCTTCTTTCGGTTTATCGCCTTGCGGTAGCAGCGAATGCCCGCAATCCGCCCTCCATGCATAAAATACCTCGATAAATCATACGCTTGTATGCAGATCTTGCATTCTGTTCTGCAGTATGTTCTTGATATGTTCCTATTTGTTGAACTGTACTGAGTAAGGAGATTTTATGAGTGCACAAAAGAAAACAGAACGCCCGGCGGGTGAGGCAGCAGGACTGAAGCGTCCGTTTATGTTGGCCTATAGTGTCAAACCCATTGACGACGGCAAGAACGCCATCTGGAGCAAAATCGGTGCGGCCTGGGCGCATAAAGATGGCCAAGGATATGAAGTTCGGATGGACGCGCTGCCGGTAGACGGGCGGGTCGTCTTGAGAACCGTCAGGGATCGCGAAGACGGTCAGTCCGGTGAGGTTCTGGACCGCACACCGCAATAGTTTTCCAGTTTACTGCGTGGGGAGAGGGCGATCCGGTGGGGTCGCCCTTTTTCTTTGGCGCATCGGCAGTGCCGATCAGGCTCTTGTGCAAGCACCAAACCCGCAAGCGGTCTTGGCCATTCGGCATCGATCCTTCGCGCATTTTTCTGAGACGACGTTGTCGCCACTCCCTTTATTTTGACGGGGAGGCCGAGAGGCTTTGCCTCTTCTCTCCCCGCAAGAAAAACAGATCGCACAGGTTCTTGCGTTGCCGGTTCCTCCCACTAGTGGCGGGTCCCTCCCACAACGAAGAGAACCTTGCGCCGATTTTTCTTGTCCCCTCCCATCTCCACTCTCGGCGAGGGCCAAGGGTTGCAAACGCAACCCCTGATCCAAGGAAGGACAGAAAGATGAAGAGAAATCAGATTATCGCAGGTGACTCCGCCCAAGTCTTGAAGGACCTGCCCGCAGGGTCGGTGGATTTGGTTGTCACCGATCCGCCTTATCTGGTGAACTATCGTGACCGTGATGGACGCACCCTCAGAAACGATAATGACGCAACTGGCGTGATGCCCGTCTTTGTCCCGATGGCCCGTGTCATGAAGCCGGACAGCTATGCGGTTTGCTTCGCCGGGTGGTCCGCCTTGCCGCAATTCACCGCCGCTTGGGACGCAGCAGGCTTGCGGATTGTCAGCCAGATCATCTGGCAAAAGCGCTATGCCTCACGCAAGAGCTTCACAGAATACCGTCATGAAAGTGCTTTTGTGCTGGCGAAAGGCAATCCACGCAAACCAGCACATCCGCTGCCGAGCGTGATGGATTGGGTCTATTCGGGGAACAGACGGCATCCGACAGAGAAAGCCGTCGAGATTATCACCCCACTGATCCGCAGTTTCTCCATACCCGGTGATCTGGTCTGCGATCCATTCAGCGGGTCGGGGAGTACGTCTGTTGCGGCAGCGCTCTGTGGTCGCGACTATCTCGGTATCGACATTGATCCCAAACATGTTGTCACGGGGAAAGCCCGTCTGGTAGGTGTGGCCCGGTTCCAAGCCCAGCAGGTGCCGGCATGAGTAGCGAACAACTCGGCTTTGCCGACATGTTGCACAATGCAGCGCGTGACAACGCCGCCCGCGCCTTCGACAAAGAGACCACACATCTACCCGGAACATGGGCAGAAGCGCTGGACTACCACAACCAACAGATTGCCAATCATCACGCCGCCATGCTGAACAGCGATCTGGACCTCGCAATCGATATCAGGAAAGAAGCTCATCTGCTCGCCAAGAAACTGAACAACGGCAACCCCGGCATTCTGGCGGGAAATGATGCACCGGGCTGCAAGCTGGATCGGCAAGCCGCAGCGCAAGACGGGCTGATTCCGATGTGGGGCCAAAGCGGCACATTTGCGATTGAGGCGGCAGGCATGCAGGTGCGTGTCACGATGGGTGGCATGTTTGGCATTGGTGCCACCGCAATGCCGTACCTTGGCTTTGCCGCGCGCGCAGTTGATCGGACAAAACCGTTTCTGAGTGCAACGGGCTATCGCAGCTTTCTGGGATGCACGGTGCCGCCGGTGCCGGGTTTGATGGTGGACGGCTTAGTACGTCGCATCCTTAGGGCCCATGTCACACATGACTTGGGCGGGAGGCTGGTGCCCATTGATCCCGAGTGGCCCAAGTAGATGAATAAAAATCGCGCGGACAGCTCTCACGACTTGTCCGCGTTGGATTTGCACTTAATCATCAACGTATGGTACGATAAAGTAGGATAAAATAGTATAAGCCAGCAGAGCCCAATGATGAGTTTGATCAAAAAGAGCATTACCGTCACCGACAGTCAGGACGCGTTCATTCAAGGTCAAGTCGCGTCTGGTCGCTACGCGACTGACAGCGAGGTGATCCGCGAGGCTCTGCGGGAAAAAGAGCTGCGTGTGACAGAAATTGATGCTTTGCGCGCGAAACTGGTGGCCTCCGAAGCAAGCGGTCTGAGTGATCGCACCCCGACCGACATTCGTGCTGCTGCGAAGGAGCGCCTGAAAAGCTCTGTATGACGACATTGGCACTCCGCATTACCAAAGTCGCGGATCAGGACCTCGACGATCTTTACAGCGAAGGCTTCAAAACATGGGGCGAAGCGCAGGCGGACCGCTACTATGATGGCTTGCTGGAACGCTTCACGCACATTTGCGAACATCCGAAGATGTACCCTACAGTCGACCATATCCGCACTGGTTATCGGCGATCCGTCTACGAAAAACATGCGATCTACTATGTCATTGATGACTGAGCCGTCGAAATCCGTGCGATCGTCAAACATCAGGATATCATCAGTAGGCCGTGAGCGCGTTTGCGGACGTTTGTTTGATGATTCTTAAATCGCCAGTTTGCGGCCATTTACGACATTGGGTCCTTGCGCTTCGCTGGCGCAGCATTCGATCGCAGGTGCAGTGGATAATTTGCCACGCTGCAGCCAGTTTAGTGAAAGTAGCCATGGCGATGCCAGCAATAAATGGCCCCGTCTATATCCGCATTACGAAGTCCGAGTTACCGCGTTCGCGCTGTGTGCGTTGTGGTGACTTTATCCGCAATTGTTGCTTCGGCCGTAATCAAGATGCCCGCAATTGAGACTGCGTCTTCTAGCGAAGTTCGGACGACTTTTACCGGATCGATAATACCTAAGGCGAACAAATCACCATATTCCTCTGTCAAAACGTTGACCCCGTACGTGGTGTCAGCACTTTCGCGAACTTTCCCTGCTACAAGGGCGCCGTCTAAGCCAGCATTCTCGGCAATTTGGCGAAGGGGCGCTTCAATCGCCCTTTTGATCATGTTTATGCCTGCTTGCTGGTCTTGGTTTGCGCCGGTCAATCCATCCAGAACCTTGGCAGCATGTACTATCGCAACACCACCACCGACGACTACACCCTCTTCCATGGCCGCGCGGGTTGCGCTCAATGCATCATCGATGCGGTCCTTACGTTCTCTCGCTTCTGTCTCTGTCATGCCACCCACGCCTATGACTGCGACACCACCTGACAGTTTTGCCAAACGGTTTTGCAGCTGCTCCCGATCGTACTCCGATTTTGTGCTCTCAATCTGCCGTCTGATCTGTAATACGCGTTCGTCTATTCGATCTCTGTGGCCTGCTCCGTCAACGATTGTGGTTTCTTCTTTGCTGATGGAGATAGATTTGGCCGATCCTAACATATCGATTGTGACATTTTCCAAGTCAGTACCAAGTTCTTCTGAAATGACATCGCCGCCTGTCAATATAGCTAAGTCTTGAAGCATCGCTTTACGACGATCGCCAAAGCCGGGAGCTTTAACCGCGGCAATCTTAAGGCCACCGCGCAGCTTATTGACAACCAAAGTACTCAGCGCCTCGCCCTCTACATCATCGGCGACAACTAAGAGTGATTTCTGCTTCTCGATAACCGATTCGAGTAAGGTCACCATAGATCGCAACGACGACAGCTTCTGTTCGTACAAAAGCACCTTGCAGTCTTCAAGCTCTGCTATCATCTTGTCGGCGTTTGTCACGAAGTAAGGCGATAAGTATCCTCGATCAAACTGCATTCCTTCGACGACGCTGGTGTCGCTCTCTAAGCCCCCACTTACTTCGACGCTGATCACACCGTCCTTGCCAACCTTTTGTATCGCGTCAGTGACTATCCGTCCGATGTCGGCGTCACCATTCGCTGCCAAAGTAGCGACCAAAAGAATTTCATCTCGTGTAGAAACTGACCTACACAGGGCTGGTTGATTGGCTTGCTCAAATTGTTTTTCGGTCAGTGACTCTGACGCATCTAGAATAAAATCAGACAAACCGAATAATTGTTTCGTGGACAATCCTGCTGCTTTACCTTTTGCATAGAACATAGGAGGCAGCTCTATTGGCCCGCCAAGTAAAAATTCGCTGATTTCAACAGAAAACTCTTCAAAGCGCTTCAGTTTTGCGGCTTCATCCGCTGGGACTACTTCGAGCAAATTTTTCTGGCGTAGAATGCTCATTAACAACGACGCAGCATCCGCCTCATCGCAAAAATCAATCAGACGCACAGGAGAAATCTGTTCTAAGTTTGCCGCTTGGCAAGCATGACCTTGAAGAGACTTTACTATTGCCTTAGCGGCGATATCGGCACCACGTCTTAAGTCCATAGGGTTCATGCCAGCGGCAACACGACGAATACCTTCCTTGACGATCGCATAGGCAAGGACGGTAGCTGTAGTGCTACCATCGCCTACCTCTTCGTTGGTACGCGCGGCGACTTCGCGTACCATCTGAGCTCCCATGTTTTCGAATTTGTCCAAGAGTTCGATTTCTCTAGCGACCGCCGCACCATCCTTCGTGATCCGTGGTGCGCTAGAAGACTTTTCCAGTAATACGTTGCGGCCTTTTGGACCCAGAGTTACGCCAACCGCCTCAGCAAGAATGTCGATACCCCTAAGCATACGCTTTTGGGCGTCACCGTTAAATTTGATATCTTTGGTGCTCATGTGACCCCTTGACTGAAATACCCTTCTCTATCCCTGTAGTGTCTTGCAAGCTCGAACATCTTCCTTTTCAAAACGTCTTCCTCATCCACAATCTCTTCAGAAGTCATTGCGATAAGGCGCTCTGTAACCGGCCCGACGTGCAGTTTGGCAAAAGCAATTTCGCGCACAACCTCGGTGAACTGCTGTATCTCTTCATCTTCATTCTCTGCAATCATGTAGATACGCAAACCGAAAAGACGGTAAATTGCTCCAGGACACACCGCCATTCTAGCACAGAACTGTCTAAACTCCGTCAACACAACTTCCTTCAGATATTCCTGATCTCTCTTGCAGTCAAAAATGAAGCCAACCACACTGTTTAGTTCAGATGTTTCGATACTTGAATTGTGAACGGCTTCGATCTGACACGAGTATGTTTTCGAACTGTCCGATTTGCTTGTAAGAGTGGAGCCACCGAGAGCTTCATTCGCGAGCACTGCAAGGGATTTTGTGCCACCACGCCATTCAAATGGCGACCAGGTACTGGGGGTTTTTCCATCAAAAACCACTATGGTTAGCACTTTGGGAGGTTTCGGATTACCGACCATTAAACTAACTTTTCTCGGATACTCTCAAAGAGTGCGTCAGCATCAGATTTGATCTGCGCGACTGAATTGCTAAAGGTTGTGGGGGACACATCAGGCTGTGTGTAACCTCGTATCTGGTCCAATTTCTTGATTTCATCAAAGAAGCGGACTTCGAAATTTGGGTACTTGCTGTGAAAGTCCATCAGTTGAACAAAAAACGTTGAGAACTCGCTGTTTAATACATCCCTATAAGTTCGAATTTGTTCAATAGAGGGTTCATGAATTTTATTGTATTCAGCAATGGATCCGTCAATCCTATGCATTGTTTGCCCAAGCTGAAGCAACGTAGGATATGACGTTTTGAGGAACCACCCCAGAAGTACTAGTCCCAAAACAGCTCCACATCCAGAGTATACGCTTCGGAATACAAACGATCGGAAATCGGGCCAGTTAAACTCACAGGGCCAGTCTTCTTGGATAGTATAAATAGCAAGTGTGACTGAGAGCAGCGTCGTCAAAGACAAAAAAATAACGGTCGGAAATCTTGCTTCTTTAACACTCAGATAGTTCTCTTTTGATTTAGAAAAGACGATATGAAATGAAAAGAAAGACATGAACAAAATCTGAGTTGCATATGCTGGCCAAGAAAGCTCAGCCTGCAGGAACCCTTCAAATGCTGGGAATCTAGACACACCAAACAATCCAAACAAAACACCAAGGCAGATGAGAACAACCGAAGTCCCAATGTGGTCACTCAAGATTGGGACCCAAACATGCTTAATCAAGGACTGTTTTTTCATTGACATCAACATTGAGGCTCTAAATGCGCCTCACCATCGATTAGCTGCGAATTCATGTCAACGGTTCATAGTGTTAGAGGTTGTGTTAGCTCAGAATTGTTGCCACGAATTGTGCAAGTTGCGCGCGAACTTGGATAGAGCCGATCATACGCTGCCGCTCAGGGCTGAAATCGAGCAACTGTATCAATTTTCGTGCCGCGAGCGCGCGCAGCAAGAAATCACGATGACCGCCATGGGCTCAAGTTAGCCTTCTCTGCATTTTTATGAATGGCCCCCAAACGGCCATCACAGACTTAACTCATAGATGGCCCATCGCGGTTGCGCGTGCGGGTCGGTTGGATATGGCGTCGTTGTTGTGTCGCCCAGATGGGGCGGTCTCTGGTGTTCACAAACAATCGCATGTCGTCGCGGTGGCGGGTCATGGCGACATAGGCGAGATGGCGGTCCATCGAACGGGAGGCGAGGACATAGGATTGGTCGACTGTGGTTCCTTGTGATTTGTGGATGGTGACGGCAAAGCCATGGTCGAAGCTGCGGAAGTCGGACGGGTTGAAGCAAACAATGCGCTCGTTCTCTCCATCAAGTGCGACAGTGATTTCGCCGTTTTGAGCCTTGGTGACTGTACCGAGCATGCCGTTTTTGACACCGATATCCTTGTCGTTGCGGGTGAAGACGAGACGGTCATGTTCTGCGAAAACACGAGGTCCTGTATCGGTCGAGAATAGGGTTTCCGGCGGCGGGGCGTCAGTCCCGCTGCGTAAGGCGGCCCGGATCGCTTGGTTCAGCGCGTGCACATCTTTGCGCTTATGTGCGAATGCGAGGCGAGACTTAGCAGTTCCATGTGCCGCAACATCCATCGCGTAGGTTTCGACAAGTGCTTCGATGGCATCTGCACGGGTGTCGGATTGGGTGACGGCCTCTCGTTTACGATACGCGTCGACGGCGTTTGATATGTCACCCTTGGCCAAGTCGCGGGATGCCTGTTTTTGCCAGTCCGCCTTTTGACGGTGGATTTCAGTCAGGCGCGCGGTGCCGTGGGTATCGACGATACTCCGGAATGGGGTCCCAGCCTCAATCGGTTGTAACTGGTCAGGATCGCCAACAAGGACCAGTTTCGCACCAATCTCGTTCATCTTGTCAGTGATGCGCGCCATTTGGCGTGTGCCGATCATGCCTGCCTCATCGATCACCAGCACGTCGCCCGGTTTGATGGGCGCGTGGCCGTTTTTCCATGACAGCTCTAGTGAGGCGAGGGTTCGGCTTTGAATGCCTGAAGCACTTTGTAACTCTTCAGCGGCTTTGCCTGCGAGGGCCGCCCCATGCACCGTGATGCCTTGACGTGCCCAGGCGTCATTGGCTGTGGCCAGCATGGTGCTCTTGCCTGCACCTGCAAGACCAACCACCGATGACAACTGTTTTTCGCCGAGCACGTGACGCAAGGCGGCCTGCTGTTCACGGCTCAATTGGCCGCCAAAGGCACTCTTCATCTTTGCGTTCTGCACTCTGACGGCTGACGTTAGGTGATGATTGGCAACGCTGTGCCCGCGCTGTGTCGCCAAAGCCTGTGCGGATCGATCCAAGGTCTTTTCCGCTGCCTGATAGTCTGTGGTGGTAAAGTGCGGTGTGCAGCCATCTTCTGACAGTCTTACCAGTTGCGGCGATGCCATCGTGCGATGCGCCGCGTTTTGCAGTACCATCGGGTCGTCGATCTTTTGCGCCAGCGCCCGCAACACATCGACACGGGTGAAACTGGCTTTTTTCTCGGAGATATGGCCAAGAACCAAATCGGGCTTTGCAATCAATTGCGCGCTGCTCTGCGGCAGCTGATCGTGGTTCAGAACAAGCGTTTGCTTTGGATCGGGTTTGACTTGCGCGTGGAAGGCCGAAGCAAGTCCCTGCCTTTGACCATCTCGGGTGAGCGCGCGTCGCTCTTCCAAGTGCTTAGACACCAGCGCTTGCTGGGCCTCGCGATCGCGGAGCTCAGCGGCCTTTGCATCCTCTGCGATCTTTTCGAGGTTCTTTTGATATTGCCCGGTTGCACGCGAGAGCAAACCGCGCAGACCTTTAGGCAGCCTTGCCCGGCGCGTGGCGAAGTCCGCAACCCGTTGCTGTTCTTGCTGCTGCAACAGAGCGGCACGCTCTTCTCGTTGCGCCGCGACCAGCTTGGCCCGCCGCGCCTCAAAGGCAACATTTTGCGGCTCTACAGATTGCTTTGGTAAGTCACGGGTCTGATGCGCGACCTCATCAACCGACAGCAGCGCTGTCTCAGAGCCGAGCCGGGCGCGCATTTGCTTGGGTTTCACCCCACACCAGCGGGATAGCGACCAGGCCTTGCCTTCGGCATCCACAGCGACAAACCCGCGTCGGTCACCACGCGCCAGGACAAAGCCTTGTTCTTTCAGCGCAGCTTCAAATCCCGCCCGCGAGTCTGAGCTTTCCCAGCAGCCTTGGAACATCGCCTTGAGTGCTTTGGGATCACGCTGCGCACGTTTGGCCTGACCGGCCTCCTGTTGCTGATAATTCAACGGGTCACGCTTGCTGGCATCTTTGAAGCCCTGGGGCATGTCCCAGTCATGAGAGAGATACATTTCCCGCGACAGGCCAAACAGCTTGCGCTTGTAGTGCGGGAGGTTGATTGCCTTCAATTCATGCCCATCGATCCGCGACCAAACGGCATGGGCATGCCGCCGTCCATTCTTCTCGTGAAAGACGATGGCGCGGGGCTGACCCGTCAGTCCAAGTCGCTCCTCGGCCTGACCGACTGCGGCTTCAAATTGGGTGACCGACACGTCTGCATTCGGTGGCGGATTGAATGACAGCGAAAACAGATATTTCTGGCACTTGGTTACGCTCGAGATCGCCTCGGCCTCGGCAAATGCGCCCAGCAAATCGTCAGCAAGGAACCCCCGCAGGGAATGCAGGGTGACGTGGTCATTGTCGCGCGGGTTCATCAGATGCCGCGCAAGTTCCGCCCCATAGCCTCGTTCATTGCCTTTGAGGATCACGACGCCCGCCGTTTCTTCCCAAGACCTTCCAACAATAGCGTGCGGATGGCGGCAAGATGGGCATTCGCCTCGGCGATCTGCGCCTTTTCTGCTTCACCAACCATGAGGGCGCCGATATTGGCGTGATAGGCAAGCTGATTGAGGTTGCTGGCAATCCGCGACTGCCCGAGCAGTGCTAAGGCCTCCGCAACCGTCTTCTTGTCTTGGACCGGCGACTTTGGCCGACTTGCATTTTCCGCAAATACACAGGCCCGCACATAAGCACTGAGCGTCATGCCAGCGGCAAGTTCTTCCAATCGCGTCCGTTCTTCCGGCGTTAGGCGCAGGGTAAGTGGTGACAACGTCGTGCGCCTTTTGCCAGAAGACGCTTTCGCAAACACGGGCTTAACTTTGGGTTCATGTGAGGATGCGAGGCGGGTCATGGCGCTGGCTCCTCAAAGGAAACGCCCAATCCCGGAGTGTCATACTCCTCGGCCGACGCACTTTCCGCCACTTCAGCAAACGCCGCCAACCTGTGGATAACGTCCGGCTCAGCCCGAAGAATCCTGGTCCAGTCTTCCAACTCCGCCAGGATCTGATCGCACTCAGATGGTTCTAGGTTGTTCCGCTCCGGTGCACCATGAAATCAACGACTTAATCAAAGCAACAAAATGAGCAGAACTCTTTATTAGCTAAGTCGCCTTAGCTCCATAAGACGTGACGATGGATGGTCTAATATAGTCTACTGGTCTTTTCGTTCGGATTCCTCAGTCGAGCCGATACAAGTTACCTCTTTAACCAGACACGCCGCCAGTTGGGTTCCTGCGCCAGCCGCAACGCACATTTGGGGCAAGGTGAGCCATTCAAGGAGCCACGCGCGGCCAGAACGGAAACCCTCGTGGCGGGCTGAACGAAGCATCGTTGCAGAGAGTGTCGCGACATAATCCGCCAAGGCGATCAGGGCTTCGGCTTTGACAGGGTTGTTCTTGTGCGGCATCGCCGAGGAGCCGCCGCCCTTGAACGCAATATCACCTGTTCCGGCGACAGCGATCAGGGCCACGTCTTCCCCGATCTTGCCGGTTGCAATCGAAACGCGTGACAGAAGCTGCGCGACCTCAAGAAGAACCGTTCGGTCGGTATGCCAGGCCTTCTCCGGATCCCTTAGCCCGAGATGCCGGGCGAAGGCGACACCCAGTGCGTCGGCTTCGGCATGGTCACGCACACCAATCGGACCACCCCATTGCACGATGCCAATCTTGTTCTGCGCGTCATTGATGTCCGAGATCAGAGCCGAAAGCGGTTGCCGCCACCGGTTGATGACCACGTGGACCGATGTCTCCATCGCGGGCTGCATCCGCGTATAGGCAGTCATGGAGCGGTAGCCGAACGTGTTTTGCTGATCTGTGAGGCGCTGATCAAGCAGGTCCAGTCTTGTACCAAGAAGCGACAGAACCTGCCGCAACGCCAAAACAAGACTGGTATCCACCACATCTTGTGATGTCAGACCTGTATGAACATGGCTGGCCAGATCCGGCCCTACATGCTCTCGCAAAAGGCGCACCAGGGCCGGGATCGGCACGCCATCTTTTGCCATACCTGCTTTCAGGTCACTGGGATCAATCGGCGCGGCTTCGATGGATAGGGCGATGTGTTCAGCATCGGCGTTACCCTCGATTTCGCCCAAGGCACGGGTCCATGCCGCTTCGATCCCTAACAGACGTTGCAACTCTGCCGCGGGCGCGAAAGTCGCAGCCATCTCTTCATCGCCGAGCAGACCGCTCATCCAAGGATGGGTTGCGATGTCGATCATGCGGGGCGCAGGCCCAGAATGTCGCGGGCTTGGCTTGGGGTGGCAACGGGGCGGTCATACTTGGCGCACAACGCTGCCGCCCGCGCGATGAGTGCGGCGTTCGATGGCGCGAGCGTTGACTTGTCGAGCCGCACATTATCCTCAAGTCCCGCACGCGTATGTCCGCCTGCGGCAATCGCCCATTCGTTCACAACAATCTGGGCCGCGCCAATCCCTGCAGCGCACCATTCAGCCTGTGGCGCGCGCGATTGCATCACTTGAACATAGAAGTCAAAGACTTCTTTATCAGCAGGCATCGCGTTCTTCACGCCCATCACGAACTGCACATAGAGCTTCCCAAAAAGAGCGCCGCTGCCATGCATCGCTTGCGCTTGCAGGATATGGCTAAGGTCAAAGGCTTCGATCTCGGGCATGATGTCAAATCGCTGCATCTCCCCCGCCAACCACGCCACCAGATCAGGTGGGTTTTCGTAGACGCGCGTGGGGAAATTGTTCGACCCGACCGAGAGCGAGGCCATGTCGGGCCGCAGCGGCAGCATGCCACCACGTTCCTGTCCCGCGCCAGAGCGCCCGCCGGTCGAGAATTGGACGATCACATCGGGGCAGTGTTTCTCAAGGCCCTCCTTGAGTGCCGCGAACTTATCGGGATCGCTGGATGGGCTTTCGTCCGCATTCCTGACATGGGCGTGAATGATGCTCGCCCCGGCCTCAAACGCCGCGTGGCTGCTTTCGATCTGTTCGCTGACACTGATGGGGACAGCAGGGTTGTCGGCCTTTTTCGGCACGGAGCCGGTGATGGCGCAGCAGAGGATACAAGGCTTACCCGCGACATCAGACATCGAAGAACACCGTCTCGTTTTCGCCTTGAAGGCGAATGGTGTGGGCGTAGCCCGTATCCGTCTGGATCGCCAGCAGAGTTTCGGCGCGTTCACCTGCCAAGGCAAAGACCGGATCGGTGCTATTATCTTCGTCGGGGAAATAGATGCGGGTCGTCAGGCCCAGATTGATGCCGCGTGCCACGATCCAGACGAGGATATGGGGCGCCTGATCGCCGCTGGCACCGGGCTTTAAGGTCTTGAATTGTGCAACGCCAGTGGACAGGTCTGATGGCTGGCGGCCCCAGTTTTGGAACCTGCTAGAAGGCGCATAGCGCCCGTCCGGACCGGCCTGCCAGATTTCGATAAGTGCGTCTTTGACAGGTGCACCTTCACCGTCAAACACCTTGATATCGAGCGTCACTCTCTCGCCGCCCACGGGAACCATGTTTTCGCCCAGCGGTTCGCCCATCCCGCGCGGCTCTAATCCGGCTGCTTTCGGTGCGCAGCCGATATGCACGTAAGGCCCGGCTGTCTGGGACGGGCTTTCCTTTAACGCCATCACGTCCCCTCCATCTGGTTTTCAAAGATCGTCGCATCGCGCCCGCGCAAGACAATATCGAAACGATAGGCGCGGATGTCCATCGGTATGGTCCGCTCCATATCCAGCCTCGCAACAAGGCGATCAATGGCGTCATCAGACGGGATCGATTGGACGATGGGGCATAGCGCGATATGCGGATCACCTTCAAAATACATCTGCGTAATCAGCCTTTGGGCAAACCCGTCACCAAAGACAGAGAAGTGGATATGCGCCGGGCGCCAGTCATTCCCGCCATTTGGCCACGGATATGGCCCGGGCAGAATCGTTCGAAAGCTATAATGACCCTCATCGTCGGTCATGCAGCGCCCGCAGCCACCAAAATTAGCGTCCAGTGGCGCCAGATAGCCATCATTCACATGGCGGTAGCGCCCGCCTGCATTGGCCTGCCACACCTCGATCAGCTTGCCGGGCACGGGGCGGCCATCTTCATCGCGCAATGTGCCATGGATGATAATGCGCGGCCCTTGCGCTGTTTCGCCAGGTGCTGCGTAGTTGGTGATGAGGTCATCATCCAGCGGACCAAGATCGTTTTGACCAAAGGTTGGCCCGGTCAGTTCTGTCTCGGTCTGCGGCATGTGGAGTAGCGGCTGACGCGGCGCGCGCAAATGCGTGGAGCGGTAGCGTTCTGAGAGCGCAGGCGGATGCCAGCTGAGATCGCGGGGTTTGAAGGGGGTGTCAGTCATCAGCGCACATCTCCGCAAGGGTCTGCTTGGCGAGTTTCAGCGCGTGGTTGGCGCGCGGCACACCTGCATAGATCGCGACGTGCTGGAACGCCTCGGCAATGTCGGCTTCGGTCGCACCGGTGCGTCTGGTTGCGCGGATATGCATGGGGATCTCTTCGAAATTCCCCGTGGCGGCGAGAAGTGCGAGGGTCAGCATCGACCGCTCGCGGGCTGCGATGGCGGGGCTGGACCAGACCTGGCCCCATGCGCCAGTTGTAATCAGCGTCTGAAATGCGGCGTCGAGCGTGGTTGTATTGGCCGCGGCCTTGTCGACATGCGCGCCGCCCAGAACGGCGCGTCGGATCGCTGTGCCAGCCTTGTCCATATCTTCTTCGCGTGGATCAAACGCGGCGATTACCTCCGCCAATGCCTCTGGTGCTTCGAGACACGGCAAGTGACCGATGCCGTCCATGATATGCAGTGCAGCGCCGGGGATCGACTGCGAAAGCCCTTCGACCGCATCCACCGGGACAGATTGATCATGGGTCCCGCCAACGCAAAGGACGGGCACCGATATGCTGGCCGCAGCTTCCCGAAGATCCGCATCGCGGATCGCGCGGCAGGCTGCAATATAGCCAGCCTGATCGGTGCGTGTGATCATCGTTTGATGCAATGCCATCCGGTCGCCTTGCGCCGCATAATCCGGACCAAACCAGTTGCCAACGATATCGCCCGCAACAGTCGCCGTCCCATCACGTTCTATGGCGTCGATGCGGGCATTCCAACGTTCGGCGGTTCCGATCTGCGACGCCGTGTTGCACAGCACCGCCCCGCGCACCACGTCAGGGCGGCGCGCAACAAGAACCTGTCCGATCATCCCGCCAATCGACACGCCGCAAAACAGCACGTCTTTGAGACCAAGCAGGTCGATCAACTGACTAACATCTTCCGCCAATCCTTCAATACTGTCCGCAGTACCGCTGCTTTGCCCATGGCCGCGCAAGTCGTATGTCAGAACACCATATCCCCGCGGCAAGGTGGCAATCACCTTGTCCCAGATGCTTTGATCGCTACCCAGTGAATTCGCAAACACGACTGTCCGCCCCAGACCGGGACGGTGCCGATACGCGATTGTGGTGCCATTGATCGTGGCTGCGTCCATCTTGCGCTACTCCAGCGGCAGGCCGACGTAATTCTCGGCAATCGCCTTTGAGGCTGCCTCGGACGAGGCGATATAGTCAAATTCCGCGCGCTGCATCCGTTTCTCAAATGGCGAGTTTTCCGGGAACTGGTGCATCAGGGTGGAAAGTTGCCAGGAAAAACGCTCCACCTTCCAGACCCGCTTCAGCACGGTTTCCGAATAGGTGTCGAGATAGTCATCGTTGCCTGAGGTGTAATGCGCAATCAGCGCGCGCGAGAGCATGCGTATGTCTGCGACGGCAAGGTTCAGACCCTTCGCGCCGGTTGGCGGGACGATATGTGCGGCGTCCCCGGCAAGGAAGAGGTTGCCGTATCGCATTGGTTCGGCAACGAAAGAGCGTAGGGGCGCGATGGACTTTTCAAACGACGGGCCGGTTTGCAGATGGGCGGCGGTGTCAGGGCCCAGACGTGTGGCGAACTCTTCCCAAAACCGGTCATCCGGCCAATCAGACACATCGTCATCGAGATCGCATTGAATGTAGTGACGGCTGCGGGTCTCGGACCGCATGGAGGCCAGCGCGAAACCGCGGCTGTTGTTGGCGTAGATTAACTCGTCGGCGACCGGTGGCTTTTCGACTAGCACACCGAGCCAGCCGAAGGGGTAGACGCGCTCAAACGTCTTGAGCACGTCGGAAGGGATCGCTGCGCGTGACACGCCGCGAAAACCGTCGCAGCCCGCGACATAGTCACAGGATATGACATGCTCCTCCCCGTTCTGGCGAAAGCGGACGCTTGGCGTGTCCGATTTCAGATCGGTCGGAACGACATCTTCGACGTTGAAAAAGAAGACCTGCTCTTGTGCAACGCGTGCATCAAACAGGTCTTTGGTCACTTCGGTCTGGCCATAAACGATCACCGATGTGCCGGTCAGGCCACTTAGGTCGATCCGGTGACGGTTGCCGTCAAAGGCGAGATCAAAGCCGTCATGGACCAGCCCCTCGGCATGCAACCGATCAGCGACGCCTGCTTCTTCCAGCGCCTTCACCGACCCTTGTTCCAGGACGCCCGCGCGAATGCGCCCTTCGATGTAGACGCGATCCCGGCGGTCGAGGATGATCGTGTCGATCCTGGCCTGCGCCAGCAATTGCGCGAGCAACAGCCCACTTGGCCCCGAACCGATGATGCAGACTTGTGTTTTATGTGTATGCGTCACGTGACCCAGCTCCTAAAGAATGCTCGGCAAGTAGAGCGAGAGGATCGGTAGCGCCAACAGCACCCCGACCCGCACGAGTTCAATCGCAAAGAAGGGTGCGACACCGCGGAAGATCACGCCGAGCCCGGTCTTTGGTGAGAAGGATTTGATCACGAAGACGTTCAGGCCGACGGGTGGTGTAATCAGCCCAAGTTCCACGACGATTAGCGCGAGGATACCGAACCATATGCGCAACTCATCGGTTGTCAGGCCAAAGGCGGCATCCTCGGCGCTGACCCATTCGCCGCCGTTCAGCTGGATCAGCACGGGCCAGAAGAAAGGCACGACAACCAGGATCATTGACAGGCTTTCCATGAAACAGCCGAGGATGATGAGGATGATCAGCATCGCCAACAGGATCAGGTATGGGTCCATGGTCGAGGCCGCCGCCCAGTCGCTGAGCGCCGCTGGCAATCCGGTGCGGGCAAAGAACCCTTTCAGGATGTCGGCAGAAAACAGGATGAAGTAGATCATCGAGGCGGTTTTTGCCGTCGCGAGCAACGCAGATTTCAAACGCGCGAAGGTCAGCCCGTCTTCTGAAACAAACCGCAGGATGATCCCATAGATCAGGATGAGAAACACGCCGACGCCTGCAGCGGGTGTGGGCGTGAACAGGCCCATGCCCAGCCCAAGGATGATTGAGCCGAAGATCAAGCCGACGGGGATCAGCCGGCGGATGGCGCGACGCGTCTGCTCTTCACTTAACGGTTCGGGATCGGGGGCAAGGTCGGGGTTTCGCGCGAGCCGGAACCGAACGACGATCAGAAAGAAGATTACCGCCAGGATGCCAGGGATGATCGCGGCCTGAAACATCTCGATAATCGGTGCCTCAACGACGATGGCATAGATCACCAGCGCCACTGAAGGCGGGATCAGGATGCCCAACGTACCGCCAGCGGCAAGGACACCGGTCGACAGCCCTTCATTGTAGTTGAGCCGTCGTAACTCCGGCAGTGCGACCCGGCTCATTGTGGATGCCGTTGCGATGGATGATCCGCTGACCGCACCGAAGCCTGCACAGGCCAGGATTGTTGCCATGGCGACACCACCACGGATCTTGCGTGTCAGCGCGCTGAGCCCTTGGAACAGGTCTCGGCTCAGGCCCGTTTCAGCGGCCAGAAAGCCCATCAGAACAAAAAGCGGCACAACTGACAGATCGTAGTTGGCTACCGAGTTCCACAGCGCAGTTTTGAACTGCTGCAGATACGGGACGAACCGGATGAAGGGGGACACAAGGCTCAGCACCCATGTCCCGATAATGCCGGTCAGCAGCATGGCGAGTGCTACGGGAATGCGCAACATGATCAGAAAGAACAGCGCCACCAACCCGTAGACGCCGATGAGTTCACGCTCCATCAGGGATCTCCACAGGTGTGATAACGTCAAGGATCGCCGCCGCCGCCCAAAGAAGGCAGGAGATCACGGCGAACGGCATGAATATCCAGACAGGCCAACCCAGAACAGTTGTTTCGATCCGGTCGGCGCGCACCTGCAGCGTGCCTTGCGCGAGCATCCACGCCATCCAGACCAGCAGCGTCGCAAGGGCGATGCCCGACAAGATGGCAACGACCCGGTTCGCCCATAAAGGTGCATATTGCATCACCACGTCGACGGCGGCGTGCGCACGGTAAAGCTGTGCATAGGGAAACATCATCATGGCGGCCACGCCCACGATCATCTGGACCGCATCCTCATAGCCGGGCAAACCAGACACGTTTTCACCCCAGATCCGCGCAATTGCATTGGCCGTGAAACCGGCGGCGTTCACTGCGGTGATCAAAACAATCAGGATAAGCAGCGCACCACCTAAGAGCGCCCATCCATGGATCAGTCGGATCAGAAGTTGCTTTGCGGCCACTTTCATTGCCTCAGTCTGTTCAGGGGTGAGGGCAGCGGAACAGGCTTTCGACCGTTCCATGGCCCGCAGGATAAGTGCCGGCGCAGGATGTATCGCGCCGGAACTGACTTTTCATAAACTTCGCTTTGCCTTTGATCCGGTCTGGAAAAGCCCGTTCGTTATGGAGAACTGGCGTTTGGGTTCTAAGACCGGATCAGCTTAGTCCAAAGCCTTACTGCTGTAGCTGTCTGGTGTATTCTGCGATCATCGTACGTGCGCTACCAAGCAAGGCTTCGGCATCGATACCAACAATTGCGGCTTCTTCGACCCAGCGTTGAACTGTCGCATCGAATGGTGCGTTGAACTCAGCCGTTGCTTCAGGCGTCATCTGCGTCACCTCGTTTCCAGCATCCAAAGCGCGCTGAATGCCAACGGGTTCGATGTTGTTCCAGGCCTCACCCATCTCGGCAGCGATTGCGGCACCGGAGTGATCATCGATGATCTGCTGCAGATCTTCGGGCAGAGAGTTGTAGGCATCAAGGTTCATCGCAAACAGGAATGTCGCCGTCCCAAATCGCGCGCCATCGGCCATCTCAACCGATGCGGATGTCAGATCGGCCAGTCCAAGTGGGATCGCGACCTCAAAAGGAACGAGCCCAGCATCGACCGTGCCGCGTGACAAGGCCTGGGGCAGTGCGGGCACAGGCATACCAACCGGTTCGGCCCCCAGTTCTTCAACCATCCAAGCACCCGTGCGCGAGGGGCTGCGAATTTTCAGACCCTGGAAATCGGCCAGCGTGTTGACAGTCCCGTCGCCGAAGTGAAGTGCGTTACCGGCGTGCACATGTACGAGAAGCGGATGAATATCCACATAATCAGGCCGCAGGATCTCCATCAAATCCTGAATAGCCAGGTTTGTCGCCCGTGCATCGCTCAGATGAATGCCTGGAAGTTCAAAGACTTCGGTGCGGGGGAATGTGCCGGGCGTATAGCCAGGCACTGTCCATACGATATCGGCAACACCATCGCGCACCTGGCTGTAAAGCTCTGGTGGTGACCCACCGAGCGACATCGCCGGAAAAATCTCAAAAGCGATGCGACCGTTCGAGGCCTCTTCGATAGACTGGGCCCAGGGTTCAATCAGCATTTGCTGCGCTGGCGCTTGCGGGCTCAGGAAGTGGTGGATCGAGAACGTGAATTCTTGTGCATCAGCTGCGGTAGACAGAGCAAATGCCGCCAAACTGGCATTTGCCCAGACAGCCAAGCGTTTCAAAATATTCATCTTTTTCTCCATGATATTTGTCGTCATGATTGCGTCGCAATCTAGTTTCGGAGTTGCTGCAGCAAAGCTGCAAAGATTTTCCCGTCTTTCCATTCTATGTCATGCGCATCGCGCAGGCACCGCTGATAGAACGCCACGACCACATGACGTCTCTAAAGTTTTGGCCGCCGAAAGGGACGATAATTTGGCAAAGTTAAGGTCCACTTCTCATTCCTCAAAGGTTTGATCATGTTGCATTCCGTTTCTTCGAGCAGCTTGATTGGCAGCAAAAGCGGAAAGTCCACCTCTGCAGAGCTTCCAATCAAGCGGGACTAGCCTTAAGGACATGCATCACCGCGACATTCAAACGTGCTTGCATCTACACGCATTTGGCCAAGTTGATCGACATCGACAATGTAAGCCCCGTCTTCCACGCGCACCAATTCCCCCTCAATCGTCGTTGTGCCACTTACCAGTGAGACGTCTCTGCTGACCGGTTGCGGCGGGGCGACACAGCCCACGCCTTCACATGTCGCCAGGCTGGCACTGATCCGTATCTCACCGATATCGGTTGCCAGGACATACTCGTCATCCACAAAGTCGATAACATTGCCCGACACGTTGAAGGTTCCGTCCAAAGCAGTCAGTGTAACGGGCGCCGGCGGCACCTCGAGCGCTGTGCCCTCAGGGCATGCGACCCCGATACAAGAAACGTCCTGTGCCGGGATTGCTATCAGTCCGACAGATGCCTGCACGCGAAAGATACCATTGCTGAACTCGACAAGCTCTCCGGACACACCGCTGCCGTCATCATACTTCAACGTGATCTGGTTGGTGCTTTGCGCCACACCTGTTGTGGCCAAAAGCGTAAGTGCCAGAATTGTTGGTCGCATCACTGAACCTCTAACTCGTGCTTTGCGCGATTGCTCGCCGTCGTCCCTTGTGCGCCATGTGCTGTGCTTGGGGCACAGGCGACGATGTTGAGAACCCGACAACATTTACCCGCCACTTTGGCGAAACTCGCTCATATGACGTCGCACGGTCTGGAACCAAAGACCTGATTCTTTGATGTTTTTGAGGCCACTATTGATCGAAGCCAGAATGACGTCGCTGCGTGGATTGTCCTTCGCGACGGTGGCATGAAAGAAGTCGATGTAAGACAAGTTTTCGTGCAGCTGAATATCGCCTGCCGCGTCCAATGCTCTGATACGGATATCAGCGATTTCAATCGCAACCAGCGCCATGTCAGCATCACCCGACAACACATAATCAATGCAGGTTGCGGCATCTGGTGCGCGCACCACGTCGATACTCGGCTCTGCCAAACCGACGGCCTCAAGAGGAACCAGTGTATAGTCCTCTGCGCGGCAAATCGCTTTGCCTGCTAATTGCTGATGATCGGTATATTCAGGGTCGCTCGCCGCAGAATAATAGCCAAAGACCTCTTCATACATCGGATCACTGAATTCAAAGTTGTCGCAAAGGAACTCTGATTCCGTGCCGAGCTGCGAAGAATCTGCGCAGTCGGGTTGAAGTTGGCCTATGCTCACATCATACGACCGTTTTGTGATTAGTGGGTCAAGATGCGCGCCGATATCGTTGATGAAGTCAATTTCGTAATCAACGTCATCGTCCGAGTTCACCATCGCGAGTTCAATGATCTCGGTCAGCAAGCCACCTTGCGCGTCATCCTCGTCGAGAAACGGCCGCCAGCCTGTCGCTGTCACAACGCGAATAGCCGCGTCATCTGCCGGGTCAGAGGTTGATGAAGCGACAGAGGCACTTGTCGTTCTTAGCGTGGCGCCAGACCCATCCAAACACGGGATGTAGAACCGCTGCCCAATACGAATAATGCCAGGATTTGGCCCGATCACATCGCGATTGGCCTCGTAGATGACAGAGAAGCTATTCAGATTGCCGTAAGCGCGCTGCGCAATTCCCGAAAGAAAGTCACCCGCCTGCACGGTGTATTCTGTATCGCAACTGATGCTTTGCGCGCTAGCTGATGCAGCGAACAGGCTCATTGCTGATCCGGCCACCAAGACTGACAGATTTCGCATTTGGTCAAACCTCATGACATTTAGTTAATGGTCTTGTTTGAGAGGGTTTTCATAAACGGAGATTGCATCGGCAAAGTGATCACGCCGGTCCTTTTGCATTGAACAACACGTTACCGAAGACACTCATTCAAACCAGCTGCTGTGTACGAGGATACAATCCGCGCGTTTAGCAAGCACATGGGGCCAATCAAGCGGCCCCATCAGCCACTGGTTTATACTCATCACAGGGTCTCTGATCCTCCCAAGGATGTCGACCACGATATCTCTCGGCAGTCGCTTAAAAAGAGACATTTCGAGCAAATCATTGTACTATCCAATCATTCTCTTAATAATCCGCTCCAAGAAGAACACAGGCACATGAACCGAAGCATCCCGAGTTATGAGCTCTACGGCGACCTCGTTGCGGGGCGTGCGCCAGATCCCATCCACCTCGAGCAAATCCGAGAGCGGAGCATCAAACATGACTGGACGATTGGCGTTCACAGTCACAGACGGCTTGCGCAGATTTTTTTGTTCCGGTCGCCAGGGGTTTACCTCACAGTCGGTGAGGTTACGCATTTCACGACCCATCCGACATTGTTAGTGGTCACTCCAGGCATTCAACATGGATTTCGGTTTTCCGAGGACGTTGTAGGCGATGTCCTGAGTATCCGCGTCGATGCTGCAAGTGATTTGCGGCGAGATTGCTTCGCCGCATTCGAAACCCCGACAAGTGCCGTTTTCTCTCGGCCCGATACACCGCATTTCGACGACATCGTTGTACTTTTCGATCAGCTTCGCGATGCCTATCACGGACTGGGCAACAACCGCGTTGAGATCATGGAAACTCTTGTCGATCTCATCACGCTTTATCTTGCGGGTGATCAGTCCAGTCTCGCATCGCCAATTGCGGCGAAGGTAACGGGTCCACTTGGGCGACAAGTTGTTCAGGCCCAAGCTTTCTGCGCGCTGCTTGAGGAAAGCTATCGCCAGCCTTGGACGGTGGCACACTACGCATCGCGCATGGGGCTATCCGCCTCTCATCTCACCCGCATTTGTCGTGCGGTGCTTGATGCGCCGCCAAACGCCCTCGTCCGGCAGCGGCGCATTCTGGAAGCAAAGCGGCTGTTGGAATACACGCCATTACCCCTCTCGGAAATCGCGCATCGCAGCGGGTTCCGCGACACGGCTTTCTTCAGCCGCACGTTCAAGGTTTTCGTCGGCGTCTCACCGAACGCGTTTCGCTCCAATATGGATCGATAGGACAGGACGATACTGTCGAGCACCTTCCGTGTCTTCGACAAGGCATCAGATGAGATGTGCTCAGGCCTTAGAGAACCGGCGGTAATGCGCGCCTATGTCTCTTCACACGCTCCGCGTGGAAACGTCGAATCTGGCTGGCGCAACATCATTGATGCTGCGCCAGCGTTAATCATCAGGCCAGGACGTCGAACCGGTCATTCATCATGACCTTGGTCCAGGCCGCCACAAAGTCGCGCACGAACTTCTCGGCGTTGTCGTCCTGTGCGTAGACCTCGGCATACCCACGCAGGATGGAGTTGGATCCGAATACGAGGTCAGCACTTGTTGCGGTGAACTTTACCTCGCCGGTCTTGCGGTCGCGCAGTTCATATGTGCCACCATCCACCGGATGCCAGGACATCGCCATATCCGTCAGGTTGACGAAAAAGTCGGTTGTCAATGCACCCACGCGGTCCGTGAAAACGCCCAAGGCTGAACCACCATGGTTCGCCCCCAACACACGCATCCCGCCAACGAGAACCGTCATTTCCGAAGCCGTCAAGCCAAGAAGTTGCGCGCGGTCCAACATCATCGCCTCAGGCGAGACGCCATATGCCGCTTTCTGCCAGTTCCGGAAACCGTCGGCCAAGGGCTCCAGCACTGAGAAGCTGTCAGCGTCGGTCTGATCGTCGCTGGCGTCACCACGACCGGGGGAGAACGGGACAGCCACGTCAAAGCCAGCGGCCTTGATCGCCTGTTCCAGCCCTACATTGCCCGTGAGGACGATGACGTCGGCCACGGAAGCGCCGGCATCTGCCGCGATTGGTTCCAGAATACCCAGTACCTTTGCCAACCGTGCAGGCTCATTGCCTTCCCAGTCTTTCTGGGGCGCAAGGCGAATGCGTGCACCATTGGCGCCGCCGCGCTTGTCAGAGCCGCGATAGGTCCGGGCGCTGTCCCATGCGGTGGCGATCATCTCAGCTGCGCTCAGCCCGCTATCGGCGATATTAGCCTTGAGCGCGTCCACATCGTAGCTGGTTGAGCTCGCTGGGATCGGGTCTTGCCAGATCAAGTCCTCGGCAGGCACATCAGGCCCGTAATAGTTGGCACGCGGCCCCATATCGCGATGGGTAAGCTTGAACCAGGCACGGCCAAACGTATCAGCGAAGTATTCGGGATCAGCACGGAAGCGCTGGCAGATTTCGTTGTAGACCGGGTCAACCTTCATTGCCATATCGGCATCTGTCATCATCGGCTTGGCGCGCTTGGACGGATCGGTCGGGTCGACCGGCATTTCGTCTTCCGGCATATCAACCGGCTGCCACTGGTTCGCCCCGGCAGGCGATTTCGTCAATTCCCATTCATAGCCGAAGAGGTAATCGAAATACCCCATGTCCCACTTCGTCGGTTCTTTGGTCCAGGCGCCTTCGATGCCGGAGGTGAATGCATTGGCCGCCTTGCCGTCATGGCCTGGGTTCGCCCAGCCAAAGCCTTGTGTGTGGACGGGGCACCCTTCAGGCTCTGCGCCGATCTGATCATGCGCGCCGCCGCCATGGGCCTTGCCGACGGTGTGGCCACCGCACGTCAGCGCGGCCGTTTCCTCGTCATTCATCGCCATCCGCGCAAACGTCTCGCGCACATGCAAAGCGGTTTTCGCCGGATCGGGATTGCCGTTCACACCTTCTGGGTTCACGTAGATCAGACCCATATGCACGGCGGCCAGCGGGTTCTCCATCGTCGACGGCGTCTCCAGATCGCCGTAACGCAGCTCTGATGGGGCGAGCCATTCACTCTCTGACCCCCAGTAGACGTCCTTTTCAGGGCCCCAGATGTCTTCACGACCAAAGCCGAAGCCAAAGGTCTTCAGCCCCATGGATTCGTAAGCCACATTGCCCGCAAGGATGATCAGGTCCGCCCATGACAGCGCATTGCCGTACTTCTTCTTGACCGGCCACAGCAGGCGGCGCGCCTTGTCGAGGCTGGCGTTATCAGGCCAGGAATTCAAGGGCGCGAAACGGATATTACCGGACCCGGCGCCGCCGCGCCCGTCGCCCATCCGATACGACCCGGCAGAGTGCCACGCCAGCCGGATCATCAGGCCGCCATAATGGCCCCAATCGGCCGGCCACCAATCCTGACTGTCTTCCATCAGCGCGGTCAGGTCGTTTTTGACGCCCTCATAGTCCAACCCTTTGACCGCCTCGCGATGATCGTAATCCGGGTCCATGGGGTTCGTGCGCAGATCATGCTGATGCAAGATGTCGAGGTTCAGCGCATCTGGCCACCATTTGGTAACCGCGTTATCCATGCCGGTATTGCCACCATGCATGACTGGGCAACCGGTGCCTGGGGGGGTGTTGCTTCCGTCCATGTCGGATCTCCTGCGAGTAGGTTTTCGTGGGTGATGACGCCGGGTTAAGCGAGAATCGCGATTTATTCCAATTTATTCTTCTAAAGTCCGTGATAAGCTGCACTTATGATTGGCGTCACGCTCAGACATATGCGTTATTTCTCGGCCCTGGCCGCCCACCGGCATTTCGGGCGAGCCGCAGAGGCCTGCGCAATCTCGCAACCCGCCCTGTCGTTACAGATCAAGGAACTTGAAGAAATGCTGGGTGCACCACTCGTGGAGCGCACCGCGCGGCAGATGCATCTGACAACCTTGGGTGAAGATTTTTTGGAGCGGATTCAGGATATTCTGGTCCGCGTCGATGACCTAGAACAGTTGGTTCGCTCGTCCAAGGATGGGCTGACAGGCAGGTTACGCTTAGGCATTATCCCGACGGTCGCACCCTATCTGCTGCCACGTGTGATCCAGACACTGGGGGAACGTTTTCCCGATGTCGAAATCGAACCGCGCGAGTCTGTCACGCAATCACTGGTCGATGGGTTGCTCTCGTCACAGTTGGATATCGCGATCCTTGCGCTTCCCATCTCGGACCCGGCCTTGCGGGAATTCGCACTGTTTGACGAAGAGTTCTACCTCGTACGCCCGCAATCGGAGGCCGATGCCCCAGTCCCCAGCGCCGCGAGCCTTGAGGCGATGCGCCTGTTGTTGCTCGAAGAAGGGCATTGCTTTCGCGATCAGGCACTGTCTTTTTGCGAGATGTCGGGGGCGAGGCCGAAGCACATCATGGAGGGCAGTTCGCTATCCACGCTCGTGCAGATGGTGGGTGCCGGGATTGGTGCAACACTGATCCCGGAAATGGCGTTGGATTATGAAACCCGCTCAGCCGAGGTCTGCGTTGCGCGTTTTCAGGGCCAGAGGCCACGTCGCACAATTGGGATGATCTGGCGGAAGGCCAGCCCGTTGGGCGAGCAGTTTATGACCATTGGCGCGTCCATTCGCACATTGGCCGAAGCGGGCCAAAAGAAGCGGACCCCTTCGGTTTCCGCTGCCATCTGACCGCTATCGCTATTCTGCGGCTTTGAGGATAAGCGGCCCCTCGCCCTCAACCGACTTGCGCGCCACCATTTCCTGTAAAGGATCATCAGACGCTTTTGCGGGCGAGAAGCCCTTTGCGACCACCTGAAATGCTGTTGAGACATAATGCACGAGCATGAACACAGCCGGGATTGCGAAGATGATGACGCCGGTTCCGAGCAACACCCCATAGCCAATCGAAACCGCCAGCGGGATCAGGAATTGCGCCTGCAACGACGTCTCCATGATCAGCGGATAGACACCCAGGAATGTGGTCACCGAGGTCAAAAGGATTGGCCGGAACCGGTCCTTAGTCCCTTCGACAACAGCGTCCTTCACTGCGTAGCCGCGCGCCAGATACTCGTTGTAAAGGTCGATCATCACGAGGCTGTTGTTGATCACCACACCAGCCAGCCCGATGATCCCAAAGAAACTGAGAAGACCGAGCGGGATGCCGAGGATCAGGTGCCCGGTGACGGCTCCGATCAGGCCAAGCGGTATGGCCAGCATCACTACAATTGGCTGCACAAAGCTGCGGAAGACCAAGGCCAGTAGGGCGAAGATGACAAAGAGCGCAATCGCCAGCGCCTGTCCCAGTGCCGCCTGCGCATCACCTTGCGTCTCCTGCTCGCCACCAAAGCTCGCGTTCAGACCTGGATTTGCGGCCAGCAACGGCGGCAGTAACTCTTCGCGGATAATGCGGTTCGCCTCACCATTGGTGATGATGCTTTCATCGACGTCAGCCGTCACCGTGGTGACGCGCCGCCCGTTCTGACGCAGGATTTCGGACGGCGAGAGACCCTCAACCAGCGTCGCCACGGTGGAAAGCGGAATCAGGTCCCCGGACGGGGTGGCGATCCGGGTATCGAGCAAGTCATAAAGGCTGTCGCGATCCTCGGACGGGAAGCGCACCATGACCGACACATTGTCCTGCCCACGCTGCACGCTCGTCGCCTCGATCCCGAAGAAACCATTGCGCGTTTGTACCGCGAGGTCCTGCAAGGTGAGCCCATAAAGCCGCGCTTCAGGTTTCAGTTCCAGCTTGTATTCCAGCTTGCCTGATGAATTGTCGTCAAGGATCTGGAACACGCCCGGGATCGCACCCAGACCCGCGCGCAACTCCTCCACGATGGGTGAAATGTCTTCCTCGCCCGGCAGCGAAAGTTCCACCGCAATGGCATCACCCGCATCGACCAGAGAGGATGAGATGGTGAGCGTGTTGACACCCGCAATCTGGCCTACTTCTTCGCGCCAGAGCGCCTCAAAGGCGGCGGTTTCCCAGTCTCTGGAAGACGCCTCGGTGACCTCGACCACCACCTGCGCCAAGGTTGGGGCAACCGGTGCGGCCTCACCAGTGGGGCCGCCGCCGCCCGCGCCGATACCCACGACGATGTATTGACCGATTACCACGTCGGGCGCGCCCGCGGGCAGCGTTTCCTGCAGCCTGTCACCTGCGCGAATAGCCGCAACCCGCAGGTCTTCGGCAACCGCTTCGGTGCGCTGGAACGTTGTGCCATCGGTCATCTCAACGGCTGCGGTCACGAACTCGCCCTGAATTTCAGGAAAGAAGCTGAACCGGACATAGCCATGCGCGATCAGCGCGACGGTCAGGGTCATCAGCGCGACAACCGCAGCAATCGGGATGAAAATCCGGTTCACGCAAAACCGCAGCATCGCGTCGAGCGGATAGCGGATGAACCATTTCAGGCCAGTATCAATCACATGGCGGATCGCCCCGATAAAACGGAACACGAGGTTCGGCTTGTAATCCGGCCCGATATCAAGGTTTGACAGGTTACGTGGCAGGATCAAGAGCGCCTGCAGCAGTGACAGTGACAAGACAATCATCACAACTGTCGGGATGTCGCCCAGGAACGAGCCCAAGGGTGCTGGCATCTGCAAGAGCGGCCAGAAGGCGACCAGTGTCGTCAGGGTTGAAAAGATGACCGGTACAGCAATCCGCTGCGTCCCGCGAACCGCAGCCTGCACAGGGGACAGGCCCTTTTCCCCGTTCTTGTAGATGTTCTCAGACACCACAATTGCGTTGTCCACCACGATCCCGATGGCGAGGATGAAGCCGAAAAGCGAGATCATGTTGATGGACATGCCCATCGCGCCCATTACGATGAATGTGGCGGCAAAGCTGATCCCGATGCCCATCGCGGACCAGAAGGCAAGACGGACGTCGAGAAACAGTGCCAGACACAAGATCACAAGTGACAAGCCGATCACGGCGTTTTTCGTCAAAAGGTCGATGCGCGACTGAAGCTGCGTGGCTTCATTCTGCCAGATCGTGGCCTCGATCCCCTCTTCCAGTGAGGGGCGGAACGAGGTTTGCAGATGCTCTTGCGCCACTTCCACAATACGCAGGATCTGCTCGTCCCCGACCCGGTAGACATTCACAGAAACCGAAGGGTCGCCGTTGAAAGAGGATGACAAATCACTGTCTTCAAACCCGTCGCTGACCGTCGCGATGTCACGCAGGAAAACCTGTGCACCTGTTCCGCTTGTGCGGATCACGATGTTCTCAAAGTCTGTCCGTGTGTAGTTGCGCCCCAGCGTACGAATGGGGATCGAGACGCTGTCGGTCTCAATAGACCCACCCGGCAGCTCCAATGAGTTTACGCCGACAATCTGCGCCACTTCGCCAAGTGTCAGGCCATAGGCGCGCAAGGTATCGCGGTTAATCTCGATGCTGATTTCGTAGTCGCGAATATTGGCGACTTCGACGAAAGATATCCCGTCGAGTGCGGCAAGCTCATCCTTCAGACGCCGCGCCTCTTCCTTCAGAACCTGTTCGCTGGCCGCACCATGGACCGCGATTTCAAGTACCCGCGTCGAATTGTCGGACCGGACGACAACAGGTTCCTCGGCATCCTCGGGAAAGACGTCGATCCCATCGATCTCGGTTTTCACCTCATCGAGCTTGGTTTCGATATCCTCGCCATCAAGGAAGGTGACGGTCACACCGCCCCGCCCCTCCGAGATATTGGCCGTCACGTCATCGATACCATCAACACCGCTGAGTTCATCCTCAATCGGGCGCACGATGCTGTCCTGTATCTCGGACGGCGACGCACCGGGATAACTGACCGAGATCGAAACAGAGTCGAGCGCAAATTCGGGAAACGTCTTTTGCGGCAGGTTAGCGGCTGTCACTCCGCCAAGCCCGACCAACAGGATCATGGCCAGCCAAGCGGCGACGGGATGTTCAGTCATCCATTTGATCGCGGCATTCATGATGCGGGCCCCCTATTCAGCCACCAGTGACATGCGGTCGTCCTCGGCAATGTCGCGCAGCGCTTTGCCCGGCTGCGGTGCCGCCAAAGTCGTGAGGATCAGCCGGTCATTCTGCATCAGATCAAGGATTTCGACAAAGGATGTCTCACCATCCACATGGATAAGTGACGCAGGGTGGATCGCCAGAACACCGTCGCGCAACAACCAGATCGTATTGCTGTCCCGCAAGGCAGTGGAGGGGATCGCATAGGTGTTCGCGGGCTCAATGCCATCGATCGCCACCTGCGCAAATGCGTTGATCAAGGCAGGCGGCGCGCCAGAGGCCAAAGCCGCATCGCCCTCAATCCGCTCGCGCAGGGCCACTGTCGCGGTCAGCGTGCGCGTCTGCGGATCAAGTGATGGGTCAACGCGGACGATTTCAGCGCGCCAGCCTTCGTCGATACCGGCAAATGCGATTGTCACTGTCGCGGGCGCGGCGCGCCCTTCAAAAAGGCCGGGGATCAGCGCGGCGTCGCTCTCACGAATGGCAACGCTCACTTCCATCCGGTCGTCAGTGTAGATCTGTGCAATCGGGCTGCCACCGGCGACGACATTGCCGATCTCGGCCTCTTTGGTCTGCACACTCCCGTCAAATGGCGCGCGCACGATCTTGTTCTCAAGCGCGATTTCAGCCGATGCCAGTTGCGCGCGCTGTCCTTCGAGGTTTGCGCGCACCTCTTCCTGTTGTCCCAGCAGATCATCAACCGTTGCCTGTGATACGGCGTTCCGCTCGAGCAGGTTGCTGGCCCGCGTCAATTGGGTGTCGATCAGGTCCAGACGCGCCTCGGTCGCCGCGATTGCGGCCTTGGCCTGTGCGATCTGGGCACGCTCATTGCTAGCATCGATCTCAACCAGAATATCGCCTTCCTGAAAGCCGTTGCGATTGGTGATCGCAGGATGCAGCATGACGATCCGGCCACCTGTCGGTGCGGAAAGAGAGACTGTGCGGAAGGGCTCCACAAATCCCTCGCCCCGAATGGGCAAAGGTCGGTTCACGGGTTCAAACGCGGCAGTTTCGACCAGCGTCACAGGGCGCGCCGCTGGCTCGGCAGTCACGACTTCCCTGTTCTCACCCAGGTAGTTGAACCCGATGAACCCGCCGACCACAATCGCTGCGGCCGCGGCGATCCAAAACAGTTCGCGTATCGCTCTGGCAACGAAACCTATGACCTTGCGCATGGTGCATCCTTTAATTACTGACCCTTAGGTCATTAACAACTGACCATGTGGTCAGTAAAGCTCAAACTGTCATTGCTACGCATCGCTTCAAGGGATGGATGAGATTTTTTCAGTGACCATTGAAAAAGAAGACAGAAAACGGCAGCTTATGATGTGCATAAAAAATTGGCAGAAATGACAGACGCCCCCAAAACCAAACCCCGCCGCCGGAAAGAAGCGCGCCCCGCCGAGATCGTGGCAGCCGGCATCGCGGAATTCGCCACCTATGGCTTTGAACGCGCCCGTCTTGACCGGATCGCAAAGGCCGCAGGTATCTCAAAGGGGACGATCTACCTTTATTACCCATCGAAAGAGGCGCTTTTCCTTGCCGCCGTCGAAGAACACGTCATTGCGGTGATGGCCGAGCATGAAAGCGCGCTCGACCATTTTGAAGGCACGACAGGCGAGATACTGACCCAGCTTTTGCGTGGCATTTACCGCCGCTTTGTCGAAGGTCAGGCGCAGACACTGTTTCGCATTCTCATCACCGAAGGCAACCGCATTCCGGACGTCCTGACCAGCTATCACACCATGACGATCAAGCGCGGTGCGAGCCTTTTGCGCCGCATCCTTGAGCGCGGCATCAAACGCGGTGAGGTTGCGAACACCGCGATCCTTGAGAACCCGCAGGTGATGATCGCGCCAGCGATGTTCTTTGCGCTGCACAACATGATGTTCAGCCGGATCGAAACACTGGACTTCGACACCTATTTCGAGGCGCATGTCGAATTGATCCTGAACGGCGTGATCAGCCGACCCTGCCCTGATACCGCCACCTGATCAGCGTCTTATCTTGGCCAACTGAAGGCGCGCCCGTGGCAGGTGCGTTATTCAATCCCAGTTCAGCACAACCTTGCCCGATCGCCCGGATTTCATCGCGGCAAAGCCACTGGCAAAATCGTCAACATCCAGTTCATGCGTAATGACGCGACTGACATCGAGCCCGTTTTGCAGCATCGCGATCATCTTGTACCAGGTCTCGAACATCTCGCGGCCATAGACGCCCTTGATGGTGATGGCCTTGAAGACGATGCGTGACCAATCCACCGGTGATTTACCGGGCGGGATGCCCAAAAGCGCGATTTTGCCGCCCATCACGAGCGCCTCAACCATCTGGTCTAGCGCCTGTTGATTGCCAGACATCTCCAGCCCAACATCAAACCCTTCTTTCAGGCCAAGCGCGGCAATGACGTCGTTGAGGTCTTCCTCGGCAACATTGACCACACGGGCGGAAGGCACGACATGCTGGGCGAGCCTCAGGCGATCAGGGTTGATGTCGGTGATCACCACATTGCGGGCACCAGCATGCCGCGCAACGGCACCTGCCATAATACCAATCGGGCCCGCCCCGGTGATCAGAACATCCTCACCCAACAGATCAAAGCTGAGCGCCGTATGCACCGCGTTTCCCAGCGGGTCGAGAATGGCGCCGATCTCGTCTGGGATATCATCCGGCAAGGGCACGACGTTAAAGGCCGGCAGTTTCAGGTATTCGGCAAAAGCCCCCTGCTCGTTCACGCCAATCCCGCGCGTGCCGGGATCAAGGTGGAACTTTCCCGCGCGGCTTTGCCGGCTTTCCGTCCCGATCAGATGCCCCTCGCCCGAGCAGCGCTGACCAATGGACAGCCCTGTGACATCCTTGCCAATCTCAACGATTTCGCCCGCAAATTCATGACCGGTGATCATCGGCACAGGCACGGTATGCGCCGCCCATTCATCCCAGTTCCAGATATGGATATCCGTACCGCAGATGCCTGTTTTCTTCACACGGATCAGCACCTCATCCGGGCCGATTTCCGGTACGGGCGCCTGCACCATCCACAACCCTTCAGTCGGCTTGGATTTTTCCAGCGCTTTCATCGTGTTGGGTCTCACTTGATCACCCCCAGTTCCTTGCCCACCTTGCCAAAGGCATCCAAGGCGCGGTCTAGTTCCTCTTTGGTGAGTGCCGCGTTCATCTGCGTCCTGATCCGCGCCTGCCCGCGCGGCACGACCGGGAAGAAGAAGCCCGAGACATAGACACCATCCTCGAACAATCGGTTCGCCATGTCCTGCGCGAGCTTTGCATCCCCCAGCATCACCGGAATGATCGGATGTTCACCAGGCAAGAGTTCGAAGCCGAGCTTCGTTAGACCCGACCGCCAATAGCGCGCATTCTCGAAGAGTTGCGCCCGCAATGCGTCCCCCTCTTCCACCAGCCGGATCGCCTCTAGCCCCGCGGCGACGATGGCTGGGGGCAGCGAGTTGGAAAAAAGATACGGCCGCGCCCGTTGCCGCAAAAGGTCAATCACCGGCTGCGGCCCCGCAATGTAGCCCCCAATGCCACCTCCCATGGCCTTGCCGAGCGTCCCCGTCAGAATGTCCACATCAACGCCAAAATGATCCGGCGTACCGGCACCACGTGGCCCCATAAAGCCGGTGGCGTGGCAATCATCGACCATCACTACCGCGTCGTATTCCTTGGCCAAACGCGTGATTTCCGGCAAATTGGCCAGATAGCCATCCATTGAAAAGACACCGTCGGTCGCAATCATAACGTGGCGCGCACCTTCGTGTCGCGCGCGCTTCAGCATCTCCTCCAGATCGCCCATGTCGTTGTTGGCATAGCGATAACGTTTTGCCTTACAAAGCCGCACACCATCAATGATCGAGGCGTGGTTGAGGCTGTCCGAAACAATCGCATCCTCGGGCCCCAACAGCGGCTCGAAAAGCCCGCCATTGGCATCAAAACACGCGGCAAAAAGGATGGAATCGTCCTTGCCCAGAAATGCTGCGAGCCGTTGTTCCAATGCGCGGTGGATATCCTGGGTGCCGCAGATGAACCTGACGGAGGCCATACCAAAACCCTTGGGCGTCATCGCCGCTTGCGCCGCTTCGATCAGTGCCGGATGATTGGCCAAACCCAGATAGTTATTGGCGCAAAGGTTGATGACCTGCCGGCCACCCACCGTGATCTCACCGCCCTGCGGCGAGGTTATAAGACGCTCACGCTTGTAGAGTCCTTCATCCGCGATCTGTCCAAGTGTATCCGATATATGAGAGAGGAAAGCATCTGACATGATCAAACTCCGCGGTTTCATCGCAAATCTACCATAGCGGAACACACTCCGAAATAGCGGAATCTACAATAAGTGGAAAATCCGCCGGAGCGGCACCAAACCGCGCTGCTCAAAATGCCGTCGTTTGAGGGATTTGATCAGAAACAGCCGGGCTTAACATCGTTCGCATCGGTCCAAGATCCTTAGCCAACCGGGTGCTCCACATCCAGTCACAAGTCTGCGCACTCCCCGAACTGGCACCAGGCACACGCGCCATTGTAAAGCGATGACCTGATCCTCATATCATGCGTTGAACGAGCACAGAAAAAGGACAGACAATGCCGCTAATCAGCTCTCCCATTGATGGCTCTCCGATGCGCGAAATCGAGCGTTATGGTGTCAAGATAGATATCTGCCAAACGTCCGGCGGTATCTGGCTTGATAAAGGCGAGCTTGAAAAGATAATCATGATGATCCGCGAAGAAGCCCTTCACGATGGTGGCGGACAAGACACTTATGTTGATGATGGGTATGATGATAGGGACACCTATCGGGGCCAAGCTCCACGAAAGGGCAAAGGTCGCAAACGTGAAAGCGTGTTCGAGAACCTGATGGACATATTCGACTTCTAAATCGCTTTGAAGCCTGATCGCCGAACAATGCCCAGAATAGGAACAATGACCAGAATAGAAGGTGCTGGGACAAGCCGTCCAGACGTTCGAAGAGAGCATGGAAGCTCAGGTTAGTAACTCACTCAGCGCTACTCCTGATGTAATCAAGGAAACCACGCAACCGGGCAGGTATGTAGTGACGGCTTGAATAGGCCGTCCAGACGGCGGCGTCGAAATCTGTCGCACTGCCTTCGTAGTTTGGAAAAAGATCAATCAGCTTCCCCTTCTCAAGATCGTCAGCGATCGTCCAGTCAGCCAGCAATGCTATGCCCAAACCCTCCAGCGCGGCGCGTCGTATTGCCAACGCGTTCGAAATCGCCAGCGTCGGGCGTGGATGGACTTCGATCATCGTGCTGTCAGACTTCGTTCGGAACCGCCATGCAGGCCCGAAACGCGGCAGTGCAAAGAGGATAGCGTCGTGGAGTTTCAGGTCGGCGGGGTGTGCCGGTTGCCCCATTCGCCCCAGATAGCTTGGTGCGGCCACAGCGCGATAACGAACGTCAAACAGTTTTGATACGATAAAGGTCCCTTCAACACCTGGGCCCAACCGCAGGGCCACGTCGATGCCCTCTGCCGCAATGTCGATCTGTGCGTCGCTCAGGATCAGTTCGATCTGAACTCGCGGAAACTGCGCGCGGAAACTGGCCAGACGTGGCGTGAGCCAACGCTCACCAAACGCAACCGATGTCGTGACGCGCAAGAGCCCAGAAGGCTCAGTCACGGCGTCTCGGGCCGTATCAACGGCGTCGGCAAGTTCTTCCAGGATTGGCCCGATGCGATCGAGGTAGATACGCCCGGCCTCTGTCAATGCAAGTCGCCGTGTCGTGCGCTCAAAGAGTGTGAGACCCAATGCCTGTTCCAAGGCCGCCACGCGCCGTGAAACCGAGGACGGATCGACGCCTTCGTCTCGGGCCACGGCGGCGAAAGAGCCGCGGCGGGCGACATCCGAGAATGTCTGGAGCAGTGCAAGTTCCATGACGACCTTTCGTGCGTAGTGCGCACGAGAGAATGTCACATGAGCAGGTTTCCGGCAAGATGCGCGGCAGTCATGTTAAGATCAACCAGACAGGAGACCTCGCCATGACCCGCATTCTACGCATTGACAGTTCATCACGCCCTGCCGCGCCAGAAGGCTCTCTTTCAGAGGGTTCGTTTAGCCGCTCTATGGCCGACCGCATCACCGCGCAGCTTCTTGCACGCAGCCCAGACGCGCAAGTGTTGAAACGTGATCTGATTGCAGAACCGATTGCGCATATCGTCGACGACACGATCAAGGGGTACTACACCCCGCCGGAAGCGATGACGGATACGCTACGCCATGCGACCGCGCTGTCGGATGAACTGATTGCGGAGTTGCGTGAAGCAGACATCATCGTGCTTTCAGCGCCGATCTACAACTTCTCGCTGCCGTCAGCGCTCAAAGCATGGATCGACCAGATTGTTCGCATCGGCCACACCTTTTCTTATGAGGATGGACAGTTCGCAGGTCTTCTTGCGGATCGCCCAACCTACCTTGCGCTCAGCTACGGCGCGGAGGGCTACACGCCCGGCGGCCCCTTGGAAAGCTTCGACTTCCTACGGCCATACCTGACAGGCGTGCTGAATTTCATCGGGCTGACTTCGGTGGAAGTCTTTGCGGTCGAAGGGACGACTGCGCCGAACGCGACCGAACGCCTCAACACCGCACTGGCCGAGATCGACGCCCGCCTGCCCGTCACCCAGGTCGCATAATGTCGCCAGATCGTCCAACGCTTTACTGGATATCCGGAAGTCCACCGGCCTGGCGGGTGATGCTGGCCTTTGTGATCAAGGGCGTTGCATTTGACGCGCGGCGTCTCGACCACGGCGCTGGCGAAAACCGCGACCCGGCCTATCTGGCGCTCAATCCGAAGGGACAGGTGCCGACCATCGTTGCGGGAGACATCGTGCTCCGCGAGAGCCTTGCGATCATGGCCTGGCTTGACCGCGCATTCCCCGATCAGCCGATCTGGGGCCGTGACCATCGGGCCGCCGCGGCCATCTGGCAGGACGTGATGGTGATGGAGGGTGATCTGCGCCCTGCTGTGACGGCGGCTGCGCAGGGATTAATCCGGGGGCGGCCTGTGCCGACCGAGTCAGTGGATGTGCTCGAACGCGAAGCCGATCACCTGGATGCACGCCTTGCATCGACCGCCTTTCTTGGTGGTGAGCGCCCGATGGCGTCTGACATCTGGCTCTATCCCGCGCTGCGCTGGATCGGGCGGGGTGTCGCGCTCAGCTCAGACCCGCCTAAGACACTACGCGACCTCGTCAACGCCCGTCCTGCGCTGGCCGCATGGGACGCGCGCCTGACTGCAATTCCCGGCGTCGCCAGCACGCATCCGCCTCATTGGGAAGACAAATGAAGCCAACGCTTTCAAACAGGAGATCATACGATGATTAAAACAATAACCGCCGCGCTTGCCAGCGCTCTCGTTGCAAGTCCGCTTTTTGCCGAGCAGCGGGAATGGACGCTCGACCTCGGTCATGCCCATATTGGCTGGGAAATCGATCATATGGACCTCGCGCGTACCGTTGGCCGATTTGACGACTTCGAAGGCACCTTTCTGATTGATGAGGATGATCCCGCGAACTCCAGCATCACGGTGACCGTCGATGCTGCCTCGGTGAACTCCAACCATGTTGGGCGCGACAACCATATCCGCAATGCGGATTACCTTAACGTTCCGGAGTTTCCGACGGTGACGTTCACATCCGGCGAAATCACCATGACCTCAGAGACCGAAGGCATGATGGACGGAACACTGACGATGTTGGGTGTCACGGCACCCGTCACGCTCGACTTCACACTTGTCGCTGACCGCACTTATCCGGACTTCATCCCGAATTACGATGAAATCCGCACCGCGTCTTTTGAGGCAACGGGGAAGATCACCCGAACCGACTGGGGCATGGATTTCATTGCGTTTCCCGGTTCACCCACGGGGCTGGAGATTGACCTCGATATTCATGTGGACCTTGTCGACTGCGCGACCGTGCCTGCGGAAGCGCTGCCGACGAATGTGCCTTGCAACTGGGGCTACGCGGAAGGTTTCACCGGCCCGAATGAAGGCTGAATTAGGGGCGCCGGACCACAATCCGGCGCACGAAAGACAACAAAGAATTGGAGAAGGTCTCATGATCAAATCACCTGATCTCACCGGCAAGACGGCCGTTATCACTGGCGCCTCTCGCGGCATCGGAGAGGCAGCGGCCCGTCATCTCGCCAGCCTCGGCGCTCATGTGGTGCTCGCCGCGCGCTCTGCGGATGCAATCGACAGAATTGCGGCAGAAATCCGTGATGCGGGTGGGAAGGCGCATGCCGTGGCGACCGATGTTGCGGATAACGACGCCGTGGCGAAACTGATCGCCACGACCGTTGATGCAACCGGGCGGCTGGATTTGCTTGTGAATAATGCGGGACTGATCGACCCGATCTCTCGGATCATGGACAGTGACCCCACGGCGTGGGGCAATATCATCGACGTCAATGTCAAAGGTGTCTATCACGGCCTACGGCACGCGATGCCCGTCATGGCTGGGCAGGATAGCGGTGGCACCATCGTGAACATCTCCTCTGGCGCTGCAAATTCCGCGCTTGAAGGCTGGTCGCATTACTGCGCCTCCAAAGCCGCAGTGCAGCGCTTGACGGGTGCCGCGCATAAGGAAGCCCATGGGTTGGGCGTCCGCGTTTTGGGTCTAAGCCCCGGAACGGTTGCGACAGACATGCAGCGGCAAATCCGCGCCTCTGGCATCAACCCCGTCAGCCAGATTCCGTGGGAAAGCCATATCACGCCCGACTGGGTAGCAAAGGCGATCGCGTTCCTGACAACGCCCGACGCGGACAAGTGGCTTGGAACCGACTTCTCCTTGAAGGTTGAAGAAGGCCGGGCGGCGGTGGGCATGGCGTCATAGACTGACGTCCGAACAGCGCCGATTCTTTCTGGTCAATGCGCCGTTGCGGCGTCCGAGAGCAGCCTGGAGAGGTCCGTCAGCAGCGGGTCGTCCGCGTCGTTGCTTCGCGTAGCGATGGCGCATGCCAAGCTGAGCGGGTGCGCGTCGATTTTGGAAACGGCAGCTTTGGAGCGACCTTCCGTAACGATACCGTTTGGAAGCAGCGCGACGCCAACCCCTCCGGCGGCCATCACCTGCGCTGCGGCCCAGCTTCCCGCTTCGGCGACAATATGGGGCAGGCATCCGCACGCTTCGGCACGTGCAAAGAGGGTTGCTGTCAGACGGGGTGCCCGGTTATGCGGATGCCAGATCAGCGGGTTTGCAAGTACATCTTGCAGCGGCACGTCATCACGAAGCGCGAAAACTTTTGGATCGTAGACGGCCTCTAAAGGCTTTGGCTGAAGATCACATAGTGAAAGGTCGGCCCGATCCAGCGGCGGGTGCAATAACGCCAGGTCGATCTCGCGCCGCCCAAGCGCGCTTTCTGCCTCAACCGTGCCCATCTCTTGCACGAAGAGTTTCGTTTCGGGGTGAAGTGCGCGAAACGCGGCAAGGGCGCGCGGTATCTCCAACATGAATGCTGGGGTGAAAGACATGCGCAGCGTCCGGTTTCCACCCGCAACAAAATGCCTGGCCGCAAGTTTCGCCTGTCCAAGGCGATCGAGGGCCGCACGCGCCTCCATGCGGAAAGCATTTCCGAGTGGAGTCAGTGTGACGCTGCGCGTTGTGCGCGAAAAAAGCAGGCCACCCAACTCATCTTCCAACCGCTTGAGCTGTTCTGTCAGCACAGATGGCGTGACGTTGCAACGGGTGGCAGCACGGCGAAAGTGAAGCTCATCCGCGAGCGCGAGGAACAGTTGCAGGCGCCGGTATTCCAAAACAATCTCTCCTATTATTTGTCTGTAACGAACAATAAGCCAAAACTTCCAAATTCAGAAACGTTAAGAATGACCCACATGAAGCCCTGTCGGCGGTCGAGAAGCACCGCCCGTCATTCAATCAACGGAGGCGTCATGCCAATTCTCTCTTTCCATCCCCAGATTCGCGCAAACTTGGCAGCAGGCGGTGCTATTCTGCTCGTCGGAGGGCCAGTTGTCGCAGATGGCCATCTCGCATCTGAAACGGCTTTGCCCGGCATTGAAGGTCGTGCGCTCGTGTCAATTCATGACGGCGATATGGTCGCATCTGCTTACGTTAACGGTCAATTAGGCATCCCCGAAACGCCAGATGCACTGACCGTGCTGTCGCTTGCGGACATGTCTGTCGCGCAAATCGAGGTCTCAAACTCAGTCGCGGGCGCGCCCACCGCTGTTGCCGTTACGCCGGACGGGCGCTTTGCTGTCGTTTCCGAGAGTTTCGGACCGCGTGCCGACGGCGGTACATCTTTCGGAGATCTCACCCCGGGCGGCTCATTGACCTTGGTAGATATTTCTGACCTCGCTGCGCCAATGATCGTTGGTGAGGTCGAAGTCGGTTCGCGCCCCGACGGGCTGTCGATCAGCCCGGATGGCAGCATGGTCGCCGTGGCTTTACACCAATCCGATGGGCGCGGGATCGCCTTCGTCCCGCTGTCAGGTGGCACCCTAGGCGAGGTCAGCCATGCCAGCCTGCCTGCAATGGACCCGTCCCAACGCGTGAGCCATGTCGAGTGGCACCCAAGCGAGAGTATCGTGGCGATCCATATGGTGGATCAGGCCGTCATCCACTTTGCCCGCGTCACCCGCGAAGGCGATGCCGTGACGCTGGAGCAATATGGCAACTCCGTTCTGACGTCCAAATATCCGTTCATGGGCCGCTTTTCTCCAGACGGAGCCCTTTATCTGACGTCGAACCTGTACTGGGGCCCGGATATCACCGGCATCTGGACCGAAGCGCCAGAGGGCGACGTGACAACCATCCGTCTGGGACAGGCGAGCGGCGACGAAGCACCGCGACACGTCATCGTGGATCGGGCAATGACCGCCCGCTCTCCCGAAGGCATCGCGATCTCGCCCGATGGTGAATGGGCTGTGACCACCAATCTGGAGGTGTCTTATGCACCTGCGGATGATCCAAGACATACGCCCTATTCATCCCTGACATTGATCGATCTCGACCCCGAAACGGGTATGATGGAAACCGTCGGCACATACGCCTATGACGGTATCCTCCCCGAAGCCGCTGCCTTTGATGCGTCGGGCCGTTACGTCATGGTCGTGAATTATGACCAGTTGGAAGGTGGGTCCGAGGGCGGTTCGATAGACTTTTGGCGACTGGTAGACGGTGATCGTCCGAAATTGGTAAAAACGCGAACGAGTATTTCCGTCCCGCACGGACCACATTCGACCGTGCTTGTGAACTGATAGATCGAACCGAAAACAAGACCGGCGTGCCCGCAATGCGCGGCGGTCCTCTTTGGTGCGATGATTGCTCAAAAATGCATGCAATGCATGAACGAGCTGGCGTAGCCAAGGAACAGGGGTCAGTTGACGGGAGTTGGCACGAGAGCGACGGCCCACAGCAGCTCTTTCCACTACCCGCTTTTGCTGCAGTGCCGTCCGCCACTCCCGACCTTCGCCGCCAGCGTAAAACCAAGAGTTCTCCGCGCAGATGTATGGTAGATCATGTGTAAAAAAACTTTTGGGGCAGGCTCATAGGCCTTACCGTGTATCAGTGGCCTTCCGGTCTCGCGCAGTCAAAGCATCGGGGCGTTCTCCATGCCCGTGCCGGTTTTGTGCGGCGGGTTCCGGGTGAAGCACTACCCAAATGGCTGCTGCAACGACAAGGACTGCTCCGCCAACAAAGCCCGGGCTCGGGATCTCCTGAAAGACCAGAATTCCGACGAAAACGGACAAGACGAGGCTCAAATATCCGAGAACGGACAAGAAACCGGCCTCACCGAAAAAATGTGCGCGCAGAAAGCAAAGTTGAGCGCCTTGGGCGAAGGCGCCGATCGCAAGAAGCGGCAAGAGATGGTCGGGATCGATCTGGACCCATGCAATAATTGCAAAAGGCGCGGAGCAGAGCGCAAGGCCTGCGGTGTAGAAAGTCATCAGAACAATTGATGGTGCATCGCGCAGGCTGCGTAGCGCTATGATGGCCGCAGATCCGGTGAAGACGACAAGCAGCAAGGCGGCGAGCCCCATGGTCCAGGGCACGTCCCGCGGGTTTGCAGCAAGGAGTACGCCCAGAAACGCGATTCCGGCCGCAATCCAACGCCGGCGTCCAATCGTCTCGCCCAAAATCAGGGCAGCCATGACCATCGTTACGATCGGACGGGTGAAATTGATCGCGGTAAAGAGCGCCAGCGGCACCCTGGAAATTGCGAAAAAGCTGGCCGTCAAAGTGACGACCGACAGGCCGACGCGAAGAAGATGCAGGCGCAGGTGTTCAATGCGCCGAAACTCTACCCGCCAGATCCATATGAGAGGAAAAATGAAGACCAGACCAACAACTGCGCGGATAAAAACGACCTGCGTTGCGGGGTAATCTGCGTTGAGCCATTTCACGATTGAGAGCGCCCAAATGTTCAAGGACATATCAGCGATCAGCCACGCGCCACCCTTTAGGTTGTTGCGTGGTGCTTCATCGGTCATTGTCGGGCAGCGATGAAATTGGCCATGAGCCGGAAGGCGCCAGGGACAAGGTTTTCCATCTGGTGATGGAGGATCAGCGAGGTGTGGATGTGCCGCCCCTTTCCGATGTCAGCGACAAGGAGCGCGCCTGTCAGGGGGTCCTCCCCCGGATCCGACATCGACAGGAGCGGTGTATAGGCCGGGTCCCAGCTCTTAGCGAAGTAGAGGCCACGCTCTTTCACCCAACCATCCCAGTCGGTGGCGCCGATGAGATTTGGCGAAGACAGAGTGGAGTGATCATTCAGTTGCGTAACCGTCGCAGCTTCATCCGTGACGCGCCACCTCAGTGAGGGTTGACCGATCTCTAGCCGTTTGGGCGGCACGGTGTCGGGGTCCCAGTTGTCCCAAGGCCTATGGTAGAGTGTGACGAGCGTGCCGCCGGCTTCGGTCCAGCGGTGTAGGGCGGGAACCGCATCGGTGAGCCCAGGACGGAACCGCATCGCGAATATGCCGATGACGATAGCGTCATATGTGGCAAGCGTTGCTTCGCTGGCCAGATCGTCGTCGGAGAGCGATGTCACATCCGCGCCCATTGCGCCGAGCCATTCACCAACCCGGTCATTGCCCGCGCCGACATAGCCGACCCTGCCTTCCGGCAACGCCACATCGAAGACGCCAATGGTCACCTCGGCGCGCTGCGTGCTGGCTGTCTGCGCAACATGGTCATATTCGATCAGGCGGACGGTCTCGGCTGGCTTGCCGTTGACGCGCGCTTCGACGCGGTACAACCCCGCCTCAACGTCGGCCGGCGCGGTTATGGCGAATCCTGCCGCGTTTCGCTCGGCGCTCCATCCCGAAGGAAGCGCCAGATCGATGGTCGCGTCTGCTGGTGAGAGGTCTGAGACTGCGAGCATGATGGTGCGGTTCGGCGCGTTGATGTTCAGGATGCTGGCTGACGGGGTTAGCGACACGCGTTCGCGCGGAATGACAACAAGCTCATTCTCACATGCGACCGGGACCGTGATCTTGGTGCCGTGATGCGCAATGGTGACATCCAGGTGCGGGGCAGCCGGAGCAATTGGATCGTAGAACGTGCGATACGGATTGCTGACTGGCGTCTCAGAACCAAGGACGACCTCGTCACCTGTCGACGTCCAGCCCTCTGGAAGGTTGAGAGTCGTTTCGACCGTGCTTGCTGTGCCGGGATCAATCTCGGTTGTCAGTTTCACCTCACTCCCAGCCTCAACAAAAGCCGTGCTGGTGCGCGCCCGCGCCTCAACGCCCAGTGCAAGGCGGATGACTTGCGCCAATTGGATAAGCTTAGCATCTAATCGGTGACTGATCTCGTGCGAAAGCGCGACGGGGCAAGCTGCATGTGCTGCCCGTACATGGGTGACCGCTTCGGCAGCATTGTCCGCTACTCGGGCAAAATGAGGGAAACTATCAACAGCGGCATCTATCGCCGATTGTGCGCTTTGGAGCGCGTCGGCGATGGGCTCGGCCCCCGGAAGTGCGGCCAGATCGCCAACGGTGCGCGGCATCCCGGTCCAGACGGCTTCGTCGGGACCATCCACATGGCTTTCCGCCAAATGCAACGGCCAGTCCTGACCCGGCCCGGCAGATTTCCAACGGCCCATCCCTTGTGTTCGGTGATAGGCGCGCGATTGCTCACCAATGCGGTTCCAGTTCCACCCTGTCATGGGTTCGCGATCTTTCCCGGGGATCGTCATCGTCGCAGGGGGTGGCGGAAGGTCGTCGTCATAGGCCTGCCCCGCCCCTGACCAGGCAGGCAGATATAGCTTTTTGACCTGCCAGATTGGCAAGTTCGTGGAGAATGCAGGGTCGGCAGCCGCAGCCATCACGGCATGGGCCGCCTCAGTCATGGCACGGTGATGGCCGTGCTGACCCGGTACGTCGAGGAAGGTAGGACAGATGATGTCCGGCTTCTCGGTCCGGACGATCTCGACAAACCGCAGCATCGTGCGTTCGCGACCCCATCGGCCCAGTGTTTCCTGGCCGCTTTTTGAGAAGCCAAAGTCGGTGATCGTGTCGTCAGGATGTGTCGAATGCCAATACATCCGCATGCCGAGGATATCACACGCCCGCTCCATCTCGCGCGTGCGTAACGCGCCAAGGTCGCGGCCAGCCTCGGTGCCGATATCGTTCTGACCGCCTTCACCGCGCGTCGAGCAGGCGTATGAGATATTGATGCCGTCCCGGAACGCGAGAGCAGCAAGCATGCCCGATATCTCATCATCGGGGTGCGCGCCGGTCTGCATGAAGCGCACGACCGAGGTCAGCGGACGGAGCGCCCACCAGAGCTCCATCAGCCGAGGCCGGGCACGATCGTGCGCAATGAGGGTCTGGTCGGGGGTCGGCATGAGCGGTGTCCTCTATCGGGCGACGGCAGCGATGCGCGGGGTGAATGCGCGGTTGATGACCAATGCGCCAGCGCCAAGCGTGCCCGTCATGCGGCCCGAAGCGCCGCGCAGAAGGCGGTCGGTTGTGCGCCCGGGCCGGTTCGAGACCGAGCGTTCGGCCAGCGTGACCGAACTGATCAGATGATCAAAGATCGCGTCCGGCATTGCACCGCCGAGGATCACAGCTTCGGGGTCAAACATGTTCTCAATGATCGTAATTGCGTGGGAGAGTGGCTCGGCGGCGGCGGCGTCTAGCCACGTCATCAAAGCTGCGTTGCGTGCGGCATAGGCTTCGGCCAGCCCATCGCTGCTCCTGATGTCGAAACCCGCATTTGCGAGGTGCTTTTGCACCGCCAAGCGGCTGAGCGCCGCCTCAAGTGGGACGGCCCTACCCTTCGAAGTTACAGGAATGTGGCCGATCTCACCGGCGTTGCCAAACGCGCCCCTGACCAGACGACCGTCTTGAATGAGGCCAAGGCCGAGGCCGTTGCCGAAGTACAGACACGCGAAGGTGTCAAGCCCGCGAGCCGCGCCAGCAACCAGTTCGGCCACGGCGGCGGCGTTGGCGTCATTTTCAACAACGACAGGGGTGTTCAGCGCCTCGGTGAACCAGTCGGTGGGAGAGACCTCGTGGAAAATCGAAAGCTCCGACCCTGTGCCACTCAAGCCTGTTCGTCCGAATGGGCCGGGCATAACAATACCCACCCCAAGAACCTTGGATGCGGGGAGGTCGGCCTCTTCTATTATGGCCGATTTGGCTGCGACCACGGCCTCGGTTACGCCGTTCAGGTCGTGGACCGCTAACGTCCGGCGAAGCGAGGCGACGGGCTTGCCGCAGAGATCGAGAACGGTTGCGAAGATCGCGTCCGGGCGAATTTCGATGCCGACGGCGTATCCGCCAACTGGATTTAATCCATATTGGACAGGGGGTTGGCCGCGCGTTGTCGCCTTGCGGCCCTGCTCGGAAATCAGCCCATCAGACAAAAGATCCGAGATAATATTCGACACGGCCTGCGTCGAAAGCCCCGACCCACGCGCAATCTCGGCCCGCCCGATCTGTCCTGCCTGCCGGACGCGATCCAGTACCATCTGTCGGTTGTGGCTGCGCGCACGCTCGGCATTTGCACCAACGGTTTCGGTCGTGATGGACATGATTGGCAATTAACTCAACTTACTTGATGATTCAACACCGCTGGGCTAGCGTTGGGGTATTCGCGGCTAGTTCCCGCGTCAGACTGGCGTCAGGCCAGCACCAAAAACCAGGGAGTCCCGACATGAAATTCACTAGTTTGAAGGCGATGGCATTTGCGACGGCAACCAGTGCGTTGGCGCTTGTGTCATCAGCGGCCAATGCCGAGGTTGAGATTGAATACTGGCAGTATTTCTTTGATGCCCGCGTGGAAGCGATGGAACAGCTGATCGAAAACTTCGAAGCTGAGAATCCGGACATAACGGTCACAATGACCCATTTCCCCTACGCCGATTATCGCACAAAGGTTGCTGCGGCGATCCCGGCAGGCGAAGGCCCGGACGTCGTGCAGCTCTTTTACGGTTGGCTGAATGATTACAAGGCTGCGAGCCTGATCCAGCCGCTCCCGGCGGATGCGTTCCCCGCAGACCAGATCGACTCGGATTTCTTCCCTATGGTCTCGGCCATGCGCGAGGGTGACAATTACTGGGCGCTACCCACTGCCGTGCGCTCGCTCGCGCTTTTCTACAATACGCGTCTTTTTGAAGAAGCCGGGATCGATGGCCCGCCAGAGACGTTGGACGAAATGCTTGAGATCGGTGCGCAACTGACCGAGAGGGATGGCGCCGGCAATATCACGCAGGCGGGCCTCACCATGGGCATGACCGCGCAGGATCACCATTGGTTCCGTGAAGGTTTGGTCCGCCAGTTCGGCGGTGAGCCTTATCTGGATGATTATCGGACGGTGAACTACAATACACCCGAAGGCATCGAGGCCATGGAATTCTACGTTGGCCTTGGCGAAGAAGGCGGGATTGGCGCCATCGGGTTCATGGAAGAACCCCAAGCGGCGTTCAAAGCTGGCCGTGCCGGTATGCATATTGACGGCTCTTTCAGGATCGGGTCGCTGAACAACACGCGGGGTCTTGAATGGGGCGTGACGGAACTGCCAGCAACAGCGGACGGCATGCGGTCAAACTATTCGTCCTACTGGGTCAATGCGATCACGACAAAAGCTGAAGGTGAGAAATACGAAGCGGCAGTGAAGTTCATGCAATACATTACATCGGATGAGGCCATGCAGATTTGGCTCGATGTGGTGGGTGAGCTTCCGGCAAAGCCTTCGGTTGGTTTAACCGAAGCCAATGCAAGCAACGAAACCTTCGGTCCGTTCATCCGTGGTTTGGAATATGCCAATACCACGAAGTTCGTGAACGAAAGTGCCCAGCGCCAGTTTCTGATCGACGCGGTTGAGCGGGTAAAGCTTGAAGGCATGTCGGTGGCCGATTCAGTCGCCATTGCCGCAGAGGCCGAGCAGGAACTGCTCGACGATTTCTACGCGTCCAACTGATAGATCGGGGCGCGGACATCCGCGCCCCTTCTCCTTGGCAGGACTGATGTACCGTAACCTTACCATTCGACAAAAGCAGATTGTCTGGGCATGGGCATTCCTTGCGGTGCCCGTGATCTTCTATGTTGTGATCCGGTTCTATCCGACCGCCAATGCGATGGTGATCTCGTTTCAGGACTGGAACCTTCTGGGCAGCCGGGAATGGGCCGGTTGGGAGAATTACATCAAACTCTGGAATGATCCGGACTTCTGGCAGGTCTTCCGAAATACATTCGTCTACCTGATCCTTGGCACGCCGATCAGCCTCGTGATTTCGTTCCTTATCGCCTACCATCTCGACAAGACGCGCTTCATGCATGGCTTTATCCGGATGCTCTATTTCCTGCCGTTTATGACAAGCGCGGTGGCCATGGCCTGGGTCTGGCGGTGGTTCTATCAGCCGGTGCCCACCGGGCTCTTCAACAACTTCCTGGCGCAGTTCGGCATTCCGCAGATCGAGTTCCTGCGCTCCACGACGAATGCACTCCCTTCAATTCTGGCGCCTGCCGTATGGGCCGGTCTTGGTTTCCAGATCATTATCTTCATGGCCGGGTTACGTGCTATTCCGCAAAGTTACTATGAGGCTGCGCGCATCGACGGGGTGTCAAAAACGGCAACACTTTTCGAGATCACGATCCCCCTTCTGAAACCGACGATCGTCTTTCTGGTGGTCTTCTCGTCCATCGGATTTCTGAGGATTTTCGATCAAGTCTTCAACATGACGACCAATGATCCTGGTGGACCGCTTAACTCAACCAAACCGCTGGTCCTTGCCATCTATCAGAGCGCGTTCACGGATTTTGACATGGGGTACGCTGCGGCGCAGACGGTTGTGCTGTTCCTGATCCTGCTCCTCGTGTCGCTCTTCCAGCTGTGGCTGATGAAGGATCGCTGATGGCCGCTGTCGACGATATCCGCGCTTCCTCGGAAACACTTGTCGCCGCGCGGACGATCCGCACGAAGGGCAATTGGGGCCAGTTCATCCGCTGGCTCATTCTCTTCCTTGGCGGCATCGCGATGGTCATGCCAATCGTCTATATGCTGTCGACCTCGATGAAGTGGCCGCATGAAATCTATGACGTCACGCTCATCCCAAACGAGCCGCATTTTGAGAACTACGCATATGTCCTGGAGGACGGGCGCTTTTACGGCTGGTTCCTCAATTCGCTCATCATTGCCATCATCACGACCGTTTCGGCAGTGCTGTTTGACAGCCTGATCGGGTACACGCTCTGCAAGTTCCGCTTCCCGGGTCGCTATATCGTTTTCATCGCAATCCTCTCGACCTTGATGATCCCGACAGAGATGCTGGTGATCCCTTGGTATCTGATGAGCCAGCAGTTCGGGTGGCTCGATACCTACTGGGGCATCATGTTTCCGGGGCTCATGACAGCCTTCGGTACGTTCCTGATGAAGCAATTCTTCGAAACCGTGCCCGATGATTTCATCGAAGCCGCCCGGATCGACGGGCTGAATGAACTTCAAATCTGGTGGACCGTGGCGATGCCGCTCGTGAAGCCCGCGTTGGCAGCACTGGCCATCTTCGTCTTCCTGGGTAACTGGACCGCCTTCATCTGGCCACTGATCGTGACCAACAGTTGGGAGATGTACACCCTCCCGGTTGGCCTTTCGACCTTTGCCGATGAAGCCGATGTGCAATGGGAGCTGGTGATGACCGGAGCTGCGATCTCGACCATCCCAACGCTGATCGTCTTCCTGATCTTCCAGCGTTTTATTATCCGAGGTGTCGTGATGGCGGGCCTCAAAGGATGACTTCTATGGTTGAGATTTCTGCCCTTGATCACGGTCACCTTTACGTGGCGGACCATGATCTGGCGTTCGCCTACTGTTCTCAGGACCCCGATGGAAACCATCTGGAACTGACGACCTATGACCATGAGCCCGTCCGGATGTGGCTGAAATGCAACGGGCGGAACCACGCATGACCGACAAATCCGTATTTCCCGATCCGGTATACCGCGACACGGTCCTGGCACCACTCTTCGAAGGGGTGAAGGCGAACTATGCAGCAGGTATGGCGTCGATCAATCGTGCGCATCTGGTGATGCTGGCTGAGACAGGCATTTTGCCCGCGAAGGACGCAAGAGTGCTGGCCAAGACACTCGCCGCCATCGAGGCCGATGCCGATATCGAGGCGCTGACCTATACCGGAGAACACGAAGACTACTTCTTCCTTGTTGAAGCTGAGCTTCGCGCGCGGTTAGGCGATCTTGGGGGTTCGCTCCACACCGCGCGATCCCGCAACGACATGGACCACACGCTCTTCAAACTGGCCCTGCGTCAGCGCGTTGCCACTTTGATTGACGAACTGCATGCCCTTGCCGACGCGCTCATCCAAAAGGCGCGCAAGGAAGCGGATACGCTCATCGTGGCGTACACCCACGGCCAACCCGCACAGCCGACGACCTTCGGACACTACTTGGGCGCAATCATCGAAGTCATCCTCCGCGACGCTCGGCGGCTGGACGCTGAGGCGAATGGCCTTGAACATTGCCCAATGGGGGCCGCGGCCATTACGACCTCTGGCTTCCCGATTGATCGTCAGCGCGTCGCTGACCTGCTCGGCTTCGAAGAACCGCTCCTGAATTCTTACGGCTGCATCGCGTCAGTCGACTACGTCACCGGCCTTTATTCATCGATCAAGCTGATTTTCATCCATCTTGGCCGTCTGATCCAGGACCTGCAATTCTGGTCTGCCTTCGAAGTTGGCCAGATCCACGTCCCGAACAGCCTCGTCCAGATCAGCTCGATCATGCCGCAGAAGCGCAACCCAGTACCCATCGAGCATCTGCGCCACATGGCATCGGTTACCGTGGGGCGTTGTGACATGATTGTCGGTACAATGCACAACACCCCATTTACGGACATGAATGACAGCGAAGGCGAGGTACAGCAGGCGGGTTACGCCGCCTTTGAGAGCGGCAGTCGCGTGCTCCGACTTCTGACCACGTTCCTGCCAGCCTGCCGGATCAACGCGGAACGCGTCTCCCGCACCACGGATGCCGCCTGCATCACGATTACGGAACTTGCGGACACGCTGGTGCGTGATGAAGGCTTGAGCTTTCGGCAGGCCCACGAAATCGCGGCCACCGTGGCCAAGGCAGTGATCAAAGAAGAAGTGCCGCTTGGCTCTGACGCTGGCTACAGCGCCTTTCAAGCCGCCTTCGCAGGCGCCACCGGGCGCCCGCCGACAATGGATGAGGCCGCATTCAAGACAACCGTCGCCGCCGAGACTTTCGTAGCGCGGCGTGACCGACCCGGAGGGCCAGCCAAGGCGGCACTTCTTCCGGCACTCGACGGTTATGCAGCGACGCTCGCCGACCTTGCCGCCCGGCAAAACGCGCGCAAAACCCGGCATGCGACGGCAGAGAAGAAACTGAACGCGGCCTTCGCGGACGTGATGGGGACCTAAAAGATGTCGAACCTCAAGCTCAGCCAATTGGTCAAGACCTACGGCCAGACCGAGGTGCTCCACAGGATCGACCTCGATATTCAGGATGGCGAATTCGTCGTCCTCGTCGGTCCATCGGGCTGCGGCAAATCCACGACGCTCCGCCTGATTGCGGGGCTTGAAGAGGTGACCGGCGGCTCCATCGAGATTGGCGGCAAAGTGGTCAACAACCTCGAGCCCAAGGAACGCGACATTGCGATGGTGTTCCAGAACTACGCAATCTATCCGCATATGACGGTGCGCAAGAACATCGGCTTCGGGCTGCGTTCCTCAAAGCTGCCCCGCGCAGAGAAGGAAAAGCGCATCGATGAGATCGCCGAGATCCTTGGCATGACAGACCTTCTTGCCCGGAAACCCGGCCAGTTGTCGGGCGGCCAGCGGCAGCGCGTCGCCATTGGCCGCGCGATGGTCCGCGACCCGGCAGTCTTCCTCTTTGATGAACCTCTCTCCAACCTCGACGCACAGCTTCGCACTCAGATGCGACTGGAGATAAAAAAGCTCCACCAGCGCGTCGGCGCAACCATCGTTTTTGTCACCCATGACCAGGTCGAGGCGATGACCATGGCGGACCGGATCGTCATCATGAAAGACGGCTACATCCAGCAGATTGGCACCCCCTCAGAGGTCTATCACGCGCCTGCCAACACCTTCGTTGCAGGCTTTATCGGGTCGCCGGCGATGAACATGATCCCGGCGACCGTATCGGGTGGCGCCATTCAGATTGATGGCGGGTCGCGGATGGAACTTGGCGCGCAGATCAGCGACCACCGCAAAGTCATGCTTGGGATCCGCCCGGAGGACCTCGCGCCCGTCGACGGCCCGGCGCTCATCACCGGATCAGTCAATGTCCGTGAACCGCTCGGACACGAGACGCTGATCCATGTCGGCACGTCCCATGGCGACATTATCGCGAAGGCCGATGGCCGCACGCCGCCGGAACTTGGCAATACCGTCAATCTCGGTGCAGAGGCGCAAAACATACATATCTTTGATCCCGATAGCGGGGCGGCGCTTCGGTGAGTATGAACCAGGACAACCCACCGGTATTGTCGGTCGGTCGCCTGTATTGCGATCTGATCTTTACCGGGCTGCCCAGGATGCCAACACTCGGCACGGAAGTGTTCACCGATGGGGTTGGTGCCCATGCCGGCGGCGGGGCCTTCATCACGGCTGCACATCTGGCACAACTCGGGCACAGGTCGTCACTGGCTGCGATGCTGCCGGCGTCGCCCTTTGGCGAACTGATGCGACCTGATCTAACCGCGTCCCAGGTTGATCTGTCGCTATGCGCTCCACTACCAGCCAGCGAAGGCCCCCAGATCACCGTGGCCATGGCCAAGGGCGAGGATCGGTCCTTTCTCACCCGCCGGGCTGGTGACGCCTTCCCAAGAATACGCGCCGACGATATCGGCAAATACCGCTTTCAGCACATCCATATCGGCGAAATCACCAGCCTGATCGCCGATCCGGAGATACTGCAAGTGGCCCGGTCAGTTGGCGCGACTGTTTCAGCTGATTGTGGTTGGGACGACAACTTTACAGCCGACGCGCTTCGGCCATTCGTCGGCATGCTTGATGTGTTTCTTCCCAACGAGGCGGAAATGAAGGTCCTCCAAGGCTCTGGCCTGAGCGATCGGATGGGCGCCATCACAGTCGTCAAACGTGGTGCCGCTGGCGCGACATTGCTCTCGTCAAACGAAACGCTAACTGCACCGGCCCGCAGAGTAGATGTCAAAGACACAACCGGCGCCGGAGACGCTTTCAACGCGGGCTTCTTGTCACGATGGCTGAATGGCGCTTCTCTCCAAACCTGTCTTGAGGCGGGCAATCAACGCGGCGCCCTCGCGGTCGCGACGCGGGGCGGCTTTTCTGCGGTGTCCACGCCGGTCTCCGAGTTGGATATCGCCCGAGAATGACCCAAAGCGCCACGACCCGGATGGCCCGGGAAATCAATGAGATGCCCGAGGCGGCCCGACGCCTCACCACACCCGAAGCCAGATCAAAAAGCCAAGCAATCGCCGCCGCACTCCGCGAACTCGACCCCAACACGGTCGTCACCGTCGCGCGTGGTTCGTCCGATCACGCAGCCAACTATCTGAGCTATGCGATCCAGTCGGTTCTGGGCCTTCCAGTTGCCTCAATCGGCCCCTCAATCCATTCGGTTTACGGCAAAGAGCTTAAGATGAAGGGGCTTGCCGCACTTGCCATCAGTCAATCTGGCGGGAGCGAGGATATCGCGGCGCTTTGCCAGTCGCTGGCAAAAAACGGCGGACATGTCGTCGCCCTGACAAATACGCCGAGGAGCCCGCTGGCGTTGGCCGCACAAGACGTGATCGACATTCTTGCAGGGCCTGAACACGCTGTTGCTGCGACGAAGAGCTTTTTCAACTCCATTGTTGCTGGCCTGTGGCTGATTGCTGATTGGGCCGACGATCATGACCTTGCCGCAGCACTTTGCCGGCTTCCCGATTGCATGAAGGAAGACATCGAAATGCCTGCTCTGGACGAGGTGCTGGAGGCACTGCGCGAAACCTATCAAACAACGATCATCGCGCGGGGCGCGGCGCTGGGTCTGGCGCATGAATTCGCTTTGAAGCTGGTAGAAACATGCGCCATCCATGCAGCGTCTTACAGTGGCGCCGAGGTCTTGCATGGGCCGAGCGCCGTGCTTCGTGACGGCTATCCAGTCATCGCCTTGTCCACACCGGATGGAAAAGGCATGGAACAGGCCTTGGAACGGCTACCGATTCAGGGCGCGCGAGTCATAACTCTAGCGCCACCTCTCGCAACTGGTCACTGGCTCGTTGACCCGCTTTTGAGCGTCCAGCCATTCTATCGTCTCGCAGAAAGGCTTTCAGTGCAGCGTGGCCTTGATCCGGACAATCCTCCCCATCTGCGCAAGGTGACCAAAACTCTCTAAGCGAATGGTTGTAGTTCAATTGGCCTAGGGTGAGGACCCATTGATTTCCTTGGGACGGCGTGATTCACGGTCCGAAAAACGAGCGGTG
>NZ_JAXBMB010000008.1:0-273701 GCF_033963905.1 Cognatiyoonia sp. IB215182
CATGTAGATTCTCCAGTTTCATAAACACCGTATCTCGGCGTCCACGAAACCGGCAGCAGGCCAGTCCGACCCTTCACACCCCATCATGTCCGCCGACATCGCCGGGTGTCGAGCACGAAAAGAAGCCTGAACCCTTTCGAGCGTCGCTGATCCTAAGAAGGCCCAAGAAAAGGAATTGACGAAACATGCCCACCTAAAGAAACCAGCGCTACGCGAGTTTCCGATGCACCACTTCGCGGAGCCGCCGCTCTGACCGGATGCCAAAGCAGTACCCAACCAGCAACATCCGGATCAGAAGTTCTGGATCTACGGCCAGTGTGGCTTCAGAAACCTGATAGATGTGCCCGGATGCTACCTAGATCGACGGACCGATTAATCGAGCGCAGAAGGTGATCTTGTGGAAGATGGTCCTTCAGCGAGAACTCGTAGAACAACGCTGCCTGTGCTTCCTGCTTCGGTCCCATCATCGCCACCCCTCCCTACAAGAGAAATTGAAGCAGCGACTTACCTCCCGATCAACTAAAGCTTTTCAACCGAATACCCGCAAAGTGGACATTTAAAGTCGTTAACCCTCCGGTTCTGAACACTCAGCTTCTCTTGAATGCAGCGGTATCACTGCAGAAGGCCAGTTTCGCGGACATGAACCTCTGGCAATGCTGCTTTGCAAGTCAACACCAGGCTCTCATCGGGCAAGTCCATCATCATCAACTTGTGACATCACGCAGCAAGGGTCTAACCTGTCCGTACTGGAGAGGGAGCTTCACAATGCCAATTCAACTGAACCGACGTCATTTCATCGCTGGGTCTGCGGGCCTGATCGCGTTGCATCCGTTTTCGGCCAATGCCGCGCCCAACCAGGCGCATCTGCGGCTGATGGAAACCACGGACCTGCATGTTCACGTCTTTCCTTATGACTACTACGCCGACCGCGCGGTCGATACTGTGGGCCTGTCGCGTACGGCCAGCATCATTCAGGATGTGCGCGCTGAATCAACCAATTCGCTGCTACTCGACAACGGGGACTTCCTGCAAGGGAACCCGATGGGCGACTATATCGCTTATGAGCGTGGCATGGCCGAAGGCGACATGCACCCGGTCATCACGGCCATGAATACGCTGGGCTTTGATGCCTCGACGCTCGGCAATCACGAATTCAACTACGGGATTTCGTTCCTGATGAAGTCCGTCGCGGGAGCGGCTTTCCCCGTTATCTCGTCCAATGTGGTCAAGGAAATGGGTGCCTCCCCCACGGCGGATACAACCCTTGTGCCGCCCTATACGATCCTCGACCGCGAGATTGTCGATGGTGATGGCACCGCGCATCCGATCAAGATCGGCCTCGTTGGCTTTGTCCCGCCGCAGATCATGAACTGGGATCGGAAGCATCTGGAAGGCAACGTACAGGCGCGCGACATCATCGAAAGCGCCCGCGCCTATGTCCCGCGAATGAAAGAGGAAGGGGCTGATATCATCGTTGCCTTGGCCCATTCGGGGATCGGTGCGGCCGACCATGAAGACGGGATGGAGAATGCTGCGATCCCGCTTGCCGCAGTGGACGGGATTGATGCGATCCTCACAGGGCACAGCCATCTCGTCTTCCCATCGTCGAACTACGACGATTGGGCGGGCGTCGACCCCGCCGCTGGCACAATCGGTGGCAAACCTGGCGTCATGGCCGGTTTCTGGGGCAGCCATATGGGCCTGGTCGATCTGCTTCTGGAGCGTGACGGCAATGGCTGGCGCATTCTGTCTCATACATCCGAGGCGCGCCCGATTTCGCGGCGGGAAGAAGACCGGAGCATCACGCCGCTTGTGGGTGACTACCAGCCGGTGCTCGACTCAGTGCAGGATATACACGACGCAACGCTTGCCTATGTCCGGACTGCCGTGGGCAAAACGGATGCCGCGCTGCACAGTTACTTCGCGCTGGTCGCCGATGACCCATCGGTCCAGATCGTCTCCAACGCGCAGATGTGGTACATCAAGGATCAGATGGTTGGCACGGAATATGAAGGGCTGCCCATCCTGTCTGCGGCGGCACCGTTCAAGGCCGGTGGGCGCGGCGGACCGGAATACTTCACAGACGTACCGGTGGGTGACGTCGCAATCAAGAATGTCGCCGACCTCTATCTTTACCCCAATACCGTCCGCGCTGTGAAAGTCACCGGTGCCCAGATCAAGGACTGGCTGGAGCGTAGCGCGGGTATGTTCAATCAGGTCGAAGCGGGGGCAAGCGATGCCGTCCTCTTGAATCCGGACTTCCCCAGCTACAACTTCGACGTGATTGATGGCGTGACATATCAGATCGACTTGTCGCAGCCAGCAAAGTTCGACCGGGACGGGGCCGTGGTGAACCCGGACGCGAACCGGATCATCGATCTGCAATTTGATGGCGCACCCATCGCACCCGATCAAGAGTTTATCCTGGCGACCAACAACTACCGCGCCTCGGGCGGTGGGTCTTTCCCCGGCGCTGATGGTTCAACGGTCATCTTCGAAGGGCCTGATACGAACCGCGACGTCATCGTCCGGTATATTGTCGAGCAGGGCACGGTGAGCCCACGCGCCGACGGCAACTGGTCCTTCGCGCCAATGGAGGGTACGACCGTGATCTTCGAAACTGGCCCCGCCGGTGCGGCCTATGCCGACAGCGTGCCGGGTGTAACAATCGAAGAAGCGGGGCAAAGCGAAACCGGCTTTGCACAGTTCCGCATCACGCTTTGAACAAAAAACCGCGCGGCTGCGAGGGACAGCCGCGCGGTTTCGGCCGTGAGTGGCCTTGGGAGTTAGAATTTGAATGCTGCGCGCAACGCCAAAGACTGCACGTCAAGCTCAACGTCAAGTTCTTCGGCAAAGATTGTATCTGCGACCGAACCGTCAACTTGCCGGTTGGTGAACTCGGCACCCAAAACAATGCTGTCTGTTGCCAGATAGTCTAGCCCGACACCAATGATAAAACCGTCAGCCTCAAGGTCTTCTTGCGCGTCGAGTGAACCAAGATCCACGTCAACCCGGCTAAAGCCCGCTGTGCCATAGGCCATCACACGATCATTCAGGACATAACCGACGCGACCCTTGATATCAGTGGTCAGCGTATCAAGCCCTTCGATCTGAATACCGGCAAGGCCACCATCGGCAGCACTGGTCAACGCGATCTCGCCGCCATAGACAAAATTCCCGCTTTGAATTTGATACCCGCCGAAACCGCCGAAAGCGGTATCTTCTTTTATGCCCAATCCAAGCTCTGTATCACCAAAAACGAGCAGCTCGTCTCCAAATGTTGTTGTGCCGCTAACGCTGTTGATGCTCAAGCCACCATAGGCGCCCGAAAAGTCGGCCAGGCCGGCAGTTGGAATAAGCCCCATCAGCGCAAAAATGGCTGATTTGTTCATGAAATGCATCCGTGGTTCCTTTGTTGCAATGGCGCGCAACGCGCCCAAGTTTGGTCGTGACAAAATTCGAAAGGTGCGACGCGGAAAGGGAGAAAACCCGCGCAAGGTGCTCGATTCGCTCTTGTACGCGCCGATATAGGGAGCAGCCGTGGATGCCAGCGTTTCAGGTAATGTTGAATTTGCGTGGTATTTTCACGTCTTCCTGCCCCTGACAGCGTGACGGTCCTTGGGCTGTTCACGAAGCCTTAGGGGCTTTGTGAAATCACAAGAGTGATACAATTTATTCGGGCAAACCCATGAAACTTCGTTTGGTAATGGTTTTTATCATCGTGCCGCTTTTGGCATTGTCTGCCTACTTTGCGTCCCGCGTATTGGACGATGCAAACAGTCAGACACAAAACGCAGTGCTTGCGGCGGAACAGGCCGCGCAGCAGAGTCACATTAACGATCTGATCCATGAACTTCAGAAGGAACGCGGCTACTCCGCTGGTTTCATTGCGTCATCGGGCGCGAATTTTCGCGGTTCACTGGTTGAACAGCATCAGGCGACGTTAGCGGTTCTACCCATGGCGCTGAACGATACGCCGCTCCTGGTGGAAGAGCGGAGTACCGAATTCTCTCAAGCATCCGCAGCGCTTGACAGGTTGCGCAATATGCGCAGGCAAGTGCTTGAACTGCGCGTAACAGTTCCGGAAATGGCGGGTTACTACACTGCGATTATCAATGATCTTTTGCTTGTTGCCTATCCGCTTAGCGGCGAAGGCGTGGATGGTTCACTAGAGGCGCTGAAGGCCTCAAGGTCCTTGCTTGCCGCCGCGAAAGAGCGTGCAGGTCTTGAACGTGCAATGGGCGCTACGGGCATTGGCGGCGGTTTCTCAACCGAGGTTTACCGGGCATTTCAACAGCATGCTGGTGCGCAGACGGCGCTTTTGCTTGAAACCGCAAAAAGACGCCGCAGCATGGCTGAGCTCGACGCGCTCTATCAGACCCCTGCTTTCACGGCCCTACAGAACGCGCGTGACATCATCTCACGCGGGCACACCACAGGTGACTTCGGCGACCTCACGGCGCCGCAATGGTTTCAGTTGTCAACCGCATGGATTGAAGTTTTGCGCAACGCCGAGATCGCGAAGGCACAGCAAATCGACGTGATCGCGGCAGGTTTGCAAGCGGAAACAGCAAAGGACGAGCGATTCCTTATTTGGTTCGGCATCGCATCGATCCTGTGTGTTGGGGCATTTGCGATCGGCAGCTTTGAATGGATGATCTGGCGGATCAAACGGCTCACCGTGATTGTCTATGGTTTTGTTGAGGGCGACTTTTCGAAATGGGTTCCCAGCATTGATCGCAAGGATGAAATCAGCCGCATGGCCCGCGCTATTTATCATTTCAAGCAGGAAACGCTGGCCATGCGGCGCGAAGCCGAAGAGATGAAGGCGAGTGATGAGGCCGAACTCAATGCAAAACATGGTAAGGTCGTGGAACTCGTTACCGAAGGGCTTGCCGCGCTTGCACAGGCTGACCTGACCTGTCATTTCGAACAGCCGCTTGATACGGAATATGACACCATTCGCAGCGACTTTAATGCCGCCTCGGATCGGTTGCGTTCGGTTTTGCGCGCTATTGCAACGACCATTCGGCAGCTTGATGCCTCTTCCCACAGCATGAAGTCGTCAGCCGTTGATCTGACAAAGCGCTCCACCGAACAACTGGAGACGATTCAGGACACGACCAACAAGGTGACAGACTTGTCGTCCGAGGTTGAGGTGTTCGGTCAGGAAATCCAGTCAGCAACCTCACTCGCCGGCAATGCGCGCACCGCAGCCACGAAATCGGCTGATCTGACACAAAGCGCTGTTGAGGCGATGGGGCGCATTCGTTCCTCATCTGATCAGATCGGCGCGATTATCGAAATGATTGAGGATATCTCATTCCAAACGAATCTTCTTGCGCTGAATGCCGGTGTCGAGGCGGCACGCGCGGGCGCTGCAGGACGCGGGTTTGCCGTTGTTGCCTCTGAGGTGCGCGCATTGGCGCAGCGGGCCAGTGACGCCTCGCTTGAGATCAAGACACTGGTCGACGAAAGCCGGGTCCACGTTCAGGAAGGCGGCACGCTCGTGGACGAAGCGGGTGCAGCGCTGCAAGAGATTGTGCAAGAAATCATGCAAGTGGACGATGTGCTGGGGAGTGTCGCAACACGCTCTGAAAGCCAGATTGGTAGCCTGCGGAGCCTTTCATCAGCGATGAATCTGATCAACGATCTGGCCGGAAAGAACATGGTGATGGCCGACGATACCAGTACCGCGTCGGAAGATATCGCCCAACATGCCGAGCAGCTTGCCGCGCTGATTGACGATTTCAAGTTGCAAGAGGGTGCCCCAGTCACCCGCGCGGCATAAAATAAACCCCCGCCTGATCGCTCAGCCGGGGGTATGATCGTCGCGCCAATCGCGTGAGCCGCTTTACAGCAAACCTTCGCGCTGCAGCTTTTTCCGCGCCAGCTTACGCTGACGGCGGATCGCTTCGGCCTTTTCGCGTGCTTTGCGCACCGACGGCTTTTCGAAATGCTGCTTTAGCTTCATTTCACGAAACACGCCTTCACGCTGAAGCTTTTTCTTCAGAGCACGCAACGCCTGATCGACGTTGTTATCACGAACACTTACCTGCATGTGGTTGACACCACCTTTCTAAGTTGGATTTGCAAAAATTGCAGGAAGTGGGCAGATAGCAAACACGGGCTATTTTGTCCAGTGCCATTGGACGAGAGAGGATGTCATGCCAAGCGATCCGATCAAAGAGCAACTTCTCGACGCAATCCTGCCGCATGTGGCATTTGATGGCTGGTCACCGGCAGCTTTCTCTGCAGCCATCCAGGACACCGGCCTCGGCCGCGCCGCTGCCGAGGCGGCCTGTCCGCGCGGGGCGGTGGACCTTGCGGTTGCATTTCACGAACGTGGGGATACGCAAATGGTGGCTGCGCTTGGTGAGGAAGACCTGACAACAATGCGGTTCCGCGATCGCGTCGCGCACGCCATCCGTCTGCGCCTTGCAGCGATTGATGATAAAGAGGCGGTCCGGCGCGGCATGACGCTGTTTGCGCTCCCCCATATGGCGCCTTTGGGCACGCAGTTGATCTGGGGCACGGCAGATCAGATCTGGACTGCGCTTGGCGACACGTCCACCGATGGCAACTGGTATACAAAACGCCTGACATTGTCCGGTGTCTATGCCTCCGTCGTGCTTTATTGGTTGGGCGATGACAGTCTCGACGGGCAGGCGACGAACGCATTTATTGACCGGCGCATCGCTGACGTCATGCAGTTCGAGAAAGTGAAGGCCCGCGTTAATGACAGTACTATTCTGAAACCTTTCACTACTCCGCTCGCGCGGATCATGGCAGGCATCAAAGCACCCAGCGGCACCCCGCGGGGTGATTTGCCGGGAATCTGGCGCGAACAGTAAGCCGATATGCCCCGTCCATCTTGATCATTTGCCCGATGCAATTTGTGTTTGCCTGCGTCCTGCCGCATAGATGGCTGAAGACGAGAAGGTTATTATGATGAAAGCGATTGAGATTACGCGTCCCGGCGGGCCCGAAGTCCTGAAACTGACGGATAGGCCCATGCCCGAACCCGCGTATGATCAGGTCGTTCTCAAGGTCCATTATGCTGGCGTCAATCGCCCCGATGCGCTGCAACGCGCGGGGCTTTATGACCCACCCAAGGGTGCGAGTGACCTGCCCGGGCTTGAGGCTGCAGGCGAGGTCGTGGCGGTTGGCGCCGGTGTGACCTCACCGAAGGCCGGTGATCGGGTCTGCGCACTTCTTCCCGGTGGCGGTTATGCGGAATATGTGGCGACACCTGCCGTGCACTGCCTCCCGGCGCCGGGTGGCATGTCGTCAAAGCGGGCGGCGTGCCTTCCCGAGACTTTCTTTACGGTCTGGTCCAATGTCTTCATGCGCGGTGGTCTGAACGCGGGAGAGCGGTTTCTCGTCCATGGCGGTTCATCAGGGATTGGCACCACAGCGATCCAATTGGCGCGCGCAAAGGGGGCGCGGGTCTTCACCACCGCCGGATCGGACGAAAAATGTGCCGCTTGCCGCGATTTGGGGGCTGAGATCACCATCAACTACAGAGAGGACGACTTTGTTGAAAAAGTGAAAGCCGAAGGCGGTGCAGATGTCATCCTTGACATGGTCGGCGGCCCCTATATGCAGCGCAACCTCAAAGCACTCGCTGACGATGGCAGACTGGTCCAGATCGCATTTCTGCAAGGGATGAAAGCCGAACTGAACATGGTCCAACTCATGACGCGGCGGTTGACCTTCACCGGATCAACCTTGCGCCCGCAAACTGACCTGGCCAAGGCGCGTATCGCGGATGAGCTGCGCGCGCATGTCTGGCCATTGCTCGCCAATGGTCAGATCGCGCCGGTCATGGATCAGGAATTCGCGCTGGCCGATGCATCCGCAGCGCATGCACGGATGGAAAGCAGCGCGCATATCGGAAAGATCGTGCTCAAGGTCAGCGAGGACGATGGCTGACCTTCCGATCCAGTCCTTCTCGGTCTCGTTGGTCATTTTGCGGGAAGTGGCGGGAGAGGCCGAGGTGCTGCTTTTGCAGCGCAGCGCCACACTTATGGGGGAATGGTGCCAGGTCACCGGCACGATTGAAGCAGAGGAAACAGCCTGGCAAGCCGCATTGCGTGAGATGCGCGAGGAAACGGGGCTGAGCCCGCTGCGGCTCTACTCTGCCGATATCTGCGAGCAGTTTTACGAGCCGCATCGCGACGCGATTACACTTGTGCCGGTTTTCGTAGCCTTTGTGGATTACGACGTCGAGATTGTCTTGAACCCGGAACACAGCGGCTACAAATGGGTGAGCCTTGACTGGGCCGAGGACATGGTGGCCTTCGGCGGCCAACGACGTGTACTGCGGCACGTAAAACAGGAATTTGTTGTGCGCGACGCCAATGAAGCACTGCGAATTCAGCTGCCTTCGTAGTTTCGCGGTTCCTGCCCAACCAGCTTGCCCAACATCTGCAGCAATGGGGCTTGGCGCCTCAGGTCCGCGCCCTTTCAAAGTCTGCCCAGGCGGCCAACAGCTTTTCAAGATCAAATCCCGGTTCTTTTGCCGGGCCGAGGATGATCTGCTCCCCCGCCCACATCTTTTCAATTGCGGCTTTCAGATCAGGGATGACGTCCGGCGGGATGATCAAAGCGCCGTGTCGGTCGGCATGGACGAGATCGCCTTGTTGTACCTGCAATCCGAACACTGTCACAGGTGTACCCAGCTCGCGAACATGTACGAAGGCATGAGACGGCCCTATTGATCCAGCGACCACCGGGAACCCTGCGGCCAGATCACCCAGATCGCGCATCACGCCATTCGTCAGCGCGCCGTTCAGGCCGAGGCCCTTATGCACATTTGTATGAACCTCGCCCCACCAGGCGCTGACACAATGGGGAAAGTCCACATCTTCGATCACCGCTATGGTTGGACGGGGCCCCGCGGCCATGGCGCGAAAGTAATCCAAACGGCGCGCGCGGATCACATCGGGGGCATCATTCGGCGGTTCGCGTCCTGCGATCTTGGCCGTTCGAGCAAAGCCCACCATGACCTCACCGGGTGCCGAGCATTGCATGGTGCCCTTGGTGAAGGCATCAAACCCACGTTTGCCCTGCGCCACTTCGATCGCGTTGCAGACGGTTGGCGTATCAACCCGTTGTAAGAGTGCAAGAAGGTCGTCGGGGATTATCGGGTCAGCCATGCGCCAATCGCCTCGTTCGTTGCATCAGGTTGTTCCAGCGTCGGAAGATGCCCTGCGCCCTTGATCACCGTCAGCGTAGAGCCGGGAACAAGTTCGTGCATCAGCGTATGGCGATGCAGTGGGCAGAGCGCATCATCCTTACCACACAGGACCAAGGTTGGCACGGTGATGCGGCGTAACGTGTCTTGCTGATCGGGGCGGGACTGCAAGGCGCGAGATTGGGAAATGAACGCCTTTGGGCCGAGTGTTTCCGCCATGGCCATGCAGAGATCGAGGATCGCGCCTGTGTTCGGACCATCGGTCAGGTAGTTGGGCTTCATCTCGTCACGCATCACAGTGCGCAATCCCCCTTCGCGAACCTTTGCAATCTGCGGCTCGCGCCGCGCGGCAATGGCTGGGTCTTCGGCTTTGGGGTTTGTGTCCAGCAGCGCCAGACGGGTGACCCGTTCCGGCGCCTGGCGGATCACCTCCATCGCGACGATGCCGCCCATGGACAGGCCTGCAAGCGCAAAGTGTGGCGGCGCGTGGGCCAGCACCCCTGCCGCGATCTCTTCCACTGTTTCATGCAGTCCAAACGGCGCCACCATGACCGGACGAGTGGCCGAAAATACGGCCAATTGCGGGCCGTAAAGTCGTGCGTCGCACATCATGCCCGGCAGGAAAAGCAGCGGCGCACTCATTTGAAGGGCGCCATGCCTGCGCGCGCAAGCTCATCCGCGCGCTCATTTTCCGGATGGCCCGCATGCCCTTTCACCCATTCCCATGTCACATCGTGACGGGCTGCGGCCGTATCCAGGCGCTGCCAGAGCTCAACATTCTTGAGCCCCTTCTTCGTCCAGTTCTTTGCCTTCCAGCCATGGATCCACTTTGTGATGCCATCCATCACATACTTGCTGTCCGTCACGACAGTGAGCTTTGTCGGACGCTCCAGTGTCTCAAGTACGGTGATCGCGGCCATCAGTTCCATACGGTTGTTGGTGGTCTCAGCCGCACCGCCTTTCAATTCCCGCTCTTTCAACACCCGGTCACCATCGCGTGCGATCAGCAACGCGCCCCAGCCACCGGGGCCGGGGTTGCCGGAACAGGCGCCGTCGGTATAGGCAAAAAGCTCAGCCACGCTTGCGCGCCCGCATGATCACAAAGGGATCGACGGTGCCCGCAGAACCACGCTCTTCGCCTTCTTCAACCGCGATAACGTCAAACCCGGCGCCTTCCAGCAAACCGTGTAATTCAGGGATCGTCACATAGGTGTACTTACGATCAATCCTGTCGCGTTCTTCCCCTGTCCCGACCTTCATACCGATATGAAACACGCCCCGATCGCGCAGTGCGGTTGCGATGGCGGCCAGATGTCGGGGCAGATCAGCGCGCGGTGCGTGCAAGAGCGAGAAGTTCGCCCAGACCCCGTCATAGGCCGCAACCATATCCAGATCGTCGAAGGTCAAATAGCGGGCACTGATATCATGCGCCTGATTGGCAAGATCAATCAGCCCTTGCGAGGCATCAACAGGGTCAGGCCGAAATCCCGCCGCCCGCATGTGAACCGAGGCGATGGCAGGCCCGCATCCAAGGTCTAGCACCGAAGCGCCTTTTGGCAGAAGCGCCATAAACTCCTGCAACCGATCACTTGCGGAACCGGTACGCACCAGTTCTTCGTATTCTGCGGCGGCATTGTCATACCAGGCGATTGTCCGTTCATCGACCATTCAGATCACCAACGGCAGGAATGAGGCAACGACAATCGCCGTAAGCAAGACCCGCAAATGCATCCACCATGGTGGAGCGAGTTCCAGTTTCCAGAAATGCCAATCCAGCAGCAACAAGGCCAGAAATCCGACAATCAGGTTGACTGCGCTCGAAGCGGGACCGGCACCAACCATAAAAAATGCCCATAGCGCCGGAATGACCGATAGAACGTACCCTGCCGTCGCAGCCCGTCCGGTTGCTTTGGTCGCAAAACCCCACAATACGCCAGACATGAATGCAAGTATGATCACTCCGTATTGCAAACCGACAAAATAGCCGGAAAATCGTGGTCCTAGGTTCATCAGGCCCCATTGATTCAATGCCGGCGATAGAACCGTTGCAGCACCCCACAGAAACGGGATCAGCCCGGCGAGGCCAAGTATCAGTGCGGAGCGGGGGATTGTGTTCATGTCAGATCAGAAATCAGTTTGGCGATGCGTTTGGCGCGGGTTTCGGCTCGTTTGGCCGTCTTGATCTGGTGCAAGAGGCCGCGCTTTTTGCCCGGGGTGAAGGCCTCCCAGGTTGCTGTCATATCTGCCTCTCTGAGGGCGCGCATTACGTCCTCGGGCGTGTCAACGCTATCGTCTGCCTTGCGCAGCCGCACCTCAAGCCGGTCGCCGGGTGTGATGCCGATTTCGTCCAAAAGCGACTTCCCGGCCCAAAGAAAGACCTGATCAATAACGGGCGCCTTGGTCAGCGCCAGATTAACCGGATGATCGTTGATCTCTCCCTCCACACGCTTTGCCCGTTCGGATTGGAGCGCGGCGGCGATCTCATCTGGCAAAGGCAGGACGGTGTAGGTCGACTTGCCCCACGGCATTGGAACGACCTCGCCTTCAAACGTGTGATAGTCGCTCATGCCTTTTCAAAAGCAAGCCGAAGGCCAAGTGCCGCAAATATTGCAGCAAAGGAGCGATTGAGCCAACGCATCACCGCCTCACTGCGCAAGAGCCAGTCACGAGCAAATGCTGCGAAGACGCCGTAAAGCACGAAGATCACAAAAGTCAGCGCCATGAAGATCGCACCAAGCAAGACCATTTCGGCGGTGACCGTTGCGGGGTTGCCCGACAGGAATGGTGGCAACAATGCCAGAAAGAAGATCGACAGCTTGGGGTTCAGGATATTGATGAGTGCGCCGCGTATCGCGATTTTGACCATTGGGGTGGATGTCGTCTCACCGCGAACGGCAAGCGCGCCGTCGGCCTTCAGCGCTTGCCATGCGAGGTAAAGCAGATATGCGACACCCGCAAACTTGACGATCTGAAAGAGCAAAGCGCTGGTATGGAGAAGTGCGGCCAGGCCAAGCGTTGCTGCCGCCAGATGCGGAACGATCCCGAATGTGCAGCCGACGGCGGCAGCAATGGCCGCGCGGCGCCCTTGGCCAAGTCCCAGCGCAAGCGTGTAAATCACACCCGTCCCGGGGGCGATACAGACCACAATCGCGGTCAGAAGGAATTGCAAAGATATCATAGGCGACAGCCTAGCGTGGTTTCGGCGGGGCGCAATTCTTATCATAAGAATTGGGTTCAAATCCTTTGTGAAAGGATTTGGCACAGATTTTTCTGAAAAAACTGCGTGGCTCAATCCACGCGTGCGATCACCCGGATTTCGACCAAAGCGCCATTGCGGCGTAATCCTGCAACCTCGACAGCAGTCCAGGCGGGGTGGGGCGGCTTGACATATTGCGCATGCACAGCGCTAAACGCATCAAAATGCGCTTCAAGATCAACATGGTAACTCGTCATCTCGACGACGGCGCCAAAGTCCAAATCTGCCGCTAGGAGCAAGTCGGTAATCTTTTGAAAGGCAGCGTGAAATTGCGCCTCGGGGTCGTCCGGTATGGTCTGGTCGGGGCCGCTGCCCGTCATGCCTGTCAGGAAAAGATGTCCGTTCGAGATGATCCCGGGCGACAGCTTGAGCGGAATATCGGCGGCTGACACCCCTTGAGGATAAATGGCGCGCTGGGTCACGCGGGCTCTCGCAAGACCCGCGGCACTTTGAATTCCACATTCTCTTCCGCAGTGACGACCATTTCAACTGTGACGTCATAGCGCGCACGAAATGCCTCAATCACCTCATTGATCAGTACTTCAGGGGCGGATGCGCCCGCCGTGATGCCGACCGACCCGATGCCGTCAAGTGCGCGCCAGTCGATATCGCTGGCGCGCTGCACCAATTGTGCGTAAGCGCAGCCCGCGCGCGCGCCGACCTCAACCAGCCGTTTGGAGTTTGACGAATTCGGTGCACCCACGACCAGCATCGCGTCGCATTTTGGCGCCATGGCCTTGACCGCCTCCTGCCGATTGGTGGTGGCATAGCAGATATCTTCTTTATGTGGTCCCACGATTGCCGGGAAGCGTGCCTGCAGTGCTGCAACGATGTCTGCCGTGTCATCAACCGAGAGGGTGGTCTGCGTCACAAAAGCCAGCCTTTCAGGGTCGCGCACAGCGACCGTGGCCACGTCTTCAACTGTCTCAACCAGCAGCACCTCACCTTCGGGCAATTGTCCCATCGTGCCAACGGTTTCGGGATGGCCTGCGTGACCGATCATGATCATTTGCAAACCGTTATCGGCGTGGCGCTGCGCCTCGATATGGACTTTGCTGACAAGTGGGCAGGTGGCGTCGACATAGACCATCTGTCGCGCTTGTGCTGCAGCGGGAACGGATTTGGGCACGCCATGGGCTGAGAAGATCACCGGCCTATCGTCAGGGCATTCGTCAAGTTCCTCGACAAACACAGCACCTTTGCCGCGCAAGTCGTCGACCACGTATTTGTTGTGAACAATCTCGTGCCGCACAAAAACCGGCGCACCCCATTTTTCGAGCGCCATTTCAACGATCTTGATCGCACGATCAACACCGGCACAGAACCCGCGTGGTGCCGCAAGATAGAGGGTCAGCGGTGGTTTGTGCATGTCAGCCTCCGGTCAACTCAGTCTAGAGTTAAGGAGTCGCTGCGCCAAGGTCCAGCACGCGTGCCCGTGGCGCCTTGGCACAGGCACCACGATAAGGGCCGCGCCCTAGCTTTCCTCGGTTACTTCTTCTTGCGTGTTGACCCGTGGCTCGCGCGCCGGGCGACCGACCACGTCGCGCAATTCATCAAGTTCGATGAAGTTGTCAGCCTGCCTGCGCAGCTCGTCTGCAATCATTGGCGGCTGGCTGCGAATGGTCGAAACGACAGAGACACGCACGCCTTTGCGCTGCAATGCCTCGATCAGCGGGCGGAAATCACCGTCGCCGGAAAACAGCACGACGTGATCGACATATGGCGCAAGCTCCATCGCATCGACGGCAAGCTCGATATCCATGTTACCTTTGACCTTCCGGCGGCCCATGCTGTCGGTGTATTCCTTGGCCGGTTTCGTGACCATTGTGAAACCGTTGTAGTGCAACCAATCCACGAGTGGCCGGATCGGCGAATACTCATCATTTTCCAGCAGTGCCGTGTAGTAAAAAGCTCGCAACATCTTGCCACGACGCATAAACTCTTGACGCAACAGTTTGTAGTCGATGTCAAACCCGAGTGACTTTGCAGCGGCATAGAGGTTCGAACCATCGATGAAGAGCGCTAAGCGCTCGTCCCGATAAAACATGCAATGTATCCTTCCAAATCCCGTCCTGCATTTCTGACATGCTGAGTGGCTTGCATCATGCAAAACATTCGTTACCTTAGCTTTTTCCCCAAAACTGGCAAGTAGCGAATATGACTCAGTTCGGCGATATGGCGCTCATAGCATTGGGAAGCAACGAGAAATCGCCATGGGGTGACCCGACGGAAACGGTAAATCGAGCCGTGGAATTGCTCGAATTGTCGACCCAAGCTCCCCTAATGAGAAGTCAACTCTATGTCACACCGGCATTTCCCGCCGATGCAGGCCCCGACTTTGTAAATGCAGCGGTTGCGATGAAGACGACCCGGACCGCGCAAGACATCCTGCAGCTCCTGCATCAGATCGAAGGGCAGGCCGGGCGCATTCGCAATGCTCGTTGGACAGAACGGACCCTTGATCTTGATCTGATCGCACTGGGCGACAGGGTTTTGCCGGACCCCAAAACACATGCGTATTGGCGCAACCTGTCGTTGACGGAACAGCAGGATCAGGCGCCTGATGAATTGATCCTGCCGCATCCCCGTCTGCAGGATCGGTCCTTTGTCCTTGTGCCGCTGGCCGATATTGCCGCTGACTGGCGCCATCCCTTGCTGGATAAGACGGTCAAAGAGATTCTTGCCGAACGCGATGCGCACGATATCGCATCTGTCGTCGCCATGACATAGGTGGCCCCTCGAACGGGACCGCCTTGCTGTCATTATTCGGAGAAGTCCGTTGCCGAGGGGCCGGAGCCGATTTCGAGGATGCGAACATCACCGCTTCGCGCGACCATGTAGTGTACCGTGCCCGCGGGCGTAAGCGCGACACTGCCTGCGGGAAACTCTTGTTCATTGGCGGGGTTAACCGTGTCGCCCGTACCAAGATACATGGTCCCTTCTATGACGACGGACAGCCTGTCATCATTGTGATGATGCGGCGGAAAGACCGCGCCTGCGCCCAAGACGGAGTTTGCGGCGTAGAGCCCCTCTTGATCAAAACGCCCGGTTAGAAATGCCGCCGAAACATCCTCGAATTGCGGATGCGGGTTGAGTGTCATGTCGGTGAGCGTCATTTTTTCGATGTCTTGCGCATAGGCAGAGCCAGCGAGCACGGCCACTACGACAGCGGTTTTCCATTGGCGAAGCATGGTAATTTTTCCCTTTCGGACTATTTGTGAACTCAGCAATACATAAATCGATGCTAGAATAAAATACTGATGAGTTCACAAATAAGAGATCAAACGAAACCCGAGCGTGGCAGACCGCGTGGTTTTGAAGAAAAGACCGTTCTTGATGGCCTCACGGACACGTTCTGGCGCAAGGGGTTTGCGGATGCGTCCTTGGATGATCTGAGCCAGGCGACAGGTGCTGCCCGCGCGAGCCTTTACAAGTTTTATGGTGACAAGGCCGATCTGCTTGTCGTGGCGCTTGACCATTATGCTGAACGCTTTGATTTACGCGTGCAGGCGGCGATCGCAGAAAATGAGACCGCACGCGAAGCCTTGCACCAGGTTTTGCGGGCCAGTGCGGAAAGGCTGACAGACACAGCAGCCCCGCCCGGATGTTTGCGCTGTCGGACGACACTCGAAATGTCTCAGGTGGACCCGCGCATCGATGCGGCAATCGCCCGTGCCAATCACGCCTTTACGTTGAACATGGCCCGTCTTCTGGCTATGGACGCAGACTTGGCTGAGCCGCCACGGCCTCTGGCCCAGCATGCGGCTTTTCTGACGGCAATTGTGAATGGCATGGTCGTGTCTGCCGCAGCAGGGACAGATCGCGCCACGCTCTATGCGATTGTGGACACGACGATTGGGGCGATTACGACCGCTTGACCCCACGAATACAGGGCTTGTCAATGCCCTGACAACGCTCTAAATAAGCGGCTTCTGACCCCATTTGCATGTTGGAGTACGTCCATGGCCCGCGTCACTGTCGAAGATTGCGTCGATAAAGTTCCCAACCGGTTTGAGCTTGTGATGCTTGCTGCACATCGTGCGCGTGAGATTTCCGCAGGCGCCCCAATCACGGTGAACCGCGACAACGACAAGAACCCTGTCGTGTCCCTGCGCGAGATCGCAGAAGAGACCCAGCAGGCCGACGATCTGCGCGAGCGCATGATTGAGGCGAACCAGACCCAGATCGAGGTTGACGAACCGGAAGAGGACAGCATGTCGCTTCTGATGGGTGCCGAAACGGACAAACCCGTCGAAGACGATATGTCCGAGGAAAAACTGCTGCGCGCGCTGATGGATGCGCAAGGACAGCGATAAGGCCGCAACCCCGGCCTGATATGGATAGGCGCGGACCCCATGACGACGGCTGATGATCTGATCGCGACGGTCCGCACCTACAATCCCAACACCAACCAACCGCTCCTGAACGATGCTTTCCTCTTCGGCGCGGAAATGCATGACGGACAGTTCCGCCATTCGGGTGAGCCCTATTTTACCCATCCGGTGGCCGTTGCCGAAATTCTCGCCGGTCAACAGATGGATGACGCCACCATCGTAACCGCCCTGCTGCATGATACGATTGAGGATACCAAGGCTTCCTACGCACAGGTCGAAAAGCGCTTCGGACGCGAAATTGCTGATCTTGTGGACGGCGTCACGAAGCTGACAAACCTGCAGCTGACCTCGACACAGACCAAGCAAGCCGAGAACTTTCGTAAGCTCTTCATGGCGACCAGCCGCGATTTGCGGGTAACGCTCGTCAAACTCGCGGACCGTCTGCACAATATGCGCACGATCAAGTCGATGCGCCCTGAAAAGCAGGCGCAAAAGGCACGCGAGACGATGGATATTTTCGCACCACTTGCGGGCCGTATGGGCATGCAATGGATGCGTGATGAGCTCGAAGACCTGTCCTTTCGGGTGCTCAACCCCGAAGGCCGCAACTCGATCTTGCGCCGTTACATCACCTTGCAACGCGAAACAGGCGATGTGGTGCAGAAGATCACCGCCGACATGCGGGTCGAACTGGAAAAGGCGGATATCGAGGCCGACGTGCAGGGTCGTGCCAAAAAGCCCTACTCGATCTGGCGCAAGATGCAGGAAAAGGATCAGGGTTTTTCGCGCCTCTCTGACATATACGGCTTTCGGATCATCACCGCGACCGAGGCGGATTGTTATCGCGCTCTTGGCGCCATCCACCAGCGTTGGCGGGCGGTACCCGGTCGATTCAAGGACTATATCAGCCAGCCGAAATCCAACGGCTACCGCTCAATCCACACCACGGTCTCTGGTCGTGACGGCAAACGGGTAGAGGTGCAGATCCGCACCCGCGAAATGCATGAAGTCGCCGAAACCGGCGTGGCCGCCCATTGGTCTTACAAAAACGGCGAACGGGTCGAAAACCGCTTTGCCGTTGACCCAGTCCACTGGATTTCATCGCTGACAGAACGGCTTGACGACGATCAGGATCACGAGGATTTCCTCGAAGCCGTAAAGCTTGAGATGTATACCGACCAGGTCTTTTGCTTCACGCCCAAGGGTGATGTGATCAAGCTGCCGCGCGGGGCGACCCCGATTGATTTTGCCTATGCCATCCACACGCGGATCGGATCAGCCTGTGTGGGGGCAAAGGTGGACGGGTTGCGCGTACCGCTCTGGACCCGTCTGAAAAACGGCCAATCGGTTGAGATCATTACCGCGGAGGGTCAGACACCTCAGGTCACATGGATCGACATCGCCGTCACGGGGCGCGCCAAGACGGCGATCCGCCGGTCCTTGCGCGAAGAAGACCGCGAACGCTTCATCCGCCTGGGTCGCGAATTGGCGCGTGTGGCGTTTGAGAATGTCGGTAAGAAAAGCACCGACAAGGCCCTGCGCCTTGCGGCCAAAGCCCTCGCCGTCGACGGTTTAGAGGAGTTGCTGGCCCGGCTGGGCAGTGCTGAGATCACGGGGCGTGAGGTTGTCCGCGCCATCTATCCTGAACTTGAACAGCAGCATGGGGACGAGATCGATCAGGGCCGCGCGGTCATCGGCCTCTCACCCGATCAGGTGCAGCATCGCGGCGCCTGCTGTCAGCCCGTGCCGGGTGAGCGGATTGTGGGCATCACCTTTCGCGGCCACGGCGTCGTGGTTCACTCTATCGATTGCGCCGCCCTGGCCGATTACGAAGACCAGCCCGACCGCTGGCTCGACTTGCATTGGCAGGAAGGCACGCATAGCGCGGTCAACACCGTCACCTTCGATGTCACAATCGTCAACGCATCCGGCGTGTTGGGACGTATTTGCACATTGATCGGCGAGCAGAACGCCAATATCTCTGACCTGAGGTTTATCGATCGGAAACCTGATTACTTTAGGCTTTTGATCGACGTGGATTTACGGGATGCGGAACATTTGCACCGGGTGATGACCGCACTTGAGGCGGAAGACAACGTGTCGTCCATCGTGCGTTATCGCGATCCAGGTTTGGCGAGTGCAGGGCGCGGTTAGTCGCGCAGGTAAGGATAACGCGCAGTGGTGTTCAAACGCAGGGATAGACGGGCGATCTGGCGGGTCGTCTTCGACTTCTTCTATCCTCGCGGCGGCTGGGCGCGGGCTGCGCAATATGTCAAACACAGGCTGCGGCGGCTGCCCGACACACCGGAAAAGATCTCGCGCGGGATCGCGGCGGGTGTCTTCACAGCCTTCACGCCCTTTTACGGGCTTCACTTTATCTGCGCTGCGATTATCGCGCGGCTGATGGGCGGGAATATCCTTGCCGCACTTCTCGGCACGTTCTTTGGCAACCCGTTGACGTACATTCCCATCGGAGTCGCGTCGCTTGGTACGGGCTACTGGCTCTTGGGGCGGCCGTTCAACGCTGCATTATTCGGCGTTGGGCGCGACCTTGAACCGGGCTATTGCTCGTTGGGATGCCGATTTGGAAACGCGTTCTCGGATATCTGGCACAACTTCCTGGCCATCTTTACGCCGCGCGTCGCTGATTGGCATGGGCTGGCAGAGTTTTATCACGAGGTGTTTTACCCCTATCTGATCGGCGGTCTGATACCCGGCGTGATTTGTGGTGGCGTCTGCTATTACCTCTCGGTGCCGGTGATCTCGGCCTATCAGATGCGGCGCAAAAAGGCGTTGCAGGCCAAGCTCGAACAGCTCACCAAAAAAACCATTTCAGTGGATGACGACGGCGCATCAACGTCCTAGGTTCGCTTGCGAAGGGGGACGGATGATGACCACAAAGAAACTGCGTCTCGGTGTGAATATTGACCATGTCGCCACCGTGCGGAACGCGCGCGGCGGGGCGGTGCCTGACCCGGTGCGTGCCGCGATCATGGCCGAAGAAGCGGGGGCTGATGGCATCACCGCGCATCTGCGCGAAGACCGGCGCCACATCACGGATACCGACATCGAAAAGCTGATGGAGGCGCTGGAAGGGCCGCTCAATTTTGAGATGGCTGCCACTGCCGAGATGCAAAAGATCGCCTTGCGCCACAAACCGCATGCCGTCTGCATTGTGCCCGAAAAGCGCGAGGAGCGCACAACCGAAGGCGGGCTGGAGGTCGCGCGCGAGGAAAACGCGCTTGCGCATTACATCGCCCCCTTGCGGGATGCGGGCTGTCGCGTGTCGATCTTTATCGCTGCCGACCAGCGCCAGATCGAAGCGGCCCACCGGATCGGGGCCGAGGTGATAGAACTGCACACAGGCGCCTATTGCGACGCCCACGCCGAAGAGCGCTTCGAAGAGCGCGATGAGGAGTTGAAAAAACTCACCGACATGGCCGCCTTTGCTGATGATCTCGGGCTTGAGGTCCATGCCGGGCACGGCCTGACCTATGGCTGTGTTGGTCCCGTCGCCGCTCTGCCGCAAGTGGTTGAGTTGAACATCGGCCATTTCCTGATTGGTGAAGCCATCTTCCGCGGCCTCGGCCCCGCCATCGCAGAGATGCGCACCATAATGGATGAAGCGCGTGGTTAGATGAGGCGCGTGTCGCTCATAGAAATCAACCGTTCTATCGGAAAGGTGCACCATGATCCGTCATATTGTCCTGCTGAACCTTAAGGATGACCACGATGCAGCGGAGCTCGAGGCCATCCTTGACCAACTCGCCGCATTGGTCGGTGTCCTGCCCGGTTTTTCGGCGTTTGAACACGGGCCGAACCGGGATCTTGAGGCAAAGTCGCAAAACTACCCCTACGGCTTTATTGGGACATTTGAAGACACCGATGCCTTGCAGACTTACGCCGGCGATGCGCGCCACAGCGCGCTTGGCGCGCGCTTGGTCGATTTGTGTGTCGGCGGGGCGGATGGCATCATGGTCATCGACCTTGAGGTGCCCGGATGATCCTCGGCGTTGGCACCGACCTTGCCAATATCGAACGGATCGCGGGCACGCTTGAGAGGTTTGGTGACCGTTTCCGCAATCGGGTCTTCACCGAGGTTGAACAGCGCAAGGCAGAACGACGGAAGGATGTGGCCGGAACCTATGCCAAGCGCTGGGCCGCGAAAGAGGCCTGTTCCAAAGCTTTGGGCACCGGCCTGCGCATGGGCATTTCGTGGAAGGATATGGCCGTGTCTAATCTGCGCACCGGTCAACCCGTCATGGCCGTCACCGGTTGGGCAAAGGACAGGCTGGATCAGATGACACCCGAAGGGCACGAAGCCATCATTCACGTAACGTTGACCGATGATCACCCCTGGGCACAGGCCTTTGTAGTGATTGAGGCGCGCCCCATCGCTTGACAGGCGCAGTCCACCACCGCATGTACCCTTGAAAACCACTAAAGGATCAGGCAATGGCCGAAAAATCTGGGTTTATCGGCGGCATTGTCGAAACGGTCAAAACTATCTTTTGGGCGCTTGTGATTGCGGGCATCTTTCGGACCGTTTTCTTTCAGCCGTTCTGGATTCCGTCGGGCTCGATGAAAGACACCTTGCTGATCGGTGACTTCCTGTTCGTCAACAAGATGGCTTACGGCTATTCCTACGCGTCATGCCCGTCGATCCGCATCCCGCAATTAGGTCTCGACCTGGGCGCTGATGACTTCTGTGGCTGGTTCGAAAACCGGGAGGATCGGCTCTTTGGCTCTGACCCGGAACGCGGTGATATCGTGGTATTCCGTCACCCTGTCACCGGCATGGATTTCATCAAAAGGCTTGTGGGCTTGCCTGGTGACCGTGTTCAGATGCAAGGCGGGCGGCTTTACATCAATGATGCGCCTGTTGAGGTGGCGGATGCCGGTGTCTTCACCGAAATCATGCAGCCGCAGGGCCCGCTCCGTCTCCGGCCGCGCTGCGAAAACAGCCCCGTTGGCGCGGGTGCGGAATGTATCAAAAGCCGCCAGATCGAAACGCTGCCCGGCGGCACCACACACAATATCCTCAACATCATCGACCAACCCGCGAGCCGCCTGTCGACCGATGACACTGGCGTCTTCACCGTGCCGGAAGGCCAGTTCTTTTTCATGGGCGACAACCGCGACAACTCCAACGACAGCCGCGTGCCGCAAACCCGCAATGGTCTTGGTTTTGTGGAGCGCAAGGACCTCGTCGGTCGGGCTGATCGCGTGATGTTCTCATCCGCAGGCCGGTCCATGTTCGCCTTCTGGACATGGCGTGGTGATCGCTTCTTCAAGGCTCTCGAGTGAAGCTCTCCGCCGACCTATCCGCCTTTTCTGACCGGCTGGGTTATCGATTTGCACGGCCTGATCTTCTGGTGCGCGCGGTCACCCATTCCTCGATCACCAGCCCCCATCGTGACGATAATCAGCGACAGGAATTTCTGGGGGACCGCGTGCTGGGCCTCGTGATGGCCGAGGCTTTGCTCGACGCCGATCCAAACGCGCCCGAAGGTCTACTCGCCCCGCGCTACAACGCCTTAGTGCGACGGGAAACCTGCGCGGATGTCGCCCGCCAGATTGACCTCGGCGCGGTCCTGAAACTTGGCCGGTCCGAGATGAAATCAGGTGGTCGCCGCAAAGAGGCGCTGCTGGCTGATGCAATGGAGGCCGTGATCGCCGCAATCTATCAGGACGCTGGGTTCGACACCGCGCGGAAGGTCGTGCTGAAATTATGGGGCAAACGCATCCACAATGTGGCGGACGACGCCCGCGACGCCAAAACAGCACTCCAGGAATGGGCGCAGGCCCGTGGCGAGGTGCCGCCGCAATATGTCGAGATCGCCCGCACTGGACCGGACCACCAGCCGATGTTTACGATTGAGGTGCGGCTGGCCTCCGGCCCCACTGAACAGGCAAGTGCCGGTTCAAAACGGCAGGCCGAACAGGCCGCTGCCGATGCGATGCTCAAGAAAGTGGATACATGAAAGAAGGGACAACCAAGGCAGGCTTTGTGGCCCTGATCGGAGAGCCAAATGCAGGCAAATCCACGCTTCTGAACCATATGGTCGGTGCAAAGGTTTCCATCGTCACGCACAAGGTGCAGACCACGCGCGCGCGCATTCGCGGGGTTGCGATGGCGGGCGATGCGCAGTTGATCTTTGTCGACACGCCAGGCCTCTTCAAACCGCGCCGCAGGCTCGACCGCGCGATGGTGGCCGCCGCCTGGGGCGGAGCGGCGGATGCCGATGTGGTGGTGCTGATGATCGAGGCGCATCGCGGTATGACCGACGGGGTAAAAGCAATTGTCGAAGCATTGGCTGAACGGGCGGGGGATGCACCTGTGGCACTCGCGATCAACAAGATCGACAAGGTGAAATCGGAGAGCCTGCTCGCACTGACGAAGGAAATGAACGACGCTTACCCCTTTGCCGAGACATTCATGATCTCCGCCGAGAAGGGGCATGGATGCGACACGCTCAAGGATTGGCTCGCCGCGCAGGTACCGGAAGGACCGTTCCTCTACCCCGAAGATCAGATCGCCGATCTGCCCATGCGCATGATCGCGGCAGAGGTCACGCGCGAAAAGCTGACCCTGCGTCTGCATCAGGAACTGCCCTACGAACTGACTGTCGAGACCGAAAACTGGGAAGAGCGCAAGGACGGCTCGGCCCGGATTGATCAGCTGATCTACGTGGCCCGCGACGGGCATAAGGGGATCGTGCTGGGTAAAGGGGGCGAAACGGTCAAGGCCGTCAGCCAGGCCGCGCGTCTCGAACTCGAAGAATTCCTGGGCCGTCGCGTGCATCTTTTCGTCAAGGTCAAGGTCCGTCCGAACTGGCTGGAAGAGGCGGAACGGTATTCCGAAATGGGCCTTGATTTCAAAGATGGCAACGCTTGAGACTGACCGCCGAGATCTGGGTCTCAGCGTACCTCACGCGCTTGCGCCTGAAGGACATCCCGGCCTTCATCGTCAAGCGCGGCGACGGCACGGCGGGGGCGGTGCTGGTCAAACTCAACACGCTTGACGGGCGGGCCTGTTGTTTCCAGCGCAGTTTCGATCTGATGACCGGCGCACGGCAATGGGTCGTCCTGACCGAAGGGGACGAGGCGGAGGTGGATGCCTCAATCACCAAACAACGGGGTTTCGATCCGGATCTGTGGGTGATTGAGGTCGAGGACAGGCAGGGCAGGCATCTTTTAGATGAACCGGGGCTTGAATAACTTTTATGCCTCCGGCGGGAGTATTTGGGGCGAGATGATGATCACCTCACCCCAGTGACAAACTCGCGCTTATCACCTCGCGCGGCCATCGGCTCTCCAGCCTGTGCCGTGATCTCACTCTGATCCCGCGTGGTTAACAACCCCTTATCATCTCGCCCCAAATACTCCCGCCGGAGGCATCCGAGATTCTCCGCGCGCGCTGCCGCTTGCATCTTTCGATGCCGCGGCAGAAGCTGTGATAATGTCTCAGGTCAACAGATATGATTGAGTGGTCGGATGAGGGCGTCTTGCTCGTCACGCGCCCCTTCGGAGAGACCTCGGTCATTATCGAGGTTTTTAGCGAAAACCATGGCCGCCATGCGGGTGTTGTCCGCGGTGGCACCAGCCGAAAGGTGGCGCCAATCCTGCAGCCGGGCGCGCAACTCTCCGTGACGTGGAAAGCGCGCCTCGACAGCCATCTGGGGTCGTTTACCGTTGAACCCGTGCGCAGCCGCACGGCGGCGATGGGGGACAGGCTTGCGCTTGCGGGGTTGAATGCAGTCTGCGCGCTTTTGGCGTTGGTCTTGCCCGAACGCGAAAGCCACCCCACGCTTTATGCCCGCACGATCAATCTGCTGGATTTGCTTGGCCAGACCGATATCTGGCCGCTCGCCTATCTGCGGTGGGAGCAGGCGCTGCTGGAAGAGATGGGCTTTGGCCTTGATCTCTCTGCCTGCGCGGTGCGCGGTGTGAATAACGATCTGATCTATGTGTCACCCAAGTCGGGGCGTGCGGTCAGCCGTGACGGGGCCGGGGAATGGGCGGATCGGATGCTCCCATTGCCGCCAGTACTCGCCGGGCAGGGGGAGGCGACGAATGCCGAGATTGTCACGGCGTTGGGCACGACGGGCTATTTCATCGAACATCGCCTGATCAAAAGCCTTGGTGATAAACCCATACCCAGTGCGCGTGCCCGTTTGGTCGACGCAATAGGGCGTCTGAGGTAGCGTCGGGGTTTGGATGTGGATCGGGACAAGCGCGTAGCGCGCCGATCCATCGACAGGCCGCTCCACCGGTCTGTCGATTTGGCAAAGTTTGGTGCGGCAGGTTGGCGTCTTGATATCCTTGGACCATCAAAGTGCCCGGGAAGCGGTGGCATATCGACATCCCGCGGCCTGTTGACGGATCGGCGCAATTATCTCGTCTAATCCAACAATCGCCGCGCAATCACTTGCGCCTGAATTTCCGCCGCGCCCTCGAAGATGTTCAGGATGCGCGCATCACACAGGATCCGGCTGATCTTGTATTCCAGTGCAAAGCCGTTGCCGCCATGGATCTGCAGCGCGTTGTCGGCGCAGGCCCAGGCCACGCGGGCGCCTAGCAGTTTCGCCATCCCGGCCTCCAGATCGCAGCGCCGGTCATTGTCCTTTTCATGCGCGCTGAAATAGGTCAGTTGCCGCGCCACCATGATCTCAACCGCCATCATCGCCAGCTTGCCAGCCACACGGGGGAAGTTGATCAGCGCTTTGCTAAACTGCTTGCGGTCTTGGGCGTAACGCATCCCCTCATCAAGCGCCGATTGGGCCACACCCACTGCACGGGCGGCCGTCTGGATGCGGGCGGACTCAAACGTCTGCATGAGTTGCTTGAACCCTTGGCCCTCGGTTTCGCCCAAAAGGTTCTCACCCTTCACTTTAAAATCATCGAAATTGAGCGTGTATTCCTTCATGCCGCGATAGCCGAGCACCTCGATCTCGCCACCTGAAATACCGGGATCCTGCCACGGTTCCTCATCCGTACCCGGCGTCTTCTCGGCCAGAAACATCGACAGACCTTTGTAATTGTCGGTGTCGGGGATGGTCCGGGCGAGCACGGTCATCACATGGGTGCGGGCGGCATGGGTAATCCACGTCTTGTTGCCGGTGATGATCCAGTCATCGCCCTCTTTCCGGGCGCGGGTTCGCAGCGACCCAAGATCGGACCCGGTATTGGGCTCTGTAAAGACCGCCGTCGGCAAAATCTCGGCTGACGCCAGCCCCGGCAGCCACTTTTCCTTTTGCGCATCGGTGCCGCCGCAGATGATCAGTTCGGCTGCAATCTCGGACCGTGTGCCGAGAGAGCCCACACCGATATAGCCGCGCGAGAGTTCCTCTGACACGACGCACATCGACGCTTTCGACAGGCCGAAACCGCCATATTCCTCGGGGATCGTCAGCCCGAACACGCCCATTTCGGCCATTTCGGTGATGATCTCCATCGGGATCAGCTCGTCCTTCAGGTGCCAGTCATGCGCATAGGGCTCCACCTTTTCCACGCTGAAACGGCGGAATTGTTCGCGGATCATCTCAAGCTCTTCATCCAGGCCCGATGCACCAACGGTGATGTTCGCCGATTGCTCTTCCATCAGTTCCACCAACCGCATCCGCGCGGCCTGCGTGTTGCCCGATTGGGTCAGCGTCATCACCGCAGGGAGCATCAGCGCGCGCATATCGTCCTGGTTCAGCCCCATATCCTGCAGGCGCACCATTTCGCCCTGGTTCATCTGGATGCCGCCATAGATCTGCCAAAGGTATTCACCAAAGGCGATCTGGTGGATCAGTTGCTCCACCTCGCCAAACTTGCCCGCCGCCTGCAAGCGCGTCGCCCAATCCTGCATCTGGTGCAGCGATTGCGCGTAAGTGGCGAGCCAGGCGAGACCATGGGCCGCTGTTTGATGATCCTCAATGAGTTTGCCGGAAACCCGCCCCTGATCCTCGACCAATGCACGCACAGATGCTTTCGCGCGGGCCAAAACATCGTCCACCGCGGGCAAGGATGCCGCTGTCAGATCCAAAAGATCCGCCAGAATCGGATTGGTTTTCAACGTCATATCCTGACCATCATGCGGCATCACGAGAATCCTTTCAATTTGCAGGCGCAGAGATAAGCCTTTTGCAGTTGCAGCGCAATAATAATTCACTCAAGGCGTCAAGAATGAATAAAAGTGTCGCAACCATTTCATGATGCAGCCCCGCGCGGATCGGCGTAAGAGGGCATATGGACGCAATATTTTCGACCCTGCCTCCGGCCTTGTTCGCCTTTGCCTGCGCGGTCACATTGCTGGGCGGATTTGTCAAAGGTGCTGTCGGCTTTGCGATGCCGCTTGTGATGATTTCGGGGATGGGCATCCTGATTGATCCGCAGATCGTGGTGGCTTGCATCATTATTCCCATCGTTTTCGGAAACGGATTGCAGGTGGCACGGGCAGGCTTCGGCGCCGCGCGGGATGCGGTGCGCGACCACTGGCGTTACATCACGCTGGTCTGTGTGATGATCCTGATCTCGGCACAGTTTCTGAGAAGCATTCCGACAAACGCGATGTTCATCGTGCTGGGCGTGCCGGTTGTCGTGCTTTGCGCGATCCAGATCGCCGGATGGCGTCCGGCGATCAGCGACCGCTGGCGGCGGCCATTTGAGTGGGGTGCGGGCACGCTCTCTGGCACATTGGGTGGTCTGGCGGGCACATGGGGGCCGCCGACGGTACTGTATCTCTTGGCGCTGAACACACCGCGCGACCGGCAGATGGCGGTGCAGGGCGTCATTTACGGGCTTGGCTCCGTCATGCTGTTTCTGGGGCATCTGCAATCGGGTGTGCTCAACGCGCAAACATGGCCCGCGTCGGCAGCACTGGTCATACCGGCGATGTTCGGCATGTGGCTGGGGTTCAAGCTGGGTGATCGTTTCGATCAGGAGCGGTTTCGCCGCGTGACGCTGTGGGTACTGGTGATTGCCGGTGTGAACCTGATCCGGCGCGGCGTGATGGGTTAGGACAAGAGATCCAGATATCCACAAACACCCGCAAGCTCTGGCACCATTTCCGGCGGCACGACTTCAAATTCGACTTGATAAAGCACCTGATCCACCCGCATCGCCGTCATCGTCCACGTACCCGGCAACAATTCATAGCTGTAGTCGAACTGATAGAAGGTCAGGGATGGTGACAGGTCGCTGATCCGGGTCAGGAAACTTTGGCTTTCCACCGCCTGCCCGCCCATGGCGGGGTGTGTGACAAGCATCGTCACCTGATTGATCCCACCCACAATGGGTGTTTGCGCCTTTACGCCAAATCCAAGACCAAGAACCGCGGGGACGACGCGGGTGTTCGATACAAACTCCGGCTCTTCTTCAATCAGATGGGTTGTGCCAGCGATTGTATCGGGCGCAGGACTGCTTCCCACGGTCTCAGGCGGGCAGATCACCCCGGCCTCAATGATCGAGATATCGGGGCTGACCGGTACCGACGACATTGTGGCATCTGCGAAGGCGAGCGCCGCTGACACGCTCAGTGCAGCGACGCCAATAATATGGCGTATCATACGCCCTCTTTATCCGATTGCAGCGGCTTTGACATCATCATCGATGAAGGGGACGTATTTTTCGAAATTGTCGCTGAACATCGTGACCAATTTGCTGGCCTGTGCGTCATAAGCGTCCTTGTCGGCCCAGGTGTCGCGCGGGTTCAAGAGGCCGTCATCAACGCCATCCACCGAGATCGGCACCTCAAAGCCAAAATGCGGGTCCTTGCGGAAGGTCCCTTCGATCAGCGTACCATCAAGGGCTGCGGCCAATAGCGCGCGTGTCGCCTTGATCGGCATGCGCGACCCGGTGCCATAGGCCCCGCCGGTCCAGCCGGTATTGACAAGCCAGCATGTGGCCCCGTGGCTCGCGATTTTGTTGCGCAAGAGGTTGCCGTAGACCTCGGGTCGGCGCGGCATGAAGGGCGCGCCGAAGCAGGTGGAGAATGTGGGTTCAGGCTCGGTCACGCCACGCTCAGTGCCTGCCACCTTGGACGTAAAGCCCGACAGGAAGTGATACATCGCCTGCGCCGGTGTCAGCCGCGCAATCGGGGGCAGCACGCCAAATGCATCGCATGTCAGCATGATGATGTTCTTTGGATGCCCGCCTAAAGCCGTCTCAGACGCGTTCGAGATGTAATTCAGCGGGTAAGCACAGCGCATATTGGCGGTCAGGCTGTCGTCCTCAAAATCCAGCTCCATGGTCTCTTTGTCGTAGACCATGTTTTCGATCACGGTATGCGGCATCTCGCAGGTGGCGTATATCTCAGGTTCCGCCTCCGCGCTCAGGTTGATGGTCTTGGCATAGCAGCCGCCTTCGAAATTGAAGGTGCCGCGATCGGACCAACCGTGTTCATCATCCCCGATGAGCACACGGGAAGGATCGGCAGATAGGGTGGTTTTCCCCGTACCCGACAGGCCAAAGAAAACGGCGGTATCCACCGGATTGCCTGGCGCATGGTTGGCCGAGCAGTGCATCGGCATGATGCCTTTGTCGGGCAGCAGGTAGTTGAGCAATGTGAAGACAGACTTCTTGTTCTCGCCCGCATATTCCGTGCCGCCGATCAGGATGAGCTTTTTGTCGAAGTTGAGCGCAATCACCGTCTCAGAACGGCAGCCATGCTTTTCAGGATCGGCCTTGAAGCTGGGGCAGTTGATGATCGTGAAATCGGGTGTGAAGGTCGCAAGCTCAGACGCCTCCGGACGGCGCAGCATGTGGCGGATGAAGAGCCCGTGCCAGGCAAGTTCGGTCACGACACGCACATCCAGTCTGTGGGCCGGGTCGGCGCCGCCGAACAAATCCTGCACATTGTAGGTGCCACCTTTCATGTGGGCCAGCATATCGGCATGAAGCACATCAAATTTCGCAGGCTCCATAGGCGGGTTGTTGTCCCACCAGATCGTGTCCTGCACCGATGGCGTGGCAACGACAAATTTGTCCTTGGGCGACCGGCCCGTATGCTTGCCGGTGGTGACAAGGAACGTGCCACCCTTGCCCGTCACGCCCTCACCAGCCGCAACGGCAGCTTCGTGCAGTTCCTTTTCAGAGCGGTTGTAATAGACATAACCCAGCCCTGTGATGCCTTGATCCTCAAGCTTCATCTTTGGGTTGACCGCGCCGTGGTCCATGGGTTCGCTCCTTTTTGAGACGGCCGGGATGGCCAGCGATGAACATCCATAACATCAAGTTTTGAAGGGCCGATAGTGCGTCTGATCACAGTTAGCGCAACCATTTCGATGTTAGCGCAACCAAGTTCAAGGCGGTCTGCGCCAATGCCCAAAACCGTCGCGGTTTCGGCAAAAATGAACCAAATAAGGCAATAATGTGGCAGGGACCCAGTTAGGGATTGATTCGTTTGAATAAAACGATGAAAACTCAAGCAGCAGGGCGAAAAAACACAACGACGTCGTTTGAGGGAAGAAAAGCATGTCCAGAATTGCATTGGTTGACGATGATCGAAATATCCTCACTTCCGTAGCCATGACGCTTGAGGCGGAGGGTTTCGAGGTTGAGACGTATAACGATGGCCAATCGGCCTTAGAGGCGTTCAACAAGCGGATGCCCGACATGGCGGTGCTGGATATCAAGATGCCGCGGATGGATGGCATGGATCTCCTGCAGCGGCTGCGGCAGAAAACGTCGATGCCGGTGATCTTTCTGACCTCCAAAGACGACGAGATTGACGAAGTGCTGGGCCTCCGGATGGGCGCCGACGACTACGTCAAAAAGCCGTTCTCGCAGCGACTTTTGGTCGAGCGGATCCGCGCGTTGCTGCGCCGGCAGGATGCGATCTCCGGCGAAGAGATCGAAGAGACCGAAGAGACCAAGGTGATGGTGCGCGGCGACCTTGTGATGGACCCGCTGCGCCATGCGGTGAAGTGGAAAGGACAGGACGTTTCCCTGACGGTCACGGAATTTCTACTCTTGCAGGCGCTTGCCCAGCGGCCCGGCTTTGTCAAAAGCCGTGACCAACTGATGGATGTCGCGTATGATGACCAAGTCTACGTGGATGATCGAACCATCGACAGCCACATTAAGCGTTTGCGCAAGAAGATGCGCAATACTGATAATGAGTTTTCCGCGATCGAGACTTTGTATGGCATCGGGTACCGCTACAACGAAGAATAAGGCATGACTGCCGCCCCCAAGATCGACGTACGCGACCTTAAGTCGGTGCGGGCAGCGGCCCGTTCGCGTTCGCCTGATCTTGTGCTGGGCGACGACTGGGTTGAGCCGGATGTTGTCAGTGACCGGCTGGATGATTCAGACACGCGCCGTCGCGGTCTTTTCGCACTGCGCACCTCACCCATCGCGCGAAAGATCGTCACCTTCAACCTCATCGCGATGATCCTGCTGATCGCAGGTGTGCTGTACCTCAGCCCATCGCGCGACAGCCTCGCTTATCAGCGTGCGAACGGGCTGGTCAACGAGGCGCAACTGATCGCCGACGTGTTTGAGGCCAAGTTGCCTAGCGTGGCGCCAGTAAACCTTGTCACCTCGGACGGCATCAATGTCGCGCGGACCATGCGTGGCATGAGCTTGCGTGGCGGGGTCGAGGTCTCTGTTTTTGCGCCTGATACGACACTTGTTGCGCGGGCGACGGGTGCGCTCAACGCTGAACAATTGGCTGACCTCGAACTACAAACGGGTGGCACTCAGGTCACTGATTTTCTGGTTCGTGTCTGGGACGGGCTTGTGGGCATTGTCTCACTGAATTCGGAGCGCTTGACGCCCGAACAAGAACTCATCGCGTTATCGCAACAAAATGTGCAGGCGGCCATCGATCATGGCACACAGCTGGAGGTCGCAGATATTGGCGGCATTACCAGCTTTATCGTCACCACACCAATCATGCGCGATGATGTTGCGATGGGCGTTGTCGCCGTGCGCACCGCTGCGGGTGAAGTGGACAGCCTTGTACGCCGTGAGCGTGAGCAAGTCTTGCGGCTGTTTTTCGTGGGCATATTGGTCAGCGTTGGTCTCAGCCTCGTGCTTGCCTCGACTATCGCTAACCCCCTGGCTGATCTCGCCACGGCAGCGGAAATCAGTCAGGACAAGAACGCGCGTAAAATGTCGCCGGTCAAGGTGCGCATTCCCGATCTAACGGCGCGGCCGGATGAAATCGGGCGATTGTCCGGTGCGCTACGATCCATGGTGGCCGCCCTTTACGAGCGGATTGAAGGCAACGAACAATTCGCGGCGGATGTCTCGCACGAGATCAAGAACCCGCTTGCGTCGCTACGCTCAGCCGTTGGCACAATGCGTGTAGCCAAACGCGATGACCAGCGCCAGAAGCTGCTTGAGGTGATCGAGCATGACGTTAAACGGCTGGACCGCCTGGTTAGTGATATCTCAAACGCCTCGCGCCTCGACAGCGAACTGGTCAAAGAGGAAGAGCAGGCCTTTGACCTGCTGACTATGCTGGATAACATCCTTGAATTCCTGGGCAAGGATGCGAAGTCGCGCGGCATTGATTTCGTCGCTGACGTGCCAGACACCCCGATCCAGGTTCTGGGCCTTGAAGGGCGGCTGGCGCAGGTCTTTGTCAACCTGATCACCAATGCGATCTCGTTCTGTGAAGAGGGGGACGCGATCCGGGTCTGGGCGCGCACACGCGAAAACCGGGTGCTTGTCGTGGTCGAGGATACCGGGCCAGGGATTCCCGAGGACGCCTTGTCGAAGATTTTCCAACGTTTCTATTCCGAACGCCCTGAAGGACAGTTCGGCAACAATTCGGGGCTGGGTCTTGCCATCTCGAAACAGATTGTGGAGGCGCATGGCGGCGTGATCTGGGCCGAAAACATCCGGCCCACTGATGCTGACCCGACTTCGGAACCGCTCGGTGCGCGTTTTGTCGTGGGTTTGCCGCTTTAAATGACACCCCTTGCTGACCGTGAAACGGTCCACGCGACCTGTGTCGCATGGGGTGACCGCGCGGTGCTCATCATTGGCAAGTCAGGTAGCGGGAAGTCGGCGCTTGGGCTCGAACTGATGGCGTTGGGCTGCGGATTGGTTGCTGATGATCGGGTTCTGCTCACCCGCGATGCAAACCGCGTGATTGCAAGCTGCCCAGCAACAATCCAAGGGCTGATCGAGGCGCGTGGGATCGGCATTCTGAACGTTGAGCCTAAGGGGCCGACAGCAGTCAGACTGGTCGTTGACCTTGATCAGACTGAAGCGGCACGTTTGCCACCTCACCGCAAAATCACACAACTGGGATGTGATCTGCCCTTGATTAGCCGCATTGCGGGTGCACATTTCGCACCAGCGATCCTGCAGATGCTCAAGGCAGGACGGAGCGAGTGATGCCAGAACCACAACAAGCAAAAGCACCCAGCGTCGTGCTTGTTACCGGCCCGTCAGGGGCTGGACGCTCCACAGCGATCAACGCGCTTGAGGATCTGGGTTACGAGGTGATCGACAACCTGCCCCTGTCGCTCTTGCCACGGCTTCTTGAGGGGCCGCCGCCAAACCGGCCGCTAGCGCTGGGCCTAGATGTCCGAAACCGGGATTTCGGGGTGAATGCGCTGATTGAGATCATTGATCAGCTTTCCGCGGAACCTGACCATGAGCCACAAGTGCTCTATGTTGATGCTGATGAGGAAGAGCTTGTCCGGCGCTACTCTGAGACGCGGCGGCGGCACCCTTTAGCCCCGGCAGGGCCGCCCTTGGCGGGTATTGCAAAGGAAAAAGAACTGCTTGTGCCCTTGCAGGGGCGGGCCGACGTCCTTATCAACACAACCGGTCTTTCCCCACATGATCTGCGCGCCGAAATCGACCGCTGGTTTGCCACCGGTGAGGGGCGGCATCTGGGCGTCACCTTGCATTCATTCTCCTACAAACGCGGGCTGCCACGTGGCCTTGATATCGTGATCGACTGCCGCTTTCTGCGCAATCCCCATTGGGAGCCTGACCTGCGCGCGCGGGACGGCCGCGACCCCGATGTCGCGTCATATGTGGCAGGAGACACACGGTTTGCCGCGTTTTTTGAGCGCGTCAAATCGCTCATCGATCTTCTGTTGCCAGCGCATAAGGATGAGGGCAAAACACACCTCTCTATCGGGTTCGGGTGCACCGGGGGGCAACACCGCTCAGTCGCTCTGACCGAGCGCATGGCAGCGGCACTTGCCGATGAGGGATGGCAGGTTTCGAAACGCCACCGCGAGATCGAGCGCCGCGAAGCACAAGGAAACAAGGGACCGCAGGTTTGATTGGTATTGTGATTGTTGCGCATGGTGGTTTGGCCCAGGAATACCTCGCCGCAGTTGAACACGTTGTTGGTCATCAGGACGGGATGATCAGTATTGCAATCGGACCCGACGATGACCGCGCGGCCAAGCAGACAGAGATTTGTGACGCAGCCGATGCGGTCGACACTGGCGATGGCGTGGTAATCGTCACCGACATGTTCGGCGGCTCGCCTTCGAACCTGTCATTGCGGGCTTGCAGCCCCGCGAACAGGCGCATTCTCTATGGTGCCAATCTTCCGATGCTGATCAAACTTGCCAAATCGCGCAAACGCAGCGTGCCGGACGCGGTTGAGGCGGCCATTGCCGCCGCCCACAAATACATCAACAGCCACAATGGCAGCCCTGACCCATGACATCCCGCCGCATGAAGATCGAGAATATCAAGGGGCTACACGCAAGAGCCTCGGCCAAGCTGGTGGAACTGGTCGAAGAGTTTGACGCCGAAGCCACGATCAGCAAAGACGGCGAGTGCGCAAGCGGCGACAGCATCATGGGGCTTTTAATGTTGGCAGCGTCGATTGGAACCTTTATTGACGTTGAAACAAGCGGCCCGGACGCTCAGGCGCTTTTGGATGCAATCGGCGATCTGGTAGCGGACAAGTTCGGCGAAGGTAACTAGGGGCCGCGGGGTCTGTGGACAGGATCAGTTGATTGACCGATACAACGCCAAAAGTACACACGCCACCTGTCGGCAGTGACCAAGCCCCTCGCGTTTATGATCGCGGCAGCCTGACCTATTCAAACACGTTCGACAGCCCCGTCAAACGCAGGATCATCAAGACCATCGAATGGATGACCGGCAAAATCCATGTCGTCCGCATGATCCGCCAATTTGAAAAAAAGGGAAAACTGCATGGGCCAGCGTTCTGGCGCGGTGCGCTGGATGTGATGGGGATTGATCTGATCACCCCTGCTGAGCAGATCGCACGCATCCCGAAAACCGGTCCCGTTGTGCTGGTTGCAAACCATCCGCATGGGATGGTGGACGGCATGATCCTCGCTGATCTGATCGGGCGGGCGCGGCAGGACTACAAAATTCTCACCCGTGCTTTTCTGACCAATATCGACAAGAGCGCCGGTGAATACATGATCCCGGTGCCGTTTCCCCATGACGAGGATGCGCAGGCGAAAATGGTCGAGATGCGCAAAAACGCGATGGCGCATCTGAAGAACGATGGCCTGATCGCGCTGTTCCCCTCAGGCGTTGTGGCCTCATCCAATTCAATGTTTGGTCCGGTGATCGAGGACGAATGGAACGTCTTCACCGCCAAGATGATCCGCACCTCGGGTGCGCGGGTTGTCCCGCTCTTCTTCCCCGGTGCCAATTCGCGCTGGTATCAGATCGCCAACCAGCTTTCCCCCACCTTGCGGCAAAGCCTGTTGATCCACGAAATCGTCAATGCCTGCGGCAGGCCGCAAAAGCCCGTTGTGGGCCACGTCTTTGACCAGGACGAGGTGAAAGACCGCCTCTCCGACCCCCGCCGCTTCATGGCCTGGCTGCGCGAAGAGACATTGAGCCTAAAGGGCTAAACCAGCCTGCGCGTATAGCTGACTAGGCTTTTTGTCAGTTTCGCAAGCGCCTGCTTGTTCTGCCGGGGGACCTGCCAGTAGAGCGGCGTATCAAGCGCAATATCCGGGCGCAGTCGGATGAGATCGCCGTTGTCAAACAGCGGTTGCACCAACGGCAACGGGTTCACCGCCCAGCCGAGCCCCACCCGTGCAGCCTCGGTAATTCCGTGGGTTGAGGGCAGAAAATGCGTCGGCAACACGGTGATCTTCCGCCCCGCCACTTTGGACGCCCAATTCAGTTGCAGCGCGTCTTTACGGTTGAAGGTCAGCGCCGGTGCCGTCCCCAACGCCTCAGCCGTCACACCGTCCGGGAAATGGGTCGCCACGAATTCGGGCGCCGCAAAGGCCGCATAGCGAAGCGGACCAAGCGCGATCACATCGCAACTGGTCAAAGCCACCGCGCGGGATGTGATCGCGGCTGCCACCTCTCCGCGCATCAGCAATGCTGCTGAATGGTCCTGATCATCAATCACCAGATCATAGAAAAGCTGCGCTTCCCGTGGCAAAGCGGGCAAGACCCAGCTTGCCAATGAATCCGCCGTCACGACAATGCGGAGCGGTCGGTCCAGCGCCTTTGGCGTGCGCCCCATCGCTTGCGCCACGTCACGCTCCAACAGGTTGATCGTCTCGGCATGCGCCTGCAGCTTCCGCCCCGCCTCGGTCGCCGTCGCTGGCCGGATACGGCGCACCAGAATGGCACCCACATCATCCTCCAGCTTCTTGATCCGCTGCGAAATCGCCGATTGCGACATATGCAATTTCTGCGCCGCTGCATCAAAGGACCCGGTATCCAGAACCGCCGAAAGCGCGGCGAGGGCGGTGCGATCAAACATAAGGATGCCTTATACTTCATTCAGATTATGCGTTTGCCGCATGAAATAGCATCTGTTAGCCCGCTCAGGCAACAAACCGGATGTCCCCTGATGTTCTCGACTTTCGCGGCAGGTTTCGCCCTGTCCTTTTCCCTGATCCTTGCGATTGGCGCGCAGAACGCTTTTGTCCTGCGGCAGGGGCTGCGGCGCGCCCATGTCGGGCCGGTGGTTGCCGTCTGCTGTGCGTCCGAGGCTGTGCTGATCTTCAGCGGCGTTGCGGGCTTCGGCATCATCGCCCAATCGGCACCCTGGGCGCTCGAAGTCATGCGCTGGGCAGGCGTCGCTTTCCTGATCGCCTATGGCATGCGGGCCTTGCACGCAGCCCTGACCGCAAAAGAAACACTGAGTACCGAAGGGCAGGCCACGCAAAGCTTGCAGGCCGCATTGCTCACCACGCTGGTCCTGACCTGGGCCAACCCGCATGTTTATCTGGACACAGTAGGCCTGATCGGCGCAGTTTCGGCCACTTACGGCACGGGGCGCTGGGTCTTCGGCACCGGTGCACTCGCCGCGTCATGCGTGTTTTTCCTGATCCTCGGCTATGGTGCGCGCGTGCTGGCACCGTTCTTTGCCAAGCCAAAATCGTGGGCTGTGCTCGACGGGATCGTTGGTGTGACGATGCTGGGGCTGGCGATTAAGCTTGCCTTGGGTGCCTAGCGGGTCGGCACCGGCACCTCGCCACGATAGTCGTAGAAGCCGCGCTGGGATTTGCGGCCCAGCCACCCGGCCTCAACATATTTCGTCAAAAGCGGGCAGGGGCGATATTTCGTATCGGCGAGACCGTCATGCAGCACATTCATAATCGCCAGACACGTATCGAGCCCGATAAAGTCCGCCAGCGCAAGCGGCCCCATCGGGTGGTTCGCTCCAAGTTTCAATGAGGTATCAATCGACTCTACCGAGCCAACCCCTTCATAAAGCGTATAAATGGCCTCATTGATCATCGGCATCAGAATGCGGTTGACGATGAAGGCTGGGAAATCCTCTGCAGTGGCAGAGGTTTTACCAAGATTTTCCACGACACCATGGCAGGCCCTGAACGTCGCCTCATCCGTCGCGATCCCACGGATCAGCTCGACCAACTGCATGATCGGGACAGGGTTCATGAAGTGAAAGCCCATGAACTTTTCCGGCCGGTCCGTCCGGGACGCGAGACGCGTAATCGAAATGGATGAGGTGTTGGATGTGAGAATCGTATCGGGCTTTAGGTGCGGCACGAGATCTTCGAAAATGGCGGTCTTGATCGTCTCACGCTCGGTCGCCGCCTCGATGATCAGGTCGGTCTGGCCCAGATCGGTGAGGGTTCCGGTCGTCGCGATCCGGCGCATGGCCTCGGCCTTTTCGGTGTCCGTGATCAGGTTTTTGGCGACCTGCCGGTCCATGTTCTTGTCGATCAGCGCCACGGCGGACTGCAGTGCCTCCTGGCTGATATCGTTCAGCAAGACGTTATATCCTGCCAGCGCAAAGACATGGGCAATGCCGTTGCCCATCTGCCCCGCGCCCACAACGCCGACTTGTTCAATTGTCATGCCGTTCCCCTTGCCAATCGGGGGAACCATAGGCCCGTGCAGGGGGCAGCTTCAAGGCGCGGGACCTGCGAAAATTTTAAACAAATTCAATCATTAGCGAATTCGCAAAGCATTTCGGCGAATCTGCGCGCTGGGTGAATGATAAAAAGGTGGGATCAATGAAGCAGGAACGTATTGAATTCGGTGAATTGTCCTATGCGCCGTGCCGGTACGGGGCATCGCGCATGCTGTTTCGCGGCCCCCGTCGGCGGTTGGATCGGCCTTACATTGCCTTTGTCGGTGGGACCGAAACCTACGGCAAGTTCATTGAAAAGCCGTTTCCCGTCCTTGTCGAAAAGGCGATGCGCCAGACTTGTGTGAATTTCGGTTGTGTGAACGGCGGCATCGACGTGTTCGTGAACGACCGCGCGGTGATGGAGATTTGTCGCGAGGCCGATATGACAGTGGTGCAGATCATGGGGGCCAATCACCTGTCCAATCGCTTTTACTCGGTCCATCCCCGCCGCAATGACCGATTCCTGAAAGCCTCGACCGTGCTACAGGCAATCTATCAAGATGTGGATTTCTCTGACTTTTCGTTCACCCGCCACATGCTGGGCGAACTGCACGCCAAATCACTCGAACGGTTTGACACGGTTGTGCATGAACTGCGCGAGGCGTGGGTGGCGCGCATGCGCAACCTGCTCAGCCAGATTGGCCCGCGTGTGATCCTGCTTTGGTTCTCGGAAGAAGAATTGAGTGATGCGCATTGGTCAGAACGCAAAAATCAGCTGCAGGCCGATCCGCTTTTCATCACCGCCAGCATGGTTGACGAGTTGCGGCCCATGGTCAAAGACGTCGTTGTCGCAAACCCGTCAGAGGCGTCACTGGCCCGTGGCACCGAAGGCATGTTCTTCCCACCCTCGCAAGAGGCCGCGGCATCCGAAATGCTTGGGGCGGCTTGCCATGTTGATGCGAGTGCCGTGATTGTGCCTTCGCTGAGAGAGCAGCTCTATGCGATTTGACGTTGCCGCGCCGCAAGGTGCCGCCAGTGCTCTTTTCTGAATGTCAAAATCTGCCTAACGTTGGCGCATGGATAATGCAGTACTGCGATTTGAAAGTCCGGATGGCTTCAACTCATTGATATTGGATGATGACGGTAAGACCGGCTATGCATATCTGCTTGATGCGGCAGGCAAGATTGTCGGGGATTGTTGGCTTTACAATCGCAGCGCTGCGCCGCTGCAAGATGAATGGACATCGCCTGACAACATGCCGTTTGCGAACTCAGCTGCATACATCATTTCGGAGGCTGCGGATGGTTTCGGTCCAATCGACACTGATCGTGACCTCCGTCTTGAATGGATCGATCAAGGTGTGGAAGTCTTGGTGCAGGAGCGGTTGTTTGCCCGCCTGATCGTCGGTGCCAAACCGGGTTGGTCACGCTTGGCGGCAAAAGACGGACCATTGGCACTGACGTTGCACGACAAGGCCAATCCGGGAACAAGACCGATATCTGAGACCTGAGCCATCGCATATCCTTGCGCCACGTGGACATGTTCTATTGGGCTCTTCCTAGTTCATTATTTGGCCGAACCATCAATCTATGCCGTATGGTACAGCGCCGTCTTGGCCTTTGTCCTATTTTCTCCAAAATCGAAGTCTTTATGCATTGGAGCAGCAATGGGATTGCCACCTAACAGCATCGCAAATCGGCAAATTAGCTCGAAACAGACGGCCACATTTGTCGAGGTGCCAATAAATCGCGACCACGCTCCGGACACACGGCGGGTTGCGGGCCAATCATTCACCGACAATCCAGGTGGTGCACGGCCACCAAGCATTCCGACGCAGTTGAGAAATCGTGTCGCGAGTTTCTTCTCCGGCCTACGCGACCTTGTGAAGGGGCAATATCAGGCTCATTTTACGAACGGAACATCTGGTGAAAGACCCGGAACGCCCCGAGACGTTGTGCAAGACGCTATTCTGCACAGCGATGCAGATATCATGGCAGATACGTACAGGCATGCTCGGCTCCATTCGAAATACATCAGCGACAATATCAAGACGGATTGGAATGAAGGCGAACTGAGCACGGAAGATACGACCCGTGACTGCGATCTCAACTTTATCTTGATGTTTGGCCGGAATGATCCCGATCTAGCCGAGGCATTGATGGCAGAAACGCTGGCCAATAAGGACGTCTCCAACAAGCTTTCGGATTTCCTTTTGGAGTTTGGATCCTTTGAAACCGTTGATGATGTCGCGCATGATCACTTTGCCTACGATCCCGAAACGAAGGTCATCCAGATTTCTTCGTCGGTCTTGACTGAAAAGGATGGTGCGCAACTTCGGACGCTGCTTGATGCCAATCTGGGGCTGGACAAGGATAGTAAAGTCATCGTTGGTCAAGACAGGATCGCGGCATACAAGGCAGAGCAGGATCAAATCGCCGCTGAGCTTGCGCGGGTCAAGCGTCCGGAGATTGATGTAAGCAAGGCGGTACGGCCATTGGTGACAATCACCGGCACACCGCTTACAGGCCAAAAATTCGACGTTCCAAACGTGTATCTGCAAGGCAAACACGGGAATGCCATCATCGAAATGGTTGGCGAAAGACAGAAGTTTGACGAGCCTCTGACTGAAAGTGACTTCTTCTATTCCGCCATGTTTGGTACGGATCTTCCGCCGCGCTCCAACTACCTGAACGCTATCCTGGACGATCCCGAACTCAAGGCGGCGATCCAAGTTTTCCTTCATGATGGCGGTGTTTTCAGAACAGTTCTTTTGGGCGACAAAATGGAGTATCTGCCCAACGAAAACGTGATCGAAGTGCCCAACGACATAGCGCGGCATGATGGCGCGAAGATGGAGCGCGCGCTGCGTGACCTTCTTCAGCTTCCGAAAGCGACCGTTGCTGAGTAGGTGCCACTCGTAGTGGATGATGTTGATCCTAAACTGCCTCCAATATGAAACCGGATGTTTTGAGCGCCGCCGCTATCGGGCGCCGCCGCGCAAGAGAGGAAGATAGAGTTGGATCAGCTCAGCATCGTAAAGCAGCAGATTTCGATCCTGCAACACCGGGTCAACCAGCGAAACAACGACAAAAGCCAGAACGCCGCGTGTCCAATGAGCGGAGGCGCAAAAAAGCCCGCCTGAGCGATCAGGCGGGCCAAAGCAAAAGTCTGTTGTGGCAGTCTAACCCAACTTTTCGGTCAGTGCAGGAACCGCGTCAAACAAATCGGCGACAAGGCCGAAGTCGGCCACCTGAAAGATCGGGGCCTCTTCATCCTTGTTGATGGCCACGATCACCTTGCTGTCTTTCATGCCCGCAAGGTGCTGGATCGCGCCAGAGATGCCGACGGCCACATAAAGATCGGGTGCGACCACCTTACCCGTCTGGCCAACCTGCCAGTCGTTCGGGGCATAGCCGCTGTCAACGGCAGCGCGCGAGGCGCCAACGGCTGCGTTCAGCGTGTCGGCCAGTTTTTCGATCAGCGCGAAATCCTCTTCCGAACCCACGCCGCGCCCGCCAGAGACGACAACACCGGCAGAGGTCAGTTCGGGCCGATCAGACTCGGCCACTTTGTCTTCAACCCATTCCGAAAGGCCCGGATCACCGGCAGCATCGATGTTTTCGACAGCCGCCGAACCTCCCATGCCCGCGGCATCAAAGCCTGCGGTGCGGATCGTCATGACCTTCTTGTCATCCGACGATTTCACCGTCTGGATCGCATTGCCCGCGTAGATCGGGCGCTCGAAGGTTTCTGCATCCACAATGGCCGTCACTTCCGAGATCACCATCGCATCCAGCAACGCCGCTACACGTGGCATCACGTTTTTCGCATCCGTCGTGCCGGGCGCCGCGATATGGCTGTAATCACCTGCGAGCGACACGATCAGGTCCGCAGTCGGTTCGGCCAACCGGTGGCCCAGAACCGCATCCTCGGCACAAAGCACCTTGGCCACGCCGTCGATCTTCGCCGCTTCCGCCGCAGCATCTGCCGCCGACGCGCCTGCGCACAGCACGGTCACATCACCCAGCGCCTTCGCTGCAGACACAGCCTTGGCCGTTGCATCTACCGACAGCGCACCATCGGTTACTTCGCCAATCAGAAGAACAGCCATCACACAGCCCCCGCTTCTTTGAGTTTCTCAACCAGCTCATCGACCGAGCCGACAATGATCCCGGCCTTGCGTGCCTCAGGCTCTGTCGTGCTGACGACCGTCAGGCGCGGGGTGACATCCACGCCGTAATCGGCGGGAGTCTTTTCATCCAGTGGCTTCTTCTTCGCCTTCATGATGTTCGGCAGCGAGGCATAGCGCGGCTCGTTGAGGCGCAGGTCCACGGTCACAATTGTTGGCATCTTGACCTTGATCGTCTGCAAACCGCCATCGACCTCACGGGTCACGACCGCATCGTCGCCCTCAAGGATGACCTCAGACGCAAAGGTCGCCTGGCTCCAACCCAGCAGCGCCGACAGCATCTGACCGGTGGCGTTCATGTCATTGTCAATCGCCTGCTTGCCGCAAAGGACCAGACCTGGCTCCTCTTCATTGACGACCGCCGCCAAAATCTTGGCCACCGCCAAAGGTTCGATATCGGTGTGCACGTCATCGGCTGCGACAACCAGAATCGCTCGGTCGGCCCCCATGGCGAGCGCCGTCCGCAGCGTTTCCTGCGCCTGCTTGACGCCAATCGAAACCGCTACGACTTCCTCGACCTTACCCGCTTCGCGCAGGCGGATCGCCTCTTCGACGGCAATTTCGTCGAACGGGTTCATGGACATCTTGACGTTGGCTAGATCAACCCCGGAACCATCCGCTTTCACGCGGACCTTCACGTTGTAGTCGATCACGCGCTTGACGGGTACGAGGACCTTCATCTGCGTTTCTCTCCCAAAGAATCTGATCAGTTTTGTTCTCGGGCTGTTGTTATCGTGCGCAGCCGGTCAAAAATAGTGCAAAATCGACGCGGTAGAGCGTACAGACGCCACGTTTCTAGCAGCGCCTTGGTCGCCCCGGTGCGGCTGTTGTTAAGACCGCAGCGCCCAATCTGGAAGCCAAGCTGTACTTTTTTGGTTGTGCAAAGCGGTGATGAGTTTCGCAAGACGAGAAAGCGCACGCGCATTCGGCGCATCATCTAAAATGTGATGGGTAAAATGGAGATTTCTGCATTATCTTTGACTTCAAATATGGCACAGAACCAGTGTAGCCTGCGCGCCGCAAAACGGCGCCAATGGTGTTGGGGAAATCGAAATGCAGCTTGATCTTCGCTATCTTGTTTTCATGTTGTTCCTGCCAACTGCGGTGATGGCAGAGGCCAATCAGGCCTGTGAAGAGCTTTGGTTTGCCCGCAACGCCATGCTGAACGATGCCGGTTATTGCTTTTCGACGCCGCTTGGCCGCAATCTTTTCGACAACACCGATTGCACGACGCGACAGCCGGTTGTGGATCGCGACATCTCGGAACAAATCACGCTCATTCAAAAGCTTGAGCGTGATCCACCCTTTTCCCTGCCGCAAGCGCGTTGCCGCATTGATACCTCGCAGCCCAATCTGGAAGAGGTCCCATATATCGGCATGCGGCTTCGCGTTGCGTTTCAGCCGGCGACCGACGGCACAGCAGGCGGATGCATCGGCTATACTGGCGACAGTTTTCTGCTTTTTGAGGCGCCTGACAGTAATTCGGCTGTGCTCGGGCGTGTGGAACCAGGCAATAGCTTTAGCCTGTCGCATCTGCCTTGGGGTGATTGGAACTTTGCGATTGTCTGGGGCAGCGACATCGTCGGAGAGCCCGTGACCTTGGGCTGGTATCGCATGGATATTGGTGAAAACTGTATGCTCTTCGCGAGTTAAGCCACGGACAAGCCGTCGCTTTCAGCGGTTAGCCCTTCCGGGTGCTGCCTTGTCCACTGGACAAGCCACCGCCTTCAGCGGTTCGCACCCGGAATCCACAAAACATCATCCTTGCCTTTGTCATTGGCAATCCGCGCTGCCTGAAAACACCAGTCGGACAGACGGTTGAGATATTTTACCGCCGCCGGGTTCACGGACTCGACTGTGGCCAGTTCCACCGTCAAACGCTCCGCGCGGCGCGACACTGTGCGGCAAAGGTGCAAATGCGCGGCCAGCGCCGACCCGCCCGGCAGGATGAAACTACGCAAGGGTTCGACCATCTTGGTCATTGCGTCAATCTCGCCTTCAAGCCGTTCAACCTGCGCATCTGACATCCGCAAGGGTGGGTATTCGGCCTCGCCGTCCTTCTCCATATCCGGACGGCACAGGTCCGCACCCAGATCAAACAGATCATTCTGGATCATGGCGAGTTGCGCGTCCATCTCACCCGTCGCATGCAGCCGAGCCAGCCCAACGGTCGCATTCGTCTCATCCACGGTGCCATAGGACGTCACGCGCAAGGAATGCTTCGCCACGCGGCTACCATTGCCCAATGCCGTCTCGCCCGCATCCCCGGTCTTTGTGTAGATTTTGTTCAGAACGACCATCGCCTCAGCCTCCCTCGCCGCGCAAAAATACGAAAAGCAGGATCATCACGACCGCAAAGAGCTGTGCGCCGATCCGCCAGCGCATGATCTTGTTGGCGTGTTTCTTATTGAAATCGCCGCCTTTGCCGAATGTGCCGATCCCCATCATCAGGATGATCAGCACCGCCGCGACCGACAGCGCCATGAACCAGAAAAGCGGGTCACCCGTCATTTTGTTGTCCTTCCTTCACGTCCCCCGCGATGTAGCAGGCAGGCCCGCGAAGGAAACCCTTCACGCCCGCAAAATGAGTGCGTCGAGCATCCGGGTCGGTAGAACCCGCCGCAAAAACCCCATCAGATAGGTCGGCGTCGTCACATAGTAACGCGGGCGCGGGCGTGGTGAGGTCAGCGCATGAAGCAGCTTCTTGGTCACCGCCGATGGCGGCAGCTCGAACCGGTCCGGCCCGCTCTCTTTATAAAGCCGGTCCATGACCTCTTTGTACTCATCTGCCCGCGCAGAGTTTTCCCAATCGATCCACTTCTCAAAATGCGGGATCGCGTTCTGGCGGATCTTCGACGTCACCGGCCCCGGCTCGATCAATACTACTTTGATCGGCGTGTTCGCCATCTCGATGCGCAGCACATCCGTCAGCCCCTCCAGCGCATATTTGGTCGACACATAGGCCCCGCGCCACTTCATCGGCACAAAACCGAGCACGGAAGAGCAATTGACAATCCGCCCATGCCCTTGCGCGCGCATCACCGGGATGACCAAACGCGTCAATTCGTGCCAGCCAAACACATTGGCCTCAAAAATCGCGCGCAGGCCCGCAACCGGCAAATCCTCAACCGCGCCCGGGCAGGCATAGGCCCCGTTATTGTAAAGCGCATCCAGCGTGCCACCCGTCGCCTCCAGCGTCTCGGCCAGGCCGGTGACGATGCTGTCGGGGTCCGCGTAGTCGATCCGCGGGCTTTCGAAACCTTCCGCCTGCAGCCGCGCGCAATCCTTCGCCTTGCGGCAACTCGCAAACACGCGCCATCCCGCCGCGCGCAAACCATAAGCTGCATCCAGCCCCAGACCCGACGACGACCCGGTAATCAATATGCTTTTCTGCGTCATCGGGCCTTTGTGCCCGGACCGGGCCAGGCTGGCAAGCGGCGCTAGTCCGCCGAGAGCAGCCGCTCGGCCATCCACCCCGTCTGCCCGGTATCCACCAGGCGGATTTGCGCCCAACCTTCGCCATTGACGTCCAGCACCTCGGCCTCTGTCCCGCGCGGCAGCGTATCAAGCACCTGATAAGACGTGCTCGGCCCATCGCGCATATTCACCCAATCCCCCGCAACAAAGCGGATATCAAGCGGTGCAGGCGCCAGAAAAGCAGGCGATGCCACGGTGTCCAGCATCGTACTCGGCGCGATTGATGCGATGGACAGCGGCTCGTCCTCATAAGACGCCAACATGACCTCGACTGCGGGCTCCGGCTCTGGCGGAACATCCGGCACAAATTGTGGTGTCTCCTCAATCACCACGGCGACTTCTGCTGCGACAGGGGTGGGAACAGGCGGCGTAAAATCGGCACCGCCTGACATTTCGTAAAAGGCCCAGAATAAAAAGAGGGCCGTGAGTGGTATATACTTTGGCATCGGTTACCCCCCAACCGATTGTTAGGAATCAATAATATCACATTTTCGGCGATCAAGACACCACAACAACACACGCAAAGCGGGAACGAATGCCGCTTTACGCCCGTTTTTCGCGCCGCTAAACCAAAGGGATGAGCGACGATATCGACAGCGATTATGATCCAAACGACGTGACCGAGACCCTGCGCAAGGCGATCGGTGACCGCTATCTGACCTACGCGCTCTCCACCATCATGCACCGCGCACTGCCCGATGCCCGCGACGGGCTGAAGCCCGTGCATCGCCGCATCCTTTACGCGATGTCGCGCCTGCGTCTGTCCCCCACCGGGGGGTTCCTCAAATCCGCCAAGATCAGCGGCGACACGATGGGGGATTTCCACCCCCACGGCGATGCCGCGATCTATGACGCGATGGCGCGCCTCGCCCAGGATTTCAACGTCCGCTACCCGCTCGTCGACGGGCAGGGGAATTTCGGCAATATCGACGGGGATAACCCCGCCGCCAGCCGCTATACCGAGGCGCGGATGACCGCCTTTGCCGAGGCGCTGCTAGAAGGCCTCAACGAAAACGCGGTCGATTTCCGCCCCAATTACGATGGCCGTCTGGACGAACCCGCTGTCCTGCCCGCCACATTCCCGAACCTGCTCGCCAATGGCTCCAGCGGCATTGCCGTGGGCATGGCCACCAACATCCCGCCGCATAATCTGCACGAACTCATCGACGCTTGTCTGCATCTGATCAAGACACCGGACGCCCGCGACGACACGCTCTTGAACTACATCCCCGGCCCTGATTTCCCGACCGGTGGCGTCATCGTCGAACCGCGTGAGAGCATCGCTGAGGCCTACCGCACCGGGCGCGGCAGCTTCCGCACCCGTGCGAAATGGGAGGTTGAGGATCTGGGTCGCGGCCAATGGCAGGTCGTCGTCACCGAAATCCCTTACCAGGTCCAGAAATCCAAGCTGATCGAAAAATTGGCCGAGGTCATCCAGACCAAGAAGGTGCCATTGCTCGCTGACGTGCGGGACGAAAGCGCCGATGACATCCGCGTCGTCCTCGAACCGCGCGCGAAGACGGTGGATGCGGAGGTCATGATGGGCATGCTCTTCCGCAATTCCGACCTCGAAACGCGGTTCAGCCTGAACATGAACGTCCTGATCGACGGGCTGACGCCCAAGGTCTGCAGCCTCAAGGAGGTTTTGCGCGCCTTCCTCGATCACCGGCGCGAGGTGCTGGTCCGCCGCAGCAAATTCCGGTTGGAAAAGATCGACCACCGGCTTGAGGTGCTGGAAGGCTTCATCATCGCCTTCCTGCATCTCGACCGTGTCATCGACATCATCCGCTACGACGATGACCCCAAACAGGCGCTGATGGTCGAAGACTGGGCCAAGGAGCACGTTCGGGCGACCAGCGAGAAAGACTATGTCTCACCCGTCGATGACGACCCCGAAATCGCGCTGACCGAAACCCAGGCCGAGGCGATCCTGAACATGCGCCTGCGGTCCTTGCGGCGGTTGGAGGAACTCGAACTCATCGCCGAACGCGACGCGCTGATGAAAGAGCGGGCTGAGATTGAGGACCTCTTGGACAGCGACGATCTGCAATGGGCACGCATCGCCGAACAGCTCCGCGAGACGCGCAAGGCCTTCGGTCGCGACAGCGAAGGCGGCGCGCGCCGCACGCAATTTGCCGAAGCCGAAGAGGTGGTCGAGGTCCCACTGGAAGCGATGATCGAACGCGAACCAATCACGGTCGTCTGTTCGAAAATGGGCTGGGTCCGCGCCATGACCGGCCATATCGACCTGACCCGCGAGCTGAAGTTCAAGGACGGCGACGGCCCGCGTTTCATCTTCCACGCCGAAACCACCGATAAGCTGCTGGTCTTCGGGGCCAACGGGCGGTTCTACACTGTCGGCGCGGCAAATCTGCCTGGCGGACGCGGCATGGGCGAACCTTTGCGCCTGATGGTCGACCTGCCCAATGATGTGGAGATCGTGGATTTCCTGATCCACAAACCGGGCGCCAAACTGATCGTCGCCTCCGAAGAGGGGAACGGTTTCATCGTACCCGAAGAAGAAGTCGTGGCTCAAACCCGCGCCGGCAAACAGGTGCTCAACGTCAAGGACACGATCGCCAAGATCTGCCACCGCATCGCGGGCGACCATATCGCTGTGGTCTCCGAGAATGCCAAGTTCCTCGTCTTCCCCACCGCCGAATTGCCCGAGATGAACCGGGGCAAAGGTGTCCGTATCCAGAAATACAAAAAGGCCACCGGACGACAGGGCATGCTGGAACTCGACGGCGGCCTGTCGGATCTGACGACCTTCAATTGGGCCGACGGCCTCTCCTGGCCCATGGGCGGCGGCAAGACCCGGACAGAGCCGGACATGACCGAATGGAAAGCCGCCCGCGCAGGCGTCGGCAAGCGCCCGCCTTATGGTTTCCCCAAGAACAACCGGTTCAGCTAACTGACGCAGTCGATAGCTGGCCGCCGGGCGGACACTTGCCCACTATTTCAAACGGGTCCTGAGGTCTATCCTACCTGCAGGATCACGTTGCCGCGTTTATGTCCGGTATCGACATAAGCATGCGCCTCAACGATCTGATCCAGACCAAACCGCTTATCGATCACCATCTTGAGATGACCTTGCGCAATCCGATCCAACAACTCACGAAGCAGCGGCTTTTGCTTGTCCACGGGAAGCATTCCGGTCGCCGAAAACTTGGCCTTCTTGCTGCCAAACCAGCCGCTCCACAACATGTGCCCCAGCAAACGCAGGGACAAGACCGGCGAGACATAGGCTCCACCACGCTTCAATGCAGGCTTGCTGCTGCGAAAATCGCTTTTCCCAACGGTGTCGAAGATCACGTCATACATTTCGGGCTGCTTTGTGAAATCGTCCTTTGTATAGTCGATGACATGATCGGCGCCGAGCGACCGCACGAAGTCGACATTGCGCGTACTGCAGACGCCGGTCACCTCCGCGCCTAGGCTTTTTGCCAGCTGCACAGCAGCAGAGCCGAGCGACCCGGCAGCGCCGTTGATCAGGATATGCTGCCCCGGCTTCAGATCGGCCAGATTGCGGAGGAAATTCATATCCGTCAGCGGTCCGTCACATAAAGGTGCGGCTTCCTCGAATGACATGCCCTCGGGAATATGGGCGACCATTTCGTCGGCGTTGACGCTGATGAACTCCGCATGAGCACCGAAAGCCATGCCCGTTTCGCCAAACACACGGTCACCGATACGAAAGTCCTTCACATCCGCGCCCACCTCGATCACTTCGCCTGCAAATTGCGTGCCCATCGCGGTGGTCCTTGGCCGACGCAGCCCCAGAAACAAGCGTCCCCAACGCGGCATGCCTTGGCGGATCATGCTGTCGGCGGTCGTCACAGCACTTGCGCGGACGGCCACAAAGATTTGTTCGGGTTTCGGGACCGGGCGTGGAACCTCAGCCAGTTTGACGACATCGGCGGGTCCGTAGCGGTTATAGATTGCGGCTTTCATCTTACTCTTCTTCATCTGTTTCGTGGAATTGCCGCCCTTTTACGGATTAAAATTGTCCTTGAATATATCCAGAAAAGGCCCACAGTGGATCGAAAATGAACCACTTGTGGCGGCCTTTTTGCGCGATTGGGAACAAATGCCCTTCTTTCTGGCGGTTGCCCGTGGCGGCAGCCTGCGCAGTGCTGCCGAACGGCTTGGCGCAACCCACGCCACCGTCCGCCGCCATGTTGAGGCGCTTGAGGCCACGTACGGCGTCCAGCTTTTCCGGCGCAGCCGCAAGGGGCTGACCTTGACGGCGGCGGGCGAGACATTGATGCCCGAGGCGCAAGAAGCTGAACGCCTGCTCGCCCGTGCGCGTAATGGTTTGCAAGGGTTGGATCGCGAAGCGTCAGGCAAGATCAGGCTGTCGGTTGACCCCATGACCGGGCATTTCCTGCTGGCACCAGTCTTTGCCGAATTTGGCCGTATCTACCCACAGATCGATCTGGAGATCAGCCTGACCTATGACATCGAAAGCGTTAGCCGGATGGAGACGGACATCGCCATCCGGCATGCGGCTGAGATCAAAGATGATGTCGTTGCAAGGAAGCTAGCGCCCTTGTCACTCAGCATCTTTGCCAGCCGCGATTATGTTGAGACGCATTTCGACAAGGCTGGCAGGAAGGGTGAGGGGCTTGCATTCATCAGCTACGGACCGGTGCCGGAACTCATGGATTGGGTCGCGCGGTCACCTTTTCCCGCCGCACGGTTGCGGCACCAGGTCACCGATCCTGAAATGCACCTGCATCTGGCGCGCGCGGGGGCGGGCATGGCCTTCCTGCCGCTCTGGTGCGCGCAGAAGTTCCCCGAACTCCAGCGGATGCCGGGCGCGGATGTGGATGAAAGCCGCAACACTTGGGTCGTCATGCACGAGGATTTGCGCCGCATCAGGCGGGTCCGCATCTTTGTCGACTTTCTGGCCCAGGCACTGGTGGCGATGGGCCGGTCCCTGCGCTAACGGTGCTGGTCAACCAGGATCGGGTTGCCATCGGGATCCATCACGACAAAGCTTGCGGGGCCGGTCGTGCTTTCATCCGCCTCACTGAAGAACTCTACACCGTCGGCCTTGAGCTGCTTTTGCAGCTCCCGCACGTCATCGAAATCATCGAGGTTCTGCGCATTCTGATCCCAGCCGGGATTGAAGGTCAGCGTATTGGCCTGCAGAAAACCGCCAAACAGCCCGATCACCGTGTCACCATTGCGCAGCATCAGCCAACCCTGGCTTTCATCACCGCCAAAGGGTTCAAATCCCAGCTTGCCGTAAAACGCCTTGGACGCCGCGATATCCTTGACGTTCAGACTGATTGAAAATGCACCTAGTCTCATGAGTGATCCTCCAAATTCATGGTGGCAGGCTAATGCATCGCGCCGCAATTTGGTGTAAAATAATCAGGCCCTTGGGCTGTGCAGCCGAATGCGGACACACCCCTTGATTTCCACATCAATTCCAAATACATCGCCCGCGATGTAGGACCGGGCCGCTCTGGCCCCTCAAAATCAAGGGCCCATGTGAAATGGCTAAGGAAAAGTTTGAACGGAATAAGCCGCATGTGAACATTGGCACGATTGGCCATGTTGACCACGGGAAGACGACGCTGACGGCGGCGATTACCAAGCAGTTTGGTGACTTCAAGGCGTATGACGAGATTGACGGCGCGCCTGAGGAAAAGGCCCGCGGCATCACCATCTCGACCGCCCACGTGGAATACGAGACTGACACGCGTCACTATGCACACGTCGACTGCCCCGGCCACGCTGACTACGTCAAGAATATGATCACCGGTGCCGCGCAGATGGACGGCGCGATCCTGGTGGTGAACGCCGCTGACGGCCCGATGCCCCAGACGCGCGAGCACATCTTGTTGGGCCGCCAGGTGGGCATCCCATATATGGTTGTCTTCATGAACAAGGTCGATCAGGTCGACGATGAAGAGCTGCTCGAACTGGTCGAGATGGAAATTCGCGAATTGTTAAGCTCTTACGAGTATCCCGGTGATGATATCCCAATCATCGCGGGCTCGGCTCTGGCCGCGCTCGAGGGCCGTGATGATGCAATCGGGTCTGAGAAGATCGCCGAGCTTATGGCGGCTGTGGATGAGTATATCCCAACGCCGGCCCGTGCGGTGGACCAGCCGTTCCTGATGCCGGTCGAGGACGTGTTCTCGATCTCTGGTCGGGGTACGGTTGTGACCGGTCGTGTTGAGCGTGGCGTGATCAATGTGGGTGACGAGATCGAGATCGTCGGCATCCGCGACACGCAGAAGACGACCTGCACAGGGGTCGAGATGTTCCGCAAGCTGCTGGATAGCGGTGAAGCGGGTGACAACATCGGCGCCCTGCTGCGCGGTATCGACCGTGACGGTGTTGAGCGTGGTCAGGTGCTCTGCAAGCCAGGTTCCGTGACCCCACACACGAAGTTCGAGGCCGAGGCTTACATCCTGACGAAGGAAGAGGGCGGCCGCCACACGCCGTTCTTTGCCAACTACCGTCCACAGTTCTATTTCCGGACCACGGACGTGACCGGCACGGTTGAGCTGCCTGCGGGCACCGAGATGGTGATGCCGGGCGACAACCTGAAGTTCAACGTGGAACTGATCGCGCCGATCGCGATGGAAGACGGCCTGCGCTTCGCCATCCGCGAAGGTGGCCGCACTGTGGGGGCTGGGGTTGTATCAAAGATTGTTGAATAACAATCTTTGAACGAGACCCGTGAGTGGCAGGCGTTTGCACCGCAAATGCCGAGAACTCACCCGGCAGCCAATCTGGCACAACACCGTCCCGGACCTGATCCGGGACCTCCAAGAACAACAAAGGCCGCTCCCAACAGGGGCGGCCTTCTTGCGTTGTGGTTGTCACGATCAACCGAACCTTCCCCGCGGGGAAAACGCACGGTCTGGTCAGATATTGTTAACAACTGCCGGGCACCCGAACTGCAAGGGTGGGACGAGCACCCAATTTGCGCCCAAAAATGAAGGCGCAACGCGCTTCTGGATCAAATCTCTCAGGCGCAAACAACAGGGCCGTTTCGTTTGAAGTGACTTTTTGGTCTTCATTGCAACCATTGACCATGGGCGTATCATTGGTGGAGGCTCACTTGGGAAAAACGCATGCGGTACATTGGTTCTACAGCAGCGGCCGTTTTGGCGTTGTTGCTATGGGTGTCGTCTGTTCAGCAGGTGGCGGGGCAGACCAAATCTGCGCACGAGCTTAATCCGATTGAATGCTATCGAGCCCTCAATCAGCTTGACCCGTTCTATCGAAGTGCGTTGGTTGAGGATTGCTTCGCCGTCCCGGCATATCTTTGTCTTGAGGACGCTGAGCCAGCCACTTGCATTGGATCCGCAACGAACAGTGTTGAGAACTTCATTGAAACCGCCTCTCAACAACTGCCTAGGCACCTTCCAATGACGGGTACTTGGCCGCGCCATTACCAGCGCGCCATTGAAGGTATTGCGACCGCGCCGCCCTCGACATTCGATTGTGATCAACTCGGTCCAGAAATCTGCAGGTTCCTTGGCCTACTAATCCCAACAATGAATGGGTTTCGTGCGGCAAGGCTGGCGGGGATCGATGAAGGATTCTATCCTAATACACGATTGGCCGTTCGGGTGGTGGATCAATGGGAAGATTGGAACGACCACGATCCGATCGCTTGCGCGGCAGTGATCGCTTCACTTTCAGGCGTATACCGGTTCCACTTTGCTGCTCGGTGCATGGTACTTGGAACGCGTGCATGCCGAAACCCGGACGATGAGCAGCAGTGTCTGCAAAGTCATCTTGCTCGCATGCATGCTGCCGCAGCGGAGATGATTGGGTTGTTGCGGACACGTATGGAAGCCGGTGACTCCGGCGAAGAAATCTACGCCTTCCAAGTAGAAAATCTTGAGATGGTGAGGCGCCATGAAGAGGCTTGCGGTCCGCAACTGAGCAACGAGCACTGCGAGTATGCCCTTCTTGTTGCAACTCTTGTTGGCGCCTTCGAACTTGCGCATGACGTTGACCCTGTCATTTTGCAGGATTTCTCTGTGAGATGACTTGGATCGTGGAGCAAATCCGCTTCTTTGCAGCACACCCTGCTTCCCCGCGCCACAATCCAATAGTGTGGGACTCACTCTGTCCACCATAAAGCGGGCCAAAGAGCCGATAGGGGATTCGGCTTTGCGGGCGGCAGCGCCGCATCATCTTCTCAGGCAACCCTCAGCGATCAACGATCCTTGCGACGGTCACTACGGAAGTGGGACTTGTACTCTTCCTGCTCGCGTACCTGTCTAGCATAGCGCATGTCCATCTGCGCCATCGTCACCACCACCAAAGCCAGTGCCAAGACAAAGTCAAACACCAAGAAGACGACAATCAGACCATCCATAAATCTACTCCGCGAAACTGCTTCTTCATATCCACATAGAGCGGATTGACAGATTGTCGCACCAAACAGTCAATTCTTACTGAATGTATGTGGCGCGACTAAGTTTGGCCTTTCTGCTTCACCGGAAACCGGGTACGCGCTGACGCGTGCAACTGCGAGGATCAGATATGTCTTTCCCATCGCCTGACACGCTCCACCCCGTGACATTGCCCGATGGCACACTTCATAAGGGCAATGTCTTTCTGAAAGCCGCAATCACCCATCCCAATTGGGAGATCGGCGACTATACCTATGCCAACGACTTTGATCCGCCGGAAGAACCATCGCTTTGGGCCGGGCGGTTGGCGCCCTATCTCTTTCCCTGGGCCAACGACCGGATCATCATTGGGAAATTCGGGCAGATCGCCCATGGCGTGCAGTTCATCACGGATGGTGCCAATCACGCGCGCGACGGGTTTTCGACATTTCCTTTTGCGATTCATCAGCCCGAACGCTTTGGGGGCTATGCAGAGACGCTGCGGCCTGGGCGCGACATTAATGTCGGCCATGATGTCTGGATTGGCACCGGCGCCCGTATTCTCGCGGGTGCGCAGATCGGCAACGGGGTGATCATTGGTGCGGGGGCTGTTGTGAGCCGTCCCGTGCCGGATTACGCCATTGTTGCGGGCAACCGGGCGGAGGTGTTGCGGATGCGTTTTGATGCCGAGACGATTGCCGCGCTCAATGAAATTGCCTGGTGGGACTGGCCGATTGAGAAGATCCTCGCCTTCGAAACGGCGATCACGGGGGCCGACCTAGCGGCCTTACGCAAGGCGGCTGACGGCTGATCAGGGGCCGCGCGGCAGGCCAAGCATTTCGTCAGCCCGTGCCGTGGTCTCGACCATGAAATCCTGCAGATGCGTGCGCAGCGCGTCCATTTTTGCGGCATCCATCTTGCGCGGGATGGTTTCTTCGAACCGGGCATAGACATAGGCACCACGCGTGAAGGGCAGCGGGATCAGCATCTGATCCCAGCTTTTGGCGCGCCACTGCCGTTTCGTGGCATAAGCATAGCAAAAGACAGGCAGACCGGTCGCGCGTGCCCAGTCGATAGGCGGGTCTTTCAGCTGCAGTGCCGGCCCCTCTGGCCCATCAGCTGTGATCCCGATGCTTGTGCCCTGCTGCACGAGTTTCATGATCTGGCGCGAGGTGGCGCGGTTCGAGCGATTCTCTTTCATCTCAAAGGGATGAAGCCCCTGCTGGCGCTGCATGGCCCCCACAACCCGACCGATGGGAGAGCGCGTATGGATGCTGGAGAGTTGTCCATGCTCCAGCGGCCAATGTGCAGGCCCCAACAGTAACCGGCTGTGCCAAACGACGAGGATGACGGGCCCCTCGGCCAACGCGGCCTCAAGCTCTGCACGGCCTTCGCCTTGCCAGCGCGTGGTCCGGTAACAGATTCCAAAAATCAGACGCGCCACAAATCCCAAGATGATGGCGAGCGTTTCAGATTTCTTTAACCTTCTGCGAAATTTCATGCCCGACCAGCTGCGTGGGATTGTGTTTCTCCCGCTTCATATTTCCACGCGGCAGACCAAGTCCACCCTTGATCCTCTTTGCAATTCAGACTAGTCCAGCATCCGGTCATAGGGGTATAGCTCAGTTGGTAGAGCGGCGGTCTCCAAAACCGTAGGTCGCGGGTTCAAGTCCTGCTGCCCCTGCCAGACCCGATTGCCGCCTGTTGGAGGCTCCTTCTCCCACATGTCCGCCGATGATTTGACAATCGCCTTTCATATCGGCGCGCATAAGACGGCGACAACCCATTTGCAGCGCTCGCTAATGAAGTCGGTCGAAGGGATGGCGGCGGCAGGTGTGCGGTATTATGGGCCGCAGGATTTTCGTTTGCCGGGCCGGTCAATTTTCGCGCTTTTTGGCCTGAAGGATGCTTCGCCAGTGGGGCCGCGCCGGTCACCACAGGCGCAATTGGCGCTGATGCGCAAGGACGCCGCGCGCATTGTCTTCAGCGAAGAAAACTTTATCGGCGTTCTGAACTCACCACGCCGATTGCCTGTGAAACAGCGCTATCCGCATGCCGCGACGCGGATCAGCCGCCTCGCCGCAGCTATGGAGCGCCCGATTGACGTGCTGTTGGGCATCCGTCATCCGACGGCCTTTCTGAACTCTGCCTATTGCCAGCAATTGATGGGCGGTCGGGTTGTGCCCTTCGCACGATATCATCAGATCAATCCAGTCAAGAGCGTGGATTGGCTTGATCTGGTCGCACGTTTGCGTGCGGCAGAAGGAGTGGGCCAAGTGACGGTTTGGCGTTACGAGGATTACGCGACACTCTTTCCCCGGATCTGCAGCGCGCTGGTTGGCGCGCGTGCTGCCTCGTTGGTGCGTCCCTTGGACAGAAGGATTCACGAAGGTCTATCCGCCGAAGCTGTTTCTGAGACACTGGCGCGCCATGCGAAGGACCAGACCGAAAAACTGGGTTTTGCCATGCGTAAGACGATGCCAGTCGGCCCCGATCACCCACGGTTTGATGGATTTGGACCGGACGACCATGCTGCGGGTGATGCGGCTTACGCTCACCAAATTGCGGGGATCCGTGAGCTGTCTGGGGTGACGTTTCTGGACCCTGATCAGCCAGAGTAACAGCGGCAACTGAAAGCCGCTGCATTTGGAAGGTACAACCTACGCGTGACGTAGGCCGACTTTGACTCAGCCACTTCCGCGTGTAGTTTTTCATTACCTGACAGAATAAATCAGGCATGCGGCGCGTAAGTTCGGTGATGACGGTGAGAATGGATGATCCACTCACCGCATCGGCTTCGGTGCAACCCAACACCGGCAGTTTGCGCATGGGGATGAACCCCGTGTGCCGAAGTTTTCTGGAATGGGGCGTCAGAAGGCTTTGATGATCAAAACGTTCCCGAAATGAGATGAACTTATGACCATGAAGAACCGGTTTCTTGTAACGCTTGGTGTGGTATTTTCAGCTGGCGTTGCGACCGCCGACACGATTTCGGAACAGAGCGTCATCGACGCGCAAACCGCCTGGGGCGAGGGCATTGTGGCCATCTCTGAAACCCATGCGACTGGCGGTGACTATGCCGCACGCGCGGCCACACATATCAACGACCTTTACGCCTACGGGATGACGGATGTCATGTTCAAACCGACCTTGGCGGCTGATGACCAATTCCGCGAAGACTTTGCCGAAGCGCTCAGCTATTTCGTCGGTACCGAGGGAACTGAGGATACCGGCTTTGCCATCAAGGGCTGGACCAATGTTCGTTGGGAAAACAACGGCATCTTCACAACTGACGACGCGGCGATTGCCATGGGCAACTACTATTTCACCGGCCCTGATGGCAGCGAGACGAAGGTTGAATACTCATTCGGTTATGTGATGGACGATGAGGGCCAGTTGCGGATCAACCTGCATCACTCATCACTGCCCTACGCACCGTCATAAGGCGACGGGGCTCTACCATTCGCGCAACAAAAAACCGGGCCGCTGATGCGACCCGGTTTCTTTTTGATCAAATTGATCCGACTTAGGCCAGTTCGACCTCGGCGCCAGCTGCTTCCAGCTTGCCTTTGATCTCTTCGGCTTCGTCCTTGGCAACGCCTTCTTTGATCTTGCCGCCAGCTTCGACCAGGTCTTTGGCTTCTTTCAGGCCAAGACCGGTGATGCCGCGGACTTCTTTGATGACGTTGATTTTCTGCGCGCCGGCGTTCTTCAGAACGACGTCGAATTCAGACTTTTCTTCAGCAGCAGCACCGCCACCGTCTGCACCAGGTGCCATTGCGACAACAGCGCCACCAGCAGCAGGCTCAATGCCGTACTCGTCTTTCAGGATTGTTTTCAGTTCTTGTGCTTCGAGAAGGGTCAGACCAACGATCTCTTCAGCCAGTTTTTTCAGATCAGCCATTTTATGCTTTCCGTTTCCGTTTTGTGTGTTCCAACGTGAGGGTAAACCTCAAGTCAATTCAGTGCCTTATGCAGCCTTCTCTTCGATGGTCGAAAGAATGCTCGCGATGTTGCTTGCAGGCGCGCCAATGGCCCCGGCGATGTTGGATGCAGGTGCCCCGATGCAACCCACGATCGAAGCGATAAGCTCCTCGCGGCTTGGCATTTTGGCAACCGATGTCACACCAGCTGGGTCAAGTGCTTGATCGCCCATAGCACCACCGAGAATGACGAGCTTGTCATTCTCTTTGGCGTAGTTATCCATGACCTTGGCCGCAGCCACTGGGTCTTCGGAATAGGCAAGCACAGTCATGCCGGACAGGTATTCAGCGATGCTGGCGCATGGCTTTCCGTCCAAAGCAATCTTGGCGAGCTTGTTCTTGGCAACGCGCACGGCCCCGCCCGCTTCACGCATGTTTGCGCGCAGGTCCTGCATTTCGGCAACTGTCATGCCTTCGTAGTGGGCAACCACGACGACGCCAGAGCTTTCAAAGATCTGGCCGAGATCTTCGACCAGCTGTTCTTTTTGTGCTCTATCCACAGTTTCACTCCAAGTTTGGGAATTGCTTCCCGGCTCAATTTTGCCGCGCGGCGAACCGCACAACAGTCGATGTCCAATGGATACGGGGGTTGAGCCGTTGGAGCCGAGGAGAGCCTCAGATCATTCCGGTCTATCCCGTCTCAGGCAGGAATTAATGGCATAAGGCCAACCCACCGTCTCGGACGAACAAAGCCCCGACGAATCGCACGACAGGGCCATGCGGAGTGATTACTGGCCCCAAGCTGTGTTGCCAAGCCCTATTCCATCACTCCGCCAGATTGCTGACGCTAACACTTGCTCAATGCCTTGCGGCTATGAAGGCGTGATGGCTGAGGAAAAAGACACCAAGATCCGCGACCTAGAGGACTTTGCGGGCATTGCGTCGGATTGGTTTTGGGAGACCGATGCCGAGCATCGCTTTACCTATTTCTCGGGCCGCATGGAAGAAGTGACCAAGATCCCCAAGTCCGAGATTCTTGGCCGCAGACGCGATATCGTGGCCAGTGATCGTGCCGACTTGGCCAAGTGGAACGACCATATTGCTGATCTGAACGCCTGCCGTCCTTTCAAGGATTTTGAGTATTCGATCAATAGACGCACCGATGGATCGGTGTTGTGGATGCGCGTCGCTGGCCAACCGCTTTTTGCCGATGACGGGACGTTTATTGGCTATCGTGGCACCGGCCACGACATCACGCATGAAAAAGAGGCGATGCAGCGCCTGGTCGAAACCAACACCCAACTGGCCGAACGTAATCGTGAATTGGATGAGGCGCGCAATGCGCTTGAACGGGCCGCCTATGTCGACGCGTTGACCGGGTTGCTCAATCGCCGGTCCTTTGAGCGAGATTTGCAGTGTGTGCTAGACAATGCATGCGGATCAGTCGGACTTCTGCATGTCGATCTGGACCGGTTCAAATGGGTGAACGATACGCTTGGCCATCCGGCGGGCGACACTGTGCTCTCCGAGGCGGCACGGCGCATTTCAATCGTGGTTGGTGACAAAGGCGCGGTATATCGCGTTGGTGGTGACGAATTTCTGATCATCATGCAGGACGGTGTCACATCTGATCTTGCCCAATGGGTGGGGGACGCAATTGTTGAGGCGATGGCCGCCCCGATTTGCCATGGCAACCAACGCGCCACCGTAGGCGCTAGCGTTGGTTTTGCCATCGCCAAAGATGGGCGGATGTCGCCCAGCCGTCTGCTTGCGAATGCCGATGTTGCCCTTTACGCGGCGAAACGCGGCGGACGCAATATGGTTTGCGAAACGACGTCCGAGATGGAGGCGCAGATCAGGGCAGACCGACGTCTGGCCGCGGACATACCTGTTGCCATCGAACGTCAGGAGTTCGTTGCTTACTTTCAGCCGCAAGTGAATGTGGGAACCGGCGCCATCGTTGGGGCGGAGGCGCTGGTACGCTGGCAGCACCCGGAACTGGGGCTTTTGCTGCCCGGTACATTTCTCGACTCTGCTGCAGAGCTTGGGCTATTGGCCGAGATTGATCGCCACATGCTCCGGCAGGCGCTGGAGACTGCTGCGCGGTTGAAACAACAGGGACTGATACTGCCCTCGGTTTCGGTCAATATCAGTGCCGCCCGCCTAGTCGATCCTGAACTGCCAAAGGACATTGATGAGATCTGGGTTGATCGCAGTTGCCGTCTCGCGGTCGAGTTACTTGAAACGATCTATTTCGACGAAAGCCGCGAAACGCCGCAGTTTGAGGATAATCTTGCGCAACTGCGCGAGATGGGGGTGCGTATTGAGACCGATGATTTTGGCAGCGGGCGTGCCTCAATCACTGGTTTGCTCAAGATCTGGCCGGATCGGCTAAAGGTGGATCGCAGCCTGATCCAAGCTGCAGTCAATGAGCCGGTGAAACGCAGTATCGTCTCGGCGATACTTGATATGACCCGTGGCCTTGGCATCGAAGCGGTGGCCGAGGGCGTGGAAACACACGCGGATATCGAGGCGATCAGAGCGTTGGGGTGCAACATTTTCCAGGGCTACGCCTTGGCGCGCCCGTTGTGCGAGGCTGATTTGGCGTCGTTTCTCGACGCACAACAAAGCGCATGGCGTGCCGCCAGTCTGTAAGCGATGTGGGAACTGGAAACTGCGAGCACTGCAATGCCGATCGTTTAAATAGAGAATGCCGGATGGTGGAAATGCGCACGCAAGACCCCTGTCTCAATTAGCTTCGGGATGAGTCTTTCCCGATAAACTGGACGCACCCACGCGCCGGGTGCTTCGCCGGTGTGAAGCTGGCAGTTGTGATTGCATGCAGAGGGTCGTCTCAGCTCCTTAACCTGGAGGTGCTTCGGAATCTGGTGGCGTTGATACCATCACTGTGGCAAGCCGGATGTTCGCCGTCTCAGACAACTGCGGCTCGGCTGGCTCGTCGCATTCAGCCAAAAAACAGATCCAGCGACGCAGCCACGCGATCTTTCGCCAAGCTTGTCATGACAGGATCACGATAGACATCGCCCGTCATCACGACCGCGGTGCCTGCGGTCAGTGACACAAGGTGCAAGAACAAGACGTCCGGGTGCTCATCCGGCCGCCAACCCTGGCTTTGTGCGGTTGCAATCTCGCGCCTTTGCGCTTCCGCGAATGTGGTCAGCATCTTGGTGAGGTCGTCCGAGGCATGCCGCATCACGTCGGGGTTGCGCAGGATCTGGTGGAGTGCTGCATTGGCCATCGCCCAGTCCACATAGGCAAGCGCCATGGCACGCAATCGCTTGACACCCGAGGCTGCCTCAGCCGCCTGATCTGTCGCCGCGACAAGGCTACCCACGCCTTCAATCGCGATGGCATTCAGAAGATCGGCCTTTGTTGCGAAATGCCGCAGTGGTGCGGCGTGGCTCACCCCAAGGTCCCTTGCAAGGGCCCGAAGGCTCAGATGTTCCACGCCCTTTTCGCTCAGCGTTTCAATGGCGCGGTCCAGCAGGGCCTGGCGCAGATTTCCGTGATGATAGGGTGCGTTCATTTATTTTCCCGACTCATGTTGTCACTGACTACATCGTAACCTATGTAGGCGGTGACAACATGAGTGGCGCTTGTCGTGATGTCAATGCGCCCGTTCTGACGGCACCAAAGACAGAAAGGAACACTATGACAGATATTGTGCCCACACTCCTCGCCGGGCTTCTTGGCCTTGGGACGGGGATTTTCCTGGTTTTGTCGCTGATCGAAAAACCCGTCTGGCGCCTGATGTGGGCGCCGCAATCTGCACAGGTCAGCGATGAGGACGCGCGAAAGGTGCATGCGATCCTGAAACGCGTCATTCACCTGCTACCACCCACCATGATGACAACGATGGGCACTGTTTCGGTCCTGATGTGCGTGCTGCTTTGGCAGGCGGGCTTCTCTGCGGTGGCGATGACGGTCGCAGGGCTTTTCTTCGTCCAGCTGGTCCTGATCGTCGCACGGCTCTTCAAAGATATTCGCGGGGTCGAAGCCGTCCCGTCAGATGGTGAGTTGACGGCCGTGCGTGATGGGCTGGGGGCACTGGCACTGCTGCATCATCGGGGGCTGTTGATGACGCTGAGCACTTTGATTGCTCTGCTAACCGCCCTCGCATTTTCATAAACAATCGCAAATTGGAGACCGACCATGACCACCAAGACCTATGGCTATCGCCGCTTTACCCCCGAAGAATATGACTTCACCGTGGATGAGGGCCTGAAGGCTGGCGACATCTACAAGGACGCGACCTTGCAGACACTTGATGGCGCGACCGTACAGCTTTCCGATTATCTGCGGGACAAACCGCTTGTCCTTGAAACCGGCAGCATGACCTGCCCGATGTATGCGCAAAGCGTACCGCCAATGATGCAACCGATCGAGAAATATCCCGGTCTTGATCATGTCCTGCTTTACGTGCGTGAGGCGCATCCGGGCGAGCTGCAGCCGCAGCACCGGACCGAAGCTGACAAGATCACCGCCGCGCAAAAGACCAAGCGCCGGTATCGTGATGGGCGGACCATTCTGGTGGACGACGTGAACGGTTCAGCGCATCGGTTCTACGGCACAATGCCAAACTCCATCTTCGTCATCGCGCCTGACGGCAAGATCCTGTTCCGCAGCATCTGGAACAACGCCAACGAGATGGATGCCATTCTTGGGGCAATTGCCCGTGGCGAGCCTGTGCAATCGCGCGAATTGAAAGCCGTGCCGCCGTTTTCGTTTCGCGCAGTTCTGACGCTTTTGATGGGCGGGATTGTGGCCGTCTGGGATTTTGTGCGCGGGCTGCACCAGCTTGTCGCAAACCACAAGAAGGTTGGAAATATGTAACCTGCGCCTAGGCGGCGAGGGGTCCTCGTCGCCTACACACTTAGCGGCATGTGGCGGTTCACGTCTTTATAAAGCAAGTAACGGAACGGACCCGGTCCACCCGCATAACAGGCCTGTGGGCAAAAGGCGCGCAGCCACATGAAATCACCGGCCTCAACTTCCACCCAATCCTGATTGAGCCGATAGACCGCTTTGCCTTCCAGCACATAAAGCCCGTGCTCCATCACATGGGTTTCGGCAAAGGGGATCACGGCGCCGGGTTGAAAGGTGACGATATTGACATGCATGTCGTGGCGCATGTCTGCGGGGTCGACAAAGCGCGTCGTTTTCCATGAGCCATTTGTGTCCGGCATTGCCGTGGTTTCGGCATTGTCTTCATGCGTGACAAAGGCGGTCGGATTGGCGATCCCGTCAACCGTCTGATAGGCCTTGCGGATCCAGTGGAAGGTCGCGCCTTGGTTCGTCTGCAGCGCCCAATCCGTCTGCGGCGGGACATAGGCATAGCTGCCGGGTTTCATTGCGTGGGTCTCGCCCGCGATGGTCAGGGTGAACGCGCCTTCGGTTACGAACAGCACGGCCTCTGCGACGGGGTCGGTTTCCGGCTTTTGGCTGCCGCCGCCTGCGCTGACCTCAACAATGTACTGGCTAAAAGTCTCCGCAAAGCCAGAGAGCGGGCGGGCGAGCACCCAAGCGCGGGTCTTGTCCCAAAAGGGCAGGTTGCTGGTGACGATATCGGTCATCACGCCCTTGGGGATTACGGCGTACGCATCGGTGAACACCGCCCGGTCCGTCAAAAGCTGCGTTTGCGGCGGCAGCCCGCCTTTGGGCGTGTAATAGGTTGGTTTTGTCATTATAGTGCCGCTCTTTGAAACGTCAGACCTTGGGTGCCGTGGCATAAGGCAGATGCCCCGTCTTGATCCAGAGCTTTGCACCTGCCTCACCGGCGATCAAGCGCAGGGGTGCACCCTCCGGCAGTCGGAGCCACGCCCCTTTTTGCAATTGATCCCCGGCTTCTGTCGCGGCCCCCGCGATCATCAATATCTCGGCCCCGCCATCGGGCGTTTCGTCAAGCATCGCACCCGGTTCCATCGCAATGAACCGGACCGTTTCGCGGCTGTCCTGATGCAGGATTTTGCTGCTCACCTGATCACCCGTCAGGCCCTCTTCCATGTCCATACGGAACTGGGTCCGGTCATCCCGGTCGAATTGCCAGAGCTTGACGAAAATCGTGCAGCCCTCAGCCGCGCCGGGTGTGTGCGAGGTGGTCGGCGGATTGCGCACATAGGTGCCCGCCGGATAATCGCCGTGCTCGTCCTGAAAGGTGCCTTCAAGAACAATGAATTCTTCGCCGCCCGTGTGGGTATGTGCAGAAAACTTGCTGGCCGGCGCATAACGCACGATCGAGGTCGCGCGCGCCACCTCGTCGCCCATGCGGTCGAGCATGCGCCGGTCAACGCCGGGCATGGGTGAGGCGATCCATGGCATGTCATGCGTCTGGATCAGGACACGTTGGCTGAAATCGGCATTGAGTTTCATCGTAAGCCCCTAAAGCGGTGCCAGCGTGATGCCAGCATTCGTCAGATGTTGCCGGATACCGCGTGCCATCGCTACAGCACGCGGCGTATCCCCGTGCAGGCAGATCGTGTCGATCTGACAGGGGATGTGTTTGCCGGACTCGGCGATGATCGCCCCAGTCTCTAGCATCTCCAGAATGCGCGGCGCGGCAATGGCGGCGTCATGCAGGACCGCACCTGGCAGGTTACGATCAACAAGCGTGGCGTCGTCGTTATAGGCGCGGTCGGAAAAGATCTCACCGGCCCAATTGCATCCCAGTTCGCGCGCCGTTTCCTCTTGTGCGGTGGCGGCCAGCACCATGATCACGATATCCGGTTCGACATCGAGCGCGGCCTGATAGCACACACGCGCAAGCGCGTGATCCACCGACGCCATATTGGCGAGCGCCCCGTGCAGCTTCAGATGCCGCACTTTGCCGCAGGCCCGCTTGGCCATCGCTTGTGCTGCGCCAAGCTGATAGGCGACGGCATTCGCCAATTCGTCATGCGGGATCGGCAGGTTGCGCCGCCCGAACCCCTTAAGGTCGGCAAAGCCGGGATGCGCGCCGATACCGACGCCTTTTTCAACAGCGATGCGCATGGTCCTGTCCATGACATCCGGGTCGCCTGCGTGAAATCCGCATGCGACATTGGCCGAGGTCACGATGTCCAAGAGTGCGGCATCATCGCCCATCTGCCAGGGCCCAAAACCTTCGCCCATATCGGAATTCAGATCGACTTTGCGTGTCATTCAGGGCCTTTCAAGATCGTCACCGGGTGTCGCCCCGCTGATCAATTGGTAGCCGAGCAGATCAGGAATGTCATGCGGATCGCGGATGATGGGGCGACATGTGCTGGTGAGTTCCCTCAGGAGAGCGGCGTCTGACTTGGCGGTGGCATCCGCCTCCTCGACGCTCAGAAACGTAAAGCGCAATGGTGTGCCGGGTGCCGCCTGCGCGACTTTTGGCAAATCAGCGGGGACCACAGTGCCAATCCGGGGATAACCACCAATGGTTTGACATTCGGCAAGAAGGACAAACGGAATGCCGTCCCCTGTCATCTGGATGTCGCCGGGCACAATCAGGTCGGAGACGATGCTGCGCCCTCCATCGACAGAGAAACCCGCCCCATCATGGTCAAGACGCACACCCTGTCTGTTGCCCCGGGGGCTGCGGGTAAAGGGCGTCGCGGTAAAGTGCTGCAACGTTTCTTGACTGAAGAAGTTTGTCTGTGGCCCCGGCATGATGCGGATTGTGCCGCCGGTGAACCGGTCCTCCACCGACAATGCGAGGGGAGAGGTCAGCGGTGCAGGGTCGGGTTCAAAAGGCAGTTGGTCACCCGCTGAGAGCAGGGAGCCGATGCCTGCGGTCAGATGGGCCGCGCGGCTGTCCATCACAGGCGTTGTCGCGATCCCACCTGCCAAAGCCAGATAGCCAAAGACGCCGGTAACGGCCCCGCCGATCGTCAGTTTCTGCCCTGCTTGCAAGTAGTAAGTCCGGTTCGCAGCGATGAGCTCGCCATCGATATCGGCCTGCATCTGCGCGCCTGTCAGCGAGATGCGCGTATCGCTGTCGGTACTGAACGCGCCGCCAAAGCCCATCATTTCGATGACGGCCTGTTGTGGTGACGCTCCTAGCAATGCGGCAGCCTCGAAAAGGGCGCGCCGGTCAACAGCGCCGCCCGCTGAGAGGCCCTGCGCCTTCCAGCCGGGGCGACCAAGATCCTGCACGGTCAGACCGGGGCCCGCATGATGAATTGTCAATTGCGGCATCACCGCAAGACCTCGCACCGCGCGCCACCATTGGTGGCGGGGTCGGCCTTGATATCCGCAAATGCACTTGCAGAGACCGCGTGAGACTGAACGCCATCGCCGGGTTGGAAGGCAAAGGGCGTAGATGTTTCCGGCAGATAGACGCGGAATCCCGTCTGGCCAATATGGCGCCAGCCGGTTGGCGCATCCGCGGCCCAGATGATCAACTGACGCACCGCCGTGATCAGCGCCCCACGCGGCAGGCTGTCGGTCAAAGCGCTTTGTCGCGGGATGTCCCAATGATCTGGTAGCATGCCTAGATAGGGTTGTCCGGGCGCAAAACCGATGGCGATCACGCGGGTTCTTTGCCCCGTGATTTCGGCAATCGCCTGATCAACGGTCACTCCGGCCAAGTCTGCCGCTTCAGCCAATTGCGGGGCGTGTTCGGGGCTAAAACAGGCCGGAATGTGCCAGAGCCTTTTGGGTTCTGTGTCGGGCTGGATGTCTTCGGTGACAAGCGCGCGGATTGCTTTGCTCACCTCGTCTCGCGTCGTCTGCGCGGGGTCAAAACCGACGCGCACTGAGGTGAGGGAGGACGCCACCTCGGTAATGCCGTCAACATCCGCTGCGGCAAATTGATCCCGAAAGCTCAGCGCCTGCGCATTGGCTTCGTCGGTCAGGACACGCGAAAAGCGGACAAGGATGCCGTCCACTCCAAGCGGGCACAATTCCGGTTCAGCGCTCATGGCGTGTTCTTAGGCGCAACGACAGGCCCCGCCTAGTCGTAATCGACGTTGAATTGTTTGACGACCTGAGCGACCTGCGCCTCGGTCATGCCGATAGGGTTAAGGCCGCGCGTGAGGATGGCGAGCTTTGCGTTTTCTTCGAACTCTTCCATGGCGTAGACCGTTGCGGCAAGGTCCTCTCCAGCCACGACGGGCCCATGGTTCGCCAGCAACACGGCACTGCAAGTCGGTGCGATGGCACGAATAGCTGCGCCCATTGCCGGGTCGCCGGGCACAAAGAAGGACAGCCATTTGACCTTGCCCAGGCGCATGATCGCGTAGGGTGTCAATGTCGGCAGGACATTGTCGCGGTCGATATCGGGCAGCATCGACAACGCAACAGCATAGGTGCAGTGAAGGTGAACTACAGCGCCCGCTGACGGGCGGGTGTCATAAAATGCCGTGTGCAGAGGGATCTCCTTGGTCGGTTTATCACCGGCCAGATGAACGCCTTCGGGCGAAATAAGGCTGATCTGCGCGGGATCAAGAAAGCCCATCGAACTGCCGGTGGGGGTGATCAGGATGGTCCCGTCAGACATCCGGACCGAGATATTCCCGGACGAGCCACAGGTCAGCCCGCGGTCAAATATGGATTTGGCAAGACGGGTGAGATCCTCGCGCGCTTTCGCCTCTTCGCTCATCTCGTGGTTTCCATGTCGCGCAAAGCTGTGGTGAAAAAGTCCTCGGCCCCAAAGTTCCCGGATTTGAGTGCAAGTGCAATATCGCCGTGTCGAAGGGCGGGGACACCGGGGGCGAGTTTCGGTCCGATATGCAGCGTTTGCGCCTTCAGCCCCGTGACCACCGCGCCGGAGGTTTCGCCGCCAGCCACTACGATCCGTTTCACGCCCTTTTCGGCGAGGACGGCGGCAAGGTCTGCGAAAAGCGTCTCGATCTTATCCGCAATTGCTTCTCGCCCATATGTGGCTTGCGCCTTGGCCACGACATGTGGATCGGCCGATGAATACACAAGCGGCGCGATGGGTTGGTCCAGGGTCCAAGCGACGATCTCATCTAGCTGCACACTGCCTGACATCACGTCATCGGCTTTGATCTCAACGGACGGAGCGCTGGTCTTGTAATGGGCGACCTGTCCGCGTGTTGCACGGCTGCATGAGCCTGAGAGGACAACACCCGGCCCAAAAATACCAGCCCATGGCGGAGTCGCAGGAGTAGCACCGAAATTGGCTGGCAGGCCGAGGGCAATGCCTGAGCCGCCTGTGAGAAGCTTTTGCCCCCTTGCGGCTCTGCCAATTGTGCAAAGGTCCGCATCGGAAATGGCATCGACAATGATCATGGCCCGTTCGGAAGGAAGCGCGCGGGCCATCGCTGCAGGTCCCTGCGACACAACGGCTTGCGGTAGGTGTGCCACAGGCCATGTGGTCTGCCGGCCAAGAACGCGTCGCAGATCAGCGTCCTTCATCGGCGTCAATGGATGATCCTGCATACCGCTTTCATTCAGCAGCACGTCTCCCACAAAAAGATGGCCCATATAGACACTGCGTCCGTTTGCAGGAAAGGCAGGGCAAGTCAGGATGTGTTTGGCCTCAAGATGCGTGCCCAATGCCTCGGCCACCTGACCTATATTGCCGGCATCGGTGCTGTCGAAGGTGGAGCAAATCTTGAAAATGATCTGTTCGGCGCCTTGGCTGAGGAGCCAGTTGCAGGCAGCGAGACACTGGTCAATCGCCTCCTCAGCGGGGATCGTGCGGGATTTCAGTGCGACCACGCCCGCCTCAACATCTGTCTCGGCATCGGGGATGCCCACGAATTGTGCCGTCCGCATGCCGCCCTCGGCGAGCGTGAGTGCTATGTCGGAGGCGCCGGTAAAATCATCGGCAATGACGCCGATCTTCACGAGTTCGGGCCTTGATCGAGGCGGGTGATGTGCTCGGCCTTCCCTTGCGGGAAGTTCTCGCGGACCAGTGGATCATGGCCCGGAATGATTAGCGAAGGTCTGGAGGCGAGCCTGTGCAGCGTGTCGAAACCGTCGAGCATGTTTTGCAGATCGACAACAATCGGGAACGGTTTGCGCGCCTCGAAATTCTCATAATAGTGCGCTGCATCCGAGGCGAGCACCAGCCAGCCTGCTGACGTCCGCACACGCACGCATTGCAAGCCCCGCGAATGCCCGCCGATACAATGCACCGTCACGCCATCGGCCACGGCCCCGTCGCCATCGTGAAAGATCAGCCGTCCGGTATAGAGCCGCTTGATCGCCTCACACACATGCGCCGCAGTGAAAGGCATGCGCAAGGTGTCGTGGCACATGCAGGGCCCCGTGGCAAAGGCCATTTCCGCGGCCTGCATATGCAGGGTCGCATTTGGGAAAAGGTGCAGCCCGCCCGCATGGTCATAGTGCAGATGCGTGACGATGATGGTGGTGATGTCTTCGGGCTTCAAGCCAAAGGGGGCCAGTGCTTTGCCGGGATTGAGGCGTATTGGACGGTCACGCGCGGCGGCTTCTGCATCGTCATAGCCGGTATCGACGAGGATAACCTCGTCTCCGCGTTGCAAGAGCCAAATAAAGTAATCCATCGCATGCGGCGCGTCGTGATTGTCATCGAAGATAAAGCTGTCGGCCCGCGTCCGCGCGTTGCGGTCGGCATATTTGATGGCATGGACTTCCCAATCGCTCATTTTAGGACACGGTCCCACGTGTGCACCGTCCTTTCCGCGACAAGATCATTGGTGGCGGTGTCAAACGCCCGAAAATGCGCGCTCGTCAGATGAGCGTCAAAGGCGGCGCTGTCGGAGTAGAGTTCGTAAAGAAAGACTGCTTCGGGTTCCTGGCTGTTGGTCGCGACACTAAACTGGTGACAATCCGGTTCATCGCGTAGCGAGATGCGTGCATTTTCAAGCATCAATGGCATGAATTCATCAGCCTTGCCGGGCTTCAGGGTCAGCGTCACACAAACAGCGTACATGTTACCTCTTCCTTCGCAACAGACCAAAACCGCGTGCCCGCGCTTACGCGTCCAGAGATTTTGGTCTCTTCATCATGGCGGACACGTGTTCGATATTGCAAGTATTTGTGCATGGTTTAATGTATACATTCAAGTGAGAGTTAATGAATAGGAACAGGCATTATGGCGCGTGCTTTTCAGATTGCCGTCTTTGAGGGGGATGGCATCGGTCCCGAAATCATGACGCCAACTCTTCACATCCTCACACAATTATCGACGGCTCGTGCCGACTATTCGCTTGATTTCGTAACGCACCCGGCCGGTGCGGCGCATTATTCGAAGACCGGGGAAAGTCTGCCAGCCACGTCTTTGGAAGCGGCGGGCGCTGCGGATGCGATCTTGCTTTCAGCCATGGGCCTGCCGGATGTGCGCTACGAAGATGGGACCGAGATTTCCCCGCAGATCGATCTGCGCAAGGCATTCAACCTGTTCGCCGGGGTCCGCCCGGTGCGCGTGGGGCCGGGGCATCCGACGCCGCTCAAAATTCCCGAAGGCCGCGCGATTGATTTTGTGCTAATCCGGGAAAGCACAGAAGGTCTGTTTCACACGCAGGGTCGCGGCGAGGTCAGTGCGGATGAGGCGCGCGAGACCTTGCTGATTACGCGTAAGGTGTCGGAGAAACTGTTCCAGTTTGCCTTTCAGCTTGCGCAAGACCGTAAGAACCGTGGCGTGGGGCAAGGCCGCGTGACATGCGTTGACAAGGCCAATGTCTTTCGCGCATTCGCCTATTTCCGGGGACTTTTTGATGTAGAGGCAGCGAAGCATCCGGGATTGAACGCCGATCACGCCTATGTAGATGCGACCGCGCTCTGGATGGTTCAGAAGCCGTGGGATTTTGATGTTCTTGTGACCGAGAACATGTTTGGCGACATCCTGTCTGATCTTGGCGCGGGTTTGATGGGGGGGCTTGGCCTGGCCCCATCAGCGGATATCGGGCTGAACCAGGCCGTGTTTCAGCCCTGCCATGGCTCGGCACCCGATATTGCGGGCGAGGGCAAGGCCAATCCCATCGCCATGATCCTGTCTGCCGCCATGATGCTAGAATGGCTCGGCACGCGCCATGACGTTCCGGCGATGATCGAAGACGGGCAGCGTTTGCGTGATGCGGTCGAGACCGTACTGTTGCAGTCCGACCAACTTACGCCGGATCTGGGTGGCGGCAATACGACGGCTGGTATTGAGCAGGCGGTGTTGGCGGCACTTTACGCATGACCTTGCGCGTCGCATGTGTTGGCGCGGGTTACTTCAGCCAGTTCCACATCGAAAGTTGGCGCCGGATACCGCAGGTCGAACTGGTGGGTGTCTGCGATCAGGTGCGCGAAAAGGCAGAGGCGACGGGCGCACCGGCCTTCACAAAACTCGCAAGAATGCTCGACGCGGTGCGGCCGGATGTCGTTGACGTGATCCTGCCACCGGTCCGTCATGCAGAAGCGATAGGGGCGGCCATCGCGCATGGAGGCCTCAAGGCGATCATCTGCCAAAAACCCTTTTGCGAGAACCTGGCAGAGGCCGAAGCGATGGTGGCCCACGCCGAAAAGGTGGGCGTACCCCTAATCGTGCACGAAAATTTTCGTTTTCAGCCCTGGTACCGCAAAGTCAAAGAGGTGCTGGATCGGGGTGATCTGGGCGATCTCTATCAGGTGACTTTTCGCCTGCGCCCCGGAGACGGGCAGGGGGCCGATGCCTATCTGGCTCGTCAACCTTATTTTCAGAAGATGAAGCGTTTCTTGATCCATGAAACCGGAATGCACTGGATCGATACGTTTCGCTATCTTCTAGGGCCACCCCATGCCGTTTATGCTGATTTGCGACGGGTGAACCCTGTCATCGCGGGCGAGGATGCGGGGCTCGTTGTCTTCGACCACGCAGGCGGCGTTCGAGCGGTATTCGACGGCAACCGCAGCGTTGATCACGCTGCCGACAATCCGCGGCGTACGATGGGCGAAGCTGTATTCGAAGGCAGCGCAGGTGTGCTGACCCTGCGCGGCGACGGATCGCTTGGTCTGCGCAAGCGTGGGGCTCAGAGCGAAACCGTCATCTTGCCGCCCGATAAGCATGAGGGTTTTGGCGGCGATTGCACGCATGCATTGCAATTACACGTCGTTTCAGGACTAATGTCAGGGCAACCGCTTGAAAATTTGGCGGCAGATTACCTGCAGGTCATTCGCATAGAGGAGGCGGTTTATCGGTCGGCTGAGACCGGTCAGAAAGTGAAAGTCTAAGTCAATGCCGTCGCAAGCGCAGAAATCAAAAAGCAACTCGGCCATTGCTGTTGAGGAGTTGCGAAATCTGATTTTTTCTGGCGCGCTTCCGGCTGGGTCGGATCATCTCGAAAGCGAATTGGCGGCCCGTCTGGGCATGTCACGTACACCGGTGCGCGAGGCGGCACTTTTGTTAGAAGGGCAGGGCCTGTTGCAGGTGCGCGCCCGCAAAGGTGTAAGGATCCTGCCCATCTCTATTGATGACATGATCGAGATTTACGACGTTCTGACCGAGCTTGAGAGCATGTCGGCAGCCAAAGCCGCCGCAAAGCAATACCAGGCGGATGATCTGATGGTCCTTGAGACCACGATCAACGATATGGAAGCCGCGCTTGCCGCCGGAAACCGCGAGGCCTGGGCTGCAGCCGATGATGCATTTCACACCGAACTGGTCCGGCTTGGTGGCAACTCGCGCGTGATGACCATTGCGGGTCTGATGGGCGATCAAGTGCGCCGGGCCAAGGCGGTGACGCTTTACATGCGCCCGCTGCCGACGCAATCGAACAAGGATCACCGCAGTGTCGTTGACGCGATCCGCGCTGGTGATGCTAAAAGGGCGCATGACGTCCATTACGCCCACCGGACGGCGGCAAAGGAGGTTTTGATCAACCTCTTGCGCCAAAACCGGATGCATATGCTTTGATCCTCACCCTTTGAGTTTTGGCGAGAATGCGTCGAATTCTGCCACTTGGCAGAAGGGGTTCTAGTAACTGCGACATCCTGCCCTTACCTAACGTCCACGTAAGGGCCTCGGCCAAGTAGGCCCGGATGCATTTGAGGACGTATTCATGAAAGACGATCGTAGGCCCGATTTGGTGGGTCAATTGAGATTTGACAGTGACGCGGGCTCCGGTCGGTCAAAATGGATCGCGATTGGCCTTGCCTTGGCCCTCCTCCTGTGGATGGGAAGCGGTTTCATCTTTCCCACGCAGCAACCGCAGCTAGACGCAGATGAGGGGGGTATTCGCCCGGTCAGCGTGGCTGTGATGCCATCAACGGCGCAGGAGGTGATGCTCGTGCTGGCGGCCGAAGGTCAGTCCATCCCGGACCGCGCGACGGGCATCCGAGCCGAGGCAATGGGGCAGGTGACTGATGTCCGCGTGTCACGGGGTGATCTTGTGACTGCTGGGCAGGAGATTGGCCGCATTGATGCGGCCACGACCGAGGCACAGCTACGTCAGGCCGAGACGGCGCTGGAGCAGGCAAACCGCGATTTCGACAATGCTCTCGCGTTGCAGGTTCGGGGCATCGCTACTGAAGATCGCGTGACTCAGGCCCGCGCTGCTCAGGCAGCAGCGCAGGCATCGCTGGTCGCCGCCCGCGCACAATTGGATGATACGATCATCCGTGCGCCTTTTTCGGGGCGTCTGAACGATCTGACGCTGGATGAGGGTGAGTTTGTCAGCATGGGCGATGTGGTGGCCGAGATTGTGGACAATGACCCGCTGACCGTGGTGATCCAGGTACCACAGATCGCGCTGTCGCGGATCGAAGAAGGTCAGCAGGCCGAGGTTGATTTCATCACTGGTGAGACGTTGACGGGCACGGTCGGCTTTATCGGTAGCAATGCAGATCAACAGACCCGAACGTTCCGTGTCGAAGTGATGGTCGACAACCCCGATAGCCAGATGCCTGCGGGCCTGAGCGCGCGCGTGACCATTCCCACGGGTCAGGCACGGGGGCATTTCATCTCGCCCGCTATTCTGTCCTTGGGGCCCGAGGGTGATCTGGGGATCAAGACGGTCGAAGATGATGCGACGGTGGCGTTTCAGCCGGTTGAGATCGTGCGCGCCCAAACCGACGGTATCTGGGTGACGGGGCTGGCTGAGAAGGCCGATATCATCACCGTGGGTCAGGGCTTTGTGAATGCAGGCGATGTGGTTGATCCGCGCCCACAAACGCCAAAAGCGACAGCAGAGGCCAGCCAATGAACGCGCTGATTGATGCGGCCTTCAATCGCAGCAAGGTTGTCCAACTGCTGCTGGTCTTCCTCTTGGCCATTGGAACGATCGCCTACATCGCGATCCCCAAGGAGAGCAATCCAGAGGTTCCGATTCCGGTCGTCTATGTCTCGGCAAGTGTCGACGGCATCTCGCCCGAAGATTCCGAGGATGTGCTGCTGGGACCGATGGAAGCGGAGTTTGCATCGCTGACCGGTCTCAAGAGCATGACCGGGACGGCCAGCGAGGGGTATGGCAGCGTCCAACTGGAATTCGAGCCGGGATTTGATGCTGATGAGGCGCTGGATCAGGTGCGCGAGGCGGCGGACAAGGCCGAAGATGAGCTGCCGCAGGACGCCAACCTGACGGTGACAGAGATCAACACGGCGCTGTTTCCCATCCTGACCGTCGTTCTGTCGGGGCCGGTTCCCGAACGCACGTTGAACACTCTGGCCGAGGATCTGCGGGACGATATCGAATCCTTGGGCGGCGTGCTTGAGGTGGATGTGGCGGGCAAGCGTACCGAATTGCTTGAGGTGCTGATCGATCCAACCGTCTTTGAGACCTACAACATCTCGTTTGATGAGCTGATCAGCTCGATCACGCGCAACAACCAGCTCATCGCTGCGGGCGCCATCGAGAACGAGGCCGGGCGGCTCGTGCTGAAAGTCCCCGGCCTGATCGAGGATTATGAGGATGTGCTGGAACTGCCGATCCTCGTGCGCGGGCAAACGGTTGTGACCTTTGCCGATGTCGCTACGATCCGACAGACCTTTGAAGACCCGACAGGCTTTGCCCGGATCGACGGCCAACCGGCGCTGGCGCTGGAAGTGAAAAAGCGCGTCGGGGCCAATATCATCCAGACCGTGGGCGAGGTGCGCGATGTCATCGATGCCGCACAGGCCGATTGGCCCGAAACCGTGCAGGTCCGCTATACGCTGGACGAAAGCCAGACCGTGCAGGATATGCTGTCGGATCTTGAGGCGAATGTCATTGCGGCGATCATTCTGGTGATGATCGTCATCGTTTACGCGCTTGGTCTGCGTTCATCGCTTTTGGTGGGGCTCGCCATTCCGGGGGCGTTCCTGACTGGCGTGGCCGTGCTCTATTTCATGGGTTACACGATGAATATCGTGGTGCTCTTTTCGCTGATCCTTGTTGTGGGGATGCTGGTGGACGGGGCGATTGTGACGGTCGAACTTGCCGACCGCTATCTGCATGAAGGCGACAATCCCAAAGTGGCCTATGCCCGTGCCGCCAAGCGGATGGCGTGGCCGATCATCGCCTCTACGGCAACGACGCTTTGCGTGTTCTTTCCGCTTCTGTTCTGGACGGGCGTTGTGGGCGAGTTCATGAAGTTTCTTCCCATAACGGTGATCTGCACGCTTGCCGCGTCACTTTTCATGGCGCTTGTTTTTATCCCTGTCATGGGTGGCTTGATCGGTAAACGGCGCGCGCAATCCGCAAAAGCCAAGGCGCAGCTTTATGCAGCTGAGTACGGCGATCCGCGCCAGATGACCGGCTTTATGGGTGGCTATATCCGCGTTCTGGAATGGTCGATCTTGCGACCCTGGACGACACTCAGCCTCGCGGTGATCTCACTTGTGGGCGCGTTTGCCCTTTACGGCTCTTTGGGCAGCGGCCTGACCTTTTTCCCAGAGGTGGAGCCGGAATATGCGCAGGTCAGCGTGCGGGCCAAGGATAACTTCTCTGTCTATGAACAAGACGCGCTTGTCCGTGATGTTGAGGCGCGATTGGCCGATTACGACGAAATCGCCAGCGTTTACGCGCGCTCAGGTGGCAGTGGACAGGGCAGCGACACTATCGGCGCAATCCAGCTGGAGCTGGCGGAATGGGACACGCGGCGTCCCGTTGCCTTGATCGCTGAGGATATCCGGGCCGATATGGCCGAAATCCCGGGGATCGAGGTTCTGGTAGAGACGGATGCGGGCGGTCCCGGCGGCGGCAAGCCTATCAATCTGGAGGTTCTGGGCCGCATCGCCGCCAATCAGGAAATTGCGGTTGAGATGATCCTGGCCGAGATGGAGCGTCTGGGCGGCTTTATCGACGTGGTCGACAGCAGGCCCAATCCAGGTGTCGAATGGCAGATCGAAGTGGACCGGTCAGAGGCTGCGCGTAGCGGTGCGGATGTCGCCCTTTTAGGTCAGGCGGTGCAATTGCTGACCCGTGGTATCACTGTCGCCGATTATCGCCCCGAAGGCAGCGATGATGAGGTCGACATCGTGGTCCGGTTTCCGGCAATTGACCGGACACTCGCCGAATTGGAGGCGCTGCGCGTGCCTACCAATGCAGGCCTCGTGCCGATTTCGAATTTCGTCTCCTTCCGTCCTTCACCACAAAGCGGGGTGATCACCCGCATCGATCAGGAACGTGTGATCACAATCGCTGCCGATGTCGCACCGGGCGTATTGGCCAATGACCAGATCATCGCCCTGCAAGGCGCCTTTGATCGCTTGGATCTGCCCGGCAGCGTCGAGATCAACTTTGCCGGAGAGGCCGAAGATCAGGAAGAGGCGATGACGTTCCTTATCGGCGCATTCTTTTCGGCCATCGGGTTGATGTTTCTGATCCTGCTGACGCAGTTCAACAGCTTCTGGCAGGCCTTCATCGTGATGTCGGCGATTGTATTCTCCATCGCGGGCGTTCTCTTGGGTCTTCTGATCACCGGTCGCCCCTTTGGCGTGGTGATGGGCGGGATTGGTGTGATCGCTTTGGCGGGCATCGTGGTGAACAACAACATCGTGCTGATCGACACCTTCAATCAGCTCAAGTCCCAAGGGTTGTCATCGCTTGAGGCCGCCTTGCGTACGGGCGCGCAGCGTTTACGGCCCGTCGTGCTGACATCGATCACCACGGCGCTGGGGCTGATGCCGATGGTCATCGGGCTCAATATCAACTTCTTCACGCGCGAAATCATCTATGGCGCGCCGTCAACCCAGTGGTGGACTGAATTATCGGCGGCGATTGCTGGTGGTCTGGTCTTTGCCACGATCCTGACGCTGCTTGTCACGCCTGCCATGCTGATGCTGGCAGAACGGCGAGTCAAGCGGTTCGAAACCGGGCCGTCGCTTGCCGCGGCGGAATAAATGACGCTCCTCAGAGGTTTATGTCCTTACGTCACGTTTTTGCTGTCTTCACAAATGCACCTTTCGCTTTAGTGTCCTCTAAAGTTTTGGGAGGAACGGATGGACAGGACAGACAAACCCTGGACTGCGCTTTATGAAGCGGACGTGCGGGCCGAGATCGACGGGCCGCAATTCCGGACAATCGGCGATTTCATTAGCGCGACCGCAGACACTTTCGGTGATCTGCCCGCCTTTACCACGTGCTTGCCCAACGGGATGAACGGCACGCTGACCTTTGCCCAAGCCGATGAGATGTCAGATGCGCTGGCCGTTTACCTGCGCGAGGTGGCGGGGCTGAGCACCGGGGACCGCGTTGCCATTCAGGTGCCCAACTGCCTTGCCTATCCGGTCATGGCCATGGCGATCTTCAAGGCCGGCTGCGTGCTGGTCAACGTCAACCCACTTTACACGCCAGAGGAGATGGCCAAGCAATTTGCCGATGCGGAGCCTTCTGCGATTTTGATCGTCGATATGTTCGCCGACAAACTGGTTGAGGCGATGCATGGTCACCCGATCCCTAATGTGATCGTCACGCGCGTGGCCGAGTTCATGCCCACCTTGCCCAAATGGATTGTGGGGCTTGTTCAGAAATACTGGGACAAAAGCGTCAAACCTATCACATTGCCTCATATTCGTCTGCCCGATGCAATTGTAGCGGGGCGCACCAAGCATGCCGAATTGCACAACACGGTCGAGGCCTATCGCCGCGATGTCGCCCCCGATGACGTGGCGTGTCTTCAGTATACGGGCGGCACAACGGGTGTCTCAAAGGGCGCGATGCTCACCCACAGCAACTTGTTGATGAACATGGAGCAGACCATGGAACTCATCAAATCGTTGGAGCGTGGGAAGGAAGTCGCTTTGACAGCACTCCCCCTTTATCACGTCTTTGCGTTTACCGTGAATTTCCTCGGCTTCTATTCCATCGGTGCGCGCAACATCCTCATCCCCAATCCGCGCCCGCTGACCAGCATGAAACGCGCGTTCGAGAACTATAAGATCACCTGGCTGAGCGGGGTGAACACGCTGTTCAACGGGCTCTGCAATGAGGTCTGGTTTCTCGACACACCGCCGAAACATCTCAAATTCGCGTCTGCAGGCGGCATGGCCCTGCAAGGTGCCGTCGCCGCCCGCTGGGAAGAGGTGACGGGCAAGCCCGTGGTTGAAGGCTATGGGCTGACGGAATCCTCCCCCGTTCTCACCTTCAACCCGCTGGGCAAATCGCGGGCCAACTCCATTGGCGTCCCGGTTCCATCTACAGACGTACGCTGCGTCGACGAAGACGGTGCGGACGTGCCTGTCGGTGAGGTGGGCGAGTTGATCGCCAAAGGGCCGCAGATTATGAAGGGCTATTGGAAAAAGCCCGAAGAGACTGAAAAGACCATCCAGAATGGTTGGCTCTTGACCGGGGACATCGCGGTGATGGAGCCTGACGGCTATTTCCGTATCGTTGACCGCAAGAAGGACATGATCCTTGTGTCGGGCTTCAACGTCTATCCGAATGAGATTGAAGACATGCTGGCCGCCCATCCCGGCGTGAACGAGGTTGCGGTGATCGGCGTGCCCGATGGCGCCTCGGGCGAGGCGGTGAAGGCCTTTATCGTCAAGCAGGATGACACACTGTCCGTCGAGGCGGTTCGCAGCTACTGCAAAGAGCATCTGACCGCCTACAAGGTGCCCAAGCAGGTCGAATTCAGGGATGAATTGCCCAAATCCAACGTGGGTAAGATCCTCCGCAAGGATTTGCGCGCCGAAGAAGGCGCTAAGACAAAAGTGAAAGAGCAGGCCTGATATGGTTGGAGCATTTGAACAGGCCCTGCTGGCCCTGATGATCTTTGTCATTATGCTGGGCATGGGCGCATCGCTGACACCGCGTGACTTTTATCTGGCGCTGCGCCGCCCTTATGGCCTCGCGATTGGCGTGATCTCGCAATACGGGTTCATGCCGTTTATCGGTTTCCTCCTGATCACGCTATTGCCGCTCGCCGAAGCCATCGCCATTGGCGTGCTGATCATGGCCTGTATGCCGGGCGGGACGACGTCGAATATCTTTACCTATTTCTCAAAAGGGAACCTGGCACTTTCGGTGTTGATGACGGTCACCTCGACGGTCTTTGGCGTGATCCTGATCCCGATCATTCTGGTGTTCTATTCGGCAGCACTTGATCTTGAGATCCCGCGGGAAAACATCATCGCTACGCTTGTTCTGCTGCTTGTGCCTGTGGCCATCGGGATGGTGATGCGGCGGTTGAATGCAAACGTGGGCGCGGTGACCGAGTTCTTCGGCTCGCTCCTTGCGCTCTTTTTCATCGTCTTCCTGATGGTCAGCTGGGTGCCGCGCAACTGGCAGTTTTTGATGACCACAACCTCGGCCACTTACATTGCTGCGATTGGACTGGGTCTTGTGGGGATCACGATTGGCTATCTTTTTGCGCGGGGGCTGCGGTTGCATCCGCGCAATGCCCGGACCGTTGCGCTTGAGACAGGCATCCAGAACGGCCCGCTTGCCGTCGCGATCATCGCGTTCACCTTTTCGGGGACCGAGGCGCAAAGCTATATGGCAGTGCCGGTGCTCTATTCGCTCTTCATCGTTATCGTCTCAACCCTTGTCACGCTCGTCTTCCGCCGCGCAAACACCGCAGCCGAGCAGGCGATGCCGGACGGGTTGTTGTAAGGCGGATGGTTCATCGCCGGTAAACCGCCTAACAATGGGCAAATAGCTTTGCCGGAGGTTGCAGGTGCCAAATCCGCTCTATGACGCACTTTTCGCCCCGCATGAGGGCAGTCCGTCAGTGTTTCTGGAAATGCCCGATGGCAGCGCATTCACCTATGCCGCGTTCCTCGGACAGGCGGCGCAATTTGCGCATGCCCTGAAGGCGGCAGGACTTGAGCCAGGCGATCGCGTCGCCGTGCAGATTGCAAAATCGCCACAGGCCTTGGCCGTCTATGCTGCATGTGTGCAGACAGGGATCATCTTTTTACCGTTGAATACGGCCTATACCGCGACCGAGGTCGCCTATTTCGTGACGGATAGCGGCGCAAAAATCGTGCTCTGCGATGAAAGCCTCGCCGAAGGATTGACGCCGGTCGCGCAAGCCACCGGGGCGCGGCTTGAGACTTTGAACGGGAATGGCACAGGGTCATTTGTCGACCTGTCGCTTACGCATCCCACACAGTTTGAAACGACCCCCCGTGACGCCGATGATCTGGCCGCCTTCCTCTACACATCCGGCACGACGGGGCGGTCAAAGGGGGCAATGCTCACGCAGACGAACCTTTTGTCCAACGCCCAAACACTTAAGGACGTCTGGCATTTCACAAGCAATGACGTGCTGCTACACGCCCTGCCGATCTTTCACACCCATGGTCTTTTTGTCGGCACCAACATCATGCTGCTGACCGGCGGGCGGATGCTGTTTCTGCCCCGCTTCGATGTCGATCAGGTCATCGCCCTGATGCCCCGTGCCACCAGCGTGATGGGCGTACCCACATTCTACACGCGTCTTCTGGCCGATGCGCGATTTAACAGCGACCTGACCGCCCGTATGCGCCTTTTCATATCCGGCAGCGCGCCCATGCTGAGCGAGACACATCACGCCTTTGCCGACCGTACCGACCACACGATCCTTGAGCGCTACGGGATGACCGAGACGAATATGAATACCTCAAACCCCTATGAGGGCGAGCGGCGCATCGGCTCGGTCGGGTTTCCGCTGCCGGATGTGGACATGAAGATTACAGACCCCGAAACGGGCGCACCTTTGCCGCAGGGCGAAACGGGCATGATCGAAGTGCGCGGGCCGAACGTGTTCAAGGGCTATTGGCAAATGCCCGAAAAGACAGCGCAGGAACTCCGCCCGGACGGCTTCTTTATCACCGGCGATCTGGGCCGCGTGGATGACGACGGCTATGTCTACATTGTGGGACGTGGCAAGGACCTGATCATCTCAGGCGGGTACAACGTGTATCCCAAAGAGGTCGAACAGGTGCTCGACGCACAGCCCGGCGTTCTGGAAAGCGCGGTGATTGGCGTGCCACATCCTGATTTCGGGGAGGGTGTCGTGGGCGTTCTGGTAGCGCACGACGATGCGACCCTTGATCTGGACGCTATCCTTGCCAGTGCCGCGAGCGACCTCGCAAAATACAAATGCCCGCGCCGATTGTTTGTGTTGCCGGAACTACCACGCAACGCGATGGGCAAGGTGCAAAAGAATGCCTTGCGTGAGGCATATGCTCTTGCATTCATGGAAAGCGTTGGCGACAGCTAGACCGTCTTCAGAAAGACCGCTTCAAACCTGATCATCGCGATACTGGGCTCATATATGCGTCTCGGCGATGCCGCCAATATCGACAACTTTGTTCGCCTGAATACGCACCTCCAGACCGTGTTCAACGTCCAACGCATACCTCATCGGGATAATAATGGTGTCGTCACTCAGCACCCGAACGACCAGAATTCCCTCGATGAAGCCGAAATGGGCGCGACTTGTCGCAACTCCCAAAGGCGGACTCCCAGACTTCGCACTGTCCTCATAATGGTGCGCGTACAGCTTTAGATATCTCTGAAAGCATTTTTCTACGATGTTCTCAAAGACCTCCCGCTCTCCCTTAACGAAGTTTTCAAAAGTTATCTGAAACTGATCAAGCGCTTCGGCAGACGGCGGATCTTCGACTTCGTTCCCCTCATCGTCAAACTCGTCGCCCAGAAAAACATCAATTTCGGCGTCAGGAAAGTCAGGTGGGGAGTATTGTTTCTCCGCCGAAAAACCGGCCCAGTCCGCTTCAACGCGACCCCAAAAGCTGTGTTCTATCATGCGGGAATTCCGTGATCGGGATGTGTATCGGGTTGAATAAATCACGCACCACAGATTCTGATCAAGTCGGTCGCCGGGTGCGTGGTTCTAAGCCTCTCGGCTGGACGCCACACGTCTGATGACCGATGGGGCCGACAAAAGAAAAGCCCCGCTTGATGCGGGGCTTCTCGTCATTCATCTGATGGCGCGTTGGCCGATCTGATCAGGCGTTGCCCGTTGCCGATGCGACGTCAACAGATACGCCCGGACCCATCGTGGAACTGACCGCAATCTTTTTCATGTAGGTGCCTTTGGCGCCGGAAGGCTTGGCTTTGCCAACCGCATCAACGAAAGCCAGCATGTTTTCCTCGATCTGCTTGGCGCTGAACGACGCTTTGCCGATCCCGGCATGCACAACGCCTGCCTTCTCGGCCTTGAACTGGACCTGACCGCCCTTGGCGTCTTCGACGGCCTGCTTGACGTCCATCGTCACCGTGCCAACCCGTGGGTTTGGCATCAGGTTGCGCGGGCCCAGAACCTTACCCAGACGACCAACGATAGCCATCATGTCAGGTGTCGCGATGCAGCGGTCGAAATCGATCGTGCCGCCTTGAATGGTTTCCATCAGGTCTTCGGCACCAACGATATCGGCACCAGCCGCTTTCGCCTCATCGGCCTTTTCACCACGGGCAAAGACAGCCACGCGGACGGTCTTGCCTGTGCCGTGCGGCAAAGAAACGGTGCCACGCACCATCTGATCAGCGTGACGCGGGTCGACACCCAAAGTCATCGCGATTTCGACCGTCTCGTCAAACTTGGCTTTGGCATTGTCTTTGACCAAAGCTGCAGCTTCAGCGACGGTCACGTTGTTCTTGCCTTCGAATGCAGCGCGTGCGGCTGCTGTACGTTTCCCAAACTTTGCCATTACTTCACCTCGATGCCCATAGAGCGGGCAGAGCCCATGATGATCTGCATCGCGCCATCGATATCGTTGGCGTTCAGATCCTTCATCTTCGCTTCCGCGATTTCACGCACCTGCTTACCGGTGATCGAGCCTGCAACGGCCTTACCGGGCGTCTGCGAGCCTGATTTCAGCTTGGCGGCCTTCTTGATGTAGTAAGACGCAGGCGGCGTCTTGATCTCCATCGAGAACGACTTGTCCTGATAGTAGGTGATGATGGTGGGGCATGGCGCGCCAGGTTCCATATCGCCGGTCTTGGCGTTGAATGCCTTGCAGAATTCCATGATGTTGATGCCGCGCTGACCCAGCGCAGGACCCACGGGGGGGGACGGGTTGGCTTGCCCTGCAGGGACCTGCAGTTTGAGCGTACCCACAACTTTCTTGGCCATCGGCCTTCTCCTTTTCCAACGCCCATCGGTCGCGACCGCAGGGCTTTTCGTTGTGTGGTCCGGCCGGACACGCGCGCGCCCCGTACCTCCCACAATGGATTGCCGCGACCAAAAGGCGCGACAAGCGGTGCAATTAGGCGTGAATCGTCCGCATTGCAAGAGGATTTCCTGAGCCCGTCACGCGAGATGGTTTCGGTTTCCTCAAAGGAGGATTGTCAGCGTTACGGGGCAAAGCTGTCGCTAGCCACACGCTCCACGACCTCCGCCTTGCGAAACTCTTTCATAGTTCAGCCGCATTCTTCCGGCAGCTAACACAACATGCGAACGTTTCTGACGACAGTATTTCTTTTGGCCGCCTCGTTCTTTCTACTTTCGCTGGTCGGGGCTGTAGCAAGCGGCTTTTCGACTAACGACACCGCGCTGGCCCTTGGAGCATTTGCCTTTGCAAGTGCGCTCTATACCGTGCGCCACGCATATCTGGTGCAATTCGGGCGCCTTGGTTTGCTGAAGCCGAAGCTGAATTGGAAGCCAATGAAACCCGATGCGCGGGCTTTAGCGGTCAAATCATCCCTTTTTGTGCAGGGTATGCAAAGTATCGGCGGCAGGTCGAACAAGAGCGCGACCAATGACGTATACGCGCTCGTTGACAAAGAAATGCGCGACCTCAATGAACTGGGCCTCATGCGACCAGATCGATCAGACGATGAATTGCGATCAGAAAAGAAGCTGCTCCGTTTTCTTGAGCTTGGCCAAGAGGATCGGAGTTCCCCGCCAACCAGCGAATTGCGCGACGTTAGACGCAAAGACGTCTTTCTCAACCTGCGAAAACGTGTGGACGTATGGTATGCCGAACGCGCATCGCGTGCAGAAGCGTTTGAGGCATGGCTGGCCGAGGTGGGCGACCCGGACCAGAGCCACCTCTTGAAGGATGGTTGGATTGCATTCCTCAAAAGCCTTCCTGGCCCGGACATCCGTTTGTGGCATGGCGTAGCAACCGACTTTCATGAGCTTGCTGGCGACCGTCTGGATGCCGCCTTTTGGATATTGCAACAGGATGCTTGCGACCGCGCCACTGCATCCGACTTTATCGTGGGGTTTCTCCGCTTTCGTTTAAGCGAGGCATACGCTGATTATTCACGGCCCGATGAGCGGTTGGAGAGTTTCGCCAACGTCATCGAAGCCTACAATTCCGGACGCTTTGTCGCCCTTTCCCTACAGGCGGGAGAACATATCGGCCGTGACATGAGTGACGGCGAAGCCAAAGAGATACTGACCAAGTACGAAGCGGCGCTTAAGCTCAGTGGATTGCCACGTCCCAAAGGTCTACTCGACAGCAGCGTGCCACCAACCCACTCGGCAAACCGCGGATACAATTCGCCTTACGCGTTCTCGGACGATGCCGGGTTACATCTTGCTTATCCTGGTCCCAGTTGGCGGGACGCTGAGTGAAACCAGTGCGCCTTGCCTCGCTTTCGCGCCATGTCCTGGTAATGGTCTCAGGTCTGTTGCGCGCGCAAACTCACTCGCATCGCAGGAGAGCGGACACTGGTTCGATGCGCAACATCGGACACTATGGGCTCAGTGCGGTCGTTCAAGTCCTTGCACCCGAACAAAAAAGGGGAACGTTAGCGCTCCCCTTCGCAAGTTCGCACTGACAAAGTCTACTGCTTGGTGACCTGCGTGTATTCCAGCTCCACCGGTGTGGCGCGGCCGAAGATCGACACTGTCACCTTCAGACGCTGGTTTTCTTCGTCCACTTCCTCGACGAGGCCGTCGAAATCCTCGAACGGGCCGTCGTTGACCTTCACCTTCTCGCCGATCTCGAAGTTGATCAGGGTGCGTGGCGCTTCTTCGCCTTCCTGGACGCGACCCAGGATCGCCTCGACCTCGGCATCGCGCATTGGCATGGGCTTGCCTTGCGGGCCAAGGAAGCCGGTGACGCGGTTGATGGAGTTGATCAAGTGATAGCCCTCATCGGACATCTCCATATGCACCAGCACATAGCCGGGCATAAAGCGCCGCTCAGCGGTCACCTTCTTGTTGCGGCGAATCTCGATGACTTCTTCGGTCGGCACCAGCACTTCGTCGATCTGTTCATCCAGCCCACGTTCTTCCGCCTTGGTGCGGATTTCTTCTGCGATCTTCTTTTCGAAGTTCGAGAGAACGCTTACCGAATACCAGCGTTTGGCCATGATTTGCGTACCTTGTCGTCCATCGCCCGTGCCGGGCCAGTTGCATTTGTGCCTGGCAGGTCATCCGCCAGTCCCGAAAACAAAAGCGGCGCGCAACACCTGTCGCCGCACGCCATTTTCGGAAGATTGCAGGCTGATACCGCCGCCACCCGTTGTTTTCAAGAGGGGATCGGCAATTTCAGCCGCGTCATGCGCCGCCGAAATAGGACAGAACGCCGGTCAGACCATTGCGGATCAAAAGATCAACCAAAAAGAAGAACACCGCCGTCAGTGCCGACATGATAAAGACCATCACGGTCGTCAACAAAACCTCGCGCCGGGTTGGCCACACAACCTTGGAAACTTCTGCGCGCACCTCTTGGATGAACTTGAGAGGATTGGTGGTGGCCATTGTCGCTTGTCCTTTTTGGAAACAACGGGGACATACGGTCTCTGCGGTATGATTTCAAGCCCGCGTGCGGTCACGCGGCGTCACGTTTCGGTCCCGTCATTCTGCTTTTGATCCAGTGCAAGGCGCAGGACGATTTCGTCGCGGATCGGGATGTTGTCATGGCCGCGTAAGGGGATTTCGGGTTTGATCGTTTCTCTGGCCCTGTTCACTGCGCCAATGCGCGTTTCCAGTAACCCAAACCTATATTTTTGATAGAAGCGGAGCGCTGGCAGATTATCGTTTGTGGTCGTCACGATAATGCTGCGTTTTTGCAAGGCCTGACATTGGGCGACAAGCCAATCCAGCAAAAGCCGCCCCGTGCCTTGGCCCGGCTGACAAGCCTTGATCGCGATCACCTCAACCTCGTCCACGCCATTGTCGCGGTAAATCAAAAGCCCCTGATGTGGGGAAGCGATCAGGCAGGGCGCGTGCGATGCGTCGATCTGCTCTTGGTCAATGACGATGATCTCGCTACCCCAATTGTCTTGCAGACAATTGATGATCCAGTCGTGATCGTCTTGTGTTGCGGTGCGGATATCCATCGTGATGTTGCCGTGGTCGAAAGCTGTGCGAACACCTATGCGACAGACATTGCCTTTATATGACAGGGCGAAGCCCCTCTATCAAATGCAACACCGATCCCCCGCTGAGACAAGGCGCGAGGTGCGCAGAACCCGTACATCGCCCAGATCACCGCTGAGCGGTGCATCGTAGAACCCATTGGGTTCCGGCAACAACTCCACGGCAAGGAAGGTGAGCGGGGTATCCTGCGGCAGCCCGTAATCGGCGAGCATCTCCGTCAGTTCCGTTTCCTTGAACCGGCCCTCGGCCCGCGTCGCCCCGCCGATATTAGAGCCTTGCTTGCGGCGATTGCGCCGCGCGGGCCTGCTCTTGCGGATGCCCAGCTTGACGTTTTGCCAGCTTTCCCCGTCAGCGCGGGCGATACGGGCATAAACGACAAACCAGATCTCGGTCGCTGGCTGGAGCGGCATGTAGTTCACGCCGTCCTTGACCGGGCGGGCAAAGGCCGATGACAAGGCGTATTCATCGATAACGCCATTCCGATGCACGTCGATTGGTAAGGCGGGGGCAGGGTGCTGCACGCCCTCAAGGATCAGCGGCGGGCCGAAACGCGCCTGTGCGGTCGACCACCAGGGGTCCTGCGGGTCGACAACGTCATGGCCCACGGTGAACTCGTAGGTGAAGAACCCGAAGAGTTCGGGCGATGATGCGGTTAGCGTCGGCGGGATCGGCAACAGATAGTGCCGGACCGGTTCACCATTTTCGGGCGTGCAGGGGATCATGCGCTGCGCCACGCCAAGACCTGACAAATCCTGCACCTGATCTGGTCGGATGACCCGCACGAATTCGGGGTCAAGCGGCGCCTTATCGTAAGCAGGCGGGTCCGCCAAAGGCTCTGCATCGGGCATCAGCATCGGGTCGGTGGTTGAGGCAAGGACGCGCGCAAAGAACGCATCGCGCGGATCGTCCAGCGGTTCTTCGAACTCGACCCACAGCATCCGGTCGCGCACGCCGGTACCCTCATAATCGCCAAAGATCTTGTAATCGCCAAAGGCATGGCCGGTCGCGACGATCTTGGGGATCTGCCGGGGCGGGGCGGTGACGGGGAGGTTGTTGGCGATGGTTGCGGTCTCGGTGCCGCCGCCCTTGAGGTTGAGCGTTACAGTGTAGGTGACAGACAGTTCATGTGGTTTCCGGCTCATCTCCGCGACCGGCGGTTTGAAACCGTCGATCAGGCAGAAGTCGAAACTGTCCCGATTAACCTCACCTTTTGCGGCGCGTGGGCTGATCGTATTCTGGATCGCGATGGTGCCCAGATCCTCCTCCCAAAACGTGCCGACATCCGGGCCGGGGGCGATCAGTTCGATCCGCCTTGTGACGTTGAATGTAGCACCGGCATAGGCCAGCCAAGTCCAGTCTCGCTCAAGCGTCAGCTTTACAACATTCAGCCATTGTGCGCCCAGCTCATCAGGTGAACTGAGTAGGACACTCGACCTGTCCGGCGCCATCGCATGTTTGAGCCCGTGACAAGCGAAGATCGTCCGCCTGCCTTCCTCGGGCAGAAGGACCGCCTCATCCTCCACAAGGCCGGTGGCACCAGCCAGCCGCGTGGCCAGCGTGCGCGACGGGCGGCGGCGAGTGACTGTCGCCTCCGAAAGGCTGTCAGACGAGGGGTCGGGCCGCAGATAGACTGAAGCGATGCGTTCGGCAGCTTCATTCTGCAAAAAGACCTGGGGCTCTGCGGATGGCAGGACCTCGATCGGTGTTGGTGTGAGCACCAGCGGTGCACCGCGCCGCACCGTTGGAACGCCCCAATAATTGGACCGTTCAGGTCCCAAAGCATGGGCAACGACTCGCACCTTGCGCCCCGTTGGGAGCATCAGTGGGCCGGTCAGTGATCCCGGTGGTGCATCGCTGTCGGGCCATGTGATGTCGCTGAGCCGCGCGCAATCAACTAGGGTGGACGTGACGGTCAGGGGCCCGGTCTCCGCGCCTGTAGGGTCAAGGTCCGGAAAGGCACGCGTGGTCCGGTAGAGCTCCACAAAGCCCTGATCATCGGCGAGCGGGTCGAGCCGGGGATGCAGCACCAACACGCGAAACTCTACAAATTGCGCGTCAGGGTCGGGCAGTGCCAGCGGGCGTACTACTCCGGCGAGCTGGTTGGCTTGCGCCTGCGCCGCCATACGATCAAGGGCGTTCGGCGCGTCAGAAAAGGCGGCCTGCGGCCAGCCGATCCCCGGACGCGAGAGCGTGAACTCACCGATATCGGCGTCCTCTGCTGTGTCATTGCCCAATTCACCCAGCGGCACATAGCGGCGGAACATGTGGCGGGCGATGGGGGCCTCGGCGCTGTTGACTGCCGCCTCATCAACCTGCGGGCCGCCGCCGGTCGCGTCGACCATGCGCACGCGGAACTCGTAGGTTTCCCCATAGCGCAGCGGCAGGGCGTCCGCGCCGACCGGATCATAAGGCAGCGGCGCATCCTGCGGCTCACCCAGCACATCGCGATGAGCGACTGTGTCCGCAACAAGCGATCCGCCGCGCCATTGGGTATAGCTGGGCGGCAGCCAGTACTGCTTGTCAAGCTGCGCGGGATGCACCTCAACCGTCAGTTCGGTTTCAAAGGCTGGCAGGTTCGCCGTACCGATGCTCATCCCCGGCGATGCAATGCGGCAGAGCGAATTCCAGTTCGCTGTCCCCGGTGCCCGTACATCAATCCGGTAACCCGCCGCCCCGGACGGCGCATCGGGCAAAGGCTGCCCATCGGGCGATGCCGCAGAGAGGCCGCGATCCAGTCGTTCCACGATGGATTCGTCGTCCCAACCCAAACGAAGGCCCGCATCCATCAGCGGCGGCGGGAACCGATCTTCCTCGTCCTCATCCTCTTCATCATTTGCATCTGTAGAGCGGGGCTGACTTGCATGGACGATCTTTGCAAAACCGTCATCGAATGCGATGGCCTCGGGGTAAACCTGATCAAGCGGACCGAAAGCAGCTGCAGCAGTCGCGTCGGCGGCGACGGGGAAAAGCACGGATGTAAAGACCGGGCGCGGCGTTTCGTCAAGCGCTGGCACACGCGTGGCAAACCAGCGCGCAAATGTCGGATCGGCCGTGACCTGATCATGATAGGCGCCACCCGCCCCTGATGTCACAAAGAGCCACCCGCCATTTTGGTAAGTTGTCCCAACATCAAGGCTGATCGTGTGGATCAACCCTGCAGCCCGCGCAACCTGCGGCTGGCGCAGCAGCATTGCAAACAGCTCGCCCCAGCTGAGCCGCTCATCATTTGGTGTGGGTTCAGGAATTTTCGATGGAGGGCATCGTTTGGCGCAATGATAGCTGCCATCGATCACGGCAAGCGGTGTACTTGGTGCCGTAAAGCCGAAGCTTTTGCGGTACGACAGCGGCAGGTACTTTTTGAGGTTTGATGAGCCTGCGCGGATTGCAGGTTCCGGCGGAAGGCTGAGATCGAGCGTGTCGCGGAACTCATCAAAGATGGCGGCCTGTTCGGGCGGCGGGTTGAGGAGGGATGATGTGCTGGCAGGCACATCAGCCAGCGTTGGCAGAATGGTCGGATCGTCGCCGATATGTGCTTGGACCTCGATGGTTGTCCCCGCAAAAGGCGGGCCATTTGGAACGGCCAGACCATTGGTAAGCGGATCAGAGGGATCGCCGATGGGGATGATCAGGACATTCGCCTCAAGCCGCGTATCTTCGGGCGACCAGGATGAGAGATATGTGCAAAATGTCAGGCGTGGCGGATTAATCATGGCGTTATCTATTCAACCTCTTTTTCATCGCTGACATCGGCGGTGAATTTGATGGAAATCAGCATAAAGATCGAAACGTTGATCCCGACAGTTCCGGTCCAGCGTTGGACTTTCTTGCCCCCGGATTTTTCAACCTGGAGGCAGGCAAACTCGCCTGATACTTTCACCTGAACGATGGGTTTGATATCGATTTTGATTTCGAGGAATACGAAACCGCCCATGCCCGTTTCGCTACCGCGCAGGAACAGGAGACCGATGCCAGATGCGACCACCGCCTCGAAGGCAGCCAGTTTCTTGCCGAATGCCAGTCCGATGTAGAGCCGCGCTTCGATAATGCCTTTGGCTTTGCCGGCATCAGGCCCGGTCAAAAGGGCTTTGCCCCCCAGCGACAGGCCGAACCCGAACAGAACGGCGACGGGAAAACCGCCCAGCGGGATACTGATACGCGCCTCAAAACCAGCCTTGGACCCGATGAAAAGCGCCTCGTCCGAGACGCCCAGCTCATTCTCGATGCCGATTTCGCCAAGCGCAAAGAGGCGGATCGCAACCGGAGCACCTTTGGGGAAGAAGGTATCAAATCCATAAGAGATCTTTGGCGTGACCTTCAGATTGCTGACCCCAAGGTCGATTGGTCCGACCTTCTCCCTTTGATCGAGCAAGGGCATTGCCGACAGAAGGTTTTCAACAATGGGACTCATGAGCGTCTCGATCTCATCGAGCTCTGCGCTCTGACCGGTTCCGCCGCGCACAGTAACCCGGCTGCCGCTCAGATTTGGCAAGTCTTCGGTGTCAGTCCAAAGCTCGAGACCCGGAAACTCCATGTTCCAGCTATCCGTGCCAAGCTGAAACCTTAGTTCAGAGTTATCGTAGCTGATGCGCAGACTATCGGCTGACGTCTCTGACAACAGCAGATCACCGCGTGGGGCCTGGAACTCGACGTCACGAGAAAGGGACAGATAGCCGGTCTCGCTTTCGACGTTCAGCCAGTAGTTTTCATCGATCAGCGCAATCGCGTTGCCCAGTGTTGGAAACAGCGCCTTTGACGATGAAGCGGCGTAGAAATCAACGAAGGCGGGTGGCAGGTCCGACACGATGCGCGGTTGCCCGGGCGCGATCTCGGGTCGCTGGAACAGGAACCGGTGCGTGGTATCGGCCTGCAGGAGGCCATATTCCACCTCCGGATTGCCGCCGCGGAACAGGTCAGCCGCGTCGCGGATGCGGTAGCGTCCGACACCTGGCGCGTTGACCGTGTTGCCTGATGCGGGCTGTGCGATACCCTCGCGCAGGATCGGCGCGCCATCGGTGGCCGCCGCAATGTCGCCTCCGCCACCCACCGATGGACCGGGGCCGGAGACGACCGACCACGAACCGGCGGTGCCAAAGATCGGCATTGTGCGGACAGCGCCCACGAAGACCGGTTGGCCCGCGCGTTCGGCCAGAGCCACCTCAATCCGCGTAGCGCGGGCGCGAAAACCCGATCCGCCGACGTTGATTTCAGTATCAACGGGCCCGCCGATGCCGCCTTGATAAAGCACAAGGGCGGCAAGGTCCGCCGGCGACAAAGGCTGGCCCGGACCAGGCGGCAGCGGTGTCTGATGCGCGAGGTGCAGAAAGCCGATCAGCCCTTCGGCCCGTGTCCGCTCTGGCGCGCCGTCGATTGTGACATTGGCGTCAAAGGCCATGGGCAGCACCCGCCCGGTGCCGGGCAGCGTCAGTTCCTCACCCGCGGGCCGGATGCGGTCGATGTCGTGGATGCCCCGGATCAGGCCGGGATGAATTTCGTAGGGTTGCGCGGGGACAGTGTCGGTCGTGAAATCGAACAGGCCAGGGGATTGCGCCTGCCAGCCACTGTCGCGGCGAACGACACCGCCGCCCCCACGCCGCTCAATGGTGACAGAGCGGGTGACGCGGATACCCCATGGGTAGAGCACGCTCGCTACTTTCACGATCTCAAGCAGCGTGCGCCCCACCACGACCTGGAAATTGGCCCGCGTCGTCTCGGCAAAGCTGCCTTTGGGGTTCTTCCAGTCGCTGAAGGTGGACGCGCCGTAGCCGCTGATATCGTAGCGGGTGAGCGGCACGCGCGCATTCGCGCCGCCGAATTCCTGGTTGAACAGGGTCTCAACCGATCCTTCATTGCCAACGGTCGCACCCAGCACACTGATGTTAAGCGGTGCGCCCGTATCGAGTGCAACGCCATTCGGGAATTGCACCGTGCGCCCCTCAAAGGCGGCACTTTGACTGTCCACATTGCGCGAGACATTGACCTCTGACCGCATGCTGACCTGAATGCCGCCCTCAAGCGGTCTTTCGGTCGGGAAGACGGGCCTGATGATCTCCACCGCATCCTCAAGTGGCCCCGGCGGGCGCAGTTTGACCAGCATGCGCATGCCAAACGGCAGGGTGGAGACGACATTGAGCGGATCACCGGTGCTGAGTTCGGCGATTTGATGATCAAGCGTGATCTCGGGGATCGCGGCTGCAAGCACGGCGGCATTGCTGGCAAGTACGGTGGCGCCGCCATCATCGGCCGAAGCAAGGGGCGTGGGGAAGATGCCCAAAGTGATCGGGTCCTGATCCTTGGGCAATGTGCGCACGGGCTCCCACTGGATCTGGGGCAGCGCAAAGACCCGCAGGGCGGCCAATGGCGCGCCCATACGCAGGCCAAGGACGAACATGCCCCCACCCGCGATACTGCTTTGCCGCTCTTCGATCTGGACGCCGATTTGGTCGCGCGCGGTCGAGACGTCCAGGAGCATGCACCCGCCCCGGTCGATGCCAAGCCGCTTGAGATCGGCGCTGAAGTTGCCGATAGCCTCTTGCGTGGCATCCGCTGGATCACCGGTTGGCGTTTGTGGCGGCAGCGCGGCCGAGGCCAGCGGAAAGTCGAAGCGGCCACGTTGCGGGATCACGGCACCTTGTTCGGTCTGACCGCGGTAAGGTGGGTTCAGGTCGTTTTGCGGCGCAGGCCTTGGGCGGCCCCGGCTGGGAGGTGCCTTGCCGCTTGTGGCGCGTGACAATTGCCCCAGAAACCCGAATTCCGCCGCGCCGGTTTCCCACCGGAAAACGCCCAGCAAGGTCGTCAAAGTTTCTCGGCGTAAAAGGTCGTTCTCGCCAACCGAGAGGTTATCGACATAAGGGTCCGGTAATGTGGGGATCCACCCCATGACCGGCACCAGGGTCGCAACCGCCGCGTCAAAGACATCTGTGCCTTGGGCGAGCTTGCCCAAGAGCAGCGCAAGGCGGTTTGTGTTGACGGAAAGATAGGCGTTTTCAATCGTCATCATGTTCCGCCGTGGCGGGATATCACGCGCCGGATCGGCAAGGGTGATGCCGACATTCTGATAGTCAGCAGGTCCAGTGATCTGGACAATCACTGGCTCAGAAACCATGGGGATCGGCCCGCCTCTGGCATCGACGGGGCGGTCAAAGACATCGTCAAAAAGCCCCGTAAACCGGATCAGATCACCGCCATCTGCGCCGCATCCGAAGGTGGCGGGGAAGGGGGTCGTCAGGCCAATGCTGATCTTGGCGTGATGCGCACTGCCCGGCAGACGCCACAGGCGGAAGTCATGCGCATCGCCCGCAACGCCGGGATGTGCCTCTGCCGTTGAAATCGTGAAACAGTCAGGCCCAATCGCGAGCCGCGCATCATCAAGCCGCGCCTCTGATGCCGGTCCACCACGCCAGGTGACCTTCACGCTGTCGGTGAAGAGGCTGACCCATGCATATTGTCCTGCGGCTTCCGGCAAACTGCGCGGCGCAGCGGTACGGGTGACAGGTATGGCGAAACCACCTTTGCCAAGTCCCGTCTGGCCGGTCATCTTGGCCGTTTCAAAGGCAAAGTCGGCGGTGTCGATGGGTTCCGGGCCGACCTCGCAGTCAAAGATGATCTGATCGTGGACGTCATCATGGCGCATATCGCCAATGGCCCGGAATTCGAGCGATACACCATCTGCCTTGGCCGCGCCGTTCGAGAACTCTGCCGCAGTCGCACTGCCGGACGCAAAGACGATGCGAAAGTCTTCGGGCGCGGCCGTGTTCACGCGCGCGGTGGCAATGGGCGACGGATCGGGTTGAAACGTCAGCGCGCCGGCCAGTGGCCCACCAAGGATCACGTCATCGCCGCTGACGCTTACCCCGTCTTGAAGCGTCAGTCTCCCACCCGTGACTCGCAGACCGACATAACCATCAGCGCCCGCGCTCGGATCCAGCAGAGACGCCGCGACCCAGATGGTGCCGCCGGTGATGGTGATGCGCTGGGCGCCACTGCGCGGTTTGCGCGCCGAGGTAAAGAGCATCACCGGTGCAGCACCTGGCGACGGCAGCACCGCAAGCCGGACGGCAGGTGTCAGGATGCCGATGTCAAACTCACGGCCAAACCTGTCTCGGAGCGGTTCAAACAGGAATGTCGGTGCCACATTCTGCAGCACGTTCTGATCGACTGTATCAAGGAACATCCGTGTCCCCGTCGGCCTGCGGATCAGCGTCACGCCGTCCTGACGCAAAAGCGCATCCACATCCTCGCCCAGGCTTTCCAGCGCTGATTTGATCAGTTCGTCATCGGGGATATCAGGGGTCTCGATGGGTGCCACACCCGGCAGATCGAACAGCAGGTCCTGTGCGGCGTCGACCACAATCTCATTGGCGTCCGACAGGACGGAGAGGGCGGCATCAACCTGATGCAACGTCTGGGCGGTGCGGGCATTGTCGGGGGTAATATCGACGGTTAATCGCTGCCGCAAAGCGGCAAATCTATCTAAATCCATCTTGGTCAATCCAAGCTAAAAATGGCGTTCAGAAAAAACGAACGGTATGAGAAAATCAGCGTCTAATTGTTGACAAAAATATCACAATTTGCCGATTCGATCATCACTGTATCGCTTGTGTTGCGCTGCGGTCCGCATAACCTATTGAAAATGAGCACTATATTTCGCCCGCTTTAGGGGCAACTTGCGTGGCGAAGCAGGTTGTCAAAGAGTCTGCGAGGGCCAAAACTGACCCGACGGAAGGGACGTGGCGCCGCTCAGCTGTGTGTCATGTCCCCACGCCAAAAAAATGTCGCCATTCCCTTTTAGGCCCTGATAACCATATGAAGGGTTGGAAGTGGGGAAGAAATGACAATCGCATTGGAAGAGGTGTGCAGCGGTCTGGGCTTTCCAGAGGGACCCGTTGCGATGGACGACGGCGCGGTGCTGTTTGTCGACATCAAGCAAGAGACGCTGGTCCGGCTGACGCCGGATGGCAAAACAACAACCATCACCAAAATACCCGGCGGCCCGAATGGTGTGGCGATTGGCCCCGATGGCGCAGCGTATGTCTGCAACAATGGCGGCGTCTACAGCTTTGTGCCCTATGAGCATGAAGGCGTTCAGATCACGGTGCCCGCCCCGATCCGCCCTAATTACGAGGGCGGGTCAGTACATCGCGTTGATCTGCAAAGCGGCGCGGTCACGCAGCTCTTTGACTCGTATGAAGGCAAGCGCCTGATTGCGCCTGATGACATCGTTTTTGACACATCCGGCGGGTTCTGGTTCACGGATACCGGTATCGAAGACGCGGAAAGCACTCGCTACGGCGGCCTCTATTACGCGACGATTGACGGCAAGACGCTCGTGAAGGCCGCAACGATCCCGATGCCAAATGGGGTGGGCCTGTCACCCGATGGTGGTACCGTTTACGTGTCTGACACGGTTTTTGGCCGCCTTTGGGCGCTTGAGATTACGGGGCCGGGTCAAGTGAAGCCTGGGCCGCTACCGGGTATGCCAGGCAATGTGGTGCAAACCTTGCCGGGATACCAATGGCTCGACAGCCTGAAGGTCGAGGCGGATGGGCGGGTTTGTGTGGGAACGATCTTCAACGGCGGTATCACCGTGTTCAGCCTCGATGGCAGCACCGAACATGTGGCCATTCCCGATCTTTTCACCACCAATATGTGCTTTGGCGGCGCTGACATGCAGGATCTTTGGATCACCGCATCAAGCACCGGCAAGATTTACAAAACAAGATGGCCACGCCCGGGTCTGAAGCTGGCCTACACCACTTAGCGCAAGATGGATATGGCAGCGCGGGATAACGTCATATAGACGACCGGCCGGTATGAGGGACATGAATACCCATTTCGACAAACAACCAACCGATCTGGGCGAGCGGCGCCAAGTATCGGTGCTGTTTGCCGATATGGTGGGTTACACCGCCACCGTCGCGAAGCTGGGCGAAGAGCAAAGCGTGGCCTTCGTGCGCATTGTCTATGACATGCTCACCCGTGTCGTTGTCGAACATGGCGGGACCGTCCGCGACTTTGCGGGCGACAGTATCATGGCGCTTTTTGGGATCCCCGATGCGCTTGAGGATCCGGCATTGCGAGCGTGTCGCGCAGCGGTGGCGATCCATGCCGCCTTTGCCGATGCTGCCGACGATCTTGAGGCGCAGTTTGGGGTGCATCCCGTGATGCGTGTTGGGATCAGTTCCGGCGACGTGGTCATGGCCTCCGTACGAAGCGCGGATGGCCCTGCAACGGCGGTAGGCAGCACGGTGAACCTTGCCTCACGCATTGAACAGATGGCCTCCCCGGCCGGGACCATGATCTGCGACACCACCCAGGCCTTGGTCAGTTGGGTCACCGATCTGACCTACTTCGGGGAGGAACAGATCAAAGGTCTGACCGATCCGCAGAAGATCTGGGTGCTGGACGCCGTGCATGCCCGGGCGACGCGGTTTGACGCCTCAATCGCGCAGGGGCTCAGCAATTATGTCGGGCGAGAAGATGAGTTGAACGCGATGGCCCACGCGCTCACTCAAGTGCAAGACACCAAACAGGTGATTGATCTGGTAGCCGAGCCGGGCCTGGGAAAAACCCGCCTTGTTTTTGAGTTCCTGCGCCGGATTGGCACCGAAGAGGCGGTCGTGCTGCGTGGCTATTGTTTTGCGGATGGGCAGAACACGCCATTCCTGCCGCTTCTTGAAATCATCCGCAGCGGATTTCTGATCCGCGACACCGACGAGCCCGAACGCATCGCGGAGAAGCTCGCGGCGGGACTGAAGGCGTGGGACTGTTATAGTCACGAAAACCACGCGCTCTTGTTGAACCTGTTGGGACTGAAGCCACCGGCGGGCGTGCTGGATGGTTTGGACGGTGTTCTGATCGGGCTGCGGACGCGGGCTTTGCTTCCGGAATTGCTACGGGCGCGATGCGCGCGCGAAAAGGTTGTTCTGCTGATTGAGGATTGCCATTGGATCGACACCGCTTCCGAGGCGTTGCTGCGTGATCTCGTTGACGCGCCCGATCTGCGGAACTTCCTGATCATCCAGACCCGCCGCCCGGAATACACACCACCTTGGCTAGATGCAGAGGTGGTCACAACGCTCGCGTTGCGGCCCCTGGGCCCGGACGATATCGCGCATCTGGCCCAGCACCGCCTTGGTGTTGATGCGCTTCCTGATGGGCTAGCCCGGCAATTGAGTGAGCGGGCTGGCGGCAACCCGCTGTTTGGCGAAGAGATCCTGAGCTTCTTTCTGGAGCAGGGCGCGTTGAGGATAGATGGCGGCGCGGCATATTTTGACGCCGCTGAGGGTGAAAGCGACCTTCCGCTGACAATGCGCAGCCTTTTGACTGCGCGGGTTGCGCAATTGCAGCCCAAGGATCAGGAATTGCTGCAAGCTGCCTCTGTTATTGGGCGCAGGTTCAGTTCAGGTGTATTGTCCGGTCTGGTTGATGGGCCTGACGACATCGACGTGGCGCTCGACCGTTTACAGGCGCAGGATGTGCTGTATCGCGAGGCGCATTCGCCCGACTACATTTTCAAGCACGCCTTGCTGCGCGATTGCGTGTATCAAAGCCTTGTGGCGACGCGCCGTAGCCAATTGCATCTGGCAGTTGCCGACGCGCTGGCCGCCCGCAGCGCGAACCGCCTGCAAGAGGCGGCAGAGACGCTCGCCTTTCATTACGCGCAGACATCGCGCAATGATGAGGCGTTTCGCTATAGCGCGATGGCTGCTGAAAAGAGCCTCGGCGTCTATTCGCTTGATGAGGCGAACGCCTACTTCACGGCAGCACTTGCGCTTTATCAAAGCGATCCGACCTGTGCGACGGATGCGGAGTTTGCGTCCTTCCTGAGCCGTTTCGCTTTGTGCGCCAATATCTCGTTGCGTGTGCACCAGATGATCGCCCTTGCGGGCGAGGTGCGCCCGATCCTTGCACGGATTGGAGACAATCCTGATCACGCGCTGTTTCTGCACCACTACATTGCCTGCCTTGTCTGCAACGGAAAGTACTACAAGGCCCATCAGATTCAGCAAGAACTGACCGGTATGGCCAAGCGACTTGGCGACCCGACATCGCTGGCATACGCAATGGTTAGTGAGCTATCGGTGTCGATCTATTTTGCGCCCATGGATAACGCGGATTTTACCGCGAAAACGCAGGAGATCGAGGCAAACCTCAAACGCATCGATGACGCCTATATCCAGAACTTCTTTCTTGCCACTTTGGGGTGGAATGAACTGACCCGCGGACGCGTCGCGCGCGCCCATGCTGCGGCTGAGCGGATGATTGTTGCAAGCACCGCCAACAACGATCCCCGCTCGCTCGGCTACGGCACCGCGATGAAGGCACTGACGGCGATGGTGACGGACAATCACGCGCTGGCGCTTGAGATGGCCGAAAAGGCTCGCAATGCCTCAAAGGTCGAGTTTGAACTGGCCATTGCCGAAGCCGCGCGTGTCGCTGCGTTGGTGCCGCTGCAAAAACCTGAAGCGCCAGAATTGGTTCAGGCACATATCGCGGCTTGCGAGGCGAAAGGCTGGACTCTTTTCACCATGGGGCCCGCCACGATGCTAGGTGTGGCTTTCGCCTTGAAAGGAGAGATCACCGCCGGGCTGCAACAGATCGAGGCGGCGATTTCAAAGCGCAGTAAAGAAGGCACGCAAGTGGCCGCCGATTGGGCGCGGCTCTTCTTGTGCGAGCTTTATCTTGCGATCCTGACCGGCGAAGGGGACGGGTCACTCTCGGTTCTTTTTCGGAACCTGCGCGCGATCATCGCGGTCAGGCTGTTTGGCGAAAAGCGCTTGATCCGCATGATCGCTCAAATCCGGCAAAACCCGCAATTTGACGATACCGGTCATTATGTCGCACGCTGCGACATGATTTTGGGGCTGCTTTACAAGGCCAAGAAAAAGCCCGATCTGGCGCGCGATCATCTCACCAGGGCGCAGGTGATTGTTGAGACATCGGGTGCTTCGCCGATGCTGACGCGGATCAATGACGCCTTGGCGGAACTTGCCTGAGCGCGCTCAGCCCCACAATTCAGAGAGATAGGTCAGAGCCGCGATGCTGGGCAGGAAAGTATAGGCCCCGCCGCGCGTCTGAATAAGGCGCGGTATGCCACGCAGCCGTATGCTGTCCCCATCCGGCAAGGTCATGTCAAACCAGCTTGTCTCTGGCGTATTCGCGCCCAAAAGCGGGTCATTTGCACCGGTGATATTGGGGTCCTGCAGGCCAAGGTTGATCCAGTCGCACATCACCGCCTCAAACTGTGCGCCCAGATTGGCGCCGATGAAGCTGCCTAAGAGGCCGCGTTCCTGATCATCGGGGTTCGCCGGGTCGAAATCGGGGCCGTAGGACATGCCGCGCCGCACCAGCCTGCGGCTGTAATTCGCGATGCGCTGCACGATAGGGCCGCCGCGCGGATTGCCGCGCCGCAGATGCGCGCCAGCAGGGCAGCGCGAGCGGTGCGTGTAGTCAAAATTGGTCAGCGAGACCTCTTCTTCAGGAAACTGCGCGTCGGGTGACAATTCGTAAGGCACGCCATTACGCCAGCGTCCGCAGAACTGGGCCGCCACGACTTCGCGCAGGGCCCCATGCATATCGAGGCCCGGCCCGATCCGGTCCAGATGGGCGGGGTCGGCCAGAAGATCGCGTTTGGGGTGGTCCATGAGCAGGGCGGCAGCGTCATCGAGGTATTTCTCGAACTCCATCACATCCTGTGCGAGCACGCGAAAGGCGTTGAAGGTGCCGTTAAAGCCAAGCTCCTGCGGGCTGGGCACGCGGTAAGTCACGCCTTCTTGCCGGGTTGGATAGCCCAAAAGGATCGTGCCCAGCGGGTCCATCGGTTCATCTACGCCCACCTGATCAGGATCGATCACATGTTTGAAACGGGGCTGGGAGATGCCATCGACATAGCCAAAGAAAACGCGGCCTTCGGCCAGGTTGCGCCCGTTGCGCACGCCGAGCACGTTGAAGGCCTTGCCAACCCGGGCGGCGACCTGATCCAGATGCGCCGCGTCGTCCGCGTGAATGGAGGCGATGATATGCACGCGATCCGGTTGATCGAACGGTGCGGGCCAATGCGCAGGCGCGCTGTCGCCAAAGTCACCGACCTTCATCGCGCGCTTGGTCATGCCTTCAACGAATTCGGTCGGGAAGGTCGCAAGATGCTTTGAAGGTGTGCCAAGCGCGCGCAAACCTTCATATGTCACACCAATGTTGAAGCAATAACTTGGCCTGACGGTCCATGTGACGTCGCGTGTTATCTCCGGCACGTCATCGCGGCCACCGGCTACGGCAGCGCCCAGAAAAGCCCGTGCTGCCGCACGGTCAGTCACTTCAAGGATCAGATGGCGCACGAAATCCCGGCGATAACCGCGCAGGATGTTCCCCTGAATATCGGCGAGATTGAACGTATCCTTCACCAGCCCTGTCCGAATTTCTGGCGCACTTGCGCGGCTGAGACGCCGGGATAGGCGCGATAACCGCCACCGAGCGAGATGTTGCGATTGGCGTGCAATTGCAGAATGAATTCACGCGGCAATGTCTCCAGCGCATGGGGCGGTTGGTTTGGCGGCAGACCTTTGGCGACATCCTGCAGCCCGAACATGTCCGTGGCAAAATCAGGAGCCTGGAACAGATCATGCTCCTGCACCCAGTCGATGAACGCTTCGACATTATGCTCGGTCGGGATCAGATGTTCTGCATCGTCCACGAGCGAAATCACCTCGTTAAACACGCTGCCGATCGTGGTGATGAAGTCGCGGATGTAATTGCTGAAATCGCCGTCATAGACCGAGATCATGCAGATATTCCTGTCGATCAAGAGAAACCGCGCGAAATGCACGGTACCGACATTGTCGAGGCCCGCAAAAATCTCGTCCACATTCTGCGCGATGGCCATGGCGGCCTTGGCGCGGCCCGCGGGCGACGGGTCCTTGAGCGGCATGATCAGGTTCATCATGCGCTGCACGTTTTCGCTGGGCTGTGGTGAGGGGCGGGGGCCACCTGGCAGTTTCGGTTTCGGGTCGCGCCAGATCCAGTAGGGCACAACGACATAGCGCGACAGAAATTTGAACCAGCCGCGATCCGGCAAGGAATTGACATATGCGTTGAACCAATTGTCCTGCATGCGCCTAGCCTTTGGAGAAAGGGCAGGGCGTGGCGCCGCGCCATTCGCTTGAAACTTCGTAGGCCTTGATCCGGATCTGCAGGACCGGATCGTCTGAGAGCGCTATCCCGTCCGTTAGTAGGCCGGGATTGAAGCTCAACTTTTCGCATTGCGCGACCTGATCTTTGGGCACGGCATTCAGCGTGAGCGTGCCCATCATGATCCGCTTGCGATGCGGCGGCCAGGGGCGGGCGGAATCGTTAAAATCGTCGCCAACCTCACCAATCATCATCATCAGCGAGAACCGCGCCGGTTCATCGGCCAGCCTGTCTTTGAGTTCCTGACGCAGGTAGTCATCCACCGGCGTGGCCGCAGGGTTGGTCTTCAGCACACCCGCAATAGGCTGCCAGTAAAACCGCACCCAGCGTTTGGTGCCATCCTCGCCGGTCACTATAAAGGTGTGCACGGCGTGATACGCCTCGCGCACATAGCTGACCGGCGCGCCGATTTGCGCGGCCTGCATCACGCCCAATTGGGCAAAGGCGTTCTGGTCGGCAAATTCAATCGCCCCGTCATCGGGGCTGATCGTCTCGCCCGGATAGGGGTCGCGCTTGGGCAGGATCAGTTGCAAGAGCCCCGCGATCTTTTGCCATGGCGTTTGCCCGTGATAGGGCTTTGGCGCGGCCATCTCGGCAAATTCCAGAAAGCCTTCAGGCGTTGGTGCGAAGAATTCAGGCAGCGTCATCGCGATCAGGTCGGTATCCGTCCCATCCGAGAGATGAAAGCGCACAGCAAGGCCGCGCACGTCGGACCACCCGTCGTGTACACTCGCGGCACCTGACCCATTCGAAAACCTGACGATCACATCTGATCTGTCGTTGCAGAAATGATCCGCTGTACAGAAATTCCGGGCGATCAGGGATGGTTCGAAAAAGCCGGTTGCGCTGATGCCAATGGAATGGACGGGGCGCAGGTTGGTGTTCCCATCAGGGCGCTGAAGAACACTAACCAGTTTTTCGGCAAGGTCTTGATCGCTCATAAAATCTGTTCAAACCCAATCAACTGTGAATGCCGACGGAGCCACCTTAGATGGATCGTGGTTAATGACAAGCCCGCAAGGGTTTACCATGCCTCCAACAACGCCAATGCATGGGTCCATGCCTTGCTTTTCTTCCCCGTCTCGATGGCATGATCCATCAGCATGTAGGCTTCTGGAGTATGTGTCGACAGCCCAACCATCTTCGGCAGCGGTGGGTTCAGCCGCACCAGCCGGTCCTGCAGCATTAGCCGCGCCATCCAGTACTGGTTTTCAGCAGAGGTGGTCAGCATCAGTTCGATCAACGCGCCTTTCGGTGCGTGTGAGGTCACCCCGAACCATTTCAGAAGACCCCAATCATCGGGGTTCTTGATCATGTTTTCCGAGATATCGGTCGGTTGTTTGCCCGTACCAATCGACAGCGCCTCGATCTGATCAAGATCATAGGCATGGCCCCCGGCCATGGCGACATTGATGCCATTCAGGACCGGGTTGTTTGCAAACATCCCCCCGTCCACGAAGTACCCGTAGTCCACATCGCCGGCGACGATCTGGTGCGGTGGGAAATAGGATGGAGCTGCAGCACTCGCCAGCGCCACATCCAGCAGGCGCACATCAGTTGTGTCGAGCCATCCGACGGCGCTGAGATCCTGATTGGTGAGCGTGAAGGGCGCCCAACCCACCTTGTCGTCGCGGTGCAGGCACACCGTATTGACCGCCAAAACCAGATCTGGAGAGATGGATGCAAGCGTCCGGTCGCCCACAAGCCCACGCCCGATCTCGGTTAAACCCGATGGATCATATTGCGCCGACAGGATGCCGGGACCACCGGCAAGGTTCAGTTTTGCCAGAAGATGATCAATCGATTTGTCCAGAAACCCTTCTTCGTTCTCGCGAAAAAAGACCGCCGCGTCACACCGATAGTGATGGGTCAGCTCATCCATCAGACGGCCCATATCCTGCCCACGGGTCCGCCCATCGGCCAGAGCCACGGCAATCAGACCACCTGTTGACGTGCCTGCAAAGCCGTCCGCCTTATCCAGACAACCCGTTTCGTGATGCAGTGCCTGCAGCATACGACAGGTCAGATAGCCCCGAATGCCGCCACCATCGCAAGAGATCAGTTTGAACGGCATGGCATATGTCCTGTCCTATGTGCACCGCTTTCTCGGTGTCATCTTCCGTCACCGTGCATCATGGCGTATCAATTGCCGTGCGCAAGACGTGCCGTCGAGCCATCCACGCGCCTTTGGGGCACTCAGGGGTGGGTTCTGAAGCGCCGATCTGCCTATTCATAAAAAGCTATTGATTTTCCCCATCGCCCTTGAACTTTGACCGAATCTCTCTTAGTTGGTGCCACTCAGACCCGCTCAACAATCGGAAAATCGACAAACAGGTTCTTTTGAAACTTATCTTTCAAAGCGCTTAGGCATGCGTTTTGACAGGTAAGTTGATCGTTTCGGGAGAGGTGTTTGGGTTGCACCTCGGGCATTGAGACGGTCCTGCCTTCATCGGGCGTGCGTTCTGGTGGCCCGACCAGAGCGTGCGTTTACGACATTATTGGAGACCCGGCTGTTATGGCATCTACGTTCCTTGGTCAGAAACGTCTACGCAAATATTACGGTAAAATCCGCGAAGTCCTTGAAATGCCGAACCTCATCGAGGTTCAGAAATCCTCTTACGATCTGTTCCTGCGCTCTGGCGACAGCGACACGCCACTTGATGGTGAGGGCATCAAAGGCGTTTTCCAGTCGGTGTTCCCGATCAAGGATTTCAACGAAACAGCTGTGCTTGAATTCGTCAAGTATGAGCTGGAAAAGCCGAAATACGATGTTGAGGAATGTCAGCAGCGCGACATGACCTACAGCGCGCCGCTGAAGGTGACTCTGCGCCTGATCGTGTTTGATGTGGACGAGGATACCGGCGCGAAATCCGTCAAGGATATCAAGGAACAGGACGTGTTCATGGGCGATATGCCCCTGATGACACCGAATGGCACGTTTGTCGTGAACGGCACCGAGCGTGTGATCGTCAGCCAGATGCACCGTTCGCCCGGCGTGTTCTTTGACCACGACAAGGGCAAGACGCATTCGTCGGGCAAACTGCTCTTTGCCTGCCGGATCATTCCTTACCGCGGCTCCTGGCTCGATTTCGAATTCGACGCCAAGGATCTCGTTTATTGCCGGATCGACCGCCGCCGCAAGCTGCCCGTGACCACACTGCTTTATGCGCTGGGCATGGATCAGGAAGGCATCATGAATGCCTATTACAACACGGTTGACTATCATCTCGATGGCAAAGGCAAAGCCTGGACGACCAAGTTCTTCCCAGAACGTGTGCGCGGCACCCGCCCCGCTTTTGACCTGGTTGATGCGAAAACCGGTGAGGTTATCGCGAAGGCGGGCGAGAAAGTCACGCCGCGCTCGGTCAAGAAGCTGATCGACGCTGGTGAGGTGACCGATCTTTTGGTGCCTTACGAAAACATCATCGGAAAGTTTGTCGCACAGGACATCATCAACGAAGAAAACGGCGCGATCTATGTCGAAGCCGGTGATGAGCTGACAATTGAGACGGACAAAGATGGTGAAGTGATCGGCGGGACCTTGAAAGACCTGCTGGATGCGGGCATCACGACGATCCCCGTGCTCGACATCGATAACGTCACCGTTGGCGCCTACATGCGCAACACGATGGCGCAGGACAAGAACATGAACCGTGAAACCGCGCTCATGGATATCTACCGCGTCATGCGCCCGGGTGAGCCACCCACCGTTGATTCTGCGTCGGCCTTGTTCGACACGCTGTTCTTTGATGCGGAGCGCTACGACCTGTCCGCTGTGGGTCGCGTGAAGATGAACATGCGGCTCGACCTCGACGCCGAAGACACGATGCGCACCTTGCGCAAGGAAGACATCGTTGCCTGTATCAAGGCGCTTGTCGAATTGCGTGATGGCAATGGCGATGTGGACGACATCGACCACCTCGGCAACCGTCGTGTGCGGTCCGTCGGTGAGTTGATGGAGAACCAGTATCGCGTGGGTCTTCTGCGGATGGAGCGTGCGATCAAGGAGCGCATGTCGTCGGTCGAGATCGATACGGTCATGCCGCAGGACCTGATCAATGCGAAACCTGCCGCTGCTGCGGTGCGCGAATTCTTCGGCTCCTCGCAGCTGTCGCAGTTTATGGACCAGACCAACCCGCTGTCGGAAGTGACGCATAAGCGGCGTCTGTCTGCACTTGGGCCCGGCGGTCTGACACGTGAGCGTGCTGGCTTTGAGGTGCGCGACGTGCACCCGACGCACTATGGCCGGATGTGCCCGATTGAAACACCGGAAGGGCCGAATATCGGTCTGATCAACTCGTTGGCGACGTTCGCCCGCGTGAACAAATACGGTTTCATCGAGACCCCATACCGCAAGGTCGTTGGCGGCAAAGTAACTGATGAGGTCAGCTACATGTCTGCGACCGAAGAGATGCGTCACACCGTGGCACAGGCCAACGCGAACATGAACGCGCAAGGCGAGTTCAACAACGAACTGGTCTCAACCCGCAAGAACGGTGACTACACGCTCAGCCCCCGCGAAAACGTGGACCTGATCGACGTCTCTCCAAAGCAGCTGGTGTCAGTTGCGGCCTCGCTGATCCCGTTCCTTGAGAATGACGACGCGAACCGCGCGCTTATGGGCTCGAACATGCAACGTCAGGCCGTGCCGTTGTTGCAGGCTGAGGCGCCGCTCGTTGGTACGGGCATCGAAGAAGTGGTTGCGCGCGATTCAGGTGCGGCGATCATGGCGAAACGTGCCGGGATCATCGACCAGGTGGATGCGCAGCGGATCGTGATCCGTGCGACCGAGGATCTGGAGCTGGGCGATGCGGGCGTTGACATCTACCGCATGCGCAAATTCCAGCGCTCGAACCAGAACACCTGCATCAACCAGCGTCCGCTGATCAAGGTGGGCGATCTGGTGCAGAAGGGTCAGGTGATTGCCGATGGTCCGTCGACGGATATTGGCGAGTTGGCACTGGGCAAGAACGTGGTCGTCGCGTTTATGCCGTGGAACGGTTACAACTACGAGGACTCGATCCTGATTTCGGAGCGGATCGTGCGCGATGACGTCTTCACCTCGATCCATATCGAGGAATTCGAAGTTGCCGCCCGTGACACGAAGCTGGGGCCCGAGGAAATCACCCGTGATATTCCAAACGTGGGCGAAGAGGCGCTGCGCAACCTTGATGAGGCGGGCATCGTCTATATCGGGGCTGAAGTTGGGCCTGCGGACATCCTCGTTGGTAAGATCACACCGAAGGGCGAAAGCCCGATGACGCCGGAAGAGAAGCTTTTGCGCGCGATCTTTGGTGAGAAAGCGTCTGACGTGCGGGATACGTCCCTGCGCTTGCCGCCCGGTGATTTCGGGACGGTCGTCGAGGTCCGCGTTTTCAACCGCCATGGTGTGGAAAAAGACGAACGTGCCCTGCAGATCGAGCGTGAAGAGGTCGAACGCCTCGCCCGTGACCGCGATGACGAGCTCGCGATCCTGGATCGCAACATCTATGCGCGTCTGTGGGACATCATCAACGGCAAGAAGGCCGCGAAGGGGCCGAAAGGCTTCAAATCCGGTTCCATCGTGTCTGAGGACAGCGTTGCAGAGCTTAGCCGCGGTCAGTGGTGGCAGCTTGCCATGGAAGACGAAGATGATGCCAAGATCGTCGAGGCGCTGAACGAACAGTACGAAATCCAGAAGCGCGCCATGGATGCACGGTTTGAGGATAAGGTCGAAAAGGTCCGTCGCGGTGACGACTTGCCCCCGGGCGTGATGAAGATGGTCAAGGTCTTCGTGGCGGTGAAGCGCAAGCTACAGCCGGGCGACAAGATGGCCGGTCGTCACGGGAACAAGGGTGTGATTTCCAAGGTTGTGCCGATGGAAGACATGCCGTTCCTTGCTGATGGGACGCCGGTTGACTTCTGTCTGAACCCGCTGGGTGTGCCGTCGCGGATGAACGTTGGTCAGATCCTTGAGACGCATATGGGTTGGGCCGCACGTGGTCTTGGCTTGCAGATCGATGAGGCGCTGGATGAATACCGCCGCTCCGGTGATCTGACGCCCGTGCGTGATGCGATGAAGATCGTCTATGGCGACAACGTCTATGACGAAGGCATCGCGGGCATGGACGAGGATCAGCTGATCGAGGCTGCGGGGAACGTCACGCACGGCGTGCCGATTGCGACGCCTGTGTTCGACGGTGCGAAAGAGGCTGACGTGAACGACGCGCTGGTGCGCGCCGGGTTCTCAACCTCTGGTCAGTCGGTGCTTTACGATGGCCGCACGGGTGAGCAGTTCAGCCGTCCTGTGACCGTTGGTGTGAAGTACCTCTTGAAGCTACATCACCTCGTTGATGACAAGATCCACGCACGCTCAACCGGGCCCTACAGCCTTGTCACGCAGCAGCCTCTCGGTGGTAAGGCCCAGTTCGGCGGCCAGCGTTTCGGGGAAATGGAGGTCTGGGCACTGGAAGCCTACGGTGCCGCCTACACCCTGCAGGAAATGCTGACGGTGAAATCGGACGATGTGGCGGGCCGGACGAAAGTGTACGAGTCCATCGTGAAGGGCGAAGACAATTTCGAAGCTGGCGTGCCGGAATCGTTCAACGTGCTCGTGAAAGAAGTCCGGGGCCTCGGCCTCAACATGGAACTCCTGGATGCGGAGGATGAGGAGTAAGAGTTTTCGTGACGAAAACTCTTACGGACTGAAAAGTCCTCGTCACGAGGACTTTTCCCACCCCACCCGACGCACCCCAATTCAAGGAATTGAAGATGAACCAGGAACTGACAAACAACCCGTTTAACCCGCTCACCCCGGCAAAAACGTTTGACGAAATCAAGGTCTCGCTGGCCTCGCCCGAACGGATCCTGTCGTGGTCTTTCGGCGAGATCAAGAAACCGGAAACGATCAACTACCGCACGTTCAAGCCCGAACGTGATGGTCTCTTTTGCGCGCGTATCTTTGGCCCGATCAAAGATTACGAATGCCTTTGCGGTAAATATAAGCGTATGAAATATCGCGGTGTTGTCTGCGAGAAATGCGGTGTGGAAGTCACGCTGCAAAAGGTCCGTCGTGAACGCATGGGCCATATCGAACTGGCTGCACCTGTCGCGCATATCTGGTTCCTGAAATCGCTGCCTTCCCGCATCGGTTTGATGCTGGACATGACACTGCGCGATCTGGAGCGGATCCTCTATTTCGAAAACTACGTCGTCATCGAACCCGGTCTGACCGACCTCACCTATGGACAGTTGATGACCGAGGAAGAGTATAACGACGCACAGGACCTTTATGGCATGGACGCGTTCCAGGCCAATATCGGGGCTGAGGCGATCCGCGAGATGTTGAGCCAGATCGATCTGGAATCTGAGGCGGAACAGTTGCGCGCCGATCTGAAAGAGGCGACAGGGGAACTGAAGCCCAAGAAGATCATCAAGCGTCTGAAGATCGTCGAGAACTTCATCGAAAGCGGCAACCGCCCTGAGTGGATGGTGCTGACCGTGATCCCCGTGATCCCGCCGGAACTGCGCCCGCTGGTGCCGCTGGATGGTGGCCGCTTTGCGACGTCGGACCTGAACGACCTCTATCGTCGTGTGATCAACCGGAACAACCGCCTGAAGCGCCTGATTGAGCTGCGCGCGCCGGACATCATCGTTCGCAACGAAAAGCGGATGCTGCAGGAATCTGTGGATGCGCTCTTTGACAACGGCCGTCGTGGCCGTGTGATCACCGGTGCGAACAAGCGTCCGCTGAAATCGCTCAGCGATATGCTGAAAGGTAAGCAGGGTCGTTTCCGTCAGAACCTTCTGGGTAAGCGGGTCGACTTCTCGGGCCGTTCGGTCATTGTGACCGGTCCGGAACTTAAGCTGCATCAATGTGGTCTGCCCAAGAAGATGGCGCTGGAGCTCTTCAAGCCGTTCATCTACTCGCGGCTTGAGGCGAAAGGGCTGTCCAGCACGGTCAAACAGGCCAAGAAGCTGGTGGAGAAAGAACGTCCCGAAGTTTGGGACATCCTTGATGAGGTCATCCGCGAACACCCTGTGATGCTGAACCGGGCACCAACGCTGCACCGTCTCGGCATTCAGGCGTTTGAACCTGTCCTGATCGAAGGCAAGGCCATTCAGCTGCACCCGCTCGTCTGTTCGGCCTTTAACGCCGACTTCGACGGCGACCAGATGGCGGTGCACGTGCCCTTGAGCCTTGAGGCGCAGCTCGAAGCGCGTGTCTTGATGATGTCGACAAACAACGTGCTGTCGCCATCGAACGGTGCGCCGATCATCGTGCCGTCGCAGGACATGATCCTGGGCCTTTACTACACCACCATCATGCGTGAAGGCATGAAGGGGGAAGGCCTCGCCTTTGCGGATATCGAGGAAGTGGAACACGCACTGACGGCGGGTGAAGTGCATCTGCACGCCAAGATCACCGCGCGCATTCCGCAGATTGACGAAGAAGGCAATGAGGTCATGACGCGGTTTGAAACCACGCCGGGCCGTCTGCGCCTGGGCGCGCTCTTGCCGCTGAACGCCAAGGCGCCGTTCGCGCTGGTCAACCGCCTCTTGCGCAAGAAAGAGGTGCAGCAGGTCATCGACACCGTCTATCGCTATTGCGGTCAGAAGGAGTCGGTCATCTTCTGCGACCAGATCATGACCATGGGCTTCCAGGAGGCGTTCAAGGCCGGGATTTCCTTCGGTAAGGACGACATGGTTGTGCCCGATACCAAGTGGGATCTGGTGGCTGAGACGCGCGATCAGGTGAAGGACTTTGAACAGCAATATATGGACGGTCTGATCACCCAGGGTGAGAAGTACAACAAGGTCGTCGATGCCTGGTCAAAAGCCAACGACAAAGTCACCGACGCGATGATGGACACAATCGGGACCACGCCAACGCTGGCGGATGGATCGCAGGGTGAGCCGAACTCGGTTTACATGATGGCCCATTCCGGTGCCCGTGGCTCGGTCACGCAGATGAAGCAGCTGGGCGGCATGCGCGGCCTGATGGCCAAGCCGAATGGCGAAATCATCGAAACGCCCATCATCTCGAACTTCAAGGAGGGTCTGACCGTTCTTGAATACTTCAACTCGACCCACGGCGCGCGGAAAGGTCTGTCGGATACCGCACTCAAGACCGCGAACTCCGGTTACCTGACACGTCGTCTGGTTGATGTGGCTCAGGACTGCATCGTGCGTGAGCTTGATTGCGGGACTGAGGCTGCGATCACTGCTGAGGCGGCTGTGAATGACGGTGAAGTTGTTGCGTCACTGGCCGAGCGTGTGCTGGGCCGTGTCGCTGCCGAGGACGTGCTGAAACCTGGCACTGACGAGGTGATCGTCGAGAAGGGTGAGCTGATCGATGAACGCAAGGCGGACATGATCGACGCATCCGGCCTGGCCAAGATGCGCATCCGCTCGCCGCTGACCTGTGAGTCCGAGGATGGCGTCTGTGCCATGTGCTATGGCCGTGATCTTGCACGTGGTACGCGTGTGAACATTGGTGAGGCTGTGGGCATCATCGCTGCACAATCCATCGGTGAACCCGGTACACAGCTGACGATGCGGACGTTCCACATCGGCGGTGTTGCACAGGGTGGTCAGCAGTCGTTCCTTGAAGCGTCACAGCCTGGCAAGATCAGCTTTAGCAATGCGAACCTTTTGGAGAACGCATCGGGTGAGATGATCGTGATGGGCCGGAACATGACCATCGCTATCGAAGGCTCTGACGGTAACGAGTTGGCGAACCACAAGGTTGGCTATGGTTCCAAAGTCTTTGTCAAAGACGGGCAGGATATCCTGCGCGGCGACAAGCTCTTTGAATGGGATCCGTTCACATTGCCGATCATCGCGGAGAAATCGGGGACGGCGAAATATGTTGACCTGGTCAACGGCATCGCCGTTCGCGAGGAAACCGATGATGCAACGGGTATGACCCAACGCATCGTGGCCGACTGGCGCGCAGCACCCAAAGGCAACGAGCTTGCCCCGAAAATCATCGTGGTCGGCGCTGATGGCGAACCTGCGGTCAAGGATGACGGCAACCCGGTTGCCTATCCGATGTCGGTTGACGCGGTCCTGTCGATTGATGACGGGCAAGAGATCAAGGCCGGTGATGTGGTCGCGCGTATCCCGCGTGAGGGTGCGAAGACCAAGGACATCACCGGTGGTCTGCCGCGTGTGGCGGAACTCTTTGAAGCGCGTCGTCCGAAAGATCACGCGATCATCGCCGAAATCGATGGTTACGTGCGCTTTGGCAAGGACTACAAGAACAAGCGCCGCATCGCGATCGAGTCTTCTGAAGATCCGGAGATGAAGGTCGAATACATGGTGCCCAAGGGCAAGCACATCCCGGTTGCGGAAGGTGATTTTGTCCAGAAGGGTGATTACATCATGGACGGCAACCCGGCCCCGCATGATATTCTTGCGGTTCTGGGGGTCGAGGCCCTTGCTGACTACATGATCGACGAGGTGCAGGACGTTTACCGCCTGCAAGGTGTGAAGATCAACGACAAGCATATCGAGGTTATCGTCCGCCAGATGCTCCAGAAATGGGAGATTCAGGACAGCGGTGATACGGTGCTGCTAAAGGGTGAGAATGTGGACAAGGCCGAGTTTGACGAGGCCAACGCCAAGGCTCTCGCCCGTGGTGATCGTCCGGCACAAGGTGAGCCGATCCTGTTGGGGATTACCAAGGCGTCCTTGCAAACACGGTCGTTCATCTCGGCGGCGTCGTTCCAGGAAACCACGCGCGTGCTGACCGAGGCATCGGTGCAGGGCAAGAAGGACAAGCTGATCGGTCTGAAAGAGAACGTGATCGTCGGTCGTCTGATCCCGGCTGGTACGGGTGGTGCAACCCAGCGTGTCACGCGCATCGCCGCCGAGCGCGACAATGTCGTCATCGAGGCGCGTCGGGAAGAGGCTGAAGAGGCCGCAAGGCTCGCAGCACCAATGGAGATGGCCAATGAGGTCTCTGGCGATGATGTCTTTGCCGACGATCTTGTGGTCGACACGCCAGAGGGTGCGGCAGAGTAGTCTCTTGCTGACAGAGTTCTGGAAGGGCCTCACACTGGTGGGGCCCTTTTCTGTTGCGGTTGCGCTGTTTGCGTCAGAGTTCAGCTGGCGAGCGCATGGCGGTATTCCGCGTGTTACCAGAGCCAATTAAAAAACAGATTTTCGCACGATCATGTCGTGGTATTCCGGTTTGGATTGATTGCGACACTGTTCTTAAACCTTCATGCAACCGTGGCACGGCTTTTATTTCTGTTTTTACCCGACTGATGCCCATTCTTTCTGACAACATGCGCGGTGCGTTCTTGATGATGGGCGCGATGGGCGCCTACACCGTCAATGATGCATTTATGAAGATCGTGGCGGCAGATTTGCCCCTCTTCCAGGCCATCATGTTGCGTGGGATCGGGGCTGTGATTTGCCTGATCCTGTTGTGCCGTCTCATGGGGCAATTCCGCTTTGATCTTCCGCGTCGGGATTGGTGGTGGATTGCATTGCGCAGCGCCTGCGAGATGGCGGGGACCTATTTCTTTATCACCGCCCTCTTGCATATGCCGATCGCGAATATCAGTGCCATCATGCAGGTCTTGCCCCTATCGGTCGCGCTGGCCGCGGCCCTTTTCCTGCGCGAGCCGCTGGGGTGGCGGCGGTTGACGGCCATTTTTGTAGGATTTGTTGGCGTTCTTTTGATTATTCAGCCGGGTGGGGCAGCCTTCAACAGCTTCAGTATCTATGCCCTGATCACCGTCGCTTGCATCACATTGCGGGACCTGACGGTGCGGCGCATGTCGCCGAATGTGCCGCCCCTTCTGGTGGCTCTGGCGGCAGCGATTTGGGTGGCAGTGCTTGGCATGGTGGGCGCGGCTGCGACCACTTGGGCGCCCATGACGGTGGTTGCGGGCTTGCAATTGGCTGGCGCCACGCTTTTCCTGATATTCGGATACATCTTCTCGGTCATGGCAATGCAGCGGGGCGAGATCAGTTTCATCGCACCCTTCCGCTATACCAGTCTGCTTGTCGCTCTTGTTTTGGGGGTGATTGTCTTTGGCGAGTGGCCTGACACGCTGACGCTTATTGGTGCAGGTATCGTCGTGGCCACAGGGCTATTCACCCTTTATCGCGAGGCGCAGTTGCGAACACATGCCCTTTAGCGCTGAGTGCCGAAGAAGACCCCGTCGACGTCCAGGTCAAAGTCACCACGCGCGGTGCCGTTGACGTCACCATAGACCGCGTCGCCATTGATCACGTCGTCGCGCACCTCACCATCAAGGTCGAGGCTCATGAAAGAGTCGACCTCAAACCCGTCTACGTCCACGCCGGTGACTTCACCGCGCGCCTCGGCATTTAGGTTGCCGTTGCTCTCAAATCCGTTGATGTCGAGCGTGCCTTCCAGCAACTGATCAGGACTTCCATCGGGATTGATCAGGTTGATGTTCGTCACACTTCCGTCAACGTCATTGGTGCTGAAACCGACGACCATCGTCATATCCGCAAGGATGCTACCATTGGCATCGCCGCTGACATCTGCACCGATCTGACCGTCATAGGTGACCGTACCCGTAGGCAACTCGGCCAAGCTGGTTTCAGGCAGGAGCGAGATCCGGGCGGCCTCCTCCATGGCGCGGTCAACGTCACTTTCGCTGACAGTGGGGGACGTTGGTGTCGCGGCACATCCGGCGACGGTTGCGAGGGCCATCAATGAAAGGGTGATTTGTCTGATCATGGGCGAATCCCGCCTTTTTGCTTGTTTTGCATCTGCCGACAGACATCAGGCACGGGCGGGCGCTATACAATAAAGGCGGTTTGTTATGAGATAACGGCCGCTGAAATGGCACGGAAATCAAGCAGAAACACGCCGCCGACCGGCCCCTGTTGACAGCCAATTCGACTCCCCCTATACGCCGCTCATCCGGGTTGGGGCCTGCCCCTTTATCCCGTTATCAAACCTGATGTGGCCAAGAACCGGGCGCCTATTGTCTTGTTCCTCTGGAAACTCACCGCACCGAACCTCCGGTAAGGGTTCGACTGCGGAATTTTTGTGCTTTCAAAGGCACATCTTTTGAAACCCCGCGTTTGCCGGACGCACATGTGAATAGATGGGAACATCACACGATGCCAACGATTCAGCAGCTGATCCGCAAGCCGCGCCAGCCAAAAGTCAACAAATCCAAGTCGATGCACTTGGAATCCTGCCCCCAGAAGCGTGGCGTTTGCACACGCGTCTACACCACCACACCGAAAAAGCCGAACTCGGCCATGCGGAAGGTTGCCAAGGTGCGCCTGACCAATGGTTTTGAGGTCATCAGCTACATCCCCGGTGAAAGCCACAACCTTCAGGAACACTCTGTTGTTCTGATCCGTGGCGGCCGTGTGAAAGACCTTCCCGGTGTGCGTTACCACATTCTGCGCGGTGTGCTTGATACCCAAGGTGTCAAAGACCGTAAGCAACGCCGTTCGAAATACGGCGCGAAGCGTCCTAAGTAAGGGAAATCATAGATGTCACGTCGTCACGCCGCTGAAAAACGCGAAGTTCTGCCAGACGCAAAGTTTGGCGATATCGTTCTGACAAAGTTCATGAACAACCTGATGATCGATGGGAAAAAATCGGTCGCAGAACGCATCGTCTACAACGCCTTTGACCGCGTTGAAGACAAGCTGAAAAAAGCCCCTGTTGAAGTCTTCCACGAAGCCCTCGACAACATCAAACCAGCCGTCGAAGTCCGCTCGCGCCGTGTAGGTGGTGCCACCTACCAGGTGCCTGTTGAGGTCCGCCCAGAGCGTCGCGAAGCACTGGCCATCCGCTGGTTGATCAAGGCTGCCAAGACCCGCAACGAAAACACCATGGAAGAGCGTCTTGCAGGCGAATTGATGGACGCGGTCAATGGCCGTGGTTCCGCCGTCAAGAAACGCGAAGACACCCATAAAATGGCCGACGCGAACAAAGCGTTCAGCCACTACCGCTGGTAATAGGGAAACATCCAGATGGCACGCGAGTATCCTCTCGAACTCTACCGCAACTTTGGGATTATGGCGCATATCGACGCCGGTAAGACCACATGTTCCGAACGGATCCTGTACTACACAGGCAAGTCGCACAACATTGGTGAGGTGCATGACGGCGCCGCGACCATGGACTGGATGGAGCAGGAACAAGAGCGTGGCATCACGATCACGTCCGCTGCGACGACCACCTTCTGGGAGCGGACCGAGGACGGCCAGACAGCCGACACGCCCAAGCACCGGATGAACATCATCGACACGCCCGGCCACGTGGACTTCACCATTGAGGTGGAGCGTTCGCTGGCTGTGCTTGACGGCGCGATCTGCGTCCTCGACGCCAATGCCGGTGTGGAGCCACAGACCGAAACCGTGTGGCGTCAGGCTGACCGCTACAAGGTGCCGCGCATGGTTTTCGTCAACAAGATGGACAAGATCGGTGCCGACTTCTTCAACTGCGTGCGGATGATCGAAGACCGCACCGGTGCAAAAGCCGTGCCCGTTGCGCTGCCGATCGGTGCAGAGACTGAGCTTGAAGGTCTGATCGACCTGGTCACCATGGAAGAATGGCTGTGGCAGGGCGAAGATCTGGGCGCGTCCTGGATCAAGGCCCCGATCCGCGACAGCCTGAAAGACCAGGCTGACGAATGGCGCAACAAGATGATCGAAGCGGCCGTCGAAATGGACGACGACGCGATGATGGAATACCTCGAAGGCAATGAGCCTGACGTGCCGACGCTGCGCGCCCTGTTGCGCAAGGGCACGCTGTCGCTTTCCTTCGTGCCGGTTCTGGGTGGCTCTGCCTTCAAGAACAAAGGTGTTCAGCCGCTCCTCAACGCCGTGATCGACTATCTGCCCAGCCCGCTGGACGTGGTCGACTACATGGGCTTCAAGCCCGGCGACGAAACCGAAGAGCGTAATATCGCCCGCCGCGCGGATGATGACATGGCTTTCTCTGGCCTTGCCTTCAAAATCATGAACGACCCATTCGTGGGCTCGCTGACCTTTACACGCATCTATTCTGGCGTGCTGAGCAAGGGCGACACGATGCTCAACTCCACCAAGGGGAAGAAAGAGCGTGTGGGCCGCATGATGATGATGCACTCCAACAACCGCGAAGAGATCGATGAAGCCTTTGCAGGCGACATCATCGCGCTTGGTGGTCTGAAGGACACCACAACGGGTGACACGCTGTGTTCGCAAAGTGATCCTGTCGTGCTGGAAACGATGACCTTCCCAGAGCCTGTGATCGAGATCGCTGTTGAGCCCAAGACCAAGGGCGACCAGGAAAAGATGGGTATCGCGTTGCAGCGTCTGGCTGCTGAAGATCCTTCCTTCCGCGTCGAAACCGATCTGGAATCCGGTCAGACCATCATGAAGGGCATGGGCGAATTGCACCTCGACATCCTTGTCGACCGCATGAAGCGTGAGTTCAAGGTTGAAGCGAATATCGGTGCGCCCCAGGTGGCTTATCGCGAAACCATCGGTCACGCGGTGGAGCATACCTATACCCACAAGAAGCAGTCCGGTGGGTCTGGTCAGTTTGGTGAGGTGAAGCTGAACATCATCCCGACCGAGCCAGGCGAAGGCTATTCGTTTGAATCGCTCATCGTCGGTGGTGCGGTGCCCAAGGAATACATTCCTGGCGTCGAAAAAGGCATCCAGTCCGTCATGGATAGCGGCCCGCTGGCCGGCTTCCCCGTGATCGACTTCAAGGTGCAGCTGCTCGACGGGAAGTTCCACGATGTGGACTCCAGCGTGCTTGCGTTTGAGATCGCAGCCCGGATGTGCATGCGTGAAGGGATGCGCAAGGCGGGTGCGAAACTGCTTGAACCCATCATGAAGGTCGAGGTGATCACACCGGAAGAATATACCGGTGGCATCATTGGCGATCTGACATCACGTCGGGGTCAGGTATCCGGCCAGGACACACGGGGTAACGCCATCGCCATCGACGCGATGGTGCCGCTGGCCAACATGTTCGGCTACATCAACACACTGCGTTCCATGTCTTCGGGCCGTGCACAGTTCACGATGCAGTTCGACCATTACGAGCCTGTGCCGAACAACATCTCAGAAGAGATCCAGGCCAAATACGCATGACGAAGATCAAGGCCCTTATCGCAATTGCGGCAGCTTTCTTGCTGTCCGCATGCGCGGAGGAACCGCTCATCGACCCGCAAGTCTCCAGTGCGATGTTCGTGCAGGATGTGGTCGTTGACACGAACGGCTTTGCTGGCGTGACAGGCCGCGCGATTGATGTGCCGCCCGCTCAGGTGCGCGCGGACGTCACGCGGGCACTATCCTCACGCCTGCGTGGTCGGGGTAATCCCGGTGGCACGCCGGTTGTTGTGACCGTGAATGTTGATCGGGTCAGCCTCGTCTCGCCCGGCCAGTCATTGCTGGTCGGCGGGATCAGCACAGCGACCGGTACGGTCTCAATCGTTGAGCTTGCGTCGCAGACATCGTTGCTTGCGCCGACACAGGTTGTCGGAACGGGCGACGGCTACGCGCCGGGCGGTGTCATTGGCGCAGCCTCTCGTGGATCACCGCAATCTGACTACACGCAGACGATCACGCGTTTTGCAGAGACTGTTGCGACAGAGCTTTTCGGCCCTGCGGCAGCATCCGGCAGTTCGGCATCGCCAGCCGTCGCAAGCCCGACGCTGAGCACAGCGCCCGGAACAAACAACGCCAACAGCTTGCGTGAATCGGCCTGGCAATTGTAACAAGCGCGCCAAAGGCGCGATCAATCGAAGTCCCTCTAAAGGAAGAGAAAAATGGCTAAGGAAAAGTTTGAACGGAATAAGCCGCATGTGAACATTGGCACGATTGGCCATGTTGACCACGGGAAGACGACGCTGACGGCGGCGATTACCAAGCAGTTTGGTGACTTCAAGGCGTATGACGAGATTGACGGCGCGCCTGAGGAAAAGGCCCGCGGCATCACCATCTCGACCGCCCACGTGGAATACGAGACTGACACGCGTCACTATGCACACGTCGACTGCCCCGGCCACGCTGACTACGTCAAGAATATGATCACCGGTGCCGCGCAGATGGACGGCGCGATCCTGGTGGTGAACGCCGCTGACGGCCCGATGCCCCAGACGCGCGAGCACATCTTGTTGGGCCGCCAGGTGGGCATCCCATATATGGTTGTCTTCATGAACAAGGTCGATCAGGTCGACGATGAAGAGCTGCTCGAACTGGTCGAGATGGAAATTCGCGAATTGTTAAGCTCTTACGAGTATCCCGGTGATGATATCCCAATCATCGCGGGCTCGGCTCTGGCCGCGCTCGAGGGCCGTGATGATGCAATCGGGTCTGAGAAGATCGCCGAGCTTATGGCGGCTGTGGATGAGTATATCCCAACGCCGGCCCGTGCGGTGGACCAGCCGTTCCTGATGCCGGTCGAGGACGTGTTCTCGATCTCTGGTCGGGGTACGGTTGTGACCGGTCGTGTTGAGCGTGGCGTGATCAATGTGGGTGACGAGATCGAGATCGTCGGCATCCGCGACACGCAGAAGACGACCTGCACAGGGGTCGAGATGTTCCGCAAGCTGCTGGATAGCGGTGAAGCGGGTGACAACATCGGCGCCCTGCTGCGCGGTATCGACCGTGACGGTGTTGAGCGTGGTCAGGTGCTCTGCAAGCCAGGTTCCGTGACCCCACACACGAAGTTCGAGGCCGAGGCTTACATCCTGACGAAGGAAGAGGGCGGCCGCCACACGCCGTTCTTTGCCAACTACCGTCCACAGTTCTATTTCCGGACCACGGACGTGACCGGCACGGTTGAGCTGCCTGCGGGCACCGAAATGGTGATGCCGGGCGACAACCTGAAGTTCAACGTTGAACTGATCGCGCCCATCGCGATGGAAGACGGCCTCCGCTTCGCCATCCGCGAAGGTGGCCGGACCGTGGGTGCAGGCGTGGTGTCGAAGATTGTTGAGTAAGGTGTGGCTTGGGCGTCAGCCCAAACGCACCTAGCGGGTGGCAGGTGAATACGAAGTAATCACCGAGAACCCGCCACCTCTCCACTCTGGGCGCCCGTGAGTGGCTGGCGTTAGCAAAGCAAATGCCGAGAACTCACTCGGTAGCCAAACTAGGCACAACACCGTCCCGGACCTGATCCGGGACTTCCGGAAACAACAAAGGCCGCTCCAATGGGGCGGTCTTTTGCATGAGGGCGGGTCTCGAATATGCGGACATTGCTGCCCGTCAGGATCGACAAGTTGAAGGATCGCTTCTTTGAGATTGCTCGATTGATGCCTTACTACGGTCAGCCGAAAAAGATAGCTTGCTCGTATGAACCGTCCGAGTTTCACATTTCGAAGAGCGCAAGCCGCATTTGACCTGATTTGGTTCCTGCAATCCCATGATGACGTTCGATTGGTACAAATCGGCGGTCACGGCTTTCCAAGGATAGTCCGAGAACAGTCGTGCCGGTTTGAGGATAAAGCTGACGCAACGTGCCACGAATTGCTTGCGTCCAAAGCTTTGGATTCCTCGTTAGGGGCGGACCTCGCAGTTGCCATGATCTTGGCAAATGATCTTCAAAAGGGGCTTTGGAATAGCGACTCAAGAGATTTCGCTGAAATGGCGGCGAACCAGATTCGTGCTTCGACGCAGCTTCTTCGCTCGGCAATATTGCGTGGGTTGGACAGTGTTGACGACTACTCCTTCAGCCATGAACGGGCAGAGCGCTTCTTGCCTGAGGAAAGCCGGTTGACGCGCACCGCCGACGAAATCCTTCCTAAGCTTTGCGACGTCGCACGGATGATGGATGAACCGACGCGCAAGAGCGTTGCTGCGGCAGACTATGGCAGTGATATCGACAAGCATTTGAAAGCGCTGAATGATGTGCTGTCATCAGAAACATGCCTGTTCCCAAAGAATGAGTTCTGGTACCCAAGTGAAGTCGTCGAACTTGTGTCGCACGTGCGATCAACACGTGGTTTCGTGACTTGTACTGCGCTCCTTTTGGCGAACGCCCTAAAAGGTAGAGACAACATCGGCTGGTTTGAGTTTCGCTGGGAGAGACTCGCCGTTGACTACAATGCTCTGCCGGATGGCGTTCGTGGACCGATCTTGGCTGGCATCAGATATCTATACGAAGCGGATGAAAATTTCTTGTGGTACTCAGAAAGGAAGGACTGGGACCCAGCGCTGACTCCAGAACGCATGATCTTACCTGTTGATCTATAGGATCAAAGCAAAGAGAACGAATTTGTTTAATCAATCGAGAAGCGGTCATTCATGCAAGTCGCAGAATCTGTAACTGGGGTTCAAACTCGACCTTCAATAGTCCGGCCCGCTACCCGCCCAACCTGATTTGCGATCCTCCAAACCCCCTTTACACCACCCCCGACTCCCCCTATACGCCGCTCATCCAACGAGGGTGCGCCATGCGCGCCCTTTCTCCATTGGACCAAGACGCGATGAGGGTGCCGGATGAGCCGGTATCGTCCAATCCGTTAGAACCCCAATCTAAGGGGCTCCATCATGGCGATTCAAAGCCAGAACATCCGTATCCGCCTCAAGGCGTTTGATTACCGGGTGCTTGATGCAAGCACACAGGAAATCGTCTCAACAGCCAAGCGCACCGGCGCTTCTGTCCGCGGCCCGATCCCGCTTCCCAACAAGATCGAAAAGTTCACCGTTCTGCGTGGCCCCCACGTGGACAAGAAATCCCGCGATCAGTTCGAGATACGCACGCATAAGCGCCTTCTCGACATCGTGGACCCTACACCGCAGACCGTTGACGCGCTAATGAAGCTCGACCTGGCGGCCGGTGTTGACGTTCAGATTTCCGTATAAGGAGTGACCCAAATGCTCCGTACCGGACTTATCGCAAAGAAAGTCGGGATGACCCGGCTGTTTATGGAAGACGGCAAGCAGGTCCCCGTGACTGTGCTGTCGCTCGAAAACCTGCAGGTTGTCGCGCAGCGCACCGCTGAAAAGGACGGCTATGTCGCCGTTCAGCTGGGCGCGGGTGAGGCGAAGGCCAAGCGCACATCGAAGGCGATGCGCGGCCACTTTGCCGCCGCCAAGGTTGAGCCCAAGCGCAAGGTTGCCGAGTTCCGCGTGGCCCCAGAGAACATGATCAACGTGGGTGAGACGCTGACCGCGAACCACTATTTCGAAGGGCAGTATGTGGACGTCTCTGGCACATCCATCGGTAAAGGTTTTGCCGGTGCCATGAAGCGGCACAACTTTGGTGGTCTGCGCGCCTCGCACGGTGTGTCGATCAGCCACCGTTCGCACGGCTCCACCGGCCAGTGTCAGGACCCTGGCAAGGTGTTCAAAGGCAAGAAGATGGCCGGTCACATGGGTGCCGCCAAGGTGACCACGCAGAACCTGCAGGTTGTGCGCACCGATGCCGACCGTGGCCTGATCATGGTCAAAGGCGCCGTGCCCGGTTCCAAAGGTGGCTGGGTCACGCTGAAGGATGCGGTCAAGAAGCCGACCCCTGAAAACGTGATTTACCCTGCTGGCCTGAAATCCATGGATGAAGAAGCCAAGCGTCTGGCCGAAGAAGCCGCCGCTGCCGCCGCTGCGGAAGAGGAAGCGGCTGCAAAGGCGGCTGCCGAGGCAGAACAGGCGGCGCTGGAAGCTGCCGAAGCCGAAGGAGGCGAGAACAATGAAGGCTGATGCCATCAAACTTGACGGCGGCAAGGCTGGTTCCGTCGATCTGAACGACGACATCTTCGGTCTGGAGCCCCGCAAGGACATCCTGCACCGCGTCGTCCGCTGGCAGCGCAACAAGGCCATGGCTGGTACGCATGACGTGCTGACACGGTCCGAGGTCAGCTATTCGACCAAGAAGATCTATCGCCAGAAGGGCACCGGTGGCGCACGCCACGGCTCGCGTGGCGCGCCGATCTTCCGCTCGGGTGGTATCTACAAGGGGCCAACGCCTCGCAGCCACGCTCATGACCTGCCGAAGAAATTCCGCAAGCTGGGCCTGAAGCACGCTTTGTCTGCCAAGCAGGCAGCGGGTGAGCTGGTTGTCGTGGACAGCATCGATGTGAAAGACGCCAAAACCGGCGCACTGGCCAAGCAGGTCGGCGCATTGGGTTGGAAGCGTGCGCTGGTCATCGATGGGGCCGAAGTGAACGAAAACTTCAAGAAGGCCGCCCAAAACATCAAAACCTTGGACGTGCTGCCCAGCCAGGGTGCCAACGTCTATGACATCCTGCGGTCCGACACGCTCGTGTTGACCAAAGCAGGTGTCGCAGCACTGGAGGCTCGTTTGTCATGAGCGCGAAAGCAGAACATTACGACGTGATCCGCAAGCCGATCATCACCGAGAAATCCACCATGGCATCCGAGAACGGGGCTGTTGTGTTCGAGGTGGCGATTGACAGCAACAAGCCGCAGATCAAACAGGCCGTCGAGGCACTGTTTGGGGTGAAGGTGAAAGCGGTCAATACGACCATCACCAAAGGCAAGGTCAAGCGCTTCCGCGGCCAGCTGGGCAAGCGGAGCGACGTCAAAAAGGCCTATGTGACGCTCGAAGAGGGCAACACAATCGACGTGTCCACCGGTCTTTGATCCGGGACTGATATGAATGAAAAAGCCCTCGGCGATTGTCGGGGGCTTTTTTGTTTGAGCGGTTAACCCATGGCCACCCGTCGCAACGCAAGCCGGGCGTGCGCCTGCCCGTGGGATGGCGCTGCAACCGTCATTCTAAGTCACTTTATGGCAGCCACGTACATCTTCCATGTCAGCGAAGCGCATCGTGCCCAAAGCGCCAGCCCGCCGGGACGGGCAGGCGCTCGCCCGGCGCCTTCGGCTTGTTCCGGGCGATCTGTTAGCTTGAAGTGCCAGCGAAACAGTATACCAAAGCTGTCCACATCTATAGCGTGTATGGAATATATTCCCAATGACTGATGTAATCCCTGAGTGGCTAGCTGACCCGCTTATTACTTCCGCAATGTTAGGGGTGGGCGGTTTCCTGTTGCGCGGACCAATCGCGACTTACTTCGGAAAGGCGGTAGACCTTAAGTTTGAGAAAAGCCTTGAGGAGGCAAAGTCTTCTATCCGAGCCAATGAGAAAGAACTGGACCAAATCACGACATTTCTCACCACGCGGCAGAACGAGCGGCAATCGATAATTGAGGCCAAGAGACTCGAAGCTGCGGAGACGCTGTTGGAAGCGGCTACAGCAATTTCTGCTTTTGCTATGTTTGTTGAAGTTATGAAGGTCTTGAAAGTGGAAGAGGTAGCAAGTTCTTCCAAAAGAGAAGATGTGAAAGACTTTTTTAAGGTGCTGGCCGATGGTCTAGGGCTAGACGCCAAAATGGAAGAGTTCAATGGTTATGATCGAACACGCGCAAGCCTCTATCTATCAGACAAAACCCTCAGTCATTTTGACAACTACACAATGATCATGAGTTATGCCGCGATGTTCGTCAAAGCCATGAGCCTTGGTCTGGATGCTACCGCAGTGCTCAGGGAAGATGCGCTCAGCAAGAAGGTAATTGAGGCAGTGCCCACCTCAAAAGAGGGGTTTGAAAAGTATGGTGAGGGATACGCATACTATTGGTCGCAACATTTTTACGATCAACTTCTGACCGAATTACGCAAAGAAGTATCAGGTTCCGACAACCGGCAACAGGATGTCGAAACGGTTGCTCATCTGACGGCATCATCAATACAGGCTCAGAGCGAGGCCAGGCGAATTACGAACACGGCAAATCTGCCTCAGGAGCTTTTTAGAGATCCATCCAATCTTCCATCAGAGGCACGATAAGGGGTTCAATCAATGGTGATCAGTGCCTGCAAGAACACTATGCTTTTGCCACACAAGTATTGCTTGCCACCCCACCCATCCCCCACTATAAGCCGTTCATCCCAACCACCCCGGATTCGTCCGGGGTGTTGTGATTTGAACCATTGGGGACCTTCGGGGCCCTTCACCACATAGGCCTCATGAGAGGCCGCCAAGCAAACGGAAGAAGCTAACATGGCACTCAAGTCGTACAAACCGACGACGCCGGGCCAGCGTGGGCTGGTGCTGATCGACCGTTCGGAGCTTTGGAAAGGACGCCCCGTCAAGGCCCTCACCGAGGGTTTGACCAAGTCGGGCGGTCGGAACAATACCGGACGGATCACCATGCGTCGCATTGGTGGGGGCGCAAAGCGTCTCTACCGGATCGTCGATTTCAAGCGCAACAAGATGGATATGTCCGCTGTTGTCGCTCGCATCGAATATGACCCGAACCGGACCGCCTTTATCGCACTGATCCAGTACGAAGACGGCACCCAGAATTACATCCTTGCCCCGCAGCGTCTGGCTGTTGGTGACAAGGTGATCGCCTCGGCCAAGGCCGACATCAAGCCCGGCAACGCAATGCCTTTCAGCGGCATGCCCATCGGGACAATCGTGCACAATATCGAACTCAAGCCCGGCAAGGGTGGTCAGATCGCCCGTGCGGCTGGCACATACGCCCAGTTCGTGGGTCGTGACGGTGGCTATGCCCAGATCCGCCTGTCTTCAGGCGAGTTGCGTCTGGTGCGCCAGGAATGCATGGCTACGGTTGGTGCGGTGTCGAACCCCGACAACTCCAACCAGAACTTCGGTAAGGCCGGTCGCAACCGTCACAAGGGCATCCGCCCATCCGTCCGCGGTGTTGCGATGAACCCGATCGACCACCCACATGGTGGTGGTGAAGGCCGCACATCCGGTGGCCGGACGCCTGTGACACCTTGGGGTAAAGACACCAAGGGCAAGCGCACCCGTAACAAGAACAAGGCAAGCCAGAAGCTGATCATCCGCTCGCGGCACGCCAAGAAGAAAGGCCGTTAAGATATGGCACGTTCCGTCTGGAAAGGCCCATTCGTCGACGCTTACGTCCTGAAAAAGGCCGAAGCTGCGCGCGAAAGCGGCCGCAACGAAGTGATCAAAATCTGGTCGCGTCGTTCTACCATCCTGCCTCAGTTCGTTGGGCTGACCTTCGGGGTCTACAACGGCAAGAAGCATATTCCCGTCAACGTCACGGAAGACATGATTGGTCAGAAGTTCGGTGAATACTCGCCAACCCGCACCTATTACGGTCACGCTGCTGACAAAAAAGCGAAGCGGAAGTAAGTCATGGGCAAGGAAAAGAACCCCCGCCGCGTGGCCGACAATGAAGCAATGGCAAAACTGCGCATGCTTCGCACGTCCCCGCAGAAACTGAACCTCGTCGCTGGCATGATCCGTGGCAAGAAGGTTGAAACGGCGCTGAACGATCTGACTTTTAGCAAAAAGCGGATCGCCGTTGACGTGAAGAAATGCCTTCAATCCGCCATCGCCAACGCAGAAAACAACCACAACCTGGACGTCGACGAACTTGTCGTCGCCGAGGCTTATGTGGGCAAGAACCTGATCATGAAACGCGGTCGCCCTCGGGCTCGTGGCCGGTTCGGCAAGATCATCAAGCCGTTCTCGGAAATCACCATCAAGGTGCGTCAGGTTGAGGAGCAAGCATAATGGGTAACAAAGTCAATCCCGTCGGTATGCGCCTGCAGGTGAATCGCACCTGGGACAGCCGCTGGTACGCCGACACCAAGGACTATGGCGATCTGTTGCTTGAAGACCTTGCCATCAAGGACTTCATCAAAAAGGAATGCGCCCAGTCCGGCGTGAGCCGCGTGATCATCGAACGTCCGCACAAGAAGTGCCGCGTGACGATCCACGCAGCCCGCCCCGGTGTGATCATCGGCAAAAAGGGTGCCGATATCGAAACCCTGCGCAAGAAGCTGGCCAATCTGACCACGTCAGAGTTGCACCTCAACATCGTTGAGGTCCGCAAGCCAGAGCTTGACGCGCAGCTTGTCGCCGAAAGCATCGGTCAGCAGCTGGAACGCCGCGTGTCCTTCCGCCGCGCGATGAAGCGTGCGGTGCAGAACGCCATGCGTATGGGTGCTCTGGGCATCCGCGTGAACCTCGCCGGTCGTCTTGGCGGTGCCGAAATCGCGCGGACCGAATGGTACCGTGAAGGTCGCGTGCCGCTTCACACCCTGCGTGCCGACATCGACTATGCGCATTACGAGGCGTCCACGCCCTACGGGATCATAGGCATCAAGGTGTTCATCTACAAAGGTGACATCATGGAGCACGATCCGTCTGCGCATGACCGCAAACATGCTGAGCTGCAAGAGGGCGCCGTCCCTCGCGGCCCACGTCGCTAAGGAGACCTGAACAATGCTTCAGCCAAAGCGTACAAAATTCCGCAAGATGCACAAAGGGCGGATCAAGGGCCTCGCCAAGGGCGGTTCTGATCTGAACTTCGGCACTTACGGTCTGAAAGCCATTGAGCCAGAGCGGGTCACCGCCCGCCAAATCGAAGCCGCCCGCCGGGCCATGACGCGCCACATGAAGCGTCAGGGCCGGGTCTGGATCCGGATTTTCCCTGACCTGCCTGTGACCTCGAAGCCAATCGAAGTCCGCATGGGTAAAGGCAAGGGTTCGGTTGATTTCTGGGCCTGCAAGGTCAAGCCTGGCCGTGTGATGTTCGAAATCGACGGCGTATCCGAAACCATCGCTCGCGAAGCCCTGCGCCTTGCTGCGATGAAACTCCCGCTGAAAACACGGACAGTGGTTCGGGAAGACTGGTAGTTTTCGCCGCGCGACAATTACCAGGTGCGATGTAGCGAATTTGCAAGGCAAATTGGCGAGTCGCACCGGGTTAAGAAAATAGAACCTCCGCCTATTTCTTGGCGGAGGTTCTTTGATTTTGTGATGCCTTTCGCAGCCATTAGACTAGGCTTGTCGGCACGACTGCAGGGCGGTGCTCATTCGCATCAAGCCAGCCTAAATCTACCATCTCAGCAAGATCGCACACTCATGGCGCGAGTGAAATCTCCACGTGACCCGTTAAAGCAAATGAATTAAGATCACCGGATCGAAACAGGACCGGATAACCGATGCCGTTAAATCCTGGCGATCTTCTGTTTGTGGGTTGGGACAGCGATAATGATGATATCTCATTTGTCGCCACGACCGATATCGCTGCGGGTGAGGTCATCTATTTCACCGATGACGAATGGGACGGCAGTGCATTTCTGGGAACCGAACAACTGATCGAATGGACGGTCCCGGCGGGGGGCTTGACTGCTGGTACAGTTGTGAACATCGACATGGACCCCGGAGCTGACACAATCAGCTTCGATTCCGGTGGGACGATCGACTATATCAGGGGCGGTTATGACATCGCCGGGCGCAATGAAATGTTCTGGGCGTTTCAGGGTACGCGGAACGGCAATACGGTGACGCCTACGGACTTTGTCGCGGTCATCGCGAATGAGGCGCAGGGCAGCAATATCCAAACTCCGAACCTTACGGGCACAGGTCTGACCACGGCAAATGGTGCCATCATCATCGATGGCGATGAAGACTATATGGAGTGGACAGCTGATGGTGCATTGGCAGATCCTGTGGTCCGTGATGACCTGATTGCGTCGATCCTTGACACTGACAACTGGACCACGGCCGATGGTGGCGGCAACAGCAATCCGCGCGGAACCGGCTTTGACGTTGATGTCCCCAGCGTTGTCTGTTTCGCGAATGGCACGTTGATTGAGACCTCGGACGGTCCACAAATGATCGACACGCTCTGGGTGGGTCAGCAGGTCAAACTGCTCTGCGGTCGTGTGGTGCCCATCCGGTGGATCGGGCAGCGTCATATCCGTGCGTCAGAACTCGCCCGGTCGCCAAAACTGCGCCCCGTCCGCATCAGTGCCGGAGCACTGGGGCTTGGGCTGCCGCATAGGGACCTTGTCGTGTCTCGCCAGCATCGCGTGCTTGTAACGTCGAGGATTGCACAAAGAATGTCTGGTCAGGACAGTGTTTGGGTGCCGGCAATTGCATTGACTGAAATGCCCGGAATTGCTGTTGATGAGGGCCTGGCGACGCTGACCTATTACCATATTCTTTGTGACGATCACGAGGTGTTGGTTGCTGAGGGCGCGCCTGCAGAAAGCCTCTACCTTGGCCCTGAAGCAGTGAAAGCGCTCAGCGCCTCAGGGCGCGCCGAAATCGCGGCCATCTTTCCTGATATCTTCGATCAGGCGCCGTTCCATGATGCCGGGTTCATCATGATGTCCGGAAGGCAGCAACGAAAACTGGTTCAACGCCACGTCAAAAACGACAAGCCGCTGCTGGAGCTACTTGATTGTTGATGTACCATTGTCAGGTATGTGTCCGGCCCTGAGTTGAGGCGTAAATGATACGATGTAAGTTCTCGCCGCTCAGTCCCATTTGTAGTTAAAACTCACCGATATCCGCTCATTCTCTTCCGCCATGTTCATCGGCACCTCGTGCCGCAGCCAGCTTTCCCAGAGCAGTAAATCACCGACCGCGGGCGCTACGTAGATGAACTGGCGCAGCTCCTCCCGCGCCTCTTTCACGCGCGGCGGGGCGGCCATCATCATGGGCAGGCGCGGGTCCTCCAGCTTCAGCGCGCTCGCGCCGTCGGGCATCGCCACGTAGGTCGTCCCGCTGATGACCGAATGCGGGTGGATGTGGCCGGTGTGGATGCCACCGGGGGGCAGGATGTTGATCCAGATATCCTCAAGCTGCAGCGTCTTCTCGCCAAGGTCGAACTGAAGATCCGCAGCAAAGGCAGCCACATGTGCATCCAGTGCCTTGACCAGATCGGCGAAGATCGGGAACCGCCAGGGTAGGTCGGTCAGGGAGGCGTATGAGGTATAACCGGGATATCCGTTCTCTTCGCACCAATCTTGGCCGGCCTCGTCATCCTCCGCGATGCCATAGCACGACCTTTCAAGCTCGGTCGGGTCAATGGGAGCGCCAAGTTCCGATAGCTTGGCGTGATAAAGGCGGGTCGCAAAGAGCGATGTGATCTGTGGCATAAACGTCTTCTTGTCAGAACCGATGGCAGGCGCAAGTGACTTGCCGTCAAGTCACGCGACAAAGCGAATTTACACGCCCTTTACCACGGTTTGGAACAAATTCCTGCCACAGAGCGGGCGTAGCAAGCTGAACACGAAGTTAACAAATACAAGGTAAGCCCATGCGCTTTATGCGATCTCTTCTTTTGACCTCCGGTCTTTGTGTCACTGCCGCTGCAGCTTCTGCCCAGGCCGTGACGTGCGGCCAGGATTACATCGTCCAACCCGGCGATTATCTCTCATCCATCGCGCAGCGGGCTTATGGCAGCACAGGTAGCTTCAATCTGATCTACAGCGCCAATGCCGAAGCCATCGGGCCAAATCCCGGGCTGATCAATGTGGGCGACCGCCTGTTTGTGCCTTGCCTTGATGGCGATCTGGGTCAGTCAGCGGCTAATGCCGCTGCGATCCGGAATGTGCAGACAACCGAACGCCTGCCCGCCCCGGCGGAAGACAGACCGATCCGCGTGCTGACGGCCACGGGCTGGGCGCCATTCATGGACGAAGACCAAGAGCAGGGCGGTCTGTTGACCGAGATCATCAACCTGGCGCTGGAAAATGCGGATAGCAATCCAGAATACCAGATCGACTTCATCAACGACGATGGTGCGCATCTGAACCCGCTGATCGTGGACCATGCCTATGATATCAGCATCGGGTGGAGCCAGCCCAATTGTGAGATCATGGACAAGCTGGAAGATGAATCGCAATTCCGCTGCAACAATCTCGATTTCAGCGACCCGATGTATGAGGAAGTGCTGGGTTATTATAGCCTCGCCTCTGATCCTGTTTTTGCGGACCATGCAGAGCTGAAGGGTCAGCGCATTTGCCGGGCCGAGGCGTTCACGCTCGCCCCGCTCGAAGGCGTTGATCTCGTCGAACCGGCCATTAGCATCGTGCGTGCCCCGACTGCTGCGGATTGCGTCAACTTCATCCTCGAAGACAAGGCAGATGTCGCTCTCGTCGCTGTTGACGTGGCTGACGGGCGGATTGCCGAGCTTGGTGCCGCGTCACAGGTTCAGATGCACGAAGCTCTGACATTCGTTGACGTGCTTCACGCCGTGATCGCGAAAACGCATCCGCAAAACGAAGAGATTCTGGCGACGGTGAATAACGGCCTGAGCAACATCAAGGATTCTGGTCTGTGGTTTGCGACCGTTCGTCGGCACATGACGGCCTTCCGTGCGCTGAACCAGTAAGACACGGACTTGTCAGAGAGACGTCTGCTCTTGAGAAGGGGCAGGCGTATTTCTTTGCCTCGAAACGGCAGAAAGTGAATGCCGAAACCTTGGCACGAGCAAGCCGTCTCTTTGATCGATAGCTGCGCGAATCGCATCGGCAAAAGAAAACGCCCTCGGAAAACCGAAGGCGTTTTAAGTTCTAAGTGGGGTGGAACCCACCGAAGCCTCAACCCTTTTCTTCGACGATCTCGACGAGGTGGGGGATGCTGTTGACCATGCCGCGGACGGACGGTGTGTCTTCCAGCTCACGCGTGCGGTTCATTTTGTTCAGGCCCAGACCGACCAGCGTGGCGCGCTGTTTGGCGGGGCGGCGGATCGGGGAGCCGATCTGCTTGACGACGATTGTTTTAGCCATCTCTTCGTCTCCTTAAGCTTCTGCTGCTTCAGCAGGGGCCTCGGCAACCGGTGCTTCGTCCCGCTTGGGCAGGATGTCAGCAACCTTCTTGCCACGACGCTGGGCCACGTTGCGGGGTGACTGCTCTTTCTGCAGGCCGTTCATCGTGGCGCGGATCATGTTGTAAGGGTTCTGCGAGCCGATCGACTTCGACACAACGTCCTTCACGCCCAGCATCTCGAACACGGCACGCATCGGACCACCGGCGATGATACCAGTACCCTCAGGGGCGGTGCGCATCACGACCTTACCGGCGCCATGGCGGCCTTCCATGTCGTGGTGCAGGGTACGGCCATCACGCAGAGGTACGCGGATCATCTGACGCTTGGCCTGCTCGGTTGCCTTGCGGATCGCCTCTGGTACTTCCTTGGCCTTCCCCTTGCCAAAGCCCACGCGACCTTTCTGATCGCCGACAACGACAAGTGCGGCAAAACCGAAGTTCTTACCACCTTTGGTCGTCTTGGACACCCGGTTGATTGCGACCAGACGGTCGGCAAATTCGGGGGCCTGTTCTTCACGGTTGCGGCCACGGCCGCGGTTTTCACGTTCTGCCATTGATGGCATCCTTTGTATCGATGGGCTCCCGCCCGGTTGTCCAATCCAAGTGGCCGAAGCCCCGGATCATCGAAGGTGGGTTTCATCCACCTTACAGGTCGTTGGTAGGGTGGGTGAAACCCACCGCCACCTTTATATTTTCAAGCCACCTTCACGGGCCGCATCGGCCAAAGCCTTGATCTTGCCGTGAAAGAGGAACCCACCACGGTCGAAATACGCAACCTCGACACCGGCTTTCTTCGCGCGCTCTGCGATTGCAGCGCCCACTTTGGAAGCGGCTTCGATGTTGTTCTTGCCGACCACGCCCAGATCTTTTTCGAGCGATGAGGCCGACGCGATTGTCACGCCGTTTGCATCGTCGATCAGCTGGACGCTGATGTTCTTGTTCGAACGGTGCACAGAAAGACGCGCACGCCCCTGGTTTGCCGTTACTTTGCGAAGCTTGTTCCGCACGCGCATACGGCGCTTGAGAAACAATTCTCTCTTGCTGTTTGCCATCTGTCCGGTCCTTACTTCTTCTTACCTTCCTTACGGAAGATATATTCGCCTTTGTACTTGATACCCTTGCCCTTATAGGGCTCGGGCTTGCGCCACTCGCGGATATTGGCCGCGACCTGGCCTACAAGCTGTTGGTCGATGCCTTCAACGATCACGTCGGTCGGCTTCGGGGCTGTGACAGTCACACCCTCCGGCACTTCGAAGTTCACGTCGTGGCTATACCCCAGCGACAGTTTCAACACGTTACCCTGCATCTGCGCACGGTAACCAACACCCGACAGCTCCAGCTCTTTCTTGAAGCCGTTGGTGACGCCTTCAACAAGGTTGGCCACCTGTGTGCGGCTCATGCCCCACTGCTGGCGTGCGCGCTTGGACTTGCCGCGCGGATCGACTTTCACTTCCTGACCGTCAACCGTGATCGTCACGTCGTCGGTGGCGGTAAAGCTGCGGGTGCCCTTCGGGCCCTTCACTTCAATGGTCTGACCCGACACGGATGCGGTCACACCCGATGGCAGCTCAACCGGTTTTTTCCCAATACGAGACATCAGATGCTCCTTAGAATACGGTGCAAAGCACTTCGCCGCCCACATTGGCAGCACGTGCATTCGCGTCCGACATCACACCCTTGGGGGTGGAGACAATCGACACACCCAGGCCCTGACGGACAGATGGGAGGTCCTGTGCGCCCAGGTAAACGCGCCGACCGGGTTTGGAAACCCGCTTAACCTCGCGAATGACAGGGGTGCCCTCGTAGTATTTCAGCTCAATGTTGAAAGCAGGATGGCCGTCTTTGCCGTCCTTCTTCTGGTAGCCGCGGATGTAACCTTCGTCAGAAAGCACATCCAGAACCCAGCCACGCAGCTTCGACGCCGGTGTTTCCACCGAGGACTTGCCGCGCATCTGGCCGTTGCGGATACGTGTGAGCATATCACCGATAGGATCATTCATAAACGTATCTCCTTACCAGCTCGACTTGACCATGCCGGGGATTTCGCCGTTGGACCCAAGGTCCCGCAGCGCGATCCGGCTGATCTTCAGTTTACGGTAATAGGCGTGTGGACGCCCGGTGAGCTGGCAACGGTTGTGCAAACGTGTCGCCGAAGAGTTGCGGGGCAGTTTCGCCAATTCAAGGGATGCCTTGAACCGCTCTTCCACGGGCTTTTCACGGTCGTTGATGATGGCCTTCAGCGCTGCACGTTTCTCAGCGTATTGGGCGACCAGCTTTTCGCGCTTTTTCTCACGCGCGATCATGGATTTCTTAGCCATATCTAAATCTCCCTCACGCTTCAGCTGTTGAACGGCATGTTGAAGTGCTTCAACAGGCTCTTGGCTTCAGCGTCAGTGTTCGCTGTTGTGCAGATAACGATGTCCATGCCCCAGTTCTCATCGATCTTGTCGAAGTTGATCTCGGGGAACACCAGATGTTCCTTGATGCCGGTGGCATAGTTGCCGCGGCCATCGAAGCTCTTGCCCGACACGCCGCGGAAGTCGCGGATACGTGGCATGGCAACGGTGATCAGCCGGTCGAGGAATTCATACATCCGGTCGCCGCGCAGGGTCACTTTCGCACCCAAAGGCATGTCTTCACGTACCCGGAAACCCGCGATGGATTTCTTGGCCCGTGTCGTCATGGCCTTCTGACCAGCGATGGTTGTCAGATCTTCCTGTGCAGACTTTGCTTTCTTGCTGTCACGGACAGCCTCAGCGCCACAGCCGATGTTCAGGACGATCTTGTCCAGCTTCGGGATCTGCATGTCGTTCTTGTAACCGAACTCTTCCTTCAGCGCGGCACGGATCTTGTTCACGTACTGCGTCTTCAGGCGGGGAGTGTAGTTTGCAGCATCAAGCATCAGATCGCATCCCCTGTTGTCTTGGCGTAACGGACCTTATTGTCGCCATCCATGCGGAAGCCGACGCGGGACGCTTTGCCGTTTGCATCAACAATGGCCAGGTTCGACAGGTCGATCGGCATAGCCTTTGGCGTGCGACCACCCTGGGACTGGGCTGATTGTTTCTGGTGGCGGATGGCGATGTTGATCCCGTCAACAACAGCTTTGCCGGCCTTTGGGTCAATCGACGAAATCTCGCCCGTCTTGCCCTTGTCCTTGCCGGCCAGCACGATGACCTTGTCACCTTTGCGGAGTTTTGCAGCCATGATTACAGCACCTCCGGAGCGAGTGAGATGATCTTCATGAAGTTCTTGGCGCGCAGTTCGCGAACGACGGGCCCAAAAATCCGTGTGCCGATCGGCTCACCATTGTTGTTGAGGATAACAGCGGCGTTGCTGTCAAAACGGATGGACGTGCCGTCTTCACGACGGACTTCCTTGGCAGTGCGGACGACAACGGCCTTGCGGACGTCACCCTTTTTCACACGACCACGTGGGATGGCTTCCTTCACCGATACGACGATAATGTCACCGACACTCGCGTAACGACGATGGGACCCACCCAGAACCTTGATGCACTGAACACGGCGCGCGCCGCTATTGTCAGCAACATCCAGATTGGTTTGCATCTGGATCATTTGGTTTCTCCCGACCTTTGGGGGGCGATGCGTGCCTTGTCCCCAGGGTTTCGATTAAACCGGGTGTGACAGCCTTAGGAGGCGATCACCTCCCAGCGTTTGGTCTTCGACTTTGGCGCACATTCCTGAATGCGGACGGTGTCACCAACGTTGAATGCGTTATTCTCGTCATGTGCGCGGTACTTCTTCGACTTACGCACGGTTTTCTGAAGCAGAGGATGCTTGAAACGACGCTCGACCTGAACAGTCACAGTCTGGGCGTTTTGGTTGCTTGTGACAACCCCTTGCAGGATACGCTTAGGCATAAATTAAGCCTCCTCAGCGGCCGCACGGGCCTTTTCGTTCAGAATGGTTTTGACCTTGGCAGCATTGCGGCGGGCGGCGCGCATCGCGGCAGTATTCTCAAGCTGACCAGTGGCCTGCTGGAAACGCAGGTTAAAGGCCTCTTTCTTCAGATTGACCAACTCTTCACGGAGCTGATCGGGCGTCTTCGCCCGCAGTTCATTGGCGTCCATCGGACGACTCCTTTTTTCAACATCACCGGCAGGCCGCGCCTAGCGTCACCCGATTCCCGGTGGAGTGGGTGTAGAAGAGGGCCGTATAGGGGGGTGGGGAGAGGTTGGCAAGGGGTAGTCTGCTAATTCCGAACGTGTTCCAAAAAAAGGCGCAATCTAGGGGTCGTAAGGTCGATGTGCTTCCAGTAGGCCGATGTTGATCCAGTCGGTCGTAAGTTCATCCACCACTTCTGGCTTCGCACCCAAAGCCGAGCAATCAACAACGTCTATTGTGATGGAGAGACGAAACCAGTCATCTTCGTCTCCTGCAGGAAGCAAGTCGCCAAGAATAAAGCCCTCCTCGGTGACCCTCGTGCCAGCCTGAACACTTACTACTCTCTTGGGTTCAGGCATTTGCGATGAACCAAGTTCAGCAAAGCTGTCACCAGCGGCTAGATAAGGTTGGTTGTCAGAAGTGCGAATGACGTGAGTGGCCAAGCCTGATGAAGCCCCGCTTGTTCCTTGATCAGACTGCATCAGGCAAATCTCGTCGCTCGTTTCGTTCGAGACTTCATAGGTATACATCAAATCGAAGCCACCTACCCAATTGGCCGATGTGATTACCAACTGCGGGTCGCTGTCATAACCTGGTCCTTCTGTTACGTTTTGATCAGTTTCAATTTGCGCAGTGCATGCAGCTGCGAAGACGCCGAAAAACAATTGCACGGATATGCTTTGAAAGCTCATTTTGCTCAACTCATTCAAACAAAGTGATAGGATCAAATCAGAATGTAGGTCATTGCGGTATTGGACGGAAAGACGAATTCAACAGGTGAATTCATACGATCCCGCCCGGCGGCATCGCCGGGCGGCGCCCGACCTCCCCCCGGAGGACGCTTTGCAACGTCACAAACAGCACAACGTCACCGCCTCTGGCACCGTCACTAACAACACGACCCATCCAAACGCCCTCCAGGTCGGGCGTTGCCCTCAGCGCTCTGGTCCCAACGCAGTCCCGGACTTGATCCGGGACCTCTTGCCTAGCATCGCGCCCGTCCGGGGCTCCGCCCGTTCGACCCTCAATCGCTCCACTGGAGCGATTGCAAGACGGGTCTCACCCTCAGCACTCAGGTCCCAGCGCAGTCCCGGACTTGATCCGGGACCTCCAACACAGTCATCCGTACAGTACATCCCGTACGTACAGGATATGTACAGCTTCTGTTCGGGTTCTGTACGCGGATTTCCTGCCCCAAAGTCCCCTCTTGATCCGTTCCCGCCGCCCGTCTATACGCCGCTGGTCGGCCCGAAAACCGATTCATATTGTAACGCCGTGTTTGGCCGCTCCCGTCGCTGGGGGCCAATTCCGGCACAAGGAGAAGCGACATGAAACTGCACGAACTATCCGACAACGAAGGCGCTACCACGCGCAAGAAACGCATCGGCCGTGGTCCGGGCTCCGGCAAAGGTAAGACCGGTGGCCGTGGTATCAAAGGTCAGAAGTCACGCTCCGGTGTGGCGATCAAGGGCTATGAAGGCGGCCAGATGCCGCTTTACCAACGCTTGCCAAAGCGCGGCTTCAACAAGCCCAACCGCAAGGCATTTGCCGTTGTAAATCTGGGGCTTATCCAGAAATTCATCGACGAAGGCAAGCTCGACGCCAAGGCTGACATTACTGAGGACGCGCTGGTCGCTTCCGGTCTGGTCCGCCGCAAAAAGGACGGCATCCGCGTGCTGGCCAAGGGCGATTTCAAAGCCAAGGCCAACATCACTGTCACCGGCGCCTCCAAAGGTGCGGTCGAGGCTGTGTCGAAAGCGGGCGGCTCACTCACCGTCACAACTCTGGCAGCGGCAGAGTAACACCTTGTGAGCGACAGGCCTGTCGCTTACATACCCACCCAAGTGTTCCCAGACGCCGCTGACCGGGAAACCGATCCGCGGCGTTTCATGTAAAAAGAGACCCATATGGCTTCTGCAGCAGAGCAAATGGCCGCCAATGTCAGTTGGAGCGCCTTTGGCAAAGCAACTGAACTGCGCCAGCGCATCCTCTTCACCATCGGCCTTCTGATCATCTACCGTCTTGGGACATTCATTCCCGTTCCCGGTATCGATGGGGTTGCCCTGCAGCAATTCATGGAAGACGCGCAAGCGGGGATCGGTGGCATCCTGTCGATGTTCACCGGCGGCGCGCTGTCCCGAATGGCGATCTTTACGCTGGGGATCATGCCTTACATCTCGGCCTCGATTGTAATGCAGCTGATGGGGTCCATGTGGGAGCCGCTGAAGGCGCTGAAGAAAGAAGGCGAAGCAGGGCGGCGCAAGCTGAACCAATACACGCGCTACGGGACGGTCGTGCTCGCCACGGCACAGTCTTATGGCCTTGCTATCAGTCTTGAGGCGGGTGGCCTTGCCGCTGATCCCGGTTTCTTCTTCCAAGCATCCACCGTTATTACCATCGTGGGCGGCTGTATGTTCCTGATGTGGCTGGGTGAGCAGATCACCGCGCGTGGGATCGGCAACGGCATATCGCTGATCATCTTCGTGGGCATCATCGCCGAAATCCCCGCCGCTTTGGCACAATTCCTGAGCCAGGGCCGCTCCGGCGCGATCAGCCCCGCCGTGGTCATTGGCATTATCGTGATGCTTGCCGTCGTGCTGACCTTTGTGGTCTTCATGGAGCGCAGCCTGCGCAAGATCCACATCCAGTATCCGCGTCAGCAACGCGGCATGAAGGTCTATGACGGCTCAACAAGCCACCTGCCGATCAAGGTGAACCCCGCCGGCGTGATCCCCGCGATCTTTGCCTCGGCGCTTCTGTTGTTGCCGACGACGATCAGCACGTTCAGCGGTGGCTCGTCTGGCCCTGTCATGTCGACGATCCTGGCGCTCTTTGGACCCGGCCAGCCGCTTTATCTGATCTTCTTCGGCGGGATGATCATCTTTTTCACCTACTTCTACACGCGCGAAGTGGCGTTCAAGACTGAGGATGTGGCTGAGAACCTGAAAAACCAGAACGGCTTTATCCCCGGCATCCGTCCCGGCAAGAAGACCGAGGAATACCTCGATTACGTGGTAACCCGCGTGCTGGTTTTGGGCTCCGGATACCTCGCCTTGGTGGCGCTTCTGCCTGAGATTATTCGCGCCGAACTGGCCATTCCGTTCTACTTTGGCGGTACATCGATCCTGATTATTGTGTCAGTGGGTATGGACACGATCCAACAAATCCAGTCTCATCTGGTGGCACATCAATACGAAGGCCTGATTGAGAAGTCTCAATTGCGTGGCAAGCGTAATGGAAAACGTAAAGGGCCATCGCGTCGATGAATATCATATTGCTGGGCCCGCCAGGGGCGGGGAAGGGGACCCAAGCACAAAGGCTTGTGGCTGAGCGTAACATGGTGCAGCTCAGCACCGGTGATATGCTGCGGGCCGCCCGCACAAGCGGCACCGAAATGGGCAAGATGGTGGCCGAGGTCATGGACCGTGGCGACCTTGTGACAGATGAGATCGTGATCGGTCTGATCCGCGAAAAACTGGAAGCCGATGATGGGGCCAGCGGTTACATCTTTGACGGTTTTCCACGCACATTGGCCCAAGCTGACGCGCTGGGCCGCTTGCTTGTCGATATGGGTGAAAACCTTGATGCGGTGATTGAACTGCAAGTCGAAGATGACGTCTTGGTGGAACGCATCGTTGGTCGTGCGAAAGAGGCGGAGGCGGCAGGGCAACCTGTGCGTGCTGACGACAATGAAGAAAGCCTGCGCACGCGTCTGATGGCGTATTACAAGCAGACCAGTCCTCTGGTGGGGTACTACTATGCCAAGGGTGATCTGAAATCCGTGGATGGTCTTGCCAGCATGGACGACGTGGCTAAGAGCATTGCGGACGCGCTCGCTTAAACATCGGACACCGGACACAGCATGGCAGCTATTGGTTGGCTGTGAAATCGGCGCCTACACCCTGAGTAACGTGAAGGACTGGGCTGCGACCCAGCTCGCTGACTGCGATGTACAAGATGAATTGGTCTTGCTCAGTGACTTGACGCACCTGAACGATTTGGCTGATGTCAGGTACCGCCGCGATAACCCCTTGCTGCGTCTGGTGCACATTCGATATCCTAACCATCGTCCAGAAGGCGCGGAGGTTGCCGAATATGCAAAGCAGATTTGGCTTGAAGCACTGCAACAGTATCTGGAAGGCGTAGGCGAACCGGACGACATTTCTAGCCTGGTTGGTTGGATTGAGGTGCGTTGCGACTATCCGAAATGGCTGGGCAATATGTATGATGCTTTCGACGGGGCTCCAAATGATCGGTCGCTGAGTCCTCAGATTGAGGATGAGGCGCGCGCCATTTTGGAAACGTATTCAGTTATGACGCAGGCTGCGGATGATGCTACTTGACGCCCCGCAGCAACGCTCCTAAGTAACGCCATCTCGAAAGAGAATCATTTTGTGGCAAGGGGTCGCGCCCCGCTTCCACAGACCACCTGATATGACGCAGCCCGGCGCCGAATGGTCCGGGCTTCCGTTGTGAAAAAAGGGTCTGGAACTACGGACCCGCAACGAAAAGGAATTGCACACGTGGCACGTATCGCCGGCGTAAACATACCCAGCGGCAAGCGGGTACCTATCGCCCTGACCTACATCACCGGTATCGGCCCTGCGAAGGCAGCCGAAATCTGCGAAGCAACCAAAATCGACACTGCCCGCCGGGTCAATGACCTTTCGGATGCCGAAGTGCTTTCGATCCGTGAATATATCGACGCGAACCTCACCGTTGAAGGTGACCTGCGCCGTGAAGTCACCATGAACGTCAAGCGCCTGATGGACCTTGGCTGCTATCGCGGTCTGCGCCATCGCCGTAACCTGCCGGTTCGTGGCCAGCGCACATCCACCAACGCACGCACCCGCAAAGGCCCCGCAAAGGCCATTGCCGGTAAGAAGAAATAAGGAGGCTTACCCATGGCACGCGATACCAAACGCACCAAAAAGAAGGTCTCCAAGAACATCGCCGCTGGCGTGGCGCATGTGAACTCTTCTTTCAACAACACCAAAATCCTGATCTCTGACGTGCAGGGCAACGCGATCTCGTGGTCGTCGGCTGGCACGATGGGTTTCAAGGGGTCGCGGAAATCGACACCTTATGCCGCCCAGATGGCCGCTGAAGATGCAGGCCGTAAGGCGCAAGACCACGGCGTGAAAACGCTGGAAGTTGAGGTGCAGGGCCCAGGGTCGGGCCGTGAAAGTGCACTGCGCGCTTTGGCTGCTGTCGGCTTCAACATCACCTCAATCCGTGATGTGACCCCGATGGCCCATAACGGCTGCCGCCCACCCAAGCGCCGCCGCGTTTAATCATTAAAGCATGCTGGGGCCCCGTGTGATTTCGCGCGGCCCCAAACCGTCATTTTAACCTCGGGCGTTTGCCTTTTGATCATGAGGCAAACAGGAATGGAGGGACTATGATCCACAAGAACTGGGCAGAGTTGATCAAACCAACTCAACTAGAGGTAAAGCCGGGCAACGACCCGATGCGGCAGGCAACCGTTGTGGCCGAACCGTTGGAGCGTGGCTTTGGTCTGACGCTGGGCAATGCCCTGCGCCGTATTCTGATGTCGTCGCTGCAGGGCGCCGCCATTACTGCCGTGCAGATCGACAATGTGCTGCACGAGTTTTCCAGCGTCTCCGGTGTACGTGAAGACGTCACCGATATCGTGCTGAACCTCAAGGGCGTCGCGATCCGCATGGAAGTCGAAGGCCCCAAGCGCCTGAGCGTTCAGGCCAAAGGCCCCGGTGTCGTGACGGCTGCCGATATCTCTGAGACCGCAGGCATCGAGATCCTCAACAAGGATCACGTTCTTTGTCACCTGGATGACGGCGCCGACCTCTACATGGAACTGACTGTCAATACCGGTAAGGGCTACGTGTCGGCTGACAAGAACAAGCCGGAAGATGCGCCAATTGGCATGATGTCGATCGACGCCATCTATTCGCCGGTCAAAAAGGTGTCTTACGACGTGCAGCCCACCCGCGAAGGGCAGGTGCTCGACTATGACAAGCTGACCATGAAGGTGGAAACCGATGGCTCGCTGACACCTGACGATGCAGTCGCCTATGCGGCCCGCATCCTGCAGGACCAGCTGTCGATCTTCGTCAACTTCGACGAGCCTGAATCAGCAACTGCCGGTGCCGATGATGACGGTCTGGAGTTCAACCCGCTGCTTCTGAAGAAAGTGGACGAGCTGGAACTGTCCGTCCGCTCCGCAAACTGCCTGAAGAACGACAATATCGTGTATATTGGCGATCTGATCCAGAAGACCGAAGCGGAAATGCTGCGCACACCGAACTTTGGCCGCAAGTCCTTGAACGAGATCAAGGAAGTGCTGTCAGGCATGGGCCTTCACCTTGGCATGGATGTCGAGGATTGGCCGCCAGACAATATCGAGGATCTGGCGAAGAAATTCGAAGATCAGTTCTAAGAATCTGGGCGGGCCTTCCGGCCCGCCCGCAAATGCCCGCATCAGGCGGGGAACATAGGGCAATCCTGCCCCAAGGAGAGTGGGGGACACGCATCCCCTGCCAGACAAAGCATAAAGACTTAGGAGAACGAAAATGCGTCACGCAAGAGGCTACCGCCGCCTGAACCGCACCCATGAGCACCGCAAGGCGCTCTTTGCGAATATGGCAGGCTCGCTCATCGAACATGAGCAAATCAAGACAACGCTGCCCAAGGCCAAGGAATTGCGCCGGGTTGTCGAAAAGCTGGTCACACTGGGCAAACGCGGCGATCTGCATGCGCGCCGTCAGGCGGCTGCTCAGTTGAAACAGGACAAAGACGTCGCGAAACTCTTCGACGTGATCGGCCCACGCTATGCCGACCGTCAAGGCGGCTATGTCCGCGTCATGAAAGCGGGTTTCCGCTATGGCGACATGGCCCCGATGGCGATCATCGAGTTCGTGGATCGCGATGTGGATGCCAAAGGTGCTGCTGACAAGGCACGCCTAGAGGCCGAAGAAGCTGCAGAAGCGGACGAATAATCCGCACCGAAAAATCTCATTCAAAGGGCTGCGCATAACCATGCGCAGCCCTTGTGTTTTGTTAGGCCCCTAGTAACGGCGCAGCAACGCTCTTTACTCTTCGGCTTGCGCCACGGATGCCACCAAATCAGCAAGCTTGTCGAAGGCTTGCGTCCAGCCACCTGCACCTGGCGATCCTTCAGGCACCCCAACGTGGACCATGGTCATTTGGGTCCGTCCGCCCATATCGCGTAACTCCACAATCACCTCGGTGATGTCGGGAAAACCATCGGGCATACCCATCGCTTGCGGTGATAGGATATTGCCGTCCGCATCACACATGCTTTCGGTGTAAACGAGCCGGTGCGGGGCGTTGATCTCTTTATAGACACCGGTGAACCACATTGATCTTGCGGGGTCCGCGCCCTGCATCAACATGGAAACCTTGCGCGTCCCGCCAATGGTCACATCCATCTCGGCTGTCGGGACGGACATGCCATTTGGCCCGTACCATTTGCGAAACATCTCCGGATCGGTCCACATTTTCCAAACCATATCGATTGGTGCGTCAAACTCGCGTTCGATACGCACCCACTTTTGTTCGTCACTCATGATTATTGATCCTTCAATTCGGTTAGCAACTTGCTCATCGTGTCAAATCTGGTGTCCCAGATCGGTCGGTAGGTTTCGGTCCAATCGGCAATCGCGGCGATTGGGCCCACATCCAGGGTGCAGCGGCGAAATTGTGCGTCTTTCTCGCGCTGGATCAGCCCTGCCTTTTCCAACACGCGGATATGCTTTGATACGGCTGGAAGCGACATCTCAAACGGCTCTGCGAGTGTATTCACCGTCGCCGTGCCCTGCGCGAGCCGCTGCAGGATGGCGCGGCGCGCCGGGTGGGCGAGGGCCGAGAAGGCCGCGTCAAGGGATTCGTCGCTGGTCATAGGATCAGTATTAAACATATCAGTTAATTAAACAACTGGTTTAATGCTGCTTGATCCTCGGCACCCCTTGCCACTTGTTTTCAGCAGACATCCTTTGCCTGGTTCCAAAATCACCCGGCATGCGTCAAGCTGTGCGTTGCCATGGCTGATCTGTTTGACACCGCTCCCGTCACCGATGACGCGCCACGCCCCTTGGCGGATCGGTTGCGCCCGACGAAGCTGTCGGGTGTGATCGGGCAGGACCAAGTGCTGGGGCCGGACGGGCCTTTGGGGACGATGCTGTCCTCCGGTTCCCTGTCATCGCTGATCTTCTGGGGCCCGCCGGGTGTGGGCAAGACGACGATTGCCCGGCTTCTGGCAGACGAGACTGACCTGCATTTCGTGCAGATCAGTGCGATTTTCACCGGTGTGCCGGAACTGCGTAAGGTGTTCGAGGCTGCCAAGCTGCGGCGGCAGAACGGCAAGGGCACGCTCTTGTTCGTTGACGAGATCCATCGTTTCAACAAGGCACAGCAGGACGGGTTTCTGCCCCATATGGAAGACGGGACCATCCTGCTTGTCGGGGCGACGACCGAGAATCCGAGTTTCGAGCTGAATGCCGCTGTGCTGAGCCGGGCGCAGGTTTTCATCCTCAAACGGCTCGATCTGAAAGACCTCGAACTACTTGCTCAGCGGGCGGAGAAAGAGCTGGGCAAGGCATTGCCACTCGATGGACCTGCGCGCGAGGCACTGCTTGAGATGGCCGATGGCGACGGGCGCGCGCTTTTGAACCTGATTGAGCAGGTCAGCGCGTGGCAGGTGGATGCCAAACTAACCACCGATGACCTGACCAAACGGCTGATGAAACGCGCGGTCAAATACGACAAATCGGGCGATGAACATTACAACCTGATCAGCGCGCTGCACAAATCGGTGCGTGGGTCGGATCCGGATGCGTCACTTTACTGGTTCGCGCGGATGCTGGCGGGTGGAGAGGACCCAAGGTTCCTCGCCCGACGCATCACCCGCATGGCTGTCGAGGATATCGGTCTCGCCGATCCGCAGGCGCAGGCGGTCTGCCTGCAGGCTTGGGAAACGTATGAGCGCTTGGGGTCGCCCGAGGGCGAGTTGGCGCTGGCGCAGGCCTTGGTCTATCTCGCCCTCGCCCCGAAATCGAACGCGACTTATGTGGCCTATAAGGGTGCGATGAAGGCCGCGAAGCAGACTGGGTCAGAGCCGCCGCCGGCCCATATCCTGAACGCGCCAACCAATCTGATGAAGGAACAGGGGTTCGGGGCGGGCTATGCCTATGACCATGATGCTGAGGATGCGTTTTCGGGGCAGAACTACTTCCCGGACGGCATGAAGCGCGGGGTTTATTACACGCCCGTTGATCGCGGCTTTGAGCGTGAGTTGAAGAAACGCGTTGAGTATTTCGCGGGGCTGCGTGCCAAGCGGGCGAAGAATTGACATCGCGCGCGCAAACCGCCAAGGGACCCGCATGATGACACCTGTGATTTCCGTGGCACTTGGGGGCGCGTTGGGCGCTGTGGGGCGCTATGCCGTGGGGGCCGTCGTGGCCTTTCCGGTGGGCACTTTGACGGTGAACGTCGTCGGCTCTTTCCTGATCGGTGTGGTCTGGATTGTATTTGCCGCGCGCGGTCTGCAGCAATGGTTGCCCTTTGTGATGACTGGAATCCTCGGCGGGTTTACAACGTTTTCGGCATTTTCGCTTGATACGCTGCGGTTGGTCGAGGCGGGGCGGATGGGCGCCGCGGGCGCTTATGTCCTCGCTTCGGTTTTGTTGTCTCTTTTGGGCTGTGCTGCTGGCCTGTGGATCGCCAAAGGAGTGACGGCATGAGCGGCGTGCAGACACGGATGGTTGGCCCAGATGACGGAGATCAGCGGGTGGATCGGTATCTGCGCCGCCTGTTCCCGCACCTGACGCAGGGCCGGATCGAGAAGATGTGCCGCAAGGGGGAGTTGCGGGTGGATGGTGGTCGGGTCAAACCGAATACGAGGTTGGAAGAGGGGCAGAAGGTCCGCATTCCGCCTTTGCCCTCGGTCGAGGAAGCTGACGCGGCGCGCGCCTTGGCCCGGCAAGGGGTCAGCAAGGCGGATGCGAAGCTGATCCAGTCCTGCGTGATCTACCGCGACGACCATATCATCGCGATCAACAAACCGCCGGGTCTTGCGACGCAGGGCGGGTCTAAGACGACGCGTCATGTGGATGGCATGGCCGAGGCGCTAACCTTCGGCTATGACGAGAAGCCCCGGCTGGTGCATCGGCTCGACAAGGATACCTCCGGCGTGCTGCTGCTGGCGCGGACCCGGTTGATGGCCAAGCAATTGACCGAGAACCTCAAACATCGGGAGACGCGCAAGATCTACTGGGCCGCTGTCGCTGGCGTGCCGCATCCGAAGGCGGGTACGATCAAATACGGGCTGGTCAAGGCACCGGGCCACGGGCGTGGTGGCGAGAACGAAAAGATGCGCTGCGTGCATCCGCGCGACGTCGACAGCGTGGAGGGCGCGAAGCGCGCGATCAGCGATTACGCGGTGATGGACCAGCTTGCCAGCCGCGCGGCATGGTGCGCGCTGGTCCCGATCACGGGCCGGACGCATCAATTGCGGGCGCATATGGCCGAGATCGGGCATCCGATTATTGGTGACGGCAAATATGGCGGCTCGTCTCAGGAAAATCTCGGCGATGGCTGGGGTGCCGGGATGGGTGAAGAGATCGGGCGCAAGATGCATTTGCATGCCCGCAGCCTGACGATTGAGCATCCTGTGACCAAGGCAACGCTGCATCTCACTGCCCCCTTACCCGACCACATGCAGCACACCTGGGATTTTGTCGGCTGGGTGGTCGAACACGCGCCCGTCGATCCGTTCAATATGCCTGATGAGTGAGTTGCGGCTGGTCATTTTCGACGTCGATGGCACGCTGGTCGACAGCCAGGTGATGATCTTTGAGGCGTTCACGCATGCCTACAAGCAGGTCGGCCTGCCGGTGCCGGATCGGGCGACGGCGCTCAGCTATGTGGGCATGTCGCTCGAGACGATCTTTCCGCAGCTTTCGCCCGAGGCCGACGCCGCCACGCATGCAGCACTCACGCAAGGCTACCGCGACGCCTATTTCCACATTCGCCAAACGCAAGGCAGCAATGCAACCTCGCCGTTTTTCCCCGGAGCGCGGGGCGTGCTGGAGCAGCTTCGTGCGCAGGACTGGACACTTATGGCTGTTGCAACCGGCAAGTCCACGCGCGGCCTTGATAAACTGCTCGAGGGCCACGGGTTGGGGGGATACTTTGTGAGCCTTCAGACGGCCGATGATCACCCCTCCAAGCCAAGCCCGTCGATGATCAACGCGATCCTTTCGGAAACCGGGGTGTCACGGGACCGCGCTGTCATGGTGGGCGACACGACATTTGACATGGACATGGCCCGCGCGGCGGGGATCAAGACGATTGGTGTGAGCTGGGGTTATCACCCTGCTGACCAATTACAGGCTGACCGGATGATACGCGCCTTTGCGGCCTTGCCGCAGGCCATTGACGATCTGATAGGACTCCAAGGATGAGCGACTGGAAACCGAAACGCTTCTGGAAAACGGTACAGGCCACGGAATGTGCAGGTGGCTACACCGTGCTGCTCGATACAAAATCGGTCAAAACACCTGCCAAGGCCGACCTGATCGTGCCCACCCAGGCCATGGCCGAAGCGATTGCCGCGGAGTGGAAGGCGCAGGAAGAGGTGCTTGACCCTGGCACAATGCCCGTCACACGGGGCGCCAACGCGGCCATCGACAAGGTGCGCGTCCAACGGGCTGAGGTGGCGGCACTCTTGGCCGAATATGGCGATAGCGATCTCTTATGTTACCGCGCGGCGGGGCCTGATGCTCTGATCCAGCAACAGGCCGAAGGGTGGGAGCCGATGCTCGACTGGGCCGCCAACACACTCGGTGCCCGACTATTTGTGGGGGAAGGGGTGATGCATGTGCCACAGACCTCTGATGCGCTGGCAAAGTTGCGCGCGGAACTTGACGCTTTCGACGATTTCGCGCTGGCGGCGGTGCATGATCTGGTCAGCCTCTCCGGCTCCCTGATCCTCGCCCTTGCCGTGACAAAAAAGGCGGTCACGGTTGAAGATGCATGGGCCCTTTCGCGCATTGATGAGCATTGGCAGATCGCGCAATGGGGCGAGGATGAAGAGGCCACAAAGGCCGAGGCGATCAAGCGCGCGGCCTTTTTTGACGCCGCTCGCTTCTACGCGCTTTCGCTTGCGTAAGTGAAACAGTGCGTTTCTCAGCAATCCGCGACAAAACCGCCTGTTTCGAGGGCATTTGCACGGAGAATTGCGCGACTCGCCCTTGACCTCTATTCCAATATGCCCAAACTTTAGTCCATTGAGGCGGGAGGACCGGTCTCATTCATCATGAACGTCTATCGGGACGGGATAAAAATTGGCCATCTTATGTTGAGATGGAAACTCAGGAAGAGGTAAAAATGAAAACAACCGTATTCTTCGGCGCGCTGACTGTTGCTGGCATGGCTGCCAGTCTGGCTTCAGCGGCAACGCTTGATGATATCAAGGCCCGTGGCTCGCTGAATTGCGGCGTTACTACTGGTCTTGTCGGCTTCGCATCGCCGGATGCGAACGGTGTATGGACTGGCTTCGACGTTGGTGTGTGCCGCGCTGTTGCTGCGGCGGTCTTTGGTGATCCGACAGCTGTGGAATTCGTTCCGACAACAGGTAAGACCCGCTTTACAGCACTTGCCTCGGGTGAAATCGACATGCTGGCACGTAACACCACATGGACATTCAGCCGTGACGTTGACCTGAAATTCGAATTCACCGGCATCAACTACTATGACGGTCAGGGCTTCATGGTACCCCGCGATCTGGGCGTGTCTTCGGCCAAAGATCTTGATGGCGCAACTGTCTGCATCCAGACCGGCACAACGACAGAGCTGAACCTGGCGGACTTCTTCCGCTCCAACAACATCAGCTATGAACCAGTGCCAATCGAAACCAACGCCGAGGCGCAGCAACAGTACCTCGCCGGTGCTTGCGACGTCTACACAACAGACGCCTCCGGTCTTGCCGCGACACGTGCATCGTTCGAAAACCCTGCAGATCACGTTCTGCTGCCTGAAATCGTCTCCAAAGAGCCGCTGGGCCCGCTTGTGCGCCACGGCGACAACGATTGGGGTGATGTGGTGCGCTGGACGCTGAACGCGCTGATCACGGCAGAAGAACTGGGTGTGACATCTGCCAACGTGGCCGACCTGGCCGCTGCACCAACAGACAACCCCGAAGTGAACCGCCTTCTGGGTACTGAAGGTGAACTGGGCGCGATGCTGGGTCTCGAAGCTGACTGGGCCGCCAATGCCATTGCCGCTGGCGGCAACTATGGTGAGCTTTTTGAGAAGAACATTGGTGAGAACACACCAATCGGTCTGGCACGCGGCCTGAACGCGCAGTGGACCGAAGGCGGTCTGATCTACTCTCCACCTTTCCGCTAAGGAAATCGGAAATACCAAAGGGCGCGGTCAACACCGCGCCCTTTCACCAAAGACGACCAAAAATCGGTGCAAGAGAGCTGCGCAAAAGCGGCCTGATAAAAGTGACACCGGGTTAACGGGGATAACATATGACGTCGATTACCGACCCGCCGCAGGGGGCGTTCCGCCTGTCGATGCTGATCAACGACACGCGGTATCGATCCTACACTTTCCAGTTCATCGCGCTCATGGTGCTGATTGCTGCGATCGCGTATCTGTTCGCGAACCTCAGAAGCAATCTGGAAGCGGCGGGGTTGAATATATCGTTTGATTTCCTGCGCGATCCGGCAGGCTACGATATCAATCAACGTCCTATCGAATATGACAGCCAATCATCGCATCTGCGCGCCTCGACCGTCGGGGTTCTGAACACGCTGATCGTGGCGTTTCTGGCCTGTGTGACGGCAACGATCTTTGGGGTGATTGCCGGCGTTCTGCGGCTCTCGAACAACTGGGTCGTCTCAAAACTGATGGCGATGTATGTGGAGATGTTCCGCAACGTGCCCGTCCTGATCTGGATCATCATCATCTTCTCGATCATGACCGTGAGTATGCCTGCACCGCGGGCGTTCCGCGGTGATGACCCGGCTGCGACCATGCTGTTTGACGCCTTCGCGTTCACTAATCGCGGGGTTTACATACCGAAACCGGTTCTGGATAGCGGCGGTTTGGTCGTGATCGCAGTGTTCATCCTGTCGATAATCGGCATCTTCGGGTATCGGCGCTATGCGACGAAAAAGCTCTATGCGACCGGGCAGCTTCTGCCGACCTTCTGGCCATCCGTCGCGATGTTCTTCGTCCCGACATTGCTGTTCTACTTCATCCTTGGGCGGCCGATCACGCTGGAGTATCCCTCGCTACAAGGCTTCAACTTCCAGGGCGGCATCCAGCTACGCGGCTCGTTGATCGCACTCTGGTTTGCGCTGGCGATCTATACCGGGGCCTTCATCGCGGAAAACGTGCGGGCGGGTATTCAGGCGATCTCAAAAGGGCAGACTGAAGCCGCGGCTTCGCTCGGCCTGCGCCCGGGGCGGATCATGAACCTCGTGATCCTGCCGCAGGCTTTGCGGGTGATCATCCCGCCGCTGATCTCGCAATATCTGAACATCACCAAGAACTCGTCGCTCGCCATTGCGGTTGGGTACATGGATGTCACGGCTACGTTGGGCGGGATCACCCTGAACCAGACCGGTCGCGCGATTGAGGCGATCCTGCTTCTGATGTTGTTCTATCTGACGATCTCGCTCCTGATTTCAGCGGTGATGAACGTCTACAACAATTCCGTGAAGCTGAAGGAGCGCTGATATGCCACAAGATACAGTCGCTTTTGTCCGCACCGAGACCCTTCCGCAGCTGCCTCCACCGGCCAGTCAGGCGGGCATCGTCAAATGGATGCGCGAGAACCTGTTTTCCAGCGTGCCGAACGGGATTCTGACGCTGGTATCGCTTTACGTCATCTATCAATTGGTCGTCTTTGTGTTCCCGTGGATCGCCAACGGCATCTGGAACACCAACTCGCTCGCCGAATGTCGCGAGGCGTTGCAGGGGGCGACCGGCGCTTGCTTCTCTGTTTTGTCAGAGCGTTGGAACCAGCTTCTTTTTGGTTTCAGCTATCCAGTTGAGCATTACTGGCGTCCCACGATTGCGTTCATCCTGCTCTTCTTTGCAGCCGCACCGGTGATGTTCTTTGATCTGCCCCGCAAGCTTTTGATCTTTACCGGTCTCTACCCCTTTATCGCCTACTGGCTGATCTGGGGTGGGACGATCGTTGCGCCACTCTTTGCGCTGGCTGGCTTTATCGTGGGTTACTTCGTCTATGAACGCTTCGTTAAAGACAGCTTTGCCATGGGCTTTTTCGGTGGGGTAGTTGCCGCGATCATCACATGGGTTGTTGGCGGGTACATCACCGAAGCGATCGCTCCGGCGCAACCCTTCCTTGAGGCCGTTCAGTCGCGCAACATGGGGGGCTTTATGCTCAACATGATCCTGGGCGTGACCTGTGTGTCGCTGTCTCTGCCCATCGGGATTGTGCTGGCGTTGGGCCGTCAGTCGGATATGCCGATCATCAAGTTCATCTGCGTGATCTTCATCGAGTTCATCCGGGGCGTACCGCTGATTACCTTGCTGTTCGTGGCAAACGTGGTTCTGGCTTACTTCCTGCCGCCGGGTACGACGTTTGACTTGATCCTGCGGGTGATCATCATGATCACGATGTTCTCAGCCGCTTACATCGCCGAGGTCATCAGGGGCGGTCTGGCCGCCTTGCCCAAGGGGCAATACGAGGCTGCAGATAGTCTTGGACTGGACTACCCGCAAGCAATGCGGTTGATCATCCTGCCTCAGGCATTGAAGATCTCGATCCCCGGCATCGTGAACGTGGCAGTGGGCCTCTTCAAGGACACCACACTCGTCTCGGTCATTTCGATGTTCGATCTGGTCGGCATGATCCGTGGTCCGATCCTGTCATCGACCGACTGGAACGGCGTCTATTGGGAGCTCTTCATGGCGGCCTCTGTCCTGTTCTTCGTCGTCTGCTACGGCATTTCACAATACTCACAATGGTTGGAGCGCAGGCTCGCAACCGACCATCGCTAAGGGAGGCTGATCATGGCCGAAGCAATTCTTGAACAAGAGGTCGACACCTCGCAGATGAAAGTCTCCGATGAGCTGGCGATCACCATCGAAGGCATGAACAAATGGTATGGCGCGTTCCACGTGCTGCGCGATATTGACCTGAGCGTTTATCGCGGCGAACGGATCGTGATCTGCGGCCCGTCAGGGTCGGGTAAATCCACATTGATCCGCTGCATCAACGCGCTGGAGGAACACCAGCAAGGTAAGATCACGGTGGATGGCACGGTGCTGTCGTCGGATCTGAAGAACATCGACAAGATCCGGTCGGAGGTTGGGATGTGTTTTCAGCACTTCAACCTGTTCCCGCATCTGTCGATCCTGGAAAACTGCACGCTGGCCCCGATCTGGGTGCGTAAGACGCCCAAGAAAGAGGCCGAGGAGACGGCGATGCATTTCCTCGAAAAGGTGAAGATTCCGGATCAGGCGCACAAGTATCCCGGACAGTTGTCGGGCGGTCAGCAGCAGCGTGTGGCGATTGCCCGCAGCCTGTGCATGCGGCCGCGCATCATGCTCTTTGACGAACCGACATCGGCGCTTGACCCTGAGATGATCAAGGAAGTGCTGGATACCATGATCGAGCTTGCGGCGGAGGGGATGACCATGCTCTGCGTCACGCACGAGATGGGCTTTGCCCGGCAGGTGGCGAACCGCGTGATCTTTATGGACCAGGGCCAGATCGTTGAGCAGAATGAGCCCGAAGAGTTCTTCAACAACCCGAAGTCCGACCGGACCCAATTGTTCCTGAGCCAGATTCTGGGGCACTGAGGAAATGCTGAAGAGTAAGTGAGGTGCGTCATTCGTGACGCGCCTTTCTAATCGATATCGCTGCCGGTCGTTCCAATCAGGTCACGTGGCACGATGAAATCGACGCAGGTGCCTTTGCGCCTTGCGATATCATCGGCAAAGTCGATCACAGTGCTCGCGCAAGTGGGATAGTCGCTGAATCGGTGGTGATCCGGCGGCGTCGTCACGAGCGCATTTGCGAGCATGCCGATACCGGGGTTGTGGCCGATGACCGCGACATTTTGCGAAGGTTCACGGTGGATGACCTCCAAAATGGTTTCAGGGCTCGCGTGATAGAGCCTGCTCGAGAGGCGCAGTTTGGGCGCGGGGTCGATTTCCGGGATGATCAGATCCGCCGTTTCACGCGTACGTTGCGCATCTGAGCAAAGGATCATGTCTGGCAGATATTCCTTTTCGGCGAGCCACTCCCCAATCGCGGTGGCCGAGGCCCGACCACGCTTGTTCAGTACACGGGCATGGTCGTCAGCAAAGGGGTTGCTCCAGCTCGATTTCGCGTGGCGGATCAGGATTAGGCGTCTGGTCACAGGAAGGCCTCCATATGAAACGCGGCTTGGGCAGGCAGGCGCAGCCCTTGGCCCACCGGGCAGGCGCGGCGCGCGAGGCAACCGCCTGTCCGGCAATCAACATCCGCCGCGGATATCGCATGCGCCTTGCAGGCGGCCACGTCGTAGCCATCGTCAAATGCGCCAACAGGACATGCGGTGGCGCAGGGTTGAGGGCATGTCGTACAGGGTTTCTCGGTGGAAGGTGGTGTCAGCACGCCTTTTTGCCGCAGCGCCCCACGGAAGCTGACAAACAACCCCACCTCGTCATGCACCAGAAACCCAATGGGCGAGGCCCAGAACCGCCCCGACTGCACGGCCCATGTGAAGAAGGGCGCATAGGGCGGCCCGCCGAAGGGAAAAAGCGGCTCTGCGCCCAGATCATCGGCGATGGCCGTGATGACACGCTGCGACCAGCGGTCCAGCGGATTTGCCGCACCGTCCTGATACTCCGCGCTTTCCGTGAAGATCGCCCATAAGCGCGGCTCATCTGGGCCGATGAGTGTGATCGTATCCAACCCGTCCGGGCAATCGCCCAAACTGCGTAGCCCATGCGGCCGCAATGCATCATTGAGGCTCATCTCCAAAGCCTAGCGGACCCGTGTCCAGGAGGGCGGGATGGAGCCGGGCATGTCGGCCTCAAAGGTCAAACCGTCCTCGCTGCAGCCATAGGTGCCGGTCGACTGTCCCCATGGGCCCGCATCAGACGTGACGGGGACGTCCATCCGCGTGCCCATCACGTCCGCCGATCCGACCAGATCGTATTCCGGGGCATTCGCCGCATAAGTCGCCCCGTCATCGGCATTCATCGCACCTTGCGAATAGCCTGACACGGTGACGGCAATGGCGGGCACATCGGGCATCTGCACTTCAATGATCAGATCGTTCACCAGGAGTGTCATGACGCCAGTATCGGTGATCTCAAGACTGGCATTGCCGCCGAGATGGGTCGCGCTGCCGCCCATCTGCGTGGCCATGAGGCCAGCGATGTCCGCGCCATCCGCCTCCCACACACCGACCATGCAGGGGTCGATGGCGTGGGCGGATGTGGCGAGAAAGGTGACGCCGACGGCGGCAGGCAAAAGTGATTTCATGACCAACTCCTAAACCGAATGTCGCAAACCTAGCACGGCCATCGCAAGAGGCGCAGAAAAATCAGTTGCGCGGCTCGCGGATCAGCGACCCGGCACCGTGATCGGTGAACAACTCCAAGAGGCAGGCATTGGGTGCGCGGCCATCCAGAATAACAACGGCGCGCACGCCCTCTGCCATGGCAGCGAGCGCGGTTTCGGTTTTGGGGATCATGCCACCCGCAATTGTGCCATCGGCAATGAGGTCGGTTACTTTGCCGGGGGCGATTTCGGTAAGGACATTGCCGTCCTTGTCCTTCACGCCCGCCACGTCCGTGAGCAGCAAGAGGCGGTCCGCCTTCAGCGCCCCTGCGATGGCGCCCGCAGCGGTGTCGCCATTGACGTTGAATGTCTCACCATCGCGGCCCATGCCCAAGGGGGCGATCACGGGGATTGCGTGGGCCGCATGCAGGTCGCGGATGATCGTGGGGTCAATGGCAACGGGCGTGCCGACAAAGCCCAGATTAGGGTCCGTCTCTTCGCAGATCATCAGATTGGCGTCCTTGCCGGAGAGGCCCACGGCCTTGCCGCCTTCCGCACTGATCGCCTGCACGAGGCGGTTGTTCACCTTGCCCGACAGCACCATTTCAACCACGTCCATAGTTGCCGCGTCGGTGACCCGCTTGCCGTTCACGAAGTCCGATTTGATCTCAAGCTTCGCCAGCATCTCGTTAATCATCGGGCCGCCGCCATGCACGATCACCGGGTTCAAGCCGACCTGCCGCATCAGCACGATGTCGCGGGCAAAGCTCGCCATGGCCTCATCGCTGCCCATGGCGTGCCCGCCGAGTTTGATGACAACCGTCGCACCTGCATAGCGCTGCATGTAAGGCAACGCCTGGCTGAGCGTCGCTGCCGTTGCAATCCAATCCCGGTTCATGGCGTCGGTCCTTTTCTTCATCCGATCCCCGCGATCACGGCGCGCAAGGTCGCGATCCCGTCACCCTTTTCCGAGGAGGTCAGGATCAGTTCGGGAAAGGCCGCAGGATGTTTGGCGAGGGCTGCGCGTGTCTTGCTGAGCGCTTCGTCGAGCGCTTTGCCTTTGACCTTGTCGATCTTCGTCATGACCACCTGAAAGGTGACGGCGGATTTGTCCAAGAGCGTCATGATCTCTTCATCGACGGCCTTTGCCCCGTGGCGCGCATCAATCAGTACGAAAACCCGGCGCAGCGTTTGCCGCCCTTGCAGATATTGCTTGAGAAGGCGCTGCCATTTTTCGACCACCGCAACGGGCGCATTGGCGAAACCATAGCCGGGCAGGTCGACGACATAGATGTCACCGGCAGTGAAAAAGTTGATCTCTTGCGTGCGGCCGGGGGTGTTTGATGCGCGGGCAAGGCCTTTGCGGCCCGTGAGCGCGTTGATCAAAGAGGATTTGCCAACGTTAGAGCGTCCGGCAAAGCAAACCTCGACCCGGTCAGGTGCGGGCAGGCCGTCCATCGCGACGACACCTTTGAGGAATTCGGTTTCACCCGCAAAAAGCAGGCGCCCCTTTTCAAGGGCATGTGCGTCAGGTGTCTCGACCTCAGGAAAGCGCAATTCCATGGTCAAACCACCTCGACCTTGTCGCCCATTGCGACCTGACCGCCTTTGGTCACCATGGCATTAACGCCAAAATCCTCATGCCCCCAGCCCTCTTGCAAGACACCCAAGGTGTCGGTGTCACGTTTGCCGGTTTGTGGGTTCGCCATCGTGTGTTTGCAGCGTTTGATGGGCTCAATGACGCTCAGTTCAGCCGTACCGATCTGGACGGTTTTTCCGACCCACTCGAACTCTTCCCAGGGCGCTGCGCCTTCCAGCCAGATATTGCCCCGCCAGCGCTCAATCTCAAGCGGGCGGCCTAGGCGTCCCGCAACGCTTTTGTGGCTGGCATGGGTCATGATGGAAACGGTGGGTTCGGCGGTATCTGTCATGCCGCGCCCGGGTACGCGCGCGATGCTGGCGGGCTGCAAACCATCGGGGTCACAAAGCGGCTTCACCCAAGCCAGAAAGCGGGCCGCGTCAGTCTCATCATCAGGTTGAAACGTGATCTCGCCCAGATCGACATGGCGCAGGGTGAGCGTGGCCTTGCCTTCATCAAGTTCCGCCCAGATACCGGCAAGACCCGGTGTCGTCACGCCGATCATGAAGTTGCGGCAACTGACCCAGCCCGGATTGGCCGGATCGAACTTTGACCGATCATTGCTGACCGCCCAATGCCGGTCCCACGGCATGGTCTGCCCCTCAACCAGCCTTACGCTGTCAATCTGTTCACGCCCGTGGCTTTTGATCGGATGCCGCCACAGACCGGCGACAGTGATCATCTACTCGCCCTCTTTCTTATCGGCTTCCACAGGTTTCTTGCGGCGCATGCCTTCCTTGATGTTGCCGAAGACATCCGGCTTGGCCCCATGGCTGCGCATGATCGCATATTGCTGGATGAAGGTGATGATGTTGTTGGCAATCCAGTAAAGGACAAGGCCAGACGCGAAGGAGCCCAGCATGAACATGAAGACCCATGGCATCCATGCAAAGATCGCCTTTTGCGTGGGGTCCGTGGGGGCCGGGTTCAGCTTTTGCTGGAGCCACATGGACACACCCAGCAGGATCGGCAGGATGCCAATGGCGAGCAAGGCGAGGATGGAACCCGGCGTGGGTGCGGCCCATGGCAGGAGGCCAAAGAGGTTGATGAACGATGACGGGTCGGGCGCGCTGAGGTCCCTGATCCAGCCGAACCATGGGGCGTGGCGCAGCTCGATGGTGACAAAGATCACTTTATAAAGCGAGAAGAAGATCGGGATTTGTAGCAGGATCGGCAAGCAGCCCGCGGCGGGGTTCACCTTATTTTCCTGATAAAGCTTCATCATGCCCTGCTGCATCGCCTGACGATCATCGCCGACACGCTCTTTCAGCTTTTCCATCTCGGGCTGCAGCTCTTTCATCCGCGCCATGGAGACGTAGGACTTATAGGCCAGCGGCAGCACGATGATCTTCAGGATCACGGTCAGGGCGAGGATCGACCAGCCCATATTGCCGATCACGATGTTGAGGTAGTGCAGCAGTGCAAAGATCGGCTTGGTGAGGAAAAAGAACCAGCCCCAGTCGATACTGTCGAGGAATCCCGCGACGCCGCCGTCATTCTGATAATTGCGGATCGCTTCCCATTCCTTGGCCCCGGCAAAAAGACGCGTTGTGACGGTTGCGGTCGCGCCCGCGGCGATGGTCTCAACCGGCATCACGGCCTCGGCCTGGAACAGGTCACGGCTGTCAAAATACTTGGAGGTCGAGCGGAAGGGCGCGTCCTGCTCGGGGATCAGGGTCGTCATCCAGTAGTGGTCGGTATAGCCAATCCAGCCAGAATTCTGCACATCCAGACGCTCGGCCTGTGTGCGCTCGCGCGGGTCGACTTCATATTCTGTGATGTTGTCATAGCCGGTCTCTTCCAGCTCCCCGTCGGTCATCCGCACAAGGCCTTCGTGCAGGATAAAGAAGTTCTTCAGATCATCGGGCTGTCCGTGCCGCCGCAACAAGCCGTAGGGGCGGGCGGAGACAGGTGTTGCGCCAGTATTCTCAACGCTTTGTTCAAACGTGAACATGAACTCATCATCGACCGAAACGACATTGCGGAAGATCTGTCCCGCACCATTGTCCCAGACCAGCGTGACAGGGCTTTCGGGTGTCAGAGTCTGACCGCTTTCGAGCGACCAGAGTGTATCGGGGCCGGGGACAGCACTTGCATCAATCCCATCGATCCCGGTCCAGCCGAAGGACGCGAAGTAAGCGCCCGGTTCGCCGACAGGCCGCAAAAGCCGCACGATCTCGGCGTCCTCGTCGATGGTTTCGCGGTATTGGGTGAGCGCCAGGTCGTCAATTCGTCCGCCGAGCAGGGACAGTGACCCTTGGAACTCACCGGTCTCAATCGCGACGCGCGGTGCCTCAGATGGTGCCTCTGCCGTCTCGGTCGGGGCCGTCGCTGTCGGGGTGACAGGATCAACTGCAGGAAGCGTCGGATCCTCGGCGCTGACGGCGGCTTCGGTTGCGGGATCGATCGGCAGTTCCTCTGGCGGGAACAACAGCGTCCACGCCATGATCACCATAAAGCTGAGCAAGGTCGCGAGGATGAGATTCTTGTTCTGGTCGTCCATCTGAAACCGCCCATAGCCGCATCGAAAAGTCTGGGGGCTGTTCAACCTGTCAGGGCCCAAAAGGTCAAGCGGTTTTAGGGTCAAAAAGACGCTATGAAGCAGGTCTGGAAGCCTGAATTCAGGCCGCTGACACCCTTATTGCAAAGTGATGCGTCCCAGTGCTTTGACGATTGCGTCGGCGGTTCTTTCCAGACCGTCTTCGCCGAGGTGATCCGACATGATCCGCTCGGTTGTTCCGTCCTGGGGACGATGGCGTGACTTGTCATAGGCCGGATCGTAATGATCGGTGATCAGCGCCGCCGACAGATCGACCAGCGCACCTTCCGCCGACAGTTTGATCCAGTGATCGACAATGGAATTGCCACGCACCCGGCGCAGCGGTGCCAGCCGTTGCGCCAGCTTTTCGGAATCCGCAAGGACCTCGGCATAGGCTTTTGCAAGATACGCAGCCCTTTCGGCGCGAGGGGCGTCAACGACAATCCGCGGGGCGACCTGCATCGCCTGCCAGAGACTTGGGGGCAGGACGAGTTTGCCAATCTTGCTGCTTTCGGCCTCAACGATGACCGGCTGGTCCGGGTCAAGGCTGTGAAGCGCCACAGCCAGCACCGTCTCAAAGCCCTTTTGCGCAGGTTGTCCGTCAGGCATGGCCCCCAAAAGCGATCCGCGATGCTGTGCCAGCTCTTCAAGATCAATGATCTGAACGCCGCGCGCCGCGAGATACGGCAATAACGCGGTCTTGGCTGTGCCGGTGTATCCATCCAAGAGTACGAACTTATGCGGCAAGGGAAGATCGTAGAGCGTGTGATGGACAAGCCGCCGAAAACTCTGATACCCACCGGCAATCGTCTCGGCCCGCCAGCCGATCTCTTTGAGAAGCGAGCCAAAAACGCCGGAGCGTTGACCGCCCCGCCAGCAGTAAAGGAGCGGGCGCCAGCCGCCATGCTTGTCGGCGAGCGGACCTTCGATATGGCTCGCCACATTGCGGATCACCATGCCAGCACCGATTTTGCGGGCGTCGAACGGGCTGACTTGTTTGTATACCGTGCCGACCTCAGCCCGTTGATCGTTGTCAAGCGCGGGCAGGTTGATCGCGCCAGGGATATGATCTTCGGCAAACTCAGCGGGTGAGCGCACATCGATCACATCGTCAAATCCATGGGCCAGAAGCACGGAAAGGGTAGGAAAGTTCACCGGCATTGCCAACTGGATATGCGGGCTTATGGGCGGAAACAAGTTTCATACCAACCCCATCAACGACTGTCACAAAGGTTTGGTGGCGTTGGTGCAGCGGCAGACCGAAGTGTCGCACATGTCGGAAATCTGTCGCAAAATGACAGGTTTTCGTCTGCTTTGCCGCGACGTCAGCTTGGCAACGTGCTAGGCATCCCCTGTTGTGTGAAATTTGGGCGTATTCTTTCAGCCCAAGAGTTATGAGGGTTTTGAATGTTGAAGATGTTATTCTACGGGATTTGCGCAGCTGTTCTTCTGATACCTGCTGCTGTTAGCGCTGATCGGATCCGGTTGACCTCCTTCGATAACACCGTGCGCTTGACAGGGACCTTCGTTGGGTTTCGACAAGACGTCTATATCATTGAATTCAATGGTCATCTGGTCGAAATACCGATTGCGGGAATGATCTGCGAAGGATCCGATTGTCTGGACTTTGTGCCCAGCGGCAACACTTTCGCGCGGCTTGAAGAAGGCTGATCCTGCACGGCACCAGCCGAGAGGCTGTTATCGCCGCCACAGATCGAATTTGTCCCAGCAAGGCCCATTGCGGCCTTGTCGTCACCACCCTAGCGTGTCGCCATGACTTATGACGACCTGCATTTGATCACTCAGTGGAGCCAGGTGGTGCAATTGCGGGACAACGGGCTGTTGACGCCTGCGGAATTGATCCTCCTCGACGCTGCTGAAACCGGCGAGACCGCGCAGATCAGCCGGACAGTGCCAAATCTCAAGGCCCCGGCGGTTCTGATCCGCGCAGCGCTCTTGCGGTATCTGATATTGGGCGGTTGCAAGGATTTCCGCACGCAGCCATCCGGGATCACTGTGAACGGCGCGTGGATTGGTGGATCACTTGATCTGAACTTCACCACGGCCCGTGGTCCAATCGACCTTTACAATTGTTACCTCGCCGAAAAACCGCAGATGGTGCAATTGTCGGCCGATGGCGTCGCGATCGTGGGCTGCACCTTGATGGACGGGTTGAATGCCGCGCGGTTACAGATCAGCGGGAATGTCACCCTGAATGGCAGCCGGGTGGATGGGAAAATCTCGCTTTCTGGGGGCGAGATCAAAGGCCACCTGTCCTGCACCCAGGCGACACTGCGCAATGAGGGCCATTCGTCGTTGAAAGCACAGGGTCTGACCGTTGTGAGCAGCGTCCTTTTGGAAGGGACAACCGCGACCGGGCAGGTCAGTTTCCTTGGCTCGCGGATCGGCGGGCAGTTGGTCTGTATCGGGTCGAGTTTTCACAACCCCGAAGGTCATGCGTTGAACGCGCAAAGCATTCAGGTGCGCGGCGATGCTTTCCTGCGTCATGCAACGACAGAGGGCGAGGTCAGCTTTCTGGGCGCTGAAGTTGGCGGCGTGCTTGATTGCACCCATGCCACGATGCGTAATCCGGAAGGGCAGGCGCTGAATGCGCAGCGCCTCATCGTGCGTGAGGGGTTCATCTGGCGGCGCATCAAAGGGGTGGCTGGGGGCGTTGATCTGACCTCCGCGCATGTGGGTGATCTCTGGGATGATCCGGAAAGCTGGGCGCATTGTGACAAGCTTTATCTCAGCGGGTTCATCTATGACGTCCTGCATGGCAGCATCAACGTGCCCGACAGACTGGCCTGGTTAAAAAAGGGCGCGATTTCGCGGCGCGAGTTTTACCCGCAACCCTATGAGCAGTTGGCCAAACTTCTGCGCGAGACCGGGCATAGATCAGACGCGCGCGCCATTATGGTCGCCAAGGAAAAAGAACAGCGCAAAGCCTCACGCGCGCGGTGGCGGCGCGAGGCGGAATGGCGCACGTCGCTGTTCCAGGCGAGCCTGGAGGCACCGGATGCGCGGGCAGAGGCGCTGGCATCGCTTGAGGCGCGCAGGCCCAATGACGAAAACCTTGCGCGGCTTCAGTTGCTGGACGGGGCCAAAGTCGCGCCCGATCTGGCGCCGACGACGTTGGCCCTTGCATTGAAGCAGTTTCGTGATGAACAGCGCTGGTTCCAGACCCGCGTCTGGTGGCGCAACGCAGGCAGCCTGCTGGCGGATAAGGTCTTTGGCCTTGTTGTCGGCTACGGGCATAAGCCTGAGCGGAGTTTTTACATGCTGCTGGTGCTGGTGGCGGTCGGTTGGTTCCTCGCCGACAAAGCCTGGGAGGCGGGCGATTTTGCCCCGACGATGGGCCCCGTGTTGATGTCCGAAGGATGGCAGGCACTGGCCACTGATGAGCGCATCCAGAACCCCGCACAAGTTTGGTCTGACAAGTACATGTTGGCACCAGACGGCGTGCCTGTCCTGACGCCGGGCCGGGATTACGAGACATTTCACGCGCTTTCTTACGCGGTTGATCTGGTCGTCCCTATCGTATCATTAGGACAAGAGGCGTCCTGGGCGCCCTCCACCACGCGCGGTCCGTGGGGGCAGACCTTGTGGTGGGTACGTTGGTGGCTAATCGCGCTGGGCTGGATTGTGACGGCAATTGGCGCCGCAGCCGTGACCGGGGTCATCCGGCGGGACTAGGCAGACGTGACCGCGCCCGCTTTCACGGCGTCAGCGCCACGCGTCCTTGATCGGTGAGGAGCCAGCAATCACGCCCCTCGAAAACTGCGGGGATCAGGGGGTTTCCGTAACCGGCACCGCCATCGAGATTGACCCGATTGCCGTAATGCTGTGGGTGATCCAAAGCTGTGTGGCCATGCACGATCAGCTTGCCATAATCGATCTTGCTTTCCAGAAACCCTTCCCTGATCCATAATAGATCCTCTGGGTCCTGCCATTCCAAAGGCAGCTCCATGCGCAGACCTGCATGGACAAAGATCAGATCTTCGGTTTGGTGTGTGAGGGGTAGGTTTTCGATGAATTCCAGATGATGCTCTGGTACGTTGCGTTGGACGAGTGCGACGAGTTGCGCAGGATCAAAGTCACCTGACGCGATGCCGTAAGAGACCAACGTCTCGACGCCGCCCCCTTTGGGATGCAGAAAAGAGGGGCCACTCCCACCGCCGACATCGTAGGACCGCAATGTCGCCTCGCCGCCTAAGCGGCGGTTGAACCAACTCAGGCCCGACCGGATGCGGGGGTCGTGCTCCGCCCCATTGCGCACGAAACGTACAAACATCCGGTCGTGGTTGCCCATGATGCAGGTCCACGGATACCCAGCCTCTTGCCCGGCGATCAGTGTTTCAATGACACCCTGGCTGTCAGGGCCGCGATCAACGTAGTCGCCCAGAAAAACGATCTGCGCGTCCGCCCCGCCATCGGCATGGATCAGCGCGAGCGCCCGATCCAGCATGGCCTTCTGGCCATGAATATCACCGATGGCGTAGACGGGTGCTGTCATCTAGACGCTGAAGGTCAATGGTTTGACTTGCTGGAACAGGCCGGTTGCTTCCAACGCTGCGATTGCAGGCGCGGGTACCGGTTCGTCAACGTAAAGCAGCGCGATTGCCTCTCCATGTGCAGCGGTCCGACCAAGTGTAAAGTTCGCGATGTTCACGTCGTTCTGACCCATTGTCGTTCCCAGCGCGCCGATGATCCCTGGCCGATCCTCGTTGGTCGTATAAAGCATATGCGCGCCCACCTCGGCATCGATATTGATGCCCTTGATCTGGATAAAGCGCGGCTTGCCATCGCTGAAGACCGTGCCTGCAATCGAACGCTCACGCTTCTCGGTCACGACAGTCACCTTCACATAGCCTTCGAACGCGCCTGACTGATCCTGTTTGGTGGTGGACACCTTGATGCCACGCTCCTTCGCGATCACAGGGGCGCTAACCATGTTCGTATCGGGGTTGGCCTTCATCATAATGCCGGCAATGGTCGCGGCTGTCAGTGCCTTGAGATTCATCTCGGACGCTTCACCATCAAAGAGGATGTTGATCGCCTTGATCGGCTCATCCGTCATCTGGCCGATGAAGTTGCCCAAATGCCCGGTCAGCTTGATCCACGGCCCCATGACCTTAGCTTCCTCGGCGGTGACCGAGGGCATGTTGAGCGCATTTTGCACAGCCCCGGTCAGCAAGTAATCCGACATCTGTTCGGCCACCTGCAGGGCCACGTTTTCCTGCGCTTCGGTTGTTGCGGCGCCCAGATGAGGCGTGACCACGACATTGGGCAGGTTGAAGAGCGGGCTTTCGGTGGCGGGCTCCACAGCAAAAACGTCAAAGGCGGCGCCAGCGACATGGCCGGATTTGAGCGCCTCTGCCAGAGCAGCCTCATCGACCAGACCACCCCGCGCACAGTTCACGATCCGCACGCCCTTTTTCAGCTTGGCGATGTTTTCAGCAGACAAGATGTTCTTCGTCTGCTCGGTCAGAGGGACGTGCATGGTCAGGAAGTCCGCACGACCAAGAAGGTCTTCCAACTCCAGTTTCTCGACACCAATCTCCAGCGCCCGCTCCTCGGACAGGAACGGATCATATGCCACGACCTTCATCTTGAGGCCCTGCGCCCGGTCGATCACAATGGAACCGATATTCCCTGCACCAATCACGCCAAGCGTCTTGTTGGTGAGCTCAACACCCATAAAACGCGACTTTTCCCACTTGCCGGCATGGGTCGAGGCGTTGGCTTCGGGGATTTGCCGCGCAACCGCCATCATCATCGAAATCGCGTGTTCGGCGGTGGTGATCGAGTTGCCGAAAGGCGTGTTCATCACGATGATCCCCTTCTTCGACGCGGCGGGGATGTCGACATTGTCGACGCCGATGCCCGCACGGCCGATGACCTTGAGGTTATCGGCGGCGGCGATGATCTTTTCCGTGGCCTTGGTGGCCGAGCGGATGGCAAGGCCATCATATTGGCCGATGACTTTGTGCAGGCGGTCCTTGTCTTTGCCCAGATCAGGTTCGAAATCCACGTCGATGCCGCGATCCTTGAAAATCTGCACGGCGGCGGGCGAGAGTTTGTCAGAGATTAGTACTTTAGGAGCCATATCGTTTATGTCCTTTGTGTTTGGCCCGGAGGGAACAAATTTCTAGAAATTTGTTGCGGGCCGAATTTTCTGGAAAATTCGGGTCAGAGTGCTGCGATTTCGGTCTCGAACGCCCATTCAAGCCAAGGCAGCATCGCCTCGATGTCGGATGTTTCGACGGTTGCGCCGCACCAGATACGCAGACCTGCGGGCGCATCGCGATAGGCGCCAATATCCAGCGCGATCTCTTCCGCCTCAAGCCGTTTCGCCACAGCTTTGGCGAAGGCAGCGCCATCGGTGATCCGGCCATCGGTGAATTTCAGGCAAACCGAGGTATTCGACCGCGTCGCCTTGTCAACGGCGAGGTTCTCGATCCACGGCTTGTCGGCGCAGAAGTTCCAGATCGCCCGCGCATTGGCATCCGCCCGATGGATCAGCGCATCAAGACCACCAATTGACCTGCCCCATTTCAGGGCGACGAGGTAATCCTCGACCGCCAGCATAGACGGTGTGTTGATCGTGGCGCCTTGGAATATCCCTTCGATCAGTTTGCCGCCTTTGGTCAGACGGAAGATCTTGGGCAGAGGCCAGGCGGGCGTGTAGCTTTCCAGCCGCTCCACGGCGCGGGGGCTCAGGATCAGCATGCCATGGGCCGCTTCACCGCCCATCACCTTCTGCCAGGAGAAGGTCGTGACATCCAGCTTGTCCCAGGGCAGGTCCTGCGCAAACGCAGCCGATGTCGCGTCGCAGAGCGTCAGCCCGGCGTGGTCGGCAGGGATCACGTCGCCCGAAGGCACGCGTACGCCAGATGTGGTCCCGTTCCACGTAAAGCAGATATCATTGTCGTAGTTTAGCGCGGCCATATCGACGATCTCGCCATATTCCGCAGTATGCACGGTCGCCTCGATCTTCAGCTGCTTGACCACATCCGTGACCCAGCCTGCGCCAAAGCTTTCCCAGGCCACTATTTCGGCTGGGCGTTCCCCCAGAAGCGACCACATCGCCATCTCAAATGCGCCGGTGTCGGAGGCGGGCACGATGCCGATGCGATAGTCCGCAGGCACACCCAGCACCTCACGGGTCAGGTCAATGGCCTCGGCCAGCTTTGCCTTGCCGATAGCAGCGCGGTGCGACCGACCGAGTGCGGCGTCGCTTAATGCATCCAGTTTCCAGACGGGGGGTTTGGCGCAGGGGCCAGATGAAAAACGCGGATTACCCGGCCGCGCAGCCGGTTTGGTCAGTGCCATTGATGTCTATCCTCACAGATATGCGCCCCTCGTTGGGGAGGGGTGTCCCACGGGCGGGAATAGCGGCGGCATTCGGGTTTCACAACCGGCAAAATGTCACTAGACCGGCACATGACTTGATTTTTGCGACACCAGCGACGCCGATAGGAAACCGCGCATGTTCATCGTCACCCTGTTAACCACGCCCACAGAGCGCACGCTGGATGCTGCGCTTGTCGAAAGCCTGCGCAATGCATGGGGCGGTGGTGATATCAGGTGGCTCGCGATTGATGAGGCGGCAGAGTTCGCCATTCCTCAAGCGCCTGACAATCAATGGGACGTGTGGGCAGACCTGCAGCAGGCCTGCGTTGATGTGCTTGTACAACCTGCCGAAAATCGCCGCAAGAAAATGCTGCTGGCCGATATGGATAGCACCATGATCCGACAGGAATGCATTGATGAATTGGCAGCCGAGGCTGGCGTAGGCGCACGCGTCGCTGACATCACGGCAAGGGCCATGAACGGCGAGCTGGACTTCGAAGCGGCGTTGATCGAACGGGTCGGCCTCTTGGCAGATCTGCCCGAGACGGTCATTGAACAGGTTCTGGATCAACGGATCACCTACATGCCCGGCGGGTATGAGCTGGTGAACACCATGAAGGCGCATGGCGCCTATGCCGCGCTGGTCTCGGGCGGTTTTACGGCCTTTACGTCGCGCGTTGCAGCGGCACTTGGCTTTGACGAGAACCGCGCAAATACGCTGATAGCGGCAAACGGCAAGCTGACGGGCGAGGTGGCGCGACCAATCCTGGGGAAGCAGGCTAAGGTGGAGGCGTTGATTGAAATCACAGCCCGACTGAAGATCACAGAGGCGGGTGTGATTGCAGTAGGTGACGGTGCCAACGATCTTGGGATGCTGGGTCGTGCAGGCACCGGGGTTGCATTACATGCCAAGCCATCGGTTCAGGAAAGGTGCGATGTGCGCATTAATCATGGTGACCTGACAGCACTGCTTTATTTGCAGGGCTATGGTCGGGATGAATTTGTTACCTGAACAAGGGTCGCAGCCAGTAATTGGAGCGTAGCAGGCCGATGTCGGGGTGCCTTATGCAACGCGGCGCTCGCCAAGCGTTGCCGAAATGCGACAGGCGCTGGGTTTAGTTCGGGCGCGTTGCCTGCTGGTAGGTATCACGGGTCATTTTGAACACTTTGATGAGTCGCGGATCTGCGCTGCAAATCTGTCGCACCTGCTCCATAAAAGCCTGTTCGTTCTGACCATAAAACGCTTCTGCAGCATCGTCTGCTGCGGTACGCCGCGTTCTTGAAACCATCATATTATCCTCATTACCTTTCAGCATTATCATCTATGACTATCTGGACCCGAATGGGGCAAATCTGTGTAATTGTACAAAAATACAGGTAAATACCACCATAGCGTGCGTTGGCGCCGTGGGTACCCCTAAAGTCTTAACAGACCGTTGATTCATCTTCGGATCCACCCCCATGGAACTCCGGTCGCGAAAAGTAAGGCGGTTCTGATCATGCTTCCGTCAACCATCCTGCTGACCCAGCGTTAACCGTATATTAACAATTGTGGCAATATGCGCCAGTCCCACAAAGCTGTCATGTGATGTTTGACACCAAAATCGTGATTTGAGGGCTTGCATCCTGATCAGGCGCGACGTCACAAAGCGTGCATGAACCATTCCGACAAGCCCGCAACAATTGCAGCCCACGCTGCCGGCGCAATCGATGCGCAATCAGGTGGCGTTGTGCCTGCGCTGCAGCCGTCAACCACATTCATGCGCGACGCCGATTACAATTTGCTGCGCGCTGACAATACCTATTCGCGCGACAATTCCGATAACGTACGGCAGGCGGAAAAGGTTTTGCAGGCCCTTGAGGGTGCGGAGGAGACGCTTTTGTTTCCATCCGGCATGGCCGCAATTGCCGCAGTGTTTCGGACGCTTCCGAACAATGCAGAGGTCATCCTTCAGTCAGGTATCTACTGGGGAACCACAGTATGGGTGCGCGACTTTTGCCAGCGGCGCGATGTCAAACTGCATGAAGTCGATGCCGAAGAACTGCCGCAGGCTTGCAAGGCGATCAAGGCTAATCTGGTGTTTATCGAGACGCCATCAAACCCCTGGCTGAAAACCGTCGATATCGCGGCCCTAAGATCTATCATAGATGGTCTGCTCGTCGTCGACGGGACGGCTGCGACACCGGTTTTGACAAAGGCGCTCGCCTTCGGGGCGGATATTGCGATGCATTCGGCCACCAAGGCGATCAACGGCCATTCGGACGTTCTGGCCGGGGTGTTGTCGACCCGTGATCCGGGCACTGCCATGTGGCAGGCCATTTGTGCGGATCGCAAGATGGCAGGGGCCGTTTTGGGTCCCTTCGAGGCATGGCTTTTGACCCGGGCGATGCGTACGCTGCCTTTGCGGGTCGAGCGGATGTCACAGAACGCGCTGGCTCTCGCCACGTTCCTGCATGCCCACCCCCGTATTGATGACGTCCTTTACCCTGGCCTGCCGCACCATCCGGGTCATGGCGTAGCCCGACAACAGATGAATGGTGGTTTCGGCAGCCTGTTATCGGTGCTGGTTGCAGGCGGCCGGAACGAGGCGCTTGCCGTTATCGGCAAGCTCAACCTCTTTTTGCGGGCTACCTCGCTGGGCGGTGTCGAAAGCCTTGTAGAACACCGCCACACGATTGAGCCCGATACCGGCATCCCCGAAAACCTGATCCGGGTGTCCGTCGGGATCGAGCATATTGATGATCTGGTGGCTGACTGGACCCAGGCTCTCGCCAGCTAGTCTTCCATCGCGCCGCCAGCCTCTTTCCAGGCGCCGATGCCGCCAATATTGGTCACGTGTGCAAAGCCCATATCCTTGAGTGTCTTGCCCGCAAGTGCCGCCTGTCCGCCCGCCCCACAGATCAGATAGATATCGGCGTCTGGCGTCAGCGCCTCGTTGTGGAAATCGGTGCTGGGATCGGCCACGAATTCCAGCATACCGCGGGCAATGCGATGCGCCCCGGCAATTGTGCCGGTTTTGGCGATAGAGGCACTATCACGCACGTCCACAAAGACGCCGCCACCGGCATTGTATTTTTCAATCGCCTCTTCCGCGCCCAATCGCGGCACAATGGCATTCGCCTCATCCATAAAGTCTTTTGCTGATTTCACGTCTGTTCCTCCTGGAATTTTAGCGGTTTTCGCGCCCTGAGACATTGCGATAGCCGGTCGGTCGCTGGAAGTGGGCAGCGGCATCATCGACACTACCGGAAAATCCATTTGTTGTGCGGGTGACAAGACCACCCCAGCGCGACAATGCGCGAATTTCAAACCCAAGGAGCACCCGCAAATCAAGGTCAGATGCGTCAATCGCTGAGCTGAGTTCGAAGCTGAGTGAGATCGCGTGATAGGGGTCATCATCGCGAAACGCGGCCTGGTTCCCCTTTATGTCACCCTTCGCGAAATAGATCGTCTCGCCCTTTGGATGAGAATGGACCAGCTCGATGCTATCACTGATCGCAACCAGTGCTTCCGGCTCCCAATCGGCAAAGAATGGGCTTGCGGTCGGCATCTTTGGAAAAGCCGCAAGCCTTTCGGCAATGATATCTGCTTCTTTTGGCCAGTACTCGATCATGATGTCGATGCACTGACCGTCGACACGCATCGTGAAGAACGCGTGATCGTGAAATAGCACCTTCATGCGCCCATTGCTGTTATGGGGGTTATAAAGGCAGCTGCACAACGAATGAATGGCGATGTCTATGCATTTCAGCACTCCGCGCCAATCGAGCGGGCCAAAATACATGCCGGGCCGTTTCGGGACAGCTTCCGCTAGCGTCAAAGTCACTTCTGGGGCGTGGTTGGGCATGATTGGACTGTACTTCAGCCACCGCGGAAGGTCATGAAAAAAAGCCCGGACACAAGGTCCGGGCAAGTCCAACAGGGAGGTGGAGATGTAACCCGATCTCCGGCGGGATTTCGTGCGTCCGATGACAAGGAACGGGAGTGATCCCTATCACCGGACTTGGAGTACTACGCCACTAATCTATAGCCACCGGATTCGGTCACAAGAAGGCGGGCATTGGACGGATCTGGTTCTATTTTTTGGCGAAGACGGTAAATATGTGTCTCCAATGTGTGCGTGGTCACACCGGCATTATAGCCCCAAACCTCGTGCAAAAGGACGTCACGGGCGACCACACCTTCGGTTGAACGATAAAGGAATTTCAGGATGTTTGTTTCCTTTTCGGTCAGCCGCACCTTCTTATCGTCTTCTGTTACAAGGATTTTTTGGGCTGGCTTGAACGTATACGGCCCAAGCTGGAACACCGCGTCCTCGGATTGTTCGTGGGTCCGCAACTGGCTGCGGATGCGCGCCAGAAGCACGGGAAACTTGAACGGCTTGCTGATATAGTCGTTTGCGCCCGCATCAAGGCCCAGAATTGTGTCAGCGTCGCTGTCCTGTGCTGTCAGCATGAGAATCGGGCATTTCACGCCTTGCTTGCGCATCAGACGGCACAATTCGCGGCCATCCGTATCAGGCAGACCCACATCGAGGATCATCAGGTCGTACAGGCCTTCTTTGGCTTTCACCATCGCGCTGGCGCCGTCATCGGCCTCGAAGACGTCAAAATCTTCGGTCATCAAAAGCTGTTCACCCAGCGCCTCGCGCAGGTCATCATCGTCATCGACGAGCAATATCTTTTTGAGTTGTCCCATGACATCCTCCTTCGGTTCGTAGCTAGATTTGTGTCCTGCTTACGTTTCAAACAAGCCGCTATTCCAATCTTTCACACGGACGTGTGATTTGCCGTGCTTTTGTTTCACTTTGCGGCTGAAACGGCTATGAGATGAAACAAATGAGGTGGCAGGCGATGGGTTTCTCCCCCGACATTACCGAACGACTGGCGCGCGCGCGGGCCGATTTGCGCATGGGTGTGCCGATTGTGCTGGAGGGTGGTGCTCTGGTGCTGGCGGTTGAAACGCTTGATGCGGCAAGGCTGGCCGACCTACAGCTTTTGGGTGGGGCACCCGTTTTGGCAATAACAGCGTGGCGTGCGCAGACGCTCAAGGCGCGGGCATACGATGGTGATCTTGCGCGTGTGGTTCTGCCGGGTGACGCGACGCTTTCATGGGTGCAATCAATTGCGGACCCGGCTGACGACCTCCGCTCCCCGATGAAAGGCCCGCTGCGAACCGCGCGTGAGGGGGGGGCTGATCTGCACCGTGCCGCAATTGCGCTGTGCAAGGCGGCGCGGCTGTTGCCCGCCGCTTTGGTGCTTGAGTTGAGCGATGCGACCAGTTTCGCCAATGAACACAACCTCACGCTCGTCCCGGCAGAGGGAGCCTTGGCGACCGAGCTGAGCCCGCTTAACCCCATCATCAGCGCCCGATTGCCGCTGGATGTGTCCGAGGCGGGGCGCCTGCATATTTTCCGTCCCGATGATGGCGCTGAGGAGCATTATGCGGTTGAAATCGGCCAGCCGGACCGGGCGACGCCCGTTTTGTCGCGACTGCATTCGGCCTGTTTCACAGGTGATCTGCTTGGATCGCTCAAATGCGATTGCGGCCCGCAATTGCGCGGCGCTTTGGGCCAGATGGGGACAGAGGGCGCGGGCGTCTTGCTTTATCTCAATCAGGAGGGGCGCGGGATTGGCCTTGCCAACAAGATGCGGGCCTATTCGCTGCAGGATCAGGGCTTTGACACGGTCGAGGCCAACCACCGGCTGGGGTTTGAGGATGACGAACGCGATTTCCGGATCGGTGCGGAGATCCTGAAACGCATGGGCTTTTCATCAGTGCGCTTACTCACCAACAACCCCGCCAAGGTCGCCCGGATGGAAAGCTGCGGCATCAGCGTGACGGAACGGGTGCCGCTGAAGGTTGGTGAGAACCGGCATAACCATGCATATCTGGCGACGAAGGCCGCGAAGTCTGGGCATTTGCTTTAATCGCCAAAAATCCCCGTCGCTTGACCATCAATGCTTTCGATATTTTTGCGCCGCCAGTAATCCTGCACACCGTCTTCACCCATATCGGCGTAATAGGGCAGCAGCTCCTCTGGCCCACGTTGCTTTTCGAACCTCATCAGCGGCACGCCGGTACCGCACGACGTCTGGACCATATCAATTGTCATGTCGAAGATCTGGCGGCTACCCGCCATTGGTGGGAACTGAGTCACGGCCTCATCCCAGCCGGGATCGCGAGGATGCAGTGTTTTTGCATGGCCATAGACCCGCAAGATCAACGCGTCGCCTTCGAATGCGCAGAACATCAGGGTCATACGGTTTGTATCGCGCAAATGCGCGGCGGTTTCATTGCCGCTTCCGGTCAGGTTTAGCCAGACGATGCGATTGTCATCAATGATGCGCAGGGAATCCATCCCCTTGGGCGAGACATTGACCCGGCCCTCGACGGCTGCGGTGGCCACAAAGAACAGATGCTGCCTTTCGATAAAGCCGCGCAACGTGGTGTTCAGTTTTGATCCGATTGCCATGATGATCCTCAGCCCTATCTCTGGAACATAACATGAACAACTAATCTTTGGAACCAAGATCGCAAGATTCATAACCCGTTGTAATCGCACAAGTGATTCGCCATGAAGACATAAACTATGGTTTATCTGTGCTATGAAATCGACCGACCTTGTTCTGACCCCAACCCACCTGCGGTTCTGCAATCGGCGGTTTCCCCGCACCATTGGGCGGGGCGGAGTGACGGCCAAAAAGGCCGAAGGGGATGGGGCCACACCCCGCGGGATACACCGTATTGTCGGCATGCTTTACCGCCCGGATCGGATGGCAAAACCCACCGATTGGGCGCTGCCAATCGGGCCATTTGACCTCTGGTCTGACGATGTGCGCGACCCCGATTACAACATGATGGTGCGTGCCCCACACCCTTATAATCATGAGCGTTTGCGCCGGTCCGGCCCAATGTATGATCTGGTCATTCTGACCGACTGGAACTGGCCTTACGCGGTCAAGGGACGCGGCTCTGCCATCTTCTTGCATCAGTGGCGCGGACCGGGCCGCCCAACGGCAGGTTGTATCGCGCTCAGGCGCGACCATCTGAGATGGGTCGCACGTCACATACGCTACGAGACACGAATTGTTATCGGATAACCTCTAGCTCCTATGCCACCCCTTACCTCGAAAGAAGAGGTAAGCCGATGACACACCAAGGCCTGATCATGACCCCTGACGAAATTGCCCAACTTCCCTACCGCCCTTGCGTTGGCGTGATGCTCGCCAATCCGCGCGGGCACATTTTTGTCGGGCAGCGGATCGACCGCGACACCGAAGCCTGGCAGATGCCGCAAGGGGGTCTCGATAAGGGCGAGAAGACCATCGATGCGGCTTATCGCGAGTTGGAAGAAGAAACTTCCATCACGCCCAACCTCGTGACGTTAGAGGCAGAGAGCGCAGAACTCATCCGCTATGACATCCCGCACCAGCTTGTCCCCAACATCTGGAAAGGCCGCTATCGCGGGCAAGAGCAGAAGTGGTTCCTGATGCGTTACCACGGCACGGCGGACGAGATTGATCTGCAGACTGCACACCCTGAATTCTCGGCGTGGAAGTGGATGCATCCCGATGAACTGGTCGATGGTATCGTCGCGTTCAAACGCGAAGTTTACGCAAAGGTGCTCGCCGAGTTCCGCTCAAAATTGTAGGCTTAGCCTTGCTCTGATCGTTCAGTGTGGTTTTGGCGAATAAGGTAGAACGTATGATGAAACACGTCGTATTTGCGACCATTTTGGCCTTTGTCGGGGGACAAGCTAGCGCGCTGAGCTGCATTCGGCCCGATCCGATCATGACGTTCAAGGAACTTGCTGCAGCGCCCGAGAACTACTTTGTGCTCTATGGCGAGATGACGTTTGATGAAGCGCTTCTGCCGCCCGGCGTATCGGCGCTCCCAACGGCTGCGCCCGATCCAATCCCGGCGCAGTTTCGTGGCAAAGGACTGACGCGACAGGGGTTTACCTCTGACTACATCAGCCCTGTGACGCTTGAGGTCTCGTGCCTCGGCTCATGGTGTGGCGGCGCACGCAGCGGCGGCGATGCGATTTACTTTGTAGAAGCGAAGGAGCCGCCCGTGACCATGCGCGCCGAGCCCTGCGGAGGTCGGATTTTCGCTGACCCGTCGCAGGAGGTGCTGGATATGCTGGTGTCCTGCATGCAGGGCGGACCCTGTTCACCGCAGCCTTTGCAATAGCGACAAGGACGGGTGCCCGTCAGGGGGCAGGCCGACGCTGCGCTGATAAGCTCTGATCGCCGCGCGGGTGTTTGGCCCGATCCGCCCGTCGACACCTTGCGTCGAAAAACCGGCATTGGTGAGGCGCTCTTGCAACTCACGCCGCTCCGCCCGACGCAAGCGCCGTTCATTCGCAGGGAACGCCGTTTGCAACGGGCCCATACCACGAATCCGGTCACCCAGATGGCCGACACCCATGATATAGGCCTGCGCGTTGTTGTAGCGTGAGATCACGTCATAGTTGCGGAACACCAGAAATGCGGGGCCACCTGCACCTGTCGGCGTGATGAGCGTTGCTTCGCCGTAATTGGGCACAACCTGTCCATCCACACCAAGCACGCCAACCTGACCCCAAGCGGCAGGGCTGCGGGTGACAGTGCGCCCCGTTTGGCCATAGTCAAAGCCGTTCGGCAAACGCACCTCAACGCCCCAGGGCTGCCCCTTGCGCCAGCCAAAGCGGCGGAAATAGGCAGCGGTGGATGCGAGCGCATCGCTGGGATCGTCAGCCCAGATATCGCGGCGACCATCGCCGGTGAAATCAACGGCATAAGCCTCATAAGAGGTGGGAATAAACTGCGTATGCCCCATCGCCCCGGCCCATGATCCGGTCATGTTCTGGGGTGCCACATCGCCGTTTTGCAGAATACGCAGGGCGGCGATCAACTGATCCTCAAAGAACTGCCCGCGCCGCCCATCATAGGCGAGCGTCGCAAGGGTCGAGATCAGCGGCGTGCTGCCCCGACGCTGGCCATAATTGCTTTCCATGCCCCAGACGGCCGTGACGATATGCGGCTCCACATCATAGGTAGCCTCAATTCGCGCCAGAAGCCGCGCGTATTGGCGTACCAGTTGGCGCCCGTTGCTGACCCGCGCGTCTGAGACGGCGGTCGACATATAATCGGCGAGCGGGCGCACGAATTCCGCCTGGTTGCGGTCACGCTCGATACTGTCTGGCAGATAGCGCGCGTCGGCAAAAGCCGCCTGAAACGTGCGATCACTGATCCCTGCCGCGCGCGCGCGGTTGCGAAAACCCGCGACCCAATTGTTAAAGCCGCTTGCCTGCGCATGGGCCATCGTGCCGCATGCCAAGGCTGAAAAACTGGTCCCGATGAACTGCCTGCGATCCACGATCCGCCTCCATTGTTATTTTTGCGCAAGATAGCGCAAATCGGGATGGGGCGAAATCAACTCTCTGCCAATGCGTGGCTTTTTGGGACCATCGCGGTCGGCTCCGGCCAACAATCCGACAGAACCTCAATCGCCTGGCGCAGCATCGGCACGCGGCGGGGGCGAAAGCTGTCATCGGTAATGCGCAAATCCTTCATCCGGTCGAGCCGGAAGTTGCGATAGGCCTGCCGCAAATGACACCACGCGATCAGGTTATGGGTCTCTTTGAGGAACACGATGCTGAGCGGATCAACCCGTCGGGTCGTCGCACTGCCATTGGCATCAACATAGGCCATCTCAATCGTGCGTTCGTCCCATGTGGCCTGCCGCAAGGCACGCACATCGACAGTTGGCATCGGCGGGCGCACGATGCGGTCGGCGTAAAGGACCGCATATTGCAGCCGATGCGCCTGTGCGCCCGGCAGACGGGCCTGTAGCTTGGCCAAAGCGTTTTGCGCGGCTCCGGCCAATTGCGGATCAGCAACCGCCTGCACCTCGCGCAGGCCCAGCACAATTGCCTCAATCTCTTCGTCATCGAACATCATGGGCGGCAGGGCGGCATCTTCGGTCAGGGCATAGCCGTAACCTGCCGTGCCATCGATGATCGCGCCAAGACCGCGCAAAGCCTCAATGTCGCGATAAAGCGTGCGGAGCGAAACACCAGTGTCGTCCGCCAGTTGCTGGGCCGTCACAGGCGGTGCATGGCGGCGCAGTGATTGCATGAGTTGGAAAAGACGTGCGGTACGGGACATGGGCTGACGATACCACTCCTGCCAAAAATTGACAGCACCTCCTGCCATAAGGGCGCAAAGAACAGGAGCCCTTCATGATCACACTCATCACCTATCAGGCCGGTTTTGGCCAACTCAGTTTCAGCCCTTTCTGCGTCAAGGCGATGTGGCTGCTACAAGCGGCTGGCGTTGACTGGCAGCGCGAAGACAGCAACGACCCGCGCAAGTTTCCCTATGCCAAGCTACCGGCGATCCGTACGCCGTCGGGCATCATCGGCGATAGTCACAACATCCAGGCTAACCTCGAAAAGCAGGGCGCGGATTTCTGGGGCGATGTGACGGATCGGGCCACCGGCCATGCCTTCATTCGGATGGCTGAAGAGCACATGTATTTCCACGTCGTTCTTGATCGGTGGGGCAATGACGATATCTGGCCGATCATTCGCGAGAATTACTTTGCCGAAATCCCCGCGTTTCTGCGCAGACCGATCACGGGCAGTCTCCGAAAGGCCCTTTTGAAAGGTCTGAAGACCCAAGGCCTTGGCCGGTTCAGTCAGGCCGAGCGGCTTCAACGCATTGAACCGGACCTCGCGGCCATCGCGGCACGGCTGGGTGATCATGCCTATCTGATGGGTGATGAGATCAGCCTGCCCGATTATTCGGTCGCCGCGATGCTTTGCGCGGCCCTTGCATCACCCCTGCCGACGCCGTTCAGTGAACGGGTGGCGAATGATGATGTACTTTCCAACTATGCCGCACGCGTCGAAAACAGGATGAAACCCTTATGATACGGCCCTTTGCGAACGATCAGGTCAAAGCCGCTTTTGAGGCGTTTCCACCGGATGGGTATGAGATGGGGATGATCCTGCGCGATCTGATCTTCAGCGTCGCCTGGGACACGCCAGAAGTTGGCAAGATTGAAGAAACGCTCAAATGGGGTCAGCCATCCTATCTGACGCCCGAGACGAAATCAGGGTCAACTCTTCGGATCGGGATGGCGAAGAATGGTGGTGCGGCTCTTTTCGCGCATTGTGCGACGGATATCATCAGCACCTATGCCAGTACCTTTCCCGGAACCGATCAGATCGAGGGGAACCGCGCGGTAATCTTCACAACCCCCGACGACATCGTACCATTGCGGCTGCGTCTTCTGATTTACCATGCCTTGACCTATCATCTCAAACGCCCCTGATGGCAGGCTCGGACAGGATTGCGGCAGCAGCATGTCGGGCGCGGTGCCGGAATAAGGCAGAGGTGTTATCTGCGGCGTCTTTTGACCTTACGCGCTGTTTTTGCGGCTTTTTTGCGGGCTGAGCCGACTTTGCGGCGCGCGGGTTTGCCGCGGCCGCGCGACGGTCCGCGAGGGATGGCGCGGTCTTCCAGCGTCAGAAGTTCTAGGATCAAACTACCCGTGACAGGCGCGGCTTCGGCCAGTTTGACGGTCACACGTTGGCCAAGCCCGATGATCATGCCTGTCTCGGCCCCCATCAGCGTTTGGCTCTCGGGGTCGTAATCAAAATACTCGCGTCCCAACGTACGGATCGGAATCATCCCGTCGGCACCCGTTTCGTCCAGCCGGACGAAAACGCCGAATTTCGCGATCCCGCTGATACGCCCGGTCAGTTCCGCGCCAACGCGGTCGGCGAGAAAAGCGGCCAGATAACGGTCGGTTGTGTCGCGCTCTGCGGCCATGGACCGGCGTTCTGTGTCGCTGATCAGCTTGGCCGTCTCGCGTAGGTTTTCCTTGTCCCAATCGCTGAGCCCATCCGCGTCCCAACCATGGGCGGCGATCAATGCACGGTGCACGATCAGATCCGCATAGCGGCGAATGGGCGAGGTGAAATGAGCGTAAGCTCGCAAGGCCAGTCCAAAATGCCCAAAGTTTTCAGGGTTGTAATAGGCCTGCGTCATCGACCGCAGCGTGGCTATGTTAATCAACTCATCATTCTCGGTTTCAGCGGCACTGGTCAGCAGCCGGTTCAGATGTGCGGTTTTCAGGACTTGACCTTTGGCGAGGACAAGGCCCGAGGCCTGCGCCACTTCGCGCAACGCCTCCAACTTCTCGGGGCTGGGTTCCTCGTGGACCCGGAACAGAAGCGGGGACCGTTTCGCGATGAGCGTTTCGGCCGCGGCGACGTTCGCCAGCACCATAAATTCTTCGATCAGCCGGTGCGCGTCGAGCCTGTCCTTGTACTTGACGGATGTGACCTGACCGCCCTCATCGAGCACAATCTCACGCTCCGGCAGGTCCAGTTCTAGCGGTTGGCGGGCGGCACGGGCCTTCATCAGTGCCGCATAGGCGGCGTAGAGCGGATGAATGATATCATCCATCAGCGGTGCCACCCTGTCATTCGGGTCGCCATCGACCGCAGCCTGCACCTCCCTGTAATTCAGCGACGCGACGGACTTCATCAGCCCGCGATGGAAGGCGTGGTCGATCTTGTTGCCCGCCGCGTCGATGCGCATGGCCACGGCGAGACAAGGCCGCTCGACCCCTTCATGAAGCGAACAAAGGTCACCGGACAGCCGATCCGGCAGCATCGGCACCACGCGATCCGGGAAATAGGTGGAATTGCCGCGCTTACGCGCCTCGCGATCCAGTCCCGATCCGGGCGTGACGTAATGCGCCACGTCCGCAATGGCGACCCAGATGATGAAACCGTCCTTGTTTTTAGCGTCAGGGTCGGCCTCAACATAACAGGCATCGTCGTGATCCCGCGCATCCCAGGGATCAATGGTGATAAGCGGCAGGTGCCGCAGGTCTTTACGCTTGCCCAAAGCGACGGGTTTGGCGTCGTCGGCCTCCGCCACAACCTCATCGGGGAAGTGATCGGGGATGCCGTGCTGATGAATGGCGATCAGGGAGACCGCGCGTGGTTCTGTTGGGTCGCCCAGACGCGCAATGATGCGGGCCTTGGGCAGGCCCACGCGGCCCTTGGGTCCGGCCTGTTCTGCCTCAACCAATTCGCCGTCTTTCGCACCGTTGGTCGCACCAGTGGCAATGGTCCACTGCTTGTCCGATCCCTTGTCAATCGGCATGACCCGACCGCCTTCTGACCCAGCGCGAAACACGCCCAGGATGCGTTGGGGGTTGGTCCCGATCCGGCGGATCATGCGGGCGGTGTGGGTGTGGCTTTCGGTCTTATCGACGGTCAGACGTCCCAGGATGCGGTCACCGGGACCCAAAGCCGGATCGCTGGATCGCAACAGCATCAGAATGCGTGGCTCTGCCCCAGAGCCTTTCCATTCCAAAGGGCGGGCGAAAAGATCGCCGTCAGCGTCGGCCTCGACAATTTCCAGGACGGCGACGGGCGGTAATTCTTCGGCATCGCGGTAAGAGCTGCGCCGCTTGGCTAGCCGACCCTCATCCTGCAACTCGCGCAACAGGCGCTTGAGATCAATCCGCGCAGCCCCCTTGATGCCAAAGGCCTTGGCGATATCGCGTTTTGCCGTTTTTGTGGGATTTTCCGAGATCCAGGACAGGATTTCGGATTTTGAGGGGATCCGTGTCATGACCCCCGCCTAGCACGCCAATTCCTTTGAAGGAATTGGTCAAAAGCCTGCAAAGGCTTTTACGAAGACTTTTTGCAAAAGTCTTCCTACAGCGCGAGAACCATATCTTGATGCGGAATGCCTGCGTCGTCGTAGAAATCGCCGACTGGTTGAAACCCGAGTTTCGCGTAAAACCCGATTGCGTGGTCTTGCGCGCCCAGCTTGGCCGTCGTCACGCCGGGCACTGTGCGCAACTGATCGATCCCGGCCGTCACCAGCGCCTTGCCCAGGCCCGTGCCGCGCTGATCGGTTGCAACGCAAATCCGCCCGATCTTGCCGATCTCCCCATCGATAAGAAGGCGGGCGGTGCCCACAGGCCGCCCATCCACTATCGCCAAAAGATGAATCGCCTGATCGTCCAAATCATCTATTTCATCGGCCTCGGCGATACCCTGTTCGTCGATAAACACCTTGCGGCGCAGGGCGATGCAGTGGGTATAGTCGTCCACGACCTCGATCATGCGAAATACTCTGCCAGAATGCGCTTATAGATCGCTTTCAACTGATGGACATGATCTAGCGCGACCCGTTCATCCACCTGGTGCATGGTTTTGCCGACCAACCCGAATTCGACGACGGGGCAATGATCCTTGACGAACCTTGCGTCGGAGGTGCCGCCGGAGGTCGAAAGCTCCGGCTTGCGTCCGGTTTCGGCTTCCACGGCGCTTGCCACCAAGTCTGACAGGTCGCCCGGAGGTGTCAAAAAGCTTTCGCCCGATATCTTCACTCGCATCTCGACCCGGACGCCGAAGTCGGCGGCGACCTTGTCCGCTTCCTCTTGCATCCAGGCGGTCAGGCTTGCCCCGGAATGTTGGTCGTTGAAGCGAATATTGACCGTCGCACGGGTTTGAGCGGGGATCACGTTAGTGGCGGGATTTCCGGTATCAATCGTCAGAACCTGCAAGGACGATGGATCAAAGTGATCGGTGCCCTGATCGAGCTCTTGCGACGACAACACATCCATCAGCCGCGCCATGGCGGGCATCGGGTTTTTGGCGCGGTGCGGATAGGCGGAATGGCCCTGCACCCCGGTGATCGTGAAAAACGCCGTCATCGATCCGCGCCGCCCGATCTTCATGGCTTCGCCCATCTCGTTGGGGCTGGTGGGTTCGCCCACAAGGCAGACCGACATCGCCTCATTATTGGCAGCCATCCAGTCGAGCAATGCGGTGGTGCCATCAAGGGCGTCCGCCTCTTCGTCGCCCGTGATGGCCAGAATGACCGCGCCATCTGGCGGAGTCTCGGCCACGAAATCAATTGCGGCTGCGGCAAAGGCGGCCACGCCTGATTTCATATCCGTCGCGCCACGCCCGTATAGATAACCATCTTTGATCTCGGCGCCGAAAGGCGGCATCGTCCATGCGCTTTCATCGCCCAAAGGCACGACATCGGTATGACCATTGAACCCGAAGGTTCGGTTCGCCCCCTGTCGACCCCAGCGCGCGAAAAGGTTCGCAATCCCGCCGCGATCCACCCTTGTGCAGGTGAAACCGGCCTTGGTCAGCACGTCCTCCAGCAGCACCAATGCGCCACCTTCGGCAGGCGTGATGGAGGGGCAGCGTACCAGATCGGCGGTCAGGGCCACGGGGTCAATGGGGGTCATCGGTCATTCCTTCTTTCCGCCATGGCTAGCGGGAAGGGCGGGGGGATGCAATTTCGCTTTCAAGTGGCGCAACACCATTCCTGCCGCGCGTTCAGGCGATTGCCACTTTTGACGGCATTGATTGCTGCAGAACCGCAGTCCACCCCTTGCAATTGCCCGCGGTTACCGCAACCTTACGCGCCAGAAAGACAACAACAGGGAACATGATATGAAACCGACAACGGCACTGACGGTCACGGCAGTTTTGCTGGCGACCACGGCACCTGTGAGCGCTGAGACCTTGCGCTGGGCGCGGTCCGGCGACGCGCTGACGCTTGATCCGCATTCGCAGAACGAAGGCCCGACCCACACGATCCGCCACCAGATGTACGAACCGCTGATCATCCGCGATGTGACCGGCGCATTTGTCCCGACATTGGCGACCGATTGGGCACCATCAGCCGATGACCCGAATGTCTGGGTCTTTAACTTGCGCGAAGGTGTGACCTTCCATGATGGCGCGGCCTTCACTGCAGAAGACGTCGTCTTCAGCTTTGAGCGCGCGCAACAGCCCAACTCGGACATGAAAGAGCTGATTGGATCGATTGTTGAGGTCCGCGCGGTTGACGATTTCACGGTCGAGATGGTGACAGACGGGCCCAACCCGATCCTGCCATCCAACCTGACCAACCTTTTCATCATGGACAAGGACTGGACCGAGGCGAACAACACTGTCGCCGTGCAGGACTTTGAGGGCGGTGAGATCACATACGCAACCACCAACGCCAACGGCACAGGCCCATACGTGCTGCAAAGCCGTGAGCCCGATGTGCGCACGGTGATGGTCCGTAATGAGAACTATTGGGGCATTGATGAGTTCCCCATGGAAGTGACCGAAATCGTCTATACCCCGATCCAGAACGCCGCGACCCGCGTGGCTGCCATGCTGTCGGGTGAGGTGGATTTCCTGCAGGACATGCCGGTGCAAGACCTTGACCGCGTAAATGCTGCCGAGGGTCTGGTCGTCAAGCAGACTCCGCAGAACCGGGTAATCTTCTTCGGGATGAACCAGGGCGCCGATGATATCGAGGCTGACAATATCGATGGGGCCAACCCGCTTGCCGATCTGCGTGTGCGCCGGGCGATGTCGATGGCGATTAACCGTGAGGCGATCCAGCAGGTCGTGATGCGTGGGCAAAGCCAGCCTGCGGGCATGATCGCGCCGCCATTCGTCAACGGTTGGACGGCCGAGATGGATGCGGAATCGACCACGGATGTCGAAGGCGCCAAAGAGCTCTTGGCCGAAGCCGGCTACGCCGATGGTTTCTCCATCCGGCTCGACTGCCCGAATGACCGCTACATCAATGACGAGGGCATCTGTCAGGCTGCTGTCGGCATGCTGGGCCAGATCGGCATCACGGTGAACCTGGATGCCAAGCCCAAAGCGCAGCACTTCCCGCTGATCACCGATGGCAACACCGATTTCTACATGCTGGGCTGGGGTGTGCCGACCTACGATTCGGAATATGTGTTCAACTTCCTTGTCCATGGCCGCGAAAGCGATATCGGCACTTGGAACGGCACCGGATATGACAATGATGAGCTGGACGCGAAAATCGCGTCACTTGCCTCAAACACGGATCTGGATGCTCGCAATGCGGATATCGCTGCGATCTGGCGCGTTGTGCAGGACGAACAGCTTTACATCCCCGTCCACCACCAAGTGCTGAACTGGGGGATGGCAGAAGGATTCGGGATCGAAGTGGACCCCGAAGACCAGCCGAAGGTGAAGTATTTCACTTTGAACTAGGGGCACATCTGCCCCATCAGAGTTCATTTCGCCGTATTGGCGTGTCGCGCGGACCCCGCGCGGCATCGCCGCTTTAGCAAAGGAAACACCATGTCACGTTCGCTCTGTCTTGCAGCCCTTGTCGCGGCACTGGCCCCTGCCGCATGGGCCGAAGAATTCACCTGGGCCCAGACCACCGACCCGCAAACGATGGACCCGCATGCGGTCAACTCTGCCCCGGTGCTGGGATTTCTGAACAACGTCTATGAGGGGCTTGTGCGGCGCGGGAAGGACATGACCATCGAGCCGTCCCTCGCCACATCGTGGGAGCCGATTGGCGATGGGGAAGGTTGGCGCTTCACCTTGCGTGAAGGCGTGACGTTCCATGATGGCAGCGCGTTCACGGCTGAGGACGTGCTGTTTTCCTATCAGCGCGCGTCGGATGAAGGCTCTGACACGCGCAGCTGGTTCGCGCCTGTCTCAGAGGTCGTGGTCGTTGATGACTACACCATCGACATAATGACCAGCGCGCCAAACCCGATCTTTCCGGGCTCCATCGCCAACTGGATGATCATGGATAGCGGCTGGGCCGCAGCGAACAACGCAACCTTGCCCGACAAGGAAGCGGGAAATTACGCGACATTGAACACGAACGGCACCGGCGCCTTCCGCGTCACCGCGCGTGAGCCGGGTCTGCGCACCGTGTTGGAGCCGTTTGACGGCTGGTGGGGTGAGGTTGAACACAACATCACCCGCGCCGAACTGACCCCGATCCAGAACCCAGCAACTGCGGTCGCGGCCCTGTTGTCTGGCGATGTGGATATGATCAATCCCGTCCCGATTCAGGACGTTGCACGCCTCCAGCAGGACGCGGATGTGGAGGTCATCCAGGGGATCGAAGCGCGCGTAATCATGCTGGGCTTCCCGCATGAGGCGGAGGCGCTGAAATTCTCGTCCGACGTGACCGACACCAACCCATTCGCCGATCCACGCGTGCGGCAGGCAGTAGCGCATGCGGTGAATGTGCCCGCCATCCTGCAAACCATCATGCGCGGCAATGCCGAAGAGGTGGCACAACTCGTCAGCCCCGCCATGCAAGGCTTTTCCGAGGCGCAAGCGGCACGCCCTCCCTTTGATCCCGATCTGGCCCGGTCGCTCTTGGCCGAAGCAGGCTATCCCGATGGGTTCTCATTCGGGTTGAAATGCCCCAATGACCGGTATCTGAATGATGAGGCTGTCTGTCAGGCGGTGACTGGCATGCTGGCCCAGGTCGGCCTGCGCGCGACGCTGGATGCGATGCCGGTGCAGAATTACTGGCCCGAATTGCGGGCAGATAACTATGATATGTACCTGTTGGGATGGTCGCCGGGCACGTTCGACGCGGAACATCCGATCCGCTTCCTTGCCTCTACGCCGAACGAGGAAAAGCGGTTGGGCAGCTGGAATTTTGGCGGATATTCAAACGCCCGCGTCGATGAATTGCTGCCAATGATCCAGTCGGAACTGGATGACGGCATCCGTCAGGGTATGCTGGATGAGGTTGCCCAGATCCTGCAGGACGAGATGGCCTATGTCCCGCTTTACGTGCAGCCTCTGGTCTGGGGAACACGCAGCAATATCGCACTGACACAGCGCCCGGATAACTTCTTCCTGCTGCGCTGGGCCACCGTGAACTAAGCGCGGGCGGGGGCTACGGCCCCCAACCGCATAACCTGGGGGCGGCATGCTCGCATACATCATCCGGCGCATTGGGCAATCGGCCCTGGTCCTGCTCATCGTGGGGCTGGTCGCGTTTTCGATGTTCCGCTTTGTCGGTGACCCAATCGACAACATGCTGGGGCAGGAACGGACGGCAGAAGATATTGAGCGGCTGCGCGAGCAGCTTGGCCTCGATCAAGGCTTTGCCGTTCAATACTACCGGTTCCTCGAAGGGGCGGTGCAGGGCAATTTCGGCGTGAGCTACCGGCAAGGGCGGCCTGTCGCCGAAATTCTGCTGGAACGCGCGCCTGCCACGCTGGAACTCGCCGCCGTCTCGGCCATTCTGGCGGTGATCTTTGGCATCGCACTTGGCGTCTTTACCGCGATCCGCCGCAACGGTTTCACGGCCAATTTCATCATGTCCGCCTCGCTGATCGGGGTGTCATTACCCACCTTCCTGATCGGGATTCTGCTGATCTATATCTTCTCGGTTGAACTCGGCTGGCTGCCCAGTTTCGGAAGGGGAGAGACCGTGGATATCGGCGGGTGGAGCACCGGGTTCCTCACCTCCTCCGGCCTGCAGGCGCTGATCCTGCCCGCCATCACGCTGGGTCTTTACCAGATGACGCTGATCATGCGGCTGGTTCGGTCCGAGATGTTGGAGGTACTACGACAGGATTACATCCGCTTCGCCCGCGCCCGCGGCCTGAAGGAACGCGCGATCAATTTCCGCCATGCGCTGAAAAACACAATGGTGCCGGTGATCACAGTGATCGGCCTGCAACTGGGCGCGATCATCGCCTTTGCGATCATTACCGAGACGGTGTTCCAATGGCCCGGCGTGGGCCTTCTGTTCATCAACGCGATCCAGTTTGTCGATATCCCCGTGATGGCCGCGTATCTGATGCTGATTTCGGTCATGTTCGTCGCGATCAACCTGATCGTGGATATCCTTTACTTCTTCATTGATCCGCGTCTGCGGGTTGACCGGCCCGGGGGCCATTGATGACCGATCTATCCGAACAGTTGACACCCGCCAAACCCGTCCAGAAATCGCGCTTTCGCGTGTTTCTGGACAGCGACATTTACTATTCGTTCCGGCGCTCACCGGTCGCTGTGGTCTCGACCATCGTGGTCGCGATCCTCGTCTTGTCAGCGATTTTCGCTCCGCTGATCGCCCCTACAAACCCGTTTGACCCAGCCTCGCTGAACCTGATGAACGGCTTTACGGCCCCGATGGCACCCAACGCGTTCACGGGCGAGAGCTTCCTGATGGGCACCGACGATCAGGGTCGCGATGTGTTCTCAACGATCCTTTACGGTATGCGGATATCGCTTTTCGTGGGCGTTGCTGCGGTGCTCTTTGCGATGATCCTCGGGATCACGCTGGGGCTCATCTCGGGCTATTTCGGCGGCTGGCTGGATACGATCATTATGCGCACGGCGGACGTGCAGCTGACCTTTCCATCGATCCTGGTGGCGATGCTGATCTTCGGGATTGCGAAGGGGTTCACCCCTGTTGAATACCGCGACCAGATGGCGATTTGGGTGCTGATCATTGCCATCGGGCTGAGCGATTGGGTGCAGTTCGCGCGCGTCGTGCGGGGTGCGACGCTCGTTGAAAAGCGCAAGGAGTATGTCGAGGCCGCGCGCCTGATCGGGCGCAAACCGACAGCGATCATGCTACGACACATCCTGCCCAACGTCCTGTCGCCGGTGCTTGTCATCGCAACGATTTCACTGGCGCTTGCGATCATTGCCGAGGCCACCCTCAGTTTCCTGGGCGTCGGTGCGCCGCCAACCCAGCCGAGCCTCGGCACGCTGATCCGCATCGGGCAGGGCTTCCTCTTTTCGGGTGAATGGTGGATCCTGTTGTTCCCGGCCGTAACGCTGTTGATGCTCGCGCTGAGCGTGAACCTGCTCGGCGATTGGCTGCGCGACGCGCTGAACCCGAGGTTGCGGTAATGAGCTTCAGTCACAAACAGATCGTTGAGCTTTGTGAAAGCGAACGCACGCGCTTCAGGGACGAGTTGTTGCGAGAGCTACCACCAGGCCATGTAATGATACCTTATTCGGGCACACTGGATGTTCTCGCTCACGTTGAGGGAAGGGACGATTTTGTGATCGGCACCGGCGATCCGAACAAGCCATTTGCCGTAGTACATTTGACATGGCTTAAAGAAACCACTCCTCCGTGGCCTTACACAGAGTTTTATCAAAGTGCCGCTGCAGTCGACAAAGCGGTGGAAGAGATATTTGGCGAATGACAAACGTAGTCCTCTCCATCCGCAACCTGTCCGTCGAAATCCCGACCCGCACCGGCGTTGTGAAACCCGTGGATGGTGTCAGCTATAACATCCAGGCCGGCGAAATCCTCGGCGTTGTGGGCGAAAGTGGCGCGGGAAAGTCGATGGCGGGGAATGCTGTCATTGGGCTTTTGAACCCGCCCGCGCGGATTGCGAAGGGGGAAATCTGGCTGAATGGCACCCGCATCGATGCCTTGCAGGGAGAGGCGATGCGGCGCCTGCGGGGCAAGGATATCGGGATGGTGTTTCAGGACCCGCTGACCTCGCTCAACCCGCTGCTCTCTATCGGGGATCAGTTGACCGAGACAATGCAGACTCATCTGCCGATCAGCCGCTCGGAGGCTGAGAAGCGCGCTGTGGCCGCTTTGGAAGAGGTCGGCATTCCCGGTGCTGCCGAGCGGATCGACAGCTATCCACATGAATTCAGCGGCGGGATGCGCCAGCGGGTAGTGATTGCGCTGGCCCTCTGCGCCGAACCGTCGCTGATCATCGCGGATGAGCCCACCACGGCGCTTGATGTCTCCGTGCAGGCGCAGATCATTGCCCTGCTGAAGCGGCTTTGTCGGGAGCGCGGTACTGCGGTAATGCTGATTACCCATGATATGGGGGTGATCGCAGAGGCGGCGGACCGGGTGGCGGTGATGTATGCCGGGCGATTGGCCGAACTGGGTAAGGTGCGCGATGTGCTGACCCAGCCGCAGCATCCCTATACCGCCGGGCTGATGGCCTCGACCCCGCTGGCCTCGGCAGGCAAGGCGCGGCTGCACCAGATCGAAGGCGCGATGCCGCGACTGGATAAAGTGCCCGAGGGCTGCGCCTTTCACCCGCGCTGCACATATGCGCAAGCCAAGTGCCGCGCTGCCCCGGCCCCCAAAATCTCGGACACCCATGCCGCATGCTGGTTTCCGCTGGTTGCTGAAAAGGTTTCTTGAATGGCGCTGATTTCCGTGAAGAACCTGACACGGGTCTTTGACGTGTCCAAACCTTGGCTGAACCGGGTGATCGAGCGGCGGGAGAAGGCGTTTCTGACCGCCGTCTCTGACGTGGATTTTGAGGTGGAAGAGCGGACGACCTATGGGTTGGTCGGCGAAAGCGGGTCTGGGAAATCTACAATCGGGCGGATGCTGGTCGGGCTGCTCAACCCGTCAGGTGGGACGGTCGAGATCGAAGGCGTGAACCTCGCCACCGAGACGGATGCGGAAAAGGTGGATGCTGTCCGCTCAGACATTCAGATGATTTTTCAGGATCCGTTTGCCTCATTGAACCCGCGCTGGCGGGTGCGGGATATTATTGTGGAACCAGTCGTCGCGCGGGGGGGCGATGCGACGGGATTGGCTGAGAAACTGCTGGAGCAAGTGGGATTGTCAGCGCTTGATGCGGGAAAGTTCCCGCATGAGTTTTCCGGGGGGCAAAGGCAGCGGATTTGCATTGCACGGGCTTTGTCGTCCGAACCAAAACTGATCGTCTGTGATGAGCCAACATCGGCGCTGGATGTGTCGGTGCAGGCGCAGGTGCTGAACCTTATGAGCGACCTGAAGGAAAATTTCGGGCTGACATACGTGCTCATCAGCCACGATTTGACAGTGGTGCGGCATATGTCGGACCGGATCGGCGTGCTCTATCTGGGGCGGCTGGTCGAAGAGGCCGCGCCGGACGACCTTTTCGACAATCCGCGCCACCCATACACGAAGATGCTGCTGGAGGCCGCGCCCAAGATGGACGGTTTCGGGCGCGAGGCGGAACTGCCCGAAGGAGAAATCCCCGATCCGATCAACCCGCCACCGGGCTGTGCGTTCCACCCGCGCTGCCCGATTGCCACGGATATCTGCAAGAAAGAGCGACCCGAGATGCGGACGCTGGGTGAAACCCGCGTGGCGTGTCACTTGGCGGAGGCTTAGGGCGCGACCTGTTCATCTCATTCGATGACGCTTGCAACAAACCGCGCACGAACCGAGGGGTGGGCGGGAAGCGCCCGCCCCGTTGGGGGCGGTTCGGGCGCTGCGCAAACGAAGTTTGCGCATTAGTCTGTGTGAAAGAACCGAAGTAGTCGGGCTACGAGACCAGCTCTTAACCCGCGCGCTGCTGCTCCACATAGGCGCGCAGCTCTTCCGCTTCGCGTCGTGCTTCGCGCAAGCCATCCATGGCGGCCCGTAGTTCCGCTTCGGTCTGGCTGAGCTGATTGGTCATCTCGGCTTCGCGCTGTTGCAGATAGGTGATTGCCTGATCGCGGGTCTCTTCGGCTTCGTGCAGGGCCTGCGCCATCTTGTCCAACTCACCGACCTCGGCCTTGGTCACGCGCGTGAACCGGTTGACCAGCCAACTGGCAAACCAGCCCAGCATGAAGGCCACAAAAAGGATCACAGCGGTTGCAATGATGAATTCGGTTCTGTTCAACGTCTTGGCCTTTGTTACTCGCTGTCCGTCGCTTCGGTGTCGGCGGCTTCCTCAGCCAGCTCATCAAGCGCATTGGTATCCTCAGGCGCGGGTTCCGGTACGATCAGACTGAATTCGATGCGCCGGTTGGCCTCGCGCCCTTCCTCGGTGTCGTTATCCGCAATCGGATTTTCCTCACCATAACCGATCGCCTCAAAGGTGGATACAGGCACGCGGCGCGCGCGTAGTGCGGTCAGAACGGCATTGGCACGGTCTTGCGACAATTGCTGGTTCATCACCTCGCGCCCCTGGCTGTCGGTATAGCCTGCCACGCGGATGCGCAGGTCGCCACATCGCTGCAGGATCTCAGCGATATCATCGACCACAGGCTGCGTTGCTGCTGTCAAATCCGCCGAACCGGGGTCAAACGTGATCTTGCGGTTTTCCGTCACCACCTTGATCTGTTCGATGCATTCTTCAGGCGTGGGCAAACCTGCAATCGGATCAAGTTCTTCGACATAAGTCACACTGATCTCGAAGTCCGCGCCTTGCCCGAGTTTTTCGATGAGCAGGCGCGAGATTTCGGCGCTCGCCTCTTCGTTTCCGGTATTGCCACGCACTTCGAACGTGTCGGGTGTCACGACCACAGCACCATTCGAAAGCTCAGACAAAGCCTCGATGCCCGCAAGAACACGGATCGACCAGCCTGATGGCAGCCCGTCGACAACGCGGGTGCCCATGGTGATGTCACGACCGCTGAACCGCGCATTGGCAAAGTTCTTGACGACCGTGTTCGTCACATCATCCGGCACGCGGCCACGCACCTGCACCACACCTTCGGGGCTGAGCGTGGCGGTGAATTGCGGTGCCTCTTCGTCGCTTTCATCGGGGAGTTCCGGGAGCTCTGCGGTCAGGGCAAATGCCTCCGGCAAGGCGTTTTCAAGTTCGCCAACAGCATTGTCGAAGGTGCGCTGGCCTGTGCCTATCGGGGCGATGAGCGTGATATCGGTGTCGGCAATCGTGACGGTCCCACCTTGTAACGGACCCAAGGTTGCGATGGCACGCGCGACAGCCTCACCCCACGTGCGCGACGGGGCACCGAGAGCCATCGTGCAATTTGCGTCACCTTCAAATCCGACGTCGTTTGCAGCCGCCATGATCATCTCAACCGCCTCAGCCGTGTCAGCTGCGCAGGCATCAAAACGCGCGCCATCTTCGTCGATGATGAAACGCGCCGTAAACGGAGAGATGACGGGTCGGGGCGCGCTGATCTCGACTGCAGTTGAGACGTTTTCGGGCATGTTGCGGGCCAGCGCCGCCTCCAACTCGCGCTTTTCCGCGGGGCTTTCTGAAATCGCGCTGATCGTCACGGTGTTGGCTTTGACGGATATTTTGGATTTCGGCAGCATCTCAAGCGCACGCAGGGCGTAGCTGAGCGATGCGCGCCATGTTTCCGGTGTCGGATAATTCCCGACTTCAAGCAGGTCGGTGACAGGCTGGCCATCGGCAATGTCTTGAATGCGGTCGGCAAGCGCTTCGCGATCGGTTGTTGCGGGGATCAGTCCGATGATGGAGACGCCGCTGTTGTTGCGCAGGATTTCTATGGCGAATTCAGGTGGCGCGATCACCTCTGATTCGGTGACAGAGAGGTTATCGATCACCCGGCTGGCATCGACCATGCCGCCGGCCGCAGAGATGGCGCGAAACCGCACCGCTTCGGTCGGCGCTTCGCCCTCAAGGATCACCTGTAGCCCGTCGCCCAGCACGGTCGCCCATTCATATCCTTGATCTACAAGGGTTTCCTGAACCGCAAGAACAGAGCGTTCCTCGACCACGGTGACAGTTGTCCGTGCAGCCGCGACAGAGACGAAAGCGGCACCGACAAAGACGATCAGGCGAACAAGTAGTGCTGAAAGACGCATGCCATTCCACGTTATTTGGGTTCGCCCTGCATAGGCCCGTCAGCGCCGGGGTTCAATCACACGAAATAGGCAAGCGCGAAAAACGGCAAGGGGATCAGCCCCGCGTCACGGTTTGACTGGAATATGCGGAGCAGGCTGTCATTGTCGTCGGGGTTGAACTTTGCCAGTTGCCAGGTCAAGTGCCAGCCCATGGCCCATGGTCCGCCGATGGCGATGACCAGCGACAGGATGGAGCGTTCGTGGACGGCGAGCACAACCGCAAGCCCGAACAGAACCACGGTGATGGTCAGAAACAGCCGCAGCCAGTCGCGTGATCTGTCACCAAAGAGGCGTGCTGTGGATTTTACGCCGATCAGCGCGTCGTCCTCGGCATCTTGATGGGCGTAGATCGTGTCGTAAAATAGCGTCCAGGCGATGCCCGCGAGGTAGAGCACGATCGGCACAGGTCCGATGCTGTTGGTATGGGCGGCCCAGGCTAGCAACGCGCCCCAATTGAACGCGAGGCCCAGAAAGGCTTGCGGCCACCACGTGAACCGCTTTGCGAATGGATAGATGGCCACGGGGATCAGGGCCACGACGCCCAGGATGATCGCAGCAGGGCTGAACGTGATCAGAATGAAAAACGCAAGGATGGATTGCGCGACCATCCAGATCAGGGCCTGCCGGACGGTAGCTTGGCCAGCGGGAATGGGCCGCGATCTTGTGCGCTCAACCGCGCCATCGATGTCCCTGTCTGTGATGTCGTTCCAAGTGCAGCCGGCGCCGCGCATCAAGAACGCGCCAAGGCCGCAGCCCAAAGCGATCCAGATGTCATTGGTTGTCGCAGTATCGGTTGCCAGAATTGCGAGTGACAGGCCCCATAGGCAAGGTGTTAGGAGCAGCCACGTACCAATGGGACGGTCCGCGCGGCTGAGCCGCAGAAAGGGCCGCGTCGCGAGGGGGGCAAAGCGGTCGACCCAGTTGCCTGCCACGGCATCCGCGACGGCATCTGACGGCTCTGGCGCTTCGGCATTCTCGGTCATATGGTCCGCCCATGGCATCCAAGGTTCGGCTTTATGTAGAGCACCCTTTAGGGGAAGGGCAATCAGTTCCGCTGTCGCGGGAACAAGCGCATTATCTCTTTGGTGTGATGCGGTTGGCGGCGGGGGATGTCGTGTCGCTGATCAACAGTGTGGACGGCGAATGGGACGCCGAGGTTGTGGAGGCGGGCAAGAAAGGCGGGGTGCTGGTATGCTCTGCGCAAACGGCGCCTTTGCAAATGCCGCCCGATCTTTGGTTGTTGTTTGCGCCTATTCGCAAGGAACGCACGGCATTCATCGTCGAAAAGGCCGTCGAGATGGGAGCGGCACGGATCATGCCGGTGCAATCCGCCTATACCCAAAGCGCCAACCGTATCCGAATGGACAAATTGCAGGCGCATGCCGTCGAAGCGGCGGAGCAATGCGGCGGGACATATGTGCCGCCTGTCGATGATCTGGCGAAGCTTGAAAGAGTTTTGGCCGAGTGGCCTGCAGGGCGCCATCTGATGTTCTGTGATGAGGGAATGGCGGGCCGCTCTGCCGCTCTGCCGAGCGTTCTCGCTGCGCCTTGCGCGATCCTGATCGGGCCGGAGGGCGGGTTTTCGCCGGCGGAGCGGGAGATGCTGCAGACGGCGACTTTTGCCCATGCCGTCTCGCTCGGTCCGCGCATCCTGCGGGCTGATACGGCGGCGGTGGCAGCATTGACGCTCTGGCAACAGGCTTTCGGTGATTGGCAATGAGCACGCCGCCGATCCTGCGCCTCTATCTTCTTTTCGCCACCGAGAATGACAGAGCGATCATCCTGCGTAGGTCGGCAAAGAAGATGTATAACTTGATCGCTTGGGATCGGGCGACGGATACTTTCACCGAAGGGCAGTGGTTGAAAAAGTCGGTCTTCGCCGAGGAATGCCGGCTTTCCCCGGATGGCCAGCATCTGATCTACACGGTCGCTGACGCCTATCCACACACGCCTGCAACCAGCCATTACACCGTGCTGAGCCGTGCGCCCTACTTTACGGCGCTGGCCCTGTTTCCGAACGGATCTGGCTGGCAAAGCGGAGGCTATTTTCTGGATAGCACGCTCTATCGTATTCACGGTGATCCGGTGGATGACATCGTGGGGCGCAAAGGTGACCTGTCGCAGGTCGTCAAGGGCGAGGGGACCAAGGATTGCCGCAGCGGGCTACGCCTCTTGAACGGTCAACCGGCACCGCTGAGCCGGGCGTTGCGGGATCAGCTTTTGGAGGGCGCTAAGCCACCGCGTGACACCGCGATGGATCGGTACGAGACGCAAGCGGGCTGTCTCTATCGTCTGGAAGCTGGCGAGCGCGTTCTGATCCGCGATTTCACGGAGATGGAACCGCGGTTTGAACCCGCCCCTTACAGCACCGATGCCGAAGCGGATGACCAGCCAAACTGGCACCCGTTGGATCAGGAGCGCACAAGGTGACCCCCGCAACCGAAGCTGACCGATCGGAGATCGAGACATTTCTGCGCGCGCGTTTGCATCAGGCGATGTTTCCACTCAGCAATTTGGCGGAGCACGGCATGGCCGGGGGCCACGACTACGCCGTCAGCTTCTGGATCGCGCGTCAGGCAGGGCAGATCACAGATGTGCTGACCTTGACGGATGGCGGCATGGTCATGCCGCTTTTGCCGTCGGGCGATTTTGCTGATGCTGCCGCTCAGATCAAAGGACGGAAGTTGAGCGGGATGGTGGGGCCCGTCGCGTGTGTGCGGGGTTTGGAACGGCAGGGCCTCACCGACCTTCCCCGCAGTTTTAATGCCGACGAGCCGCAATTTCTGCTTGATCTCAGCAATCTGTCGGTGCCCGCAGGGACAGGGCAGTTGCGGCCACTGTCAGAGGCGCCTGCGGATCTGATTAAGTCCTGGATATGGGACTATGATCGCAACACGCTGAACGCACCGTTGGCGGGTCTCGATGCGCGGGTGGAGCGGACCTATGATCGCTACCTTGCAAATGAAAGCCACAAAGTGCTGATGGATGGGCAGACACCGCTTGCGATGACTGGCTTTAACGCCCGACTGCCTGAGATTGTGCAACTGGGCGGAGTGTATACACCGCCGGAGCTGCGCAATCGCGGGTATGCGCGGCGGGCGGTGGCGCTTCATCTGGCGGAGGCCGCAAAGCAGGGCGTGAGCCAGGCAACTCTCTTTTCCGCAAGCCCGGCGGCCGCCCGCGCCTATCAGGCCTTAGGTTTCGAAAAGGTCGGGACCTGGACATTGATCCTGTTCAAGGAGGCCGCGACATGATGCTTGCGACCGAGGCCGACCGCCCTGCAATCGAGGCTTTCCTGACCAAACATATCGCCGCGTCGATGTTTCCACTGTCGAACTTACGCCGCTACGGCATGGCGGGCGGGCATCCGCGTGCCATGCGCTGCTGGTGTCGCTGGCAAGACGGTGCGCTGACAGATGTGCTGAGCATCACGGAAGAGGGCGTGGTGTTTCCGCAATGCCCGACAGAGCCCTGGGGCGATATCAAGGTTGTGCTGACCGGAACGCATGTGAAAGGCATTCTGGGCGAGGGCCGCCAGGTTTCCGCACTGCACGCCGCACTCGGCCTGCCGCCCGATCCAGCGCTCAATGCCGAAGAGCCACACTACGAATTGCCCTTGAGGGATCTGATCATGCCGGATGTCAGCGGTTTGTCCCTGAGGCGCTTCTCTGACGCGCCATACGATTTGGTCGTGGGTTGGCGGCGGGCCTATCTGGAAGAAGTCCTACCGATGCCGGGCGAAGATACCCAAGAGACGGCCACGAAAAACATCGATAGTTATATCGACCTCGATTCACACCGCGTTCTTTATGAGAATGATGAACCGGTCGGGATGACTGGTTTCAATGCAACCCTGCCGGAGGCGGTACAGATCGGGGGTGTCTACACGCCGCCGGAACATCGGTCCCGTGGTCTGGCAAGGCGCGCCGTTGCACTGCATCTGGAAGAGGTGCGTAGCTTGGGCGTGAAACACGCCATTCTGTTCGCCGCCTCGGTGCAGGCCTCCAAGGCCTATGAGGCCATTGGGTTTCGGCGCATCGGAACCTTCACGATCCTGATGTTTGAGGAGCCGCAGTTGGTCCATGGCTGATTTCCTACGTCCCGAAGCGCGCGCGTTCTTCAGGCGCTGGCGCGAGGTCATTATCGCCCTCGCTGTTGCGTCCTTGGGGCTTTATTGGGCGCTGGATGGCGTTGGGATCACCGTCTGGCTCGGCTACATCTTCATCGCCATCGGGCTCGGCTGGGCTGTCGCCGGATTTCAGCGGGCGCGTTTTGCGCAAGGGGGAGACGGCCCGGGTGTCGTTCAGGTCCGCGAAAGGCGGCTAGCCTATTTCGGCCCGCTTGATGGTGGCGTGATCGATGTCGCCGATCTGACCAAGCTGGAGCTTGATCCTAGCAGCCACCCGGACCCCAGCTGGATCCTGACGGGGATAGAGGGGCAGCGGATTGCCATTCCGATCAATGCCAAAGGGGCCGAGAGCCTTTTTGACGTGTTCTCCGCCTTGCCGGGGATCAAGACCGAAGCCGTGCTGGACGTGCTGTCGCACACACCTGATGTGCGGGTGACCGTGTGGTCGCGGACCAAGCCGCTCTTGCATTAGCGGCACCCTTGGGGCAGGTCAAAGGTCTGACCAAACGCAGCTACGGAGCCACGCGCAATGTCTATCCCTCAGTCCGGCGGTGGCCCGATCGAACGCTATGAGCAGTTGGTCGAATTGCTCTCAAAAGGCTGCAAGCCCAAAGCCGATTGGCGCATTGGCACCGAGCACGAGAAATTCGGCTATTGTCAGGATACGCTCAAGCCTCTCCCTTACGAAGGTGAGCGTTCGATCAAGGCGGTGCTTGAAGGGCTCGAAAGCCGCTTTGGCTGGGAGCGGGTCGCCGAAGATGGCAAAATCATCGGCCTGACCAAGGATGGTGCTAATGTCAGCCTGGAGCCCGGCGGAGCGCTGGAGCTTTCTGGCGCCCCCTTGGAGAACATCCACCAGACCTGTGATGAAGTGAACACGCATTTGGCCGAGGTTAAGGCAGTCTCTGACGAGATCGGCGTGAAGTTCATTGGGCTTGGTGCCGCACCGGAATGGACGCATGAGCAGATGCCCTTGATGCCCAAGGGCCGCTATAAGCTGATGAACGATTACATGGAAAAGGTCGGCACGATGGGCACGGCGATGATGCGCCGAACCTGTACGGTGCAGGTCAACCTCGATTTCAGTTCCGAGGCGGACATGGTGCAGAAGATGCGCGTGGCATTGGCCTTGCAGCCTGTGGCCGTCGCACTCTTTGCCAATTCGCCGTTTTTTGAGGGTAAGGTGAACGGCCACAAATCCTGGCGCAGCCGCATCTGGCGCGATCTGGATGCGTCGCGCACGGGCATGCTGCCATTCGTGTTTAAGCATGGATTTGGGTTTGAGGCTTGGGTGGAATGGGTGCTCGACGTGCCCATGTACTTTGTCTACCGCGATGGGAAATACATCGACGCCCTGGGCATGTCGTTCAGGGATTTTCTAAAAGGCGAATTGCCTGCGCTACCTGGCGAGAAGCCGCTTTTGTCGGACTGGGCCGACCATCTGACGACGGTGTTCCCCGAGGCGCGTGTGAAGCAGTTCATCGAGATGCGCGGTGCTGATGGCGGGCCGTGGCGCCGTCTGTGCGCACTACCCGCCTTCTGGGTGGGGCTGATGTATGACCAGACAGCACTCGATGCGGCCTGGGACCTTTGCAAAGGCTGGACAGCCGAACAGCGCGAGGCGCTGCGGGTCGGTGCGTCTGTGGATGGGTTGCAGGCGCAGGTCGACGGGATCAGCATGCACGACCTTGCCCGCCAAGTCGTCGCGATCTCAGAGGCCGGGCTGAAAGCGCGCGCCATCGCAGGCGCGGGCGGGCTGGTGCCGGATGAGACGCATTTCCTGAACGCGCTCAAAGAAACGATTGAAAGCGGCCAGACACCTGCGGACGAACTTCTCGCCCATTATCACGGCGACTGGGGCGGGGACCTGAAGCGGATTTACCAGGACTATAGCTATTAAGGCTTTTGGCATTTAACCTCAGGCACCGGATGCAGGGGAAATGCCCGCGGCGCCTTGATGTCTGATACGAGGAGCGGCCTTTGTTCAACAAGCCCAACGATCTGCCTTATCTGAGGTTCATGCGTCGGCTGCATGCGGCGGTGCTCTTCGATTGGTATCTTGAGATCGGCTGCCGCACCGGACGCAGCATGCAGAATGTCAGGGGCAAGACCATCGGTGTCGATCCGTTCTTCAGGATAGAGAACAACGTTATCGGCCAGAAATCGGCCTTCATGGCATTTCAGCAGAAAAGCGATGATTTCTTCGCTAGCAATGTCCTGAAGTCATTGGGCATCAAGCTGAGTTTCAGCTTTCTAGACGGCATGCACTTGATGGAGTATCTCCTGCGTGATTTCATGAATGCCGAGGCCAATTCGCGCGATGGCGCGGTCATCGCCATGCATGATTGCTGCCCTTACGATCATGAGATGACGACGCGCGATGTCGAAAATGCTCCGCGACGAGCCTGGACCGGTGATGTCTGGAAACTGCTGCCGATCCTGCAGCAATACCGTCCCGATCTTGTGATCACGGTGCTGGGATGCCAGCCAACCGGGCTTGTCCTGATCAGCAATCTTGATCCCCAAAGCCGCGTATTGCGGGACAATTATGACGACATCGTCGCGGCATGGCAGGACCTGACACTCGCAGATTATGGCGTTGCGAAATTCTATGACAGCTTTGCGTACACAAACGTTAAAGAGCTGTTTTATAACCGGTTTGCGCTATTCGACAAAGTGCGGCTTGACCCGCAAGACGCCGATACGCCGATATTTGTTTCACCCTGATTTTGCATTCTTTGCGCGGACTTTGGCCCGGTACTCTTTCAGAAATGCGCGCCGCTCGTGCGCATTTAGCATCTTTTCAGATGCCTTGATCCCGGCGTTGAGTGATGCGGTCTCGGCGTCATTATCAGGATTTTGCCAACCGTTCCGGCTACTGATGAACCCACCGGCAGTAAGTGCGGCACCCAGTTGCGAGAAATCCAACAAACAGACCGACATATGGTCTGCGCGGATTGGCGGCCAGAATATCTCCCGGATCGCATTTACTTCCAAGACGTCAGGGCCGGGGCGGTCATTCATCTGCACCTGAATAAGCGGCGGCAGTGCTGCACGTCTTTGGATGACGCTCACTTTCTGGGAGGGTTGGCGCACCATAGCAAAGAGATGCAGCGCAGAGCCTTCGGCGAAGATCAGATGTTCTGCTTTCTGATAGGTTGAGATCTGCGTTGGCAAGTCATCTTTCTCAGGATGATACATCCGATAGCCCTCAACCGCCAACAGCTCTTCAAGATAGTCCTCACATGCATAGCGCCCGGCGCCCGCGCCCAGCCCGCTGCGGCTGACATAAAGCTTTCTGCCGGCCTCCGGTTGGTGTCTTGTCGGAAGGCGCCCGTCGAACCAATCATAAAAGACGGGGCTGCCGCGCCCGTCATAGCGTTCTCCGAACTGATCGCTGGCGGTGTAAATCTCTTCAAATCGTGTTGGTTCTCGGATGATCCGCCACGGGTTTTTTATGCCTAGCAGATCCAGAACCGGCTGAACAAAGGGATAGAAATGCTTGGAAGGTCGCTTTTTGGGGGTGAATATCAACATGACATCATCTGGTACGCTGTCGAGCGCCCAAAGCCGACCAGTGGCATTGATCAGCGTATGCCCAAATTCTCGCAATGTCAGTCCGGCAAAGAAACAAGGCTCAGACACTGTATCAACCTTCGTTTCCGCGTTTGGCGGTTCTCCAAAAACGGTGGTGAGCGCCTTTGAGCCCAAATCGCTGTGCGCAAGCGGTTTTCCATCATCAAGATAGATGCCGAATTCAGCCGCGCACATGTTGATGCGTTTTCCGTGCAGCAAGGTGCCGGAAGTAGGGCCGATGACATCCGGGGCCAAGAACGATGTCATGACGTGGACTTGGCCCCGATCTTTGTCTCGGTTCCCTCGCGCAGTCGCTGGATATTGCCCCAATGACGCAGGTAGACCAGCAGGCCTAGGACCACGCCCATCAGGAAGTAGCTGGCATAGCCCGCAAACATCATCACAAGCGGCAACCAGCCCGCGACAACAAGCGCCGCCATCGATGAATACCGGCTGATTGCGGCAACGCTGAGCCAGATGATGGCCGCAACAATCCCGAGGGGCCAGGCAAGGGCAAAGATCACGCCAAAGTAGGTGGCGACCCCTTTGCCGCCCTTGAACTTCAGCCAAATCGGAAAGCAATGCCCCAAAAGGGCCGCGACTGCCGCGACCTGGGCTGCGCCATTATCCGCAAAGTAGCGTGCGAGTAGGACGGCCAGAACGCCTTTGAGCGCGTCAAAGAGCAGTGTCAGCGCGGCGGCTTTTTTGTTTCCGGTCCGCAACACATTCGTCGCACCAATATTGCCTGAACCGATCTCGCGCAGATTGCCAAGTCCCATGGCACGGGCAATTAAGACCCCGCTTGGGATTGATCCCATGAGGTAACCCACCCCGCCCCACAGCATCGCGGTGTCCAGGCTGATATCCGGCAGAAAAATCATGGCTGTCCCCAAATCCGCGCTCCCGCCACCCACGTGCCCAGAACTTTGCCCTGCATCCGTGCGCCGTCAAAGGGGGTATTTTTCGATTTTGACAAGAGCTGTGTCCGGTCGAGTTGGAACGGCGCATCCGGATCAAAAAGAACAAGGTCGGCGGGCGCCCCTTCGCTCAGCCGCCCGGCAGGCAGCCCCAGCAGCCTTGCAGGGTTGCGTGAGAGCGCCCGGAAAAGGCGGGGCAGATCGATCGCCTCGCTATGGTAGAGGCGCAAGGCGGCGGGCAGCAGCGTTTCGAGGCCAACCGCTCCGCTTGCGGCCTCTTCAAAGGGCAGGCGTTTGCTTTCCTCGTCCTGAGGCGTGTGCATTGAAGAGATGATGTCGATCAGCCCCTCGGCCACGGCGGTGACCACGGCAAGGCGGTCGTCTTCGCTGCGCAATGGGGGTTTGAGCTTAAAGAACGTCCGGTAATCGGCCACGTCCAATTCGTTCAGCGTCAGGTGATGCACCCCGATCCCGGCGGTGATCTGCAGCCCGTTCCGCTTGGCCCTTTCAAGTGCGGGCAGGGCGCGGGCCGTGGTGATCTGGTCCACGTGATAGCGCGCGCCGGTCATCTCCAAGAGGCTGATATCGCGGTCAAGCGCCATCCTTTCCGCAAGGGGTGAGACACCGGGCAAACCGCGCAGTGAGGCGAACTTGCCAGAGGTGACAGCGGCGCCTTCCGAAAGCCCCGGTTCTTGCACATGCCCGATCACCAGCGCATCAAGCGAGCGCGCATAGGTCAGCGCACGGCTGAACACTTTGGTATCCGTGACCACCCGGTCGCAATCGGTGAAGGCGACAGCGCCCGCATCCTGCAGAAAACCGATCTCTGTCATTTCGCGCCCGGCGCGCCCCTTGGTCAAAGCGGCCATGGGCAGGACATGCACGGGTGCGTCTAGCTGCGCGCGACGTTCGACAAATTCCAGCGTTTCGGGCGTGTCGATGGCAGGCAGCGTATCCGGACGGGTGACGATGGTGGTCACGCCACCCGCAGCAGCCGCCATCCCGGCAGAGCGAAAGGATTCCTTGTGCCGCTCGCCTGGCTCGGAGACCTTTACGCCGATATCGATGATCCCGGGCGCCAGGCAATGACCACCGCAATCGACGATATAGGCGTCTTTGGGCGGTTGAATCTCTTCTCCGATGGCCACGATCTTGTCACCGTCGACCATCAGCGCGCCGATGGCGTCGGTCAGCGCCACGGGGTCAATCAGACGGGCATTGGCAAAGAAGGTGGTTGTCATGATTTGTCTTTCTGAATGGCGCGGATCAGCTTTAACACGTCGCGCGCATCGCTGATTTGCTCAAACCCGATCTTGCGATCCCCCGCGCTGTCGTCATTCCGGTCGCGTTTGCTCGCGAAATAGATGCTTTGCTTTCTGCCCTCGGTCAGCGTGATCGCCATATCGGACGTGATCGGATAGGATTTCAGACTGCGCCCTGCGATGGGCAGATTCTTGGCGATGAAGGCAGGCTGGTTGGTCAGCGTGTACCATGTGCGTCGCCGCACAAATGAGGGGCCCATTGTCGTGCCAAAAAGCAGGGCCAGACCCACTCCAAAGTGGATCAATCCGAATGTCCAGAACAGACCGCCGGCGCGTGCGGCCATGATCATCCAGAAAAGCGCGAAACCCGAAAAGAATAGCGCGAAGATGATCGTAAAGGGCATGCCGGGGGTCAGGTGAAATCCGCCATCGGGGCGCCCCTGCCAGATGATGGTTTCATCGTGGTCAAGAATACCCTCCCACCCGGTCTGATCGTGATGCGAGGTGTCGCTCATCCGCCGACCCAGATCATCAGGCCCACCAGCGCGAACATGAAAAGAAGTGCATACATCGCGACCATCCCTCCAATCCGTGCGTCAGATTTCTGCGGCTTGGCCGGGGATGTCGGCACCTGATCCCGTGCGGACTTATCGGGCAAGGCTTCGAGCGGGGTGATCCGAGCCACAGGGCTGTAGGTGGTCACATGGCGCAGCCCATGTCCGGGCTTGAGCGTGACAGCCTGCCCACCGGTCGCCCGCGACAGTACCAGTACCGCGGTCCCTCTGATCTGATCCACCGCCGCCTTGTCCACAGCGTCGGCCTTCATGTCATAGCCTTCGGTGATATAGGCGCTAAGCGTCATGTCCCCCAAATCGCTGATTTTCACGATATCGACATAGGTGCCATCAAGAGGCACGCCAAAAATCGCGATCAGACCCTCTGGCGTCTTGTCGCGTACTGCGTCTGGCAGCGCATCGGTTGTCGCAAAGACGCGGATTTGCCCGTGATCGTCTGCCGGGATCTCAATCATGCCGGGCCCTCGCGCTGGATCTGGCCAATTAACCCGTAAACCTCGCGCCCGCCGCTGATCCCGTCAAAACCGATATCACGTCGCGTTTCCCCGTCACTGTCCTTAGTGTAGATGGTCTTGAACTTCACGTTGTCGTATCTCCCCTGTTCGAGGGTGATCGCGTCGTCGGGCATGATCTGATAGATCTGGAGCGTGTGTCGGTAGAAAGACTTGGCGACGTAGGCGCGTTTGTTGGTCAGAGCATAACGAATATAGTGATGGCTATGCTTGGCATACAGCCAAACGCCAAACGTAATGCTTGCACCGACGACAATGAATGGAATCGCAAAGAGCACCATCAGCACGCCAAAGAAGACGTGGACAAAGCCGTCGAACGGCAGCTTGCTGTCAAATCCGTCAAATGCCATCCACAGACCTGCTGCAAGGAAAGGCAGGCCGAAAATGCTCATGAAAAGTGTCCTGGGCAAACTCTGTGCGCCGGGTTCCGGGGCGCCCTGCCAGAGCAATTCCTCATCAGTATCGAAGTAATCCTGCCAATTCTCTTGTTTTACTGGCGGGAAGAAACGGGTGATCACGCCATGACCTCTTGCGGTTTGCGGCGCGCGCGCAGGTTCTGTGCCAAGAGGTCCATCGCGGCCATGCGGACGGCGACGCCCATCTCCACCTGCTCCTGAATGACAGAGCGGTTGATGTCATCGGCGATGGTGCCATCAATCTCAACCCCGCGGTTCATCGGCCCCGGATGCATGACGATGGCATCCGGTTTGGCATGGCGCAGCTTGTCGGCGTCTAGGCCGTAGCGGTGGAAATACTCCCGCTCGGACGGGATGAAGCCGCCATCCATCCGCTCTTTCTGAAGGCGCAGCATCATGACGACATCGACCTCCTGCAGCCCTTTTTCCATATCCTCAAAAACTTCAACCCCGAATTCAGCCACGCCGGACGGCATGAGCGTGGGCGGGCCGATCAGACGGATGCGGTTTTCGAGCTTGCCCAGAAGCAGGATGTTTGAGCGTGCGACGCGCGAATGGGCGATATCGCCGCAAATCGCGATGGAAAGCCGGTGCAGCCGCCCCTTTGCGCGGCGGATTGTCAACGCATCCAGCAGGGCTTGGGTCGGGTGTTCGTGGCGGCCATCACCGGCATTCAGCACTGCACAATTCACTTTCTGTGCCAACAGATCGACAGCACCCGATTGCGGGTGACGCACCACCAGAAGGTCAGGATGCATCGCATTCAGCGTCAGCGCCGTGTCAATCAGCGTCTCGCCCTTTTTGATGGACGAGGCCTGCATGCCCATATTCATCACATCCGCGCCAAGTCGTTTTCCCGCCAGCTCAAAACTCGCCTGGGTGCGGGTGGAGTTCTCAAAAAACATGTTGATCTGGGTGAGACCCGCCAGGACGTCGCGATGGGCCACGCCTTTGCGGTTATGCTCGGCATAGCTGTCGGCGAGGTCGAGGAGCGTTGTGATCTCAGCAGGGTGCAGCTTTTCGATGCCCAGAAGGTGATGCGCGCGAAATGTCATGGGGCCTCGTCCACTGATCTTTTGCCCTTATAGATAGCCGCTTTCGACGCTTCAATGGCGGGGGAGTGCACATTGCCGCCGATCCGGCATAACCTGAGCGCGATGGATTCGGTTGAGACATATTGGGCCGACCGCGCTGCACTTCAATGGCAGGTGGAATTAGGTGTGACGGACGCGGTGCAGGACACGCCTGTGGATCGCTATGCGCTGGATGCGGCCAAGCCGAAGCCAAAGGTGCCGGTTGTTGGGCCTGACGGCCCGCCGCCCTTGGCAGAGCCTACTGAGGTCGACGCGGTGGCGGAAGCAAGGCGTCTCGCAGCGGGCGCAGCGGACTTGGAAAGTTTGGCCGCTGCAATGCAAGGTTTTGAGCATTGCGAGCTGAAGCGCGGCGCACGCAGTTTTGTGTTCAGCGATGGTCAGGCCGCTGCGCGCGTGATGATCGTGGGCGAGGCGCCGGGACGGGACGAGGATCGGGCCGGCAAACCTTTTGTTGGGCGGGCAGGTCAGTTGCTGGATCGCATGCTGGAGGCGATTGACCTGGGTCGGGCGCATGACGATGCGACGCGGGCTGTCTACATCACCAATGTGCTGCCATGGCGCCCTCCGTCGAACCGAACACCCGAGAAAGCTGAGATCGCGATGATGTTGCCGTTTCTTGAACGGCACATCGCCCTGGCCGCGCCGGACATCCTGGTGCTGATGGGCAATACGCCTTGTCAGGCGCTGTTGGGCCGCACGGGCATTACCCGCATGCGCGGTGAGTGGGTCGAAGTGCTGGGCAAACCTTGCCTGCCGATGTTCCACCCCGCCTACCTGTTGCGGAATCCTATTGCCAAGCGTGAGGCCTGGGCCGATTTACTAGCGCTGAAGGCGCGTTTGCGGGGATGAATATGAACACGAAATGGGTTGCCGCGCTTGTGATGTTACTGCCCGCACCGGCAGGGGCAGATCCCTTGGGTCTGATCGACTACGACCGGTTGTTTGCCGAAAACGCAGATGCGGTCGAGGCGGCTGACGCTGATCGCGATCTTTTGCAGGTCGGCGATATCGCGATCCTGCGCGGCAACGAGGATGATGTGACCTTTATGGGCCTTGATCAAAGCGGTCACGGCGCGGTGGGTTGCTTTGTCAGCGTGCTCGCCTCTTTGGAAAGCGCCCTTCTGGCTTGCGAAGTCACACTGCCCGATGAGCAGCAAGCCATCAGTGACGATTATCGCACGCGGGCGCTTGCCTTTTATGCTGAGAATGCGTTTCCGCCTGTCGATCTGGCCGAAGTGACCCGCCGCTATGACGCGCTGGTCGCGTCCGAGATTGACCTGGCCCGCCCCTTTTGCAGTGATCCGTCGGTTGTCACCGATTTCTCGGATCGCCTCTTTGTCGCGGATACCAACGATGAGATTGACGGCATGATGTCGATCCCGCGCCTTCCTGTCGCGAATCCCTGCCTGTGAGGATCAGATGAGCCGCATTGACGAAACGCTTGAGTTCGTGCCCGTCCGCATCGCCGTTCTGACCGTCAGCGATACGCGGCAGCTTGCCGACGACAAGTCGGGCCAGACGCTTGTTGATCGGATCGAAGCTGGGGGACACAAGGTGGCAGACCGCAAGATCATCCATGATGAGCGGGCCGAGATCGCAGCACAGCTCCGCGCATGGTGCGCCGATGATGGCGTGGACGTGGTGATTTCGACGGGTGGAACTGGCCTTACGGGCCGTGATGTCACCGTTGAGGCGCATCGCGACGTCTATGAAAAGGAGATCGATGCATTCGGCACCATCTTCACCATCGTGAGCATGAAAAAAATCGGTACCTCCGCGGTCCAAAGCCGGGCAACAGCGGGTGTCGCAGGGGGAACATACCTCTTCGCGCTGCCCGGTTCTCCGGGTGCTTGCAAGGATGCCTGGGACGAGATTTTGGCTCGCCAACTCGATTATCGCCACAGGCCCTGCAATTTTGTGGAAATCATGCCGCGATTGGATGAACATCTGCGACGGAAGTAACGTGCGCGTGCGTTAGAGTGGAATGCAGCGAGCCAGCGCCTAATTCTAGGCCAGCCAAGCAAGGAAGGTAACATGCGGTTTTTGCGCAGAAGTCTGACGGGCATATTCCTTCTCAGCGTGACTTTCGCGCTGATTGCATTCGCAGGCAACATGGTCCGCGAGGCTCTTGTCGCGCGCATGAATGAAGAGCCGCGCAGTTTCCCGCAGCGTGAGCGTGTTTTGTCGGTGAATGTGGTGACACTGGAGCCGCAAACGCTGACGCCGGAACTGACGGTTTTCGGTGAGTTGCGCAGCCAGCGCACGCTGGATTTGCGCAGCGCCACTGGCGGCACTGTACTCGACGCAAGCGATCTGCTCGTTGAAGGTGGCGCGGTGACGCAAGGCCAGCTTTTGCTGCGGATCGATCCGGTCGAGGCCGAGGCAGCGCTCGACCGCACCCGTGCCGACTTGCAGGACGCGCAGGCGGAGTTGCGCGATGCTGAACGCTCGCTTTTGTTGGAACGCGATGAACTTGCCGCTGCTCGGGCGCAGGCAAATCTGCGCGCGCAGGCCCTGACGCGGGCACGCGACTTGCAGACACGTGGTGTGGGCACGGCGGCAGCGGTGGAGGACGCGGAATTGGCAGCCTCATCGGCGGACGCTTCGGTTTTGACCCGTCGTCAGGCTGTGGCATCTGCCGAGGCGCGCATTGATCAGGCCCGCACCCGCCTTGCACGGGCCGAGATCAGTCTTTCCGAGGCCGAGCGTGATGTGGACGATACCCAGGTTTTTGCAGCTTTCGACGGTGTCCTGTCGGATGTAACAATCAGCCCCGGCGGGCGCGTGACCGCCAATGAGCGTTTTGCGCAATTGGTCGATCCAACACAGCTTGAGGTCAGCTTTCGCGTCTCGACCTCGCAATATGCGCGGCTTCTGGATACCGGCGGCCAGTTGCTCAATGCGCCTGTGCGGGTAGCCTTGGACGTATCGGGTGTGAACCTCACGGCGACGGGTACCATCATTCGTGAAGGTGCCACGGTGGGTGAGGGGCAGACTGGTCGTCTGCTCTTTGCGCGTTTGGATGCCGCACCCGGATTTCGTCCCGGTGACTTTGTGACTGTGCGGATTGACGAGCCCGAATTGCGCAATGTCGCCATGGTGCCTGCCACAGCACTGGCACCAGATGAGACGGTTCTTGTTGTGGGCGAAGAGGGGCGTCTGGAGCTTGGGCAGGTGGAACTTCTACGGCGGCAGGGCGATGATGTCATCATTCGTGTCGGCGATCTGGCCGGTGCCACGATTGTTGCAGAACGCTCACCGCTCTTGGGTGCAGGCATCAGGGTCCGCCCGATCCAGCCGGGCGGTGCCGCGCCGCAAACAGCGGAAATGATCACGCTTGATCCCGAACGCCGTGCCAAGCTGATCGCCTTTGTCACCGAAGGCCGGATGCCCGATGACGTGAAGGCCCGCATCATCGGTCAGTTGGAGCAAGACGAGGTCTCTTCTGAGACCGTCGCACGGCTCGAAAGCCGCATGGGCAGCGGATGATCACCGGTGGCGACAAGCTGAACGCTCGGGCGGGCGGCATCCTGTCCTATTTCACGCGGCACAAGACGGCCGCGAACCTGCTGCTTGTCCTGATGCTGACGGCGGGTTTGCTCGCCTTTCCGAATATGCGTGCGCAGTTCTTCCCTGATGTGGTCGTGGATGATCTGACCGTCTCGGTCACGTGGGATGGTGCTGGGGCCGAGGATGTGGACGAGGCCATCGTTCAGGTGCTTGAACCCGTGCTATTGGCTGTCGAGGGTGTCACCTCTTCAACCTCCACATCCCGCGAAGGGCGCGCGTCTATCCGGCTGGAATTTGAGCCGGGCTACGACATTGATCGCGCGGCAGAGGACGTGCAACTCGCCCTCGATAGCGCGGAGAGCTTGCCGGAGGATGCCGAAGACCCTTCCGTGCGTCGCGGTGGCTGGTCGGACCGGGTGACCGATGTGGTCATCACCGGCCCCGTTGGGGTGGATCAACTGGGTCGGTTTGCCGACGAGTTGTCGACGCGGCTCTTCACTGAAGGCGTGACGCAGGTGACTGTTCAGGGTGTCGCAGCCCCGTCAACCATTGTTGAGGTCCCGTCACTTTCACTGATCGAACATGACATCGGCCTCTCGGACATCGCCCAACGGATCGGTGAAGAGGCGCAGGCCGACCCCGCCGGTGATGTCTCATCCAACGCAAGGGTGCGGACTGGCGTCGCAAAGCGTAGCGCCGAAGAGATTGGCGCGATTGTCCTGCGCTCCAACCCCGATGGCTCAAAACTGACGGTTGCTGATGTGGCCACCGTCCGGGTTGAAGGCACGGATCGGGCACGTGCTTACTTCGTGGGAGAAGACTCCGCCGTCAAATTGCGCGTCCAACGCTCGGCTACCGGTGATGCGATTGGCATGCAGGAAACGGTGGAACGGGTCGCGGATGAACTGACCGCGACGCTGCCCGAAGGCGTGACGATCACGCTGACCAATGCGCGCGCCGAATTCATCACGGGCCGTCTGAACATCCTGCTGGATAACGGTCTGACGGGGCTGATGCTCGTCGTGGGCCTGTTGTTTCTGTTCCTGAATGCGCGCACCGCGTTCTGGGTCGCCTTTGGCATCCCGGCGGCGATGCTGGCGGCCATTGCGCTGATGTATGCAGTGGGTATCACGATCAACATGATCTCGCTTTTTGCGCTGATCATCACGCTGGGCATCGTGGTCGACGATGCGATTGTGGTGGGCGAACATGCGGATTTCCGGGTCAGGCATCTGGGCGAAGACCCGACCGTCGCGGCAGAACGGGCCGCGCAACGGATGTTCAGCCCCGTCTTTTCAGCGACGATCACGACAATCATTGCCTTCTTCGGCCTTGTCGCGATTGGCGGGCGCTTTGGCGATCTGATCGCCGATATCCCCTTCACCGTGATCGTCGTGCTGGCCGCAAGCCTCTTGGAGTGCTTTGTGATCCTGCCCAATCACCTGGCCCATTCGATGGCGCATTCGGCCAAGGAACACTGGTACGATTGGCCCTCGCGCACGGTTAACCGGGGCTTTGACTGGTTTAAGGAAAAAGTCTTCCGTCCTTTCATGCATATCGTCATCATTGCGCGCTATCCGGTCGTGGCGCTGGCGCTTGTGGCGCTGGCTACGCAAGTCACGCTCTTTATCGAGCGTGAGGTCAGCTGGCGCTTCTTTAACGCGCCCGAACAGGCGCAGGTGACCGGCAACTTCGCGATGCTGCCTGGTGCCACCCGCGATGACACGCTGGACATGATGCGCGAGATGCAGCGCGCGGCAGAGGCTTTGGGCGCGGAATATGAAGCGGAACACGGGCTGAACCCGCTGAAATTCGTGATCGCCGAGATTGGCGGGAATTCTGGTCGCGCTATTGCAGGTACGGATACCAAGGATGCCGACCAGCTTGGCGCGATCACCATCGAGCTGATCGACGCCGATAGCCGCCCCTATACCAGCTTTGCCTTTGTCAGCGCCCTGCAGGACACGATTGTGCAACACCCCATGGCCGAAACCGTCAGCTTCCGCTCTTGGGGGACGGGGCCGGGCGGGGACAGCCTGGATATTCAGATGTTCGGCGCTGATAGCGAGACGCTGAAGGCAGCCGCAGAGGCGCTTAAGACCCGGCTGGCCCAGTTCCCCGAGATCTCCGGGCTTGAAGACACGCTCGCCTATGACAAGGAAGAGCTGATCCTCGAACTGACCCCGCAGGGCGAGGCACTGGGGCTGGGGATTGATGCGCTGGGCCGTGTCCTGCGCAATCGCCTCGGCGGGATTGAGGCCGCGAGTTTTCCAGTTGGCGCACGGTCCGGCACGATCCGGGTGGAATTGCCGGCGGGCGAGCTGTCAGCGGACTTCCTGGACCGGACCCAGATCAGAACACCGCAAGGCGCCTATGTCCCGCTCGCCGATGTTGTCACCGTGCAAAGCCGCACAGGTTTTTCCACCGTGCGGCGGGAAAATGGCATCCAGCTGATTTCAGTCATTGGCGATCTTGATGACGAAGACGCGGCGCGGGCCACTGAAATCCAACTTGCTATCAATGAAGATATCCTGCCCGGTATCGAAAGCGATTTTGCGATTGAAACGCAGCTTTCGGGGCAAAGCGAACAGGAGCAGCGTTTCCTCAACGATGCGCGCACCGGGCTGATCCTTGTGCTGCTGGGGATTTATTTGACCCTCTCGTGGATTTTCAGCAGCTGGACCCGGCCCGTTGTCGTCATGTCGATCATTCCCTTTGCCTTGGTTGGCACGATTTATGGCCATTATGTCTGGGAGATTCCGCTCAGCATGTTCACAGTGGTCGGTCTGATCGGGATGGTTGGGATTATCATCAACGACAGCATCGTGCTGGTCACGACGGTGGATGAATATGCGCAGGATCGCGGCCTGGTGCCCGCGATTATCGACGGGGCGGTGGACCGACTGCGACCGGTGATGCTGACGACTTTGACAACGGTGCTGGGTCTCATGCCGCTTCTGTACGAAGGCTCGAACCAGGCCGAGTTCCTCAAACCAACGGTTGTGACGCTGGTCTTCGGCCTGGGCTTTGGCATGTTGCTGGTCTTGCTGGTTGTGCCTTCGGTCATGGCGATGCAGCAGGATGTGCATCGGCAGGTTCAGGCCGCCAAGCGCGCCTTGCGCGGACGCCGTGCGGCGATGCTTTTGCCAGCAGGTATCGGGGCACTAGGGGCCGTTGGTCTCTTTGCAGCAACCGTTGGGCCCGTAATCTTCACAGGCGCGCCGTTGACCGGCGTTGTTGCGCTGCTGCCAGCACTTGCAAATGGCTTTGCCCCGGCCTTTGTGATTTTCCTGGGTGGTCTCGCGGTGTGGCTGCTGGCAATCTATGTCGTCGCGGGGATCGCGCAGGGCCTTGGTCGCGCACGGGCCTAGCCCGCAGCGCAGCCCTGAATATCGATGGCCTGATTGTCACCCAGCACGGTGATCCGCACCGCTGTCCGATCCAGCGCAAATGCCTCTCCGGTGTGATGCACCATATCGACAGTCGCGCTGAGCCTGTTGCCATCGCGGGCGATATCCGCTTCGGAGACCCAGACATGGGCATCGCCGGCCTCGACAACCACAAATTCCTTGGCAGCCATTGGCGGGACGTCAATCACCGTGGTGACCTGCAAGCCATCGCTAATCGGATCGATCCGGCAGATCACAGTGCCGACATTCGCCTCATCTGCCGTGAGGGGACGGTTGATCAAGGCGGCGGTGATTGCTGCATCGCGCTCGCCCTCGACTGGCAGCAGTTCGTCAAAATCCAACGTGACGGGGATGCAGATTTCCTCGCAAACCCCGATATGGATCTGGCCGCTGATCCGCATCGGCGCTTCTGGATCAACACTGTAGAGCCGCAAGGGGAAGACGACGGAATTCTCATATCCAACCGAGTACATGTCGTTCTGATAGAAGAGTTCAGGCACCGGCCAATGCGGCGTGAAGCCGGTAATGTTTTCCGATCCGGTGAGCGAAAACTGAGGCGGGATGCCGCCGTCACCCGGCGCGCGCCAATAGGTTTTCCAACCTTCATCCATCGTGATGCGCAGGCCCGCCATATGCTCACCTGCCGCATTCCGCCAGCCCGGCAGAATCTCGACCGAGGCCAGATCATCAAACGGGCCAGCCGTGCCGAATACGGGTAACGCCGCAAGTGCGAGTGATATGAGCGTCGTTTTGCGCATGACACGTTACTTATGCAAAGCGCCTGCAATGGGAAGTCACGTTTACGACAGACCTTGCAATGTTGACCCTTGCGTCACACCAGCCCAGACCACATTATTAAGGTATGGCAGAAGAAACGGTGCATCTTGCGGGCAAGCTCCTTGTTGCGATGCCGGGTATGGGCGATCGACGTTTTGCCCATAGCGTGATCTACATGTGCGCCCATGACGAGGAAGGCAGCATGGGCCTCATCGTCAACAAGCCGCAGACAAATGTCGACTTTAGCAATCTGCTGGAAGAGCTTGAGATTACGCGCGGTCCAAATGCGCGTGACATCCGCGTGCATTTTGGCGGGCCGGTTGAGCTGGGGCGCGGCTTTGTGCTGCATTCAAGCGACTATGCTGCGGCCCATGGCACATTGCAGGTCGATGATCATGTCGGCATGACAGCGACCTTGGAAGTGCTGGAGGATCTCGCCCAGGGCAAGGGGCCGAAAACCTCAATGCTTGCATTGGGTTATGCCGGTTGGGGGCCGGGGCAACTGGATCGGGAGATCGCGCGAAACGGCTGGCTCGTTTGCGACCCGCGCGAGGATATCATCTTTGGCCGTGCAAATGAGCATAAATGGATGGGTGCCCTGAAAATGATGGGGATTGATCCGCTGTTGCTGTCAGAAACGGCGGGGCGGGCCTAAGCGCAAAGATCAGTCAGGAGCCGGAGCCGATTAGCGTTTGCATGATTGCAATGGCATTGTCGCTGGCCCAATCCGCATCGCCCTGCATCCGCGCGATTTCGTTGCCTTCGGGATCCAAAACGATGGTCACCGGCAGGCCAAGCACACCGAGGCTGCGCGCAAGGCTTTGCCGCGCATCGGTGTGGAGCGGCAGGTTGTCGACACCGATTTCCTCAAAAAAACGCTGCATGCCGGGCAAAGGGTTACGTCCGGTTGCAATCGTCACAACCTCCAGATCGTCTCCACCAAGTTGGGTTTGTAAATCGGACAGAAGCGGCATCTCGTGGCGACAGGGCGCACACCACGTTGCCCAGAAGTTCAGAACCACGTGCTTGCCCTGATAGGCGTCCAGCGTCATTTCGACACCATCCTCGCTCATGAACGGCACATCTGAACTGGCAATCGGTTCTGGGTGAAAGATCAGCTTGCGCATATCGCCTTCGCGCATGGCATCTGCGGTCGCAATATCGGCTGCGCCCGGATTTGCAACGCTGAGAAGGGCCGTATAAAGCAGGGCTGACAATAACTTGCGCATAGGCTGTTTCCTTAATGACCAAATCCGCGAACACGATGTGGGGCGGGCGTTTTGCCGCCGGACCCGATGCGATTATGGAGGCGATCAATGCCTCAATCGGGTTCGACCGCCGCCTTGCGCCGCAGGACATCGCAGGTTCACGGGCCCATGCGGCTATGCTCGCCGCGACAGGCATCATTACCGATAACGATGCCGAGGCGATCCGGGAAGGTCTGCTCACCGTTTTGTCAGAGATTGAAACGGGGGAGTTTCCGTTTTCTGCCGCCTTGGAAGACATTCACATGAATGTCGAGGCGCGGCTGAAGGAACTGATCGGAGAGCCCGCGGGGCGGTTGCACACGGCGCGGTCGCGCAATGATCAGGTGGCTGTGGATTTCAGGCTCTGGGTCCGTGATCAATGCGATGCGGCTGACGCGGCGCTCGGCGCGCTTTGCCAAGCGCTTCTCGCGCAGGCCGAGGTGGGTGCGGACTGGGTCATGCCGGGTTTCACCCATCTGCAGACGGCGCAGCCGGTGACCTGGGGTCATCACATGTTGGCCTATGTCGAGATGTTTGCCCGTGACCGGTCACGTTTCGCAGATGCGCGCAAACGGATGAACCTGTCGCCCTTGGGGGCGGCGGCGCTTGCGGGTACGTCATTTCCGATTGATCGTGAGATGACAGCCAATGCGCTCGGCTTTGACGCACCCATGGCCAATTCGCTTGACGCGGTGTCGGACCGCGACTTTGCGCTGGAATTCCTCGCCGCCGCCAGCATCTGTGCGATGCATATGAGCCGTCTGGCCGAAGAATTGGTGATCTGGTCGAGCGCCCAGTTCCGGTTTGTGACCATGTCAGACAAATGGTCGACTGGCTCCTCGATCATGCCGCAAAAGCGTAACCCGGACGCGGCAGAGCTGATCCGCGCCAAGATCGGCCGCATTTTCGGCGCGAATGTGGCGCTGATGACGGTGATGAAGGGCCTGCCGCTGACCTATTCGAAAGATATGCAGGAAGACAAGGAACAGGTCTTTGATGCGGCTGATAACCTGATGCTCGCACTTGCAGCCATGACCGGCATGGTCAGCGACATGACCGCAAACCGTGAAAACCTGAAAGCCGCAGCCTCCAGCGGGTTTTCAACCGCCACTGACCTTGCCGATTGGCTGGTGCGCGAACTTGGGTTACCGTTCCGCCAAGCGCATCACATCACCGGTGCGCTTGTGGCTTTGGCCGAGGAGAAAGGGTGCGACTTGCCGGATCTGACGCTGGAAGAGATGCAAGAGACGCATGCTGGCATCCGCGCGGACGTCTTTGACGTGCTGGGCGTTGAAAACTCCGTGGCCTCACGCACAAGTTTTGGCGGCACCGCACCGGCAAATGTGCGCGCGCAGATCGCGCATTGGTCACAAAAACTCAATGCATGAGGCTTCGAGATGAAAAAGATCGTTTTGATACTGGGTCTTGCGGCTTTGGCCGCATGTGGTGCAAATGGTCCGCCGCTTGAGCCCAACGCAAATGTCGGCCTCAGCGTGGGTTCAAACGGCGTCAACACGACCGCGGGCATCGGCGCCTCAAACGGCACCGTCTCAGTGGGGCTGAGACTCTGATGCGGATCGTTTACCTTTTGCTGGCCATCTGGGGCACCGTGCATCCGATGTATTACTTCATCTCCTGGTTTCAGGAGAATGGCTGGAGCATCATGGCTATAGTCGATGCATGGCATGTGAACAACGCCACAAGCGGGCTGGTCTGGGATCTGACAATTGCCGCTGTCGCGCTTACCATCTGGATCATTTTTGAGGCCTTCAAAACAAAGAACTACCTGAGCCTGATTGCGATCCCCGCAACCTTTTGTATCGGCGTCAGCTGTGGATTGCCGCTTTATCTCTACCTGCGTGAGCGGGTCGTCTATTACAAAGACCGGCACACCGTCCGCGTTTAGGGTTGGCCAGCGTCAGCGATCTGCTATGTCCAACTCTGGTTTTGGACGAGGATCGCAGGCGTGGACCATTTTCTTTATCGTAACGGCGCGCTTTTTGCCGAGGATGTAGCGATCGCAGAGATTGCGGCTACGGTCGGCACTCCGTTCTATGTTTATTCGACGGCTACGCTGACGCGGCATTTCAAACTGTTTGATGAGGCGCTTAGCTTTGCAGATCATCTGGTCTGCTATGCGATGAAATCTGCTTCAAACCAGGCGATTATCAAGGTCCTCGCTAATGCGGGCGCGGGGATGGATGTCGTCTCGGGCGGGGAATACCTGCGTGCCAAGGCGGCAGGCGTGCCTGGTGAACGGATCGTCTTTTCCGGGGTCGGCAAGACCGCGGATGAGATGCGGATGGCGCTGGAAGGCGGCATCAGGCAGTTCAACGTGGAGAGCGAGCCTGAGATGATCGTGCTTGATCAGGTGTCGCAGTCTATAGGCCTCGTTGCACCTATCACCGTACGGGTGAACCCGGACGTTGATGCGAAGACGCATGCAAAGATCGCGACCGGCAAATCAGAAAACAAGTTTGGTATCCCGATCAGCCGCGCGCGTGAGGTTTATGCGATGGCGGCGAAACTGCCTGGTCTGAAGGTTGTCGGGATCGACGTGCATATCGGATCGCAACTGACTGAACTCGCCCCGTTTGAGGCCGCTTATCTGAAAGTCGCGGAACTGACGGAGCAATTGCGCGCCGACGGCCACGAGATCACACGCCTTGATCTGGGTGGGGGGCTCGGCATTCCCTATGCGCGCTCAAACGCCGCACCACCCCTCCCAACGGACTATGGTGCGTTGATCGAGCGCACGGTGGGGCATCTGGGCTGTGAGATTGAGATCGAACCGGGGCGCCTGATTTCGGGCAATGCGGGTCTGATGGTGTCAAAGGTGATTTACGTGAAATCTGGCGAGGATCGGGACTTTCTGATCCTTGACGGGGCGATGAATGATCTAATCCGGCCCGCTATGTACGAGGCATGGCACGATATCGTACCAGTGATCGAACCTGCACCGGGTGCCGAACCGGCAACATATGATATCGTCGGCCCGGTTTGTGAGAGCGGTGATACCTTTGCCAAGGGCCGTGTCATGCCCGCCGTGGGGCCTGACAATCTGGTCGCGTTCCGCTCTGCCGGGGCTTATGGCGCGGTTATGTCATCGGAATACAATTCAAGGCCATTGATCCCAGAGGTTCTTGTGGACCAAGATCAATTTGCAGTTATCCGCCCACGCCCTACCTATGAAGAAATGATTGCGCGCGATACGATGCCATCGTGGTTAGAGTAGTCGCATAACTTCGGAGAGAACCGCTGACAGCCGATCCCGATCAGATGCGACATCTTCAATTGCCGGTCGCCGCGACGCGCGCTGGCATGATCGCGGAAGAAGTTGTGCGGTCATTCTGGCCGCTCTGGACAGTCATCTTCCTGATCCTCGCGCCGCTCATGATGGGCTGGCAGGATCTCGTCCCGCTTGAGGTTTTTTGGGGTGGCGCGGTTGTCTCTGTCATCGCGACCCTCGCGGCGCTGATCTGGGGCGCGCGGCGCTTTCGGATCCCGACCAAGGCGGAGGCTGTCGCACGGGTTGATGCCGCATTGCCCGGCCGACCCATCGCGGCCATCGCCGATAGTCAGGCCATTGGCAGCGGTGATGCCGCGTCCGAAGCGGTCTGGCGCACCCATATGGCCCGCATGGCCGAGCGAACGAAGGATGCGCGCGCAATCGAGCCGGATTTGCGCGTCTCGGACCGTGACCCTTACGGTTTGCGGTTTGTCGCGCTCCTGTTCTTTGTGACCGCCTTGCTCTTTGGCTCGCTCCTGCGCGTGGGCTCCGTGGCCGAGATAGCGGCGGGCGGTGAACAGACGCTGGCAACAGGCCCTGTCTGGGAAGGCTGGGTCGAGCCACCGGCTTATACTGGCCGACCTTCGATCTACCTGAACGATGTGCCCGCAGGGCTATTGCGCGTGCCCGAAGGCAGCCAGATCACCTTGCGGCTCTACGGCGAGGTCGGCGCGCTGACCGTCGCCGAAACCGTCTCCGGCCGGGTTGAGGAATTGGGCGCGGCATCCGATGCGCAGCAGGAATTCACAATCACCCAGTCGGGCGTTTTGTCGGTCGTTGGTGAAAACGGCGTCGAATGGAACATCGTTGCCATCGAAGACATGCCACCGGAAGTCGACCTCACCGGTGAAATCGAAGCCGACGCGATGGGCGAATTGTCTCAGCCTTTCAGTGCATCGGATGATTATGGCGTGGAAAGCGGGACGGCGACGATTGCCCTTGATCTGACCGCCGTTGACCGCGTGCATGGGTTGGTGATCGATCCTGATCCGGTAGAGCCACTCGTTCTGGATTTGCCGATGCCTTTCACCGGGGACAGGTCCGAATTCGAGGAGTTTCTGATCGAGAATCTCAGCGAACACCCGCTCGCCAATCTGCCCGTGACGCTGCAGCTTGAGGTGACGGACGCCGCTGGCCAGACCGGTGCGACCGATCCTGAACCGCTGATCCTGCCCGGTCGCCGCTTTTTCCAACCGTTCGCGCGGGCTGTGATCGAACAGCGGCGCGACCTGATGTGGTCAAAGGCCAATATGCGCCGGGTGAGCCAGATTTTGCGGGCGGTGTCGCACCGGCCCGAGGGGCTGTTTTCGAATGAAACAACCTATCTGCGGCTGCGGACCATCATCCGCCGGCTCGATAACTTCCGCGATGTTGGTCTGACCGATGAAGGACAGGCCGAGATTGTCGAGGCGCTTTGGGATCTCGCAATCCAGTTGGAAGACGGGCGGCTTGCCGATGCCCGCGAACGCCTGCGCCGCGCGCAGGAGCGGCTGGCGGAGGCGATGCGCAACGGTGCCTCGGACGAGGAAATCGCCGAACTGATGCAGGAACTGCGCGAGGCGACCGACGAATATATGCGCATGCTGGCGCAAGAGGCTGAACCGAATGACGGCACCGATCAGGCCGATAACAGCGGCAACAGCCAGCAGATGTCGATGGATGAGCTGCAGGCGCTGATGGACCGCATCGAAGAGCTGATGCAGGAAGGCCGCATGGCCGAGGCGCAAGAGCTGATGGAACAGCTCAACCAGATGATGGAGAACATGCGCGTCACCCAAGGTGAAGGCGGTGACGGCCCGCAAACACCCGGCCAGCAATCCATGCAGGATTTGGCCGAGACTTTGCGGGATCAGGAACAATTGTCCGATGATGCGTTCCGCGATCTGCAGGAACAATTCAATCCCGGACAGGGCCAGCAACGCCAGCAAGATCAGCCGGGACAACAGGGCCAGCAAGGGCAAGGCCAGCAACCCGGCCAGCCGCAGGGCCAACAAGGCCAGCAGCCGGGCCAACCCGGTCAGGGTGGCCAGCAGGGGCAGGGCCAGGGCGTCGGCGAGGATTCTCAAAGCGGACAGGTGGGCAATGGCGCCGGTGGCGAGGGCGATCAGGATGCCCGCAGCCTCGCAGACCGTCAGCGCGCCCTGCGCGAGGAATTGCAGCGCCAGCGTGACGGCCTCCCCAACCTTGATGGCGAGGCGGGCGATATCGCGCGCCGTTCGCTTGAGCGGGCGGAAGGCGCGATGGAAGGCGCGGAAGATGCGCTGCGCGACGGCGATCTGCCCGAAGCGATTGACCGGCAGGCCGAAGCCATGGACGCGCTGCGCAACGGCATGCGCGAATTGGGCCGTGCCCTGGCGCAAAACCAGCAGGCGGAACCCGGGCAGGGATCAGAGCAGGGGCAGGCATCAGGCCGCCCGGTGCCTGGCCAGCGTGACCCGCTTGGCCGCGAGATGGGCAACACGGGTCAGCTTGGCACTGACCAACAATTGCTGGGCCGCGAAGAAATCAACCGCCGCGCCGAAGAGCTTTTGGGCGAGATCCGCCGCCGCTCAGCCGAACAAGACCGACCCCAGGTAGAACGCGACTACCTGCGGCGTCTGTTGGATCAGTTTTAGGTTGGCCTAGCCGCTGGCGCTGTCACCACCTGTCAGATCTCCAATCATGGCGCTTAGGGCCTGAACCTGATCATTCAGCCAAAGCCGCATCTGATCAATCGTCTCGACGTAAGGGACCATGTATTGGCTGAACTGCGGCAGGCTCTCGTTGATCTGCGCCTGAAAGAAGTAGGGCGCCATAACAATGGCCAGCAAAACCAGCACAAAGAAGAAGCCGCGCCGGAAACCGCGACGCTGCACCGCTTCGTATTGCTCGGCTTCGGTGAGGCCGGACGTATCGCTGGCCTCGGCGCGAGCCCGCAAGGAAGCGTTGATCTCTTCGATAGTCGGCACCGCGCGCAAATTCGCGTTCTGCGCAGCTGCCGCTGGTGCGGCTGTGGCCACAGCACCTGTTGAGGCCGCCGCAACGGCCGCCGGTGACGGCGCGGGTTTTGCCGCTTCGGCACTCGTCATCTCAGCAATGCGGCGACGTGTTTCCTCGACATTCACGCCGGGCGGACGCTTTTGCTCTTGCGTCGGCGGTGGACCGCCAGCCTCTGCTGCGCGTGCCTGACTTTCATGCGCGGCCTCCTGGCGCAGAATATCGCTGACAGCGGAATCGAGCGGTTTGCGAACGGGTGGCTCCGCAACTGGCGTGTTCAGCAAAAGCTCACTGCGCTTGCGACCGACCGCTGCGGGTTTTTCCGTCTGGAACCATGTATGTGCGCAGCTCGAACATTGCACATCGCGCCCACCTTCGGGGATAGCGTCATCCGCGATGTCATATTGCGCACCGCAATTAGGGCAAACTAGCCTCATCGTACTTCCATCCTTCTGCCCGGCAGCATGATCTTATTATTGTAGCCCCCGACAATCTAGCAATCACAGGCGCAAACGCAAAGCTTTTGCGTCATCGGCATAAGTCGGATCATTGAAACCTGTGGCAGATTTGGGCAGAAGGGCGCTGAGGCGCAAAGGAAAGCCACGTGATCGAACTAGATAAAGTGTCTTATGGCTATGGCGGCACGGCGCTTTTTTCACAGCTTTCACTGGCCCTGCAGCCCGGGTCTTTTCACTTCCTGACAGGACCCTCCGGCGCCGGTAAGACGACCCTGCTGCGGCTCTGTTATGCCGATCTTTATGCGCTTGGCGGGCAGGTGCGCCTTTTTGGTCAGGACATCGCGGCGCTTGATCGCGATGCGATTGCGCTCGCGCGGCGGCGGATCGGTGTTGTGCATCAGAATTGCGAATTCCTGGACCATTTGTCCGTTGCTGAAAACATCGCATTGCCGCTGACGGTGGCAGGTCGTGCACATGAAGCGGTGGAGAACCTGAAGGAACTGCTGGCCTGGGTCGGTTTGGGCCCACAAGCCGGGCAATTGCCGCCGGAGCTTTCGGGTGGAGAGCGTCAGCGCGCCGCGCTCGCGCGTGCGGTCATCATGTCGCCCGACGTGATCATCGCCGACGAACCGACCGGCAATGTGGATTGGGAGATGTCGCAGCGTCTGCTGACCTTGCTGGTTGAGTTGAACAAGATGGGCAAGGCGGTGCTGATCGCGACCCATGACCTGAATCTGATCCGGTCGGTGAAATCGGATGTCAACGCCCGTGTCTTGCGGCTGAGGGATGGGCAACTGACCCATGCGGGGACCGCGTTGTGAGGGCCGTGCTTGACCTCATTGTCGGCGACCGGCAAGCGGACCGGGTCGTGCCACCGACCGGTCTGACGGCGCGGTTGACAGTCTTTGCGGCCGCCGTGATGGCGTTTCTGGCGGTCATTGCGCTTGCCTTGTCGCTCAGCGCCGGTCGCGTCGCCGACCGTTGGGCGCAGGACCTCGCGCAATCAGCCACGCTGCGCCTGCCTGCCGATCCTGCCCTTGCCAATGCATTGCTGGACGAGGCACTTGAGGTTCTTCAAACCACGCCCGGCGTCGCCTCTGCGCGAGCATTATCGGCTGATGAGCAACAGGCCCTGCTGGAGCCCTGGTTCGGCCCCGACTTACCGATTGACACTCTGCCTGTTCCGCAATTGATCGAGGTGATCGCCACAGATGAAGGCTATGACGCGGCCGGTTTGCGCGCGCGGCTCAGCGGGCAGGTTCCCGGCGCGGTGCTTGACGATCACAGCGCCTGGCGCGCGCCTTTGCTGCAGGCTGCATCACGGGTCAGGTGGCTTGGCTGGCTGATCGTTCTGCTCATCGGCGGGGTTGTGGCCGCAATGATTTCGCTTGCCGCTCAGGCCTCGCTCAACGCCAATGCGCAAGTGATCCGGGTTTTGCGTGCTGTCGGCGCGCGTGACGTCTACATCGCACGCGCTTTCGTGCGGCGCTTTACCTTGCGCGCGGGCCTTGGTGCGACGGGTGGAGTTCTGCTTGGTCTGATCGCGATATCATTGTTGCCCGACAGCCAGGACGTTGGTGGGCTGATGACCAATATCGGGTTTCAGGGCTTTGGCTGGTTGTGGCCACTGGTTATTCCACCCCTATCGGCTATCGTCGCGTTCATCGCGACAAGGGCGGCCGCGTTTGCAAGGTTAAGGGAACAGATATGAGTAATCCGGTGCAGTGGGTGCGGTCGCTGATCTTCAATGGGCAGATGTATGTCGCGATGCTGGTCTGTGGGGTGATCTATCTGATCCCCGCCATCATCTCGCCAAGAGGAGCGATAGCGGGTTGTCATGCCTATTGCTTCTGGATCCGCTGGACCGCGTCCTGGATGATCGGGCTGAAGGTGGAAATCCGTGGTGAACCGCCGAAAGACGAGGTGATGGTCGCACCCAAGCACCAGTCGTTTCTGGACGTGCTGATGATCTATGGCGCAATTCCGCGCGGAAAGTTCATCATGAAATCCATCCTGCAATATGCGCCAATCATCGGGCAATTCGGGTTGCGGATTGGGTGCATTCCCGTCAACCGGGGCAAGCGCGGTCAGGCGATCCGCAAAATGGTTGAGGATGTCCGCGCGGGCCGCGTCTTGCCTGGGCAGCTGATCATCTACCCGCAAGGCACGCGTATCGCACCGGGGGTCAAGGCGCCTTACAAGATTGGCACCGGCGCGCTTTATAAGGAGCTCGGGCAACCGGTCGTTCCGGTGGCAACGAATGTGGGGGTGTATTGGCCCAAGCGCGGCGTGATGCGCAAACAAGGGACGGCAATCTTCGAATTTCTGCCGCGTATTGAACCGGGGCTCGCGGTTGAGGAGTTCATGTCGCGGCTCGAACACGACATCGAAACTGCATCAGACAAGCTGAACAAAGAGGCAGGCTTTCATGGATGACCACGTGATCACCGATATCGCAGCGCTAGAGGCGCTTTACGGCCAACCCGGCAAAGCATCACTGATCAAAGTCGCAGATCACGTGACCCCGCTTTATGCCAAATGGATCATGGCCTCGCGCCTTTGCATGGTCTCGACCGTCGGGCCCGAAGGCACCGATGGCAGCCCGCGCGGTGATGATGGCCCGGTGGTGCAGATGCTGGACCCCAAGACTCTGTTGATGCCCGATTGGCGCGGGAACAACCGGATGGACACGCTGCGCAATATCGTGGCTGACGGGCGGGTCAGCCTGATGTTCATCATCCCCGGCTCAAACAACGTGATGCGCGTGAACGGCACGGCGATCGTGTCGACAGCACCCGACCTCTTGGCCCGGTTTGATCAAAAGGGTCGTCAGCCCCGCAGTGTCGTGGTGATCACAGTGGCCGAGGTTTACAGCCAATGCGCCCGCGCGCTGATGCGGGCGCGGGTCTGGTCATCGGGCGATGAAAGCGCCGGTTTGCCGACAGTCGGAGAGCTGCTCGCCGAGCAAGAGGAGGGGTTTGACGGCGCCGCCTATGACGCCGAATGGCCCGAACGTGCCGCAAAGACGATGTGGTAAGCCATGAACTATGTCGAGTTTTTTGGACAGGCTGCGCTCTGCGCATTTTTCCTTTGGGCCTCTCGCATTATTCAGAACTGGCGCGAGGACAGAGTTCGACCTTTCTTAAGCGATTTTCAGCAGAACATATTTCGCCGGCTTCGGCTTACTTATTTTGCGCGCCACATGGATGTCATTTTGATGTTGGCTTATCTGATGTTCAGCATCGATATGCTTTCTCAGGCTATCGATAATGCAATTGGGCCATACTAGCTCGTCGTTCAAAGAAGTGAGTTGACGCGAGCGTTCATTCGTTATCGGTGGAGCGGGTGGCCTCTTAGATAAACATCTATCTGCATAATAACGTGTCTACTTGCTTCTGAACGCAAGGTTGCTGTTTGGCCCCAAACCACGGCGCAGGCATAAGCCGATCACGACAAGGCTTAGCGCCAGCCACAACCCGCCCCACATCATCGTTGTTCCGCCGAACTCCTCGGCCAGCATGCGCGCGTCAGACCGCAGGTTTGAGCGCGCAATCGTGTCGCTGAAAATGTCATAGGGCACGTAAATCATGCTGGTCAGCCCCATGACCCGCAGTGCGAGATCATTGGCCGCATGGTCCAGAAAACGCGCCATCAGTAGCATTGCGACGCCTATGCTAATCGCAAAGGACAGTGCAAAGAAATCCCGAATGTAAAGCCCGGCGACGACCAGCATCATCGCACCACATCCTGCCATGATCGCCCGATCCGCCTTGCTGCGCGTTGCGGCGACCAAAAGGCCCACACCGATCAGCAGGGAGCCAAGATATCCTGCGGTGAGCGTCAGAAAGCGGTTGCCGCCCCGGCTCCAGACCACCCCCCCCTGATCAGCCGACACGCTGAGGCTGATCACTTCACCACCGGTCAGGATCGTGGCCACTGCATGCGACAGTTCATGAAAGAAGACGATCAGGATTTTCAAAGGGACGACAACGGGCGTTTGCCAGAACGCAAAGACAAGTGCGGTCAGCAGCAAGAGCTGCCAATGGCCCTTAAGAAACGCCACTTATGCTGCAAGGCCTTTCGCGCCCAGATCAAGGTATTTGCCGCGCCGGTCGCCACGCAGTTTGTCGCCCGACAGATCGCGCAACTCGTTCAGAATTTGCACCAATGCCTCGCCCACGGATTTGATCGCCGCCGCACGGTCCCGATGCGCGCCACCTTCGGGTTCGGGGATGATCCGATCACAAACGCCAAGCTCGTGCAGGTCTTTCGGCGTCAGGCGCAAAGCCTCTGCCGCCTCGCGCATCTTCTCGGCGTCTTTCCACAGGATCGAGGCACAGCCTTCGGGGCTGATCACCGAATAGATCGAGTGCTCCAGCATCGCGACCCGGTTCGCGGTGGCAAAGGCCACCGCGCCACCTGACCCGCCTTCACCAATCACAACGCTGATCAGTGGCACTTTGAGTTCGAGGCACTTCTCGGTCGACCGCGCAATCGCCTCGGACTGCCCGCGTTCCTCGGCGCCTTTCCCGGGATAGGCGCCGGGCGTGTCTACCAGCGTGATGACGGGCAGACCAAACCGGTCGGCGAGGTCCATCAGACGGATCGCCTTGCGGTAGCCTTCGGGGCGGGCCATGCCAAAATTACGCTCGATCCGCGATTTGGTATCGTTGCCCTTTTCATGGCCGATCACCATCACAGGGTTACCCTCAAGCCGGGCAAGCCCACCCATCACCGCGTGATCATCGGCAAAGTTCCGGTCACCGGCAAGGGGCGTATATTCGGTGAAAAGCGCCTCGATATAGTCCTTGCAATGGGGCCTTTCAGGGTGACGCGCCACCTGACATTTGCGCCATGGTGTCAGATCGGCGTATAGCGAGGTCAGCAGGTCGGCGGCTTTCTTGTCCAGCGCGCTCGCCTCTTTCTCCACGTCCATCTCGGGGTTGTCGCGGGCCATCGCGCGCAGCTCTTCCGCCTTGCCTTCGATTTCGGCCAGCGGTTTTTCGAAGTCGAGATATTGGGTCATGACCACGCCTTATTCCAAAACTTTGCAGATATATGGCGTATGGGTCGCATGATGGCAACGGCACCAGAATGTCATGATATTGCCATTTGACCTCCACATGCAGCGATGAAACAGAGGCCGCACCGATCACGCATAAATAGGAATACATCATGCGAATTCTTGGTCTTTTGGGAGTTGTTGCCTGTATCTCGGCCAGCCCGGTTTGGGCGCAATCCATCGATTTTGGCGACGACAGCGGGTCATGGTCGAATGACGGCGAATGTGACGATCCGCGGTTCGAAGGCCCCGGCATGACCAGCACACCGTTGCTGGACGAAGACATTCGCGCTGATGCCACCGATTGCCGCAAGGCATTTGATGCTGGACTGATCACGCTACGCGCTAATGCACCGCAAGCGGATGGTCTGGTTGTGGCTGGCGTCAATTTCGGTAACGACAACGGGCAATGGGCCAATGATGGCGAATGCGACGATGCCCGCTTTGAAGGCGCAGGCATGACCTCGACACCGCTGTTGCAGGATGATGTGTTGCGCGATGCGACCGACTGTGCGACCGCTTTCCAGGCAGGTCGCTTGGCGCTGCGCGGCGTGGCCGCAGATGGGACGATTGATTTTGGCAATGATGATGGCGACTGGGCCAATGATGGCGAATGCGATGACATGCGTTTTGCCGGGCCTGGCATGACGACAACGCCTTTGTTGCAGGACGACATCATGCGTGACGCCACCGACTGTCGGACCGCGTTTGAGGCAGGTTTGCTGGGCCTTGCGGGCGATGTTGCCGTTCCTGACGTGCCGGATCTGATCGTTGCGGGCGTCAATTTCGGCAATGATCTGGGCCAGTGGTCCAATGATGGTGAATGCGATGATGCCCGCTTCGAAGGGGCAGGGATGACAACAACCCCGCTTCTGCAGGATGATGTGCTGCGCGATGCAACTGATTGCGCCACGGCCTTCCAGGCGGGTCGCTTGTCGCTGCGCGGCGTTGCCAAAGACGGCAGCATCGATTTTGGCGACGATAGCGGTGAGTGGTCCAATGACGGTGAATGCGACGATATGCGCTTTGCCGGGCCTGGTATGACCAGCACGCCGCTGCTGCAGGACGATATCATGCGCGACGCGACAGATTGTCGTGACGCCTTCAACGCAGGTCAACTGACCCTCGCGGGCCAATAAGCCCTTCGCGTCAGCCCGCGATCATTTCGGACTGGCGCACAATCACTTCGGCCTGCTTGATCGATGCGATGTCGACCAGGCGGCCTTTGTAGACTGTCGCCCCTTCGCCCCTTGCCTTGGCGTCTTCCATTGCGGCGAGGATCTCGCGGGCCTCTGCGACGGCATCATCTGATGGGGTAAAGACCTCATTGGCGAGGGCGATCTGTTTGGGATGGATCGCCCATTTGCCGACCATCCCCAAAGTGGCCGAGCGGCGCGCCTGCGCGCGGTAGCCTTCATCATCGCTGAAATCGCCAAAGGGGCCGTCCACTGGCAGCACGCCATGGGTCCTGCAGGCTGCAACGACTGCCGTCTGCGCCCAGTGCCACGGATCGGAATAGTGCCGTGTTTCGCCATGCAACATGTAGTACTGCTCTTGCGTGCCGCCGATGCCTGTCGTTTGCATGCCCATGGAGGCCGCGAAATCCGCGGCCCCAAGGCTCATCGCCGCCATACGGGGGGAGCTCGCGGCGATCTCTTCCACATGGGCAATGCCTGCGGCGGATTCGATGATGACCTCAAAGGTGATGGGCTTCTTACGCCCTTTCGCCGTCTCGATTGCCGTGACCAACGCATCAACCGCGTAGACGTCCGCTGCACAGCCCACCTTCGGGATCATGATCTGATCAAGCCTGTCACCCGCCTGTTCCAGCACATCGACCACGTCTTTGTACCAATACGGCGTGTCCAGCCCGTTGATCCGAACGCTCAGAAACTTTGTGTTCCAGTCAACCTCGTTGATCGCCTGAATGACATTCGCGCGGGCCACATCCTTGTCCGTGGGCGACACGCTGTCTTCAAGATCAAGATTGATGACATCCGCCGCCGAGGCGGCCATCTTCACGAAAAGCTTGGTGTTCGATCCCGGTCCAAACAGCTGGCAACGATTGGGGCGCGCCGGTGGTGTGGGCTGAAGGCGAAATGACATGGATCCGATCCTCGCGAATGATTGTTTCGTCAGTAGTCGTGTGGGGAGTAGAATATTACGCGGCGCTTCACAAGCGCAATTCGCACGCGCAGCATAAGCGACGCTGCGGCGCAAAAATTTTCGCGAAAATTTTTGTGTTCGGAAGGAAGTTAGCTAATTTCCTTCGCCCCGGTTCAGATACCTGCGCTGACAATTGCCTTGGCGAGCACAGGCACGGTTTCCTTATTCAATCCTGCGATATTCATCCGGCTGTCGCCCACAAGGTAAACGCCGTATTCGTCCCGCAAGACATCTACTTTGTCCGGTGTCGTCCCCAGCCGGCTGAACATGCCGCGATGCGCGCTCAGAAAATCGAACCGGTCCGAATTTGTCAGACGCCGCAACTCATCGGCCAATTGCTGACGCAAATCGAGCATTCCTTTGCGGGTCTCTTCCAATTCCGCCTCCCAATCGGCGCGCAATGTCGGATCAGTCAGAATGGTCGAGACGACCCGTGCCCCGTGATCGGGGGGGAAGGAGTAGTTCTGGCGGTTCAGGAAGGCGAGATTCTGCTGGGTCAGCGCCTGTTGATCGGCGTCCTTGGCGACAGCCATCAGGATGCCCGCTCGTTCTCGATAAATCCCGAAGTTCTTTGAACAACTCGCCGCAATCAGGCAGTTCTCAAAACTGCTGGCAATCTGCCGGGTGATTTTCGCATCTTCCGACAGCCCATCGCCAAAACCCTGATAGGCAATATCGATCATCGGCACCGCCCCCCGGTTCTGCAACACACCGATGACCTGTGCCATTTGCTCATAAGTCAGGTTTGCGCCGGTCGGGTTGTGGCAGCAGCCGTGCAAAAGCACCACGTCGCCCGCATTGACGCGTTCCAGATCAGCCAGCGCCCCGGCCAGATCCACGCCGCGCGTCTCAGCGTCGAAGTAACGGTATTCGGCCATGTTCATGCCCAGATACTTGATGATCGACGGGTGGTTCGGCCATGTCGGCTGCGATAGCCATATCGTGGCGCGGGGTGCTGCGAGCTGGATCAGTTCCAGCGCCTGCCGCACCGCTCCAGTACCGCCGGGTGTCGCAATAGCCGCGACACGTTCGGCAGGCACGCTATCGCCCAGAACAAGATCGCGCATCGCGTCCCGAAAGACCGGATCACCTGCAAGGCCCGTATAGGCCTTTGTCTTTTGGCTCTTGTGGATACGCGCCTCGGCTTCCTTGACCGCCCGCATGACCGGCGTGTTGCCGGATGCGTCCTTATACACGCCAACGCCTAGATCGATTTTGTTGCTGCGCGGATCGGCCTGAAACTTCGCGACGAGCGCCAGGATTTTGTCAGCGGGTTGGGCGGTGAGGTTTTCCAGCATCAGGTGGCTCCGGTTGCAATGGGAAGGTCGGCATACATGCCCCATTCGGACCATGAGCCGTCGTAAAGGGCGTGATCGGTCTTGCCCATCCTCTCAAGGGCAAGCGACAGGATCGCGGCGGTGATCCCCGACCCGCAGGTCGTGATCGCGGGCTTTTGCAGATCGATACCGGCATCCTTGAAAATCGTGCGCAAAGTCGTGGGCGGTTTCATCGTGCCATCATCGTTCAGAAGGTCCTGATAAAAGACATTCTGCGATCCCGGAATATGGCCGGCACGCAAGCCCTCGCGCGGCTCTTCCGCCTCACCCCGAAAGCGGGCAGGGGCGCGCGCATCAATGATACTGTGATCGCCGAGTTTTGCGGCCCTTGCCACTTCCGTCACATCCCGCACCCGCTGTGGCTCCGTTTTGACGGTCATGTGCCGGTCACGGATCGTGGGCGGCGTTGTCGTGGTCTTGTGCCCGTCTGCGACCCATTTGGGCAGCCCGCCATCAAGCACCGCGATGTCATGTTGACCCATCAGCTTGAACAGCCACCAGACCCGCGCGGCGGAAAAGATGCCCATCCCGTCATAGACAACGACTTGATGCCCGTCACCCACACCCATCGCCCGCATCCGCGACATGAATTTCTCGACCGGTGGTGCCATATGTGGCAATTCTGAGCGGCCGTCGCTGATCTCATCAATGTCAAAAAACCGCGCGCCGGGGACGTGCCCGGCGAGATACTCCGCATGCGCGTCACGACCCATATCAGGCAGATACCATGAGGCATCGAAAATCCTCAGATCGGGATCTTTCAGATGCGTGGCAAGCCAGTTTGTGCTGACCAGCGTTTTCGGATCGTCTGCTGTGGCAGGTGTCATGTCACGCCCATTGTCTGTGGTGCCCTCAGAGCTACCGCGCGCCGCCCGCCAAGACAAGGCAATGCGGGACATCGCAGGGAAAGCCGCAAGCAGTTTTGGCAGGCGGCGCGCATCCCAGATGTGATTTGGCGTTTCTGTCTTGACCACGCTAACCTTCCCTAGGGTCAATCGCCGGTCGCGATGGCCAAAAATGGGAGGAACTGCAATGACTGAACGTATGCGTTTTGGTATTTTTCTGGCGCCTTTTCATAAACCCGGGATCAACCCGACCCTCGCGCTTGAGCAGGATCTGGAATTGGTCGAGTGGCTCGATCGCTGCGATTATGATGAGGTCTGGTTTGGCGAACACCATTCCGCCGGGTCCGAGATTTCGGCAAGCCCGGAGATCATGATCGCCTCTGCCGCGCCTCGCACCCGCCGGATCAAACTGGGCACGGGCGTTGTCTCGGTTAGTTATCACAACCCGCTTTGGGTGGCGGAAAAGATCGTGCAGCTTGATCACCTGACACGGGGCCGAGCCATGCTGGGTCTTGGGCCTGGATCGCTGCCAACGGATGCGACGATGATCGGGCTCTCCCAGAAAGACACACGCGGTCTGCTGGCGGACGGGCTGGATATCATCACGCGGTTACTCAGGTCGGACGAGCCGGTGAATTTCGAAAATGACCGCTGGGTGCTCAAGGATGCGCGCCTGCATCTGCGCCCCTATTCGAACTTTGATCTGGCCACTGCGGCCGTTGCCTCACCGACCGGACCAAAGCTTGCAGGCAAATATGGGACCGGGCTGATCTCAATCGGAGCGACAACGGCTGCCGGGTTCGACGCGCTTGCCCTGCATTGGGACGTGATCGAGGAAGAGGCGAAACACTACAACCAGAAAGTGGATCGATCAAAATGGCGCCTCGTCGGGCTTTGCCATATTGCCGAAACAGCTGAACAGGCCCGGCGCGACGTGGAGTACGGGATCGAGCATTGGTTCAACTATTTCCAGGAAATCGCGGCCTTCCCGCAAATGTCGATGCCCGGCCAGAACGCCAAGGAGATGATCGATTTCATCAATGACAGCGGCTTTGGCGCCATCGGCACGCCCGAGATGTGCCGCGCACAGATCGACCGGCTCTGGAAGCAGTCCAACGGCGGCTTCGGCGCTTATCTGATGCTGGCCCACAATTGGGCGAATTTCGAGGCGACCAGGAAAAGCTATGAACTGATTGCCCGCGAAGTCTTCCCGCATTTCCAGGGCCAACATATGTCGACCATGAACGCGGCCGTGCGGGCGCAGAAGATGCGGCCGGAGCTGGCGGAGATTCACGCAAAGGCCGTCGAAACTGCTCAGGCGAATTATGCAGCAGAAAAAGAAAGCCGCCATGTGACCGAGCCTGCGGAGTAGCAGATAAGCATTAATGCCAGCCTTCCGTGGTTGGCATTGATCCACTCTTTCAGTTGCCAAAATCATTCCATGAGAACATAGTGCGAACATCATGACCCTTTGAGAGGACAGACATGCAGGATGTTGCACTTTATCTTCCTGGAATTCTGACGGCCTATGCGGCCTTCTTGCTGGGGATTGCCAGTCCGGGGCCAAATGTCCTGTCGGTGATGGGCACGTCGATGAGTGTCGGGCGTGGGTCCGGCATGGCGCTGGCCATGGGTGTGGCCATCGGGTCGTTCACCTGGGCTGTCCTAACGGTGCTGGGGCTTTCGGCGCTGCTCGCGGCCTATGCATCGGCCTTGCTCGTGATCAAGGTGCTTGGCGGCGTGTATCTCTTATGGCTAGCCTACAAAGCGTTCAGGTCGGCCGCCGCCCGGCACGACATTGAAGCGAAAGAACTAGCCGGCGGGCGCCGTACAAAGCTCGGCTATCTGCGGCGCGGATATATCATCCAGATGACCAACCCCAAGGCGGCGCTGTCCTGGATCGCGATTATATCGCTTGGGCTGCAGGACGGAGCGCCATTCTGGGTCGGCGCGGTGATCGTGCTGGGGACGTTTATTCTGTCGGTGATCTTGCACCTGATATACGCCATCGCCTTTTCGACCGATGTCATGGTGCGTTTTTACGGCAAGGCGCGACGCGGGATTCAGGCTGTTTTGGGCACGTTCTTTGCACTCGCCGGGCTGCGCCTCCTGACCAGCCGGAGCTAGTCGCCGTGCCGCAAGAGCCGCTGCTTCTGGCGACCCCAATCGCGCTTGGCCTCTGATTGGCGCTTGTCGTGGTGCTTCTTGCCTTTGGCCGTCGCGATCTTGAGCTTCACGAGGCCTCGGTCGTTGAAATACATGACCAGCGGGACCAGCGTCATCCCCTCCCGCTTGGTGGCGTTCCAGAGCTTGGCGACCTCGCGCTTGCTGGCCAAAAGTTTGCGCTTGCGCCGTTCGTCATGGCTGAACATGGCCCGGTCATAGGGTGCGATATAGGCATTGGTCAGCCACAGCTCACCATCATCGACGGATGCATAGCTGTCGGCAATGTTGGACTGTCCGTTGCGCAGGGATTTCACCTCGGACCCGGTCAGGATTATCCCGACCTCCAGATCATCCTCAATGGCATAATCATACCGGGCGCGCCGGTTTTCGGCGACGACTTTGTAGTTTTTGTTTTCCGGTTTCTTGGCCATAGTTGGGCCGAGATAAGCGATGGCGCGCCCTCATACAAGATGCGCCGGGGAGACGCAGGGATGTTCATTCAACTGGCCTTGGGGACAGCGTTGATGCTGTTTTCGATCATGATTGCGGGGGTCAGCTATTGGCTGATGGAAACCTGGCTGATGCGCTACCGCCCCTGGCTTGCCCGTGCCCCGCACCGCCCCAAGTTGATCCTGGTTCTGTGCATTGCAGCTGTTTGGATCATGGCGCAGATGACCGCCGGTGTTTGGGCCTGGGCGCTCGCGATGATGGCGCTGGGCGTTTTCGACACGCTTGAGCTGGCTGTCTATTTCTCTCTGGTGGCCTTTACGACGCTGGGGTTTGGCGATGTCTTACTTCCGGTTGAATGGCGTCTTCTGGGTGGGATGGCAGCGGCCAATGGTTTGCTGAATATCGGGCTGGTGACGGCGTTGCTGGTGGAGGCTTTGCGTCAGGTTCGGTTGCAGCAACTACAGATGACAAAGGCCGAGACGTGAGCGTACCGGTATTGCGCAACCGCCAGGCGCGGCAACTGTTTCTCAACCAACACCTGCTCGCATCTCGGCCAAGCGGCTCCGGCAAAGGGGCGGACCTGAAAAGCGTGATCGACGATCTGGGCTTTGTGCAGGTGGACAGTGTGAACACCTTTGCCCGCGCCCATGACCTGATCCTCTGGTCGCGGCGGCAGCAATATCGCCCCAAGGCGCTGCAGCACCTCTTGGCACGTGACCGGCAGGTGTTCGAACACTGGACCCATGATGCGTCTGTCATCCCCATCGAAAGCTTCGCCCATTGGCGGCTGCGGTTTCAACGCGATGCCGCACGAATGGAAAACCGCTGGCGCGACGGGCGCCGCGGGGATTTCATGACAAAGATCGATGGGGTGCTGCGCCGGATCGCCGATCACGGGCATTGCACGTCTGGTCAGGTGGGCGAAGATGAAGAACGCGGGTCAGGCGGCTGGTGGGACTGGCATCCGTCTAAGACCGCGCTGGAATATTTGTGGCGGTCCGGGCAGGTATCGGTCGTCCGACGAGATGGCTTTACCAAAGTCTATGACCTGACCGAACGGGTGATCCCGCCGGAGCACCTCAACCGCCGCCACACGACTGAGGACACAATCGACTGGTGCTGCACCGCTGCGCTCGACCGGCTTGGCTTCGCCACAAGCGGGGAGTTGATGGCGTTCTGGGACCACCTGACCCCGGCAGAGGCCAAGGCGTGGTGCGCGACCGCTCTCGCGGAGGGCCGGATCATCGAAGTGGATGTCGAAGGGGGGGACGGCAAACTGCGCCGGTCCTTCGCACGGCCCGACATTATGGATCGTGAGATACCCGTGCCAGTGCCGCGCGCGCGCATCCTATCCCCCTTCGACCCGGCCCTGCGAGATCGCAAGCGTGCGGAGCGGCTCTTTTGCTTTCACTACCGCATCGAGATTTTCGTGCCAGAAGCCAAGCGCAAATACGGCTACTACGTCTTCCCCGTGATCGAAGGGGACCAGCTGATTGGCCGGATCGACATGAAGCGTGAAAACGGGGTGCTGGCCGTCCGCGCGTTCTGGCCGGAGAAGGGTGTGCGCATGGGCTCAGGCCGCGTGCGGGCGCTTCAGACAGAACTGGAGCGCGCGGCGGCGTTTGGCGGCTGTGAAGGCGTGCAATATGCGGTTGGGTGGTTGAGCGGAGCGGGGTAGCACCATCATACCGCCAACTACCATCAGATTATTTCACAAAACGAGACAACGGCATGGAAGTCGTTTCCGATATCTTCGTGGTATCGTCGTTATCCGCACTCCAACCAAAATTGTGATGAAAGGACGTGAGTGTCATCAGGTGCTCGATTGACGCGACACCGGCGGGCGGGGTGTGCACATCTTTGAACTCGCCCTTCAGCGCAGCAAGTAACCCTTCAGCATCCATGTCGCCCAGCGACCCCAGCCGCTCTGCCTGCCACATCCGCAGGGTTTTGCCCGGGGTGCGGACATAGGTGGTATAGACCTGCTCACTGACAACATCGCGGTGTTTCAGTTCATCATGCGCGTCAAGATAGGGGATCTGGTCGGTCACATGGCGGATCGGAAGGTCGGCGGCAGCCTCCAAGGTTGGCTTGTCGGCCCCGTCGATATGAAGGATGGCGATCAGATAGCGTGCATAGAAGTCTTCGTGTCGCCACCGATCAAAAACAGCAAAACCGGCCCAGCCTTCCGGTTTGTAGTGCTGATCGATTGTTGCGGGATCATAGCCGTGCCAATCAAAGGGCAAAGGTGCTCCGCCCGCTGCAGGCATGATCCAGACGTCGCCGATTTCAAAGAGGTATTTCTCGGGCCCTTTCATCATCCTGCGCTTGCGCGGCTTGGGATGGGGCGCGGCCCATTTGGCCTTGAGGTCCTGGAGCACTTGCGCGCGCTTCTTCAAGTCGCGCGGGCTCATGTCGAGGTCTTCCTTGGCCTTCAGATCGGCACCGCTGTCGATGATGTTCAGAGCGGTCTCAAACGTGGGTTGATGATCAAGCCCGAAAAGGTGGAGTTGATCGGCAATCACAAGCCAGCCATCGACCTCTTCCTCGGCGAGAGGGTCAGTACCAAGGCCGCTTTTGCCAGTGACACGGGCGACGAGTTCGTCAACATCAACGGGGAGTTTTACCGTATCCGCAAATGTTTCCTTCACATCTGCGGCTTCGTCACATTGATAGAGCCCGGCACCCCAAGCACCCATATTCGTCCCTCGCCTTTGTATTCCAGCGATTTGTAGGGGACCTGTTTGATGAAATCTAGCGATCTATGCTGCGGCAAGTCCCGCGCCTTCGGTCGTTTTGATCCCTCTCGCGTGCCGCCCGCTATTGCGTGTGTTTCAAACTGTAGTGCTTCGATGTTTCAGATCGTAGCTTGATGCTAAAGTTGATCTCTGACGGCTACCCTGTGCTCACCCAATAATTCTTGGCTACTCCAGCAGCATATTTTCGTGGACCAGAGTTTATCAATCAACGCAAATCAAGATTTCCGCGTACTTCACCAAGGTTTGCGCGGTTTCGTGCTCGAAAGATTTGAACACAGATTGTGGCACGCGGCTTGCCCGTCTTAGCCTAAGGCGCGGCCAAAGAGTTGCCTGGCTACGATATTGTTATTTTAAGGTTTTCTTTCGTTATTTTGCTTCGAAGTCCGCTGCTTTCTGGTTCGTTTCTATTCTGAAGGACCCCAGTATGAACTCTCTTGCAAAACTTGTTTTGATCGCAGTAATCGCGACCTTGCCCGCTTGCGCCGTGCCGCCGAATGAAACGGAGGCACAGCGCGCGGATCGCATCAATCGCGGTGTTGCGACGGGTGCGGTGCTTGTTGTGGTCGCGGCAGTGACCGCCAGTGTCATCTTCTTAGACGGTTTTGAGGATCTGCTGGAGGAAAACCTGTAACCAGATCAAGCGATAGGCCAAATCACCAATCTAGTTGAGCAGTCCCGCGTGGACCATCGCTGACCGCACCTTTTCCTTGGTGCCATCGGTCAGCGTGGTTAGCGGCGAGCGGACCTCGTCGCTGCAAAGCCCCAGCAGCGACATCCCGTATTTCGCGCCGCAAAGGCCGGGCTCGGTGAAGACCGCCTCGTGCAGGGGCATCAGACGGTCGAGTTGCGTGAGCGCTGTGGAATAGTCGCCCGACAGTGTGCTTTCCTGAAACTCCGCGATCAGCCGGGGCGCGATATTGGCGGTGACGGAGATGCAACCTTTGCCGCCATGGGCGTTGAACCCCAGTGCGGTGGCGTCTTCGCCTGACAGCTGGATGAAGTCCGGGCCGCAGGTCATGCGCTGCTTGGGCACGCGGGACAGGTCAGCCGTGGCATCCTTGACCCCGATAATCATCTCGTGCTGGGCCAGCGTGCCCATCGTCTCGGGCGTCATGTCGATGACCGAGCGGGGCGGGATGTTGTAGATCACGATGGGCAGCCCGCAATCAGCGGCGGCTGTGAAATGGGCGATCAGCCCGGCCTGCGTGGGCTTGTTGTAGTAGGGCGTCACCACAAGGGCGGCATCGGCTCCGGCCGTTTTGGCCGCCTGCACCAGCCGCACGGTTTCGGCGGTGTTGTTCGACCCTGCGCCAGCGATGACTGGAATTCGACCGGCAGCCTCTTTCACAACGGTTTCGACCACCAGATCATGTTCATCATGGGTCAGCGTCGGGCTTTCACCCGTCGTCCCAACCGGCACGAGCCCATGGCTGCCCTGATCGACATGCCAGTTCACCAGTTTTTTGAGCGCGTCCACATCGACCTGGCCGTTCGCGAACGGCGTGACGAGGGCGGGGAGAGATCCCTGGAACATGGCACGCTTCCTTCTTTGGCTGGTGGCTTGAATCACCTCTAAAAGCTGGCGGAACCTAGACCGCTTTCCGCCAATTGCCAAGTTTGTGCATTGCGATTGTGGGGGGGTGACATATCATCAATTGTGATGAGGCAGTGCAGGTATTCCGATGCGACTTCTGGGCATAATCGTAGCGGCCTTGCTGACCGCGCCATCCGTTTCGGCCCAATCTGTGGATCCCGATGCCATTGCGGCGATTGAAGAAGCCGAAGTCGGCTGGAACCGGGCGTATCTGATAGCGCCTGATCCGCTGACCAAGGACGTTTTGACATGGCTGCGGCTGCGCGAGGGGCAGGGCAGTTTTGCCGCCTATCAGGCCTTTGCCCAATCGCATCCCGACTGGCCCGATTGGCGCCGTCTGCGTGCAGAGGCTGAGCGGGTCATCGAAAAAGGGCATGATCCGGATGAGATCATCGCGTGGTTTGCAGATACGCCCCCACAAACCGGCGATGGCGCGCTGCGGTTGGCAGAGGCGCTGACGAATGCGGGCCGGATTGATGACGCAAAGGCGATGTTGCGCGAGGCTTGGATCGGGCTGCGTTTGAGCGCAGACGAAGAAAAAGAGCTTATCGCTGCCTTTGGCGATGTGCTGGAACCATTTCACCTAGCCCGCGCGGATGCGCTGCTCTGGCAGTCGCGTTTGCGCGAGGCGCGGCGCTTGCTGCCCTTGCTGGATGATGACCAGCAGGCGCTTGCTGCCGCGCGGATCGGCTATCTGGCGCGCACCCGCAATATGCTGCCGCTTTACAACGCGGTGTCCGAAGAGCTGCGCGAAGATCCGGGTTTTGCCCATGCCCGCTACACGTGGCTCATTGGTCGCGGCAACCGCGAAGAAGCGATTGAGATGCTGATCGACCGCTCCACATCGCGCGCGGCCTTAGGCGAGCCGCAAAGCTGGGCCGGCTGGCGCCGTGTGCTCGCCCGGTCCGAGATGCGTGAAGGACGCGCAGAGCAAGCCTATCAGATTGCCGCGCGCCATTACCTGCGCGACGGAGCGGCTTATGCCGACCTGGAATGGTTGGCCGGCTATCTTTCGCTCACCTATCTGGGCGATCCAACCCAGGCGCTGACACATTTCGAAAACGCGCTCCGCATCGTTCGCACGCCCATTTCACTTGGCCGGATGCGGTATTGGATTGGCCGGACCTATGAGGCAAAGAACATCCCCGACCTGGCGAGCGAGGCCTACGGGGCAGGGGCCATGTATCAGACCGGGTTCTACGGCTTGCTTGCCGCCGAAAAAATCGGCCGTCCGCTTGATCCGGGCTTTGCCGCCGCCGTGCCAGAGTGGCAGGATGCGTCGGTTTTCGACGATAATCTGGTCCGCGCCGCGCTTCTCTTGCGCGCAGGCGGCGAGCGCGGGCATGCAGTCACCTTCTTTGCCCATATCGCGCGCCAGTTAGAGCCGGAGGCGTTGGCGGCTTTGGGCGCTTATCTTAATACAATCGATGAGCAATATTACACTTTGCTTCTGGGCAAGACGGCGGCGGCGCAAGGCGTTGTTGTCCCTTCTATCTATTTCCCGCTCCATGATCTGGCTGACATGGATTTGCCGGTTGATCCTGCTCTCGCCCTGGCCATTGCAAGGCGCGAAAGCGAGTTCAATATCGGCATTGCAAGCCCTGTGGGCGCTCTTGGTCTTATGCAGGTGATGCCAGCCACGGCGGAGGAGGTTTCGGGCTTTCTGGGACTGCCCTACTCCCGCGCACGCTTGACGAGCGATTGGGAGTATAATGCGACGCTCGGTGCCAAGTATCTCGACATTCTGGAGGCAGAGTTTGGCCCCACGCCAGTCCTCATCGCTGCAGGTTACAACGCGGGGCCAAGTCGCCCGAATATCTGGATGGACGAACGCGGCGACCCGCGCTTGCGTGAAATGGATGTGGTCGACTGGATCGAGCATATCCCGTTTCGTGAGACCCGAAATTACGTGATGCGCGTGACAGAGAGCCTGCCGGTTTACCGCGCGCGTCTCAGCGGGGAAGTGGTTCCCATTGCCTTCACCGAATTACTCATCGGCCGCAAACCCCTCATCCGCCCCATCGCCCGCCCGCTGCCGCAAGTGGTTGGGGATGTGCCCAGTGTGAGGCCTGTGGTGAGACCGGAGAGGGGCTAAGTGCGATGGGCGAACATCCATCTATGTCTGACGTTCCCGCCACAGCGTAAATAGCCCCGCGCCAACGACAATCGCGGCACCAAGGGCCACGTTGGGCCGCAAGGTTTCGTCCAGTAGCAACAGCCCGATGGCGCTGGCAAAGACCAGTTGCAGATAGGCGAAGGGTTGGACGGCGCTGGCCTCGGCCACTTCGTAGGTCTTGATCAGGAGCCAGTGCCCGCCAGCTCCGGTGATACAAAGCGCGGCCATCCATTGCCAACCGGCGGTGCTCATGGGCTCCCAGAACCATACGCCTGCGACAGTCATGACCACCGCACCTGATGTGCCGGTCCAGAAGAAGGATGTCGCCGCACTGTCCTGGCGTGCAGCATAGCGGGTGAGCAGGCCGTAAAGCGCGAACATCAGTGCCGAAAGCAGAGGGATCGCGGCGGCGGGGGCAAAGACGGTGTAGCCGGGCTGCAAGATCACAAGCACGCCGACAAAACCGATCCCGATGGCCACCCAGCGCCGCCAGCCGACCTTTTCGCCCAAAACAGGGCCGGAAAGGGCGGCGATCAGCAGCGGATAGCAGGCAAAGATAGCGTGGCTTTCGACCAAACCCAAAAGAACAAACGCGCTGACCATCACGCAGATTTCAAGCGCCAGCAACGTGCCGCGCGTGATCTGCAAGAGCGGTTGCTTTGTGGCCGCGGCGGCCCGGATTGACCCCGATTGTCGCGTGGCGATGGTGATCACGAAGGCAGCAAAGAACCAGTAGCGGATCATCACGATCATGATCACGTTGTAGTTCTCCGCCAGATGGCGGGATATCCCGTCCTGCACCGCAAAGACGAATGTCGTCGCGATCATTAGGAGGATGCCGAGGCGCGGGTTATTCTGCACGCGTGAGCCTTCCTCGCGTCATGTGCCGTTTGCGGCCATAGCCGGGGATGCGGGTGACGGCGAAACCGGCCTCTGTCAGGCTGCGCCGGATATGGCCCGCGGCGCTATAGGTCGCCGCTGTGCCGCCCGGTTTGGTGTGGTCGGCAACGGCCCGTAGCAGGTCAGGTTCCCAGAGCTCCGGGTTTTTGGCGGGGGAAAACCCGTCGAGAAACCAGGCATCGGCTTTGCCCTGCCAGACCGGCAGTGTTTCCCGTGCGTCGCCGATGATGACGTGCAGTGTGGGGCCATCGGTCAGCGCCACCGTTCCGGCGCCGGGTGTCCATTCAGCCAGCAGGGTCTCGGCATAGGGAAAGAGCGTTGGAAAATTGGCAAGCGCTGCGCGCATGTCGTGGGGTTCCATGGGAAAGGCCTCGAAGGATGTGAAATGCAACTCTCCGGGTCGGGCAGCCTTGTCCCACGCGGCCCATGTGACGAGCAGATTGAGGCCGGTGCCGAACCCCAGTTCAGCAATATGAAAATCACCGCCAAACCGCGCGGGCAGGTCATTGCCTGCCAAAAAGACATGCTCGGTTTCTGCCAGCCCATTCTCAAGCGAGTAATAGGGGTCATCAAAGGCCCGCGCGATGGGCACGCCGCCTTTCCAGTCGAGTTTTGCCGTCTGGTCTGTCATGCCCACCCGCCTTAGAACAGCGCCATCTTTGGGCGGAAGGATGCGGAATGGCAACGGCAGATGTCACAGTGATGGGGGCAGGGGTCTTTGGCCTGTCGGTCGCCTATGCCTGCGCGCGTCGCGGGGCCTTCGTGCGCGTGATCGACCCGTTCGGTGTCGCTGCCGGGGCGAGCGGCGGACTGGTCGGCGCCCTAGCCCCGCATGTGCCAGAGAACTGGAACGAAAAGAAAGCGTTTCAGTTCGAAAGCCTGATCATGGCCGCGGACTTCTGGGCCGGGGTGGAGGAATTGACCGGGGCCGATGTAGGCTATGCCAGATCGGGGCGGTTGCAGCCACTTGCTGACGAACGAGCGGTCGCCCTGGCGCGTGAACGGGCGGACAACGCGGCGACGCTCTGGGAAGGCAAGGCGGTTTGGGAGGTCGTGCCTGCCGGAGAGGCAAGCTGGATGCCGCCATCGCCCACCGGCCTAGTGGTGCACGACACGCTCTCGGCACTGATCCACCCGCGCCGGGCGACGCACGCGCTTGCCGATGCTGTGCTAGCCTTGGGCGGAGAGGTCACCAGAGAAGGATCAGAGGAGGGTGCTGTCGTCTGGGCCACGGGCTGGTCTGGCGTGCAGGAGATTGGCGGCAATGGGGTGAAGGGGCAGGCGGCCCTGTTGCGCTATGATGCCATCGATCAGCCACAGCTTTTCGCCGATGCGCTGCATATCATTCCGCATGGGGATGGGACGGTCGGAGTGGGATCGACGTCAGAGCGAGAGTTTGACGATCCCAGCAACACCGACGCTGCGCTTGACGATATTATCGCCCGCGCCGTAACGGCTTTCTCAGTCTTACGGGATGCCCCGGTCATTGCGCGCTGGGCTGGTGTGCGCCCGCGCACCAGGTCCCGTGCACCCGTCTTAGGGGCGCATCCCACGCGCCCCGGTCAATTCATCGCCAATGGCGGCTTCAAGATCGGTTTCGGGATGGCGCCCAAGGTGGGTGAGGTCATGGCCGACTCGCTTCTGGAAGAGCGCGATACGGTTCCGCAGGACTTCAAGCCAATGTGACGGCTTTTTAGCGCGTATCTTTGCGCAGGCGTGCCTTGGACTTGCGATAAAGCTGCTTATTGCGATCAATGAACTGATCAATCAGGCGGCTGAACACGCCATCGCCACGTCCGCGTAGATAGAGATATCCGGCAAAAGATCCCAATGCGGCACCCGCCCCGTTGATCATGATGTCCTGCATCGTGTCATCCAGCCCGGATTTCTGCATGTTCAGGCCGAACCAGGTGTCCATCAGGTATTCGAACACTTCCCATAAAGCACCGACCGTCATCCCAACACAGAAGGCAATAAAGGCCATCGCAAAGGGTGGCGCGGCGTAGCGGTCGCCCTCAAACAGCATAAAGACGAAGAGAAAGCCGATCAGACCGAAGCCAACGGACGAGGCCGCATGCAAGGCCACATCCCACCACCAGACACGTTCGTAAAAGTCGAATGCCTCGCCCATGAAGACGCTGGCAAAGATAAACAGCGTTGTGGCGACCAGAAACGGCACTGGGAGGGAGATATGCAGCCGAGAGGCCAGGAATGCAGGAGCAACGGCCAAAGCAAAGGTCGAAAAAGAAACAAAGCTGAGTTCCCAAAAGCCCAAAAACAGGGCAGTCAGCGATGTGAGCAGCAAAAGCCCCCACAAAATCGCGACAATCGGGCTTTGACCGAAAAAGAGCGCCTTGACCATGTCTCTCCCCCTTTGGCTTCTGCCGCGATGCCCCCATGTTGAGAGCATGACTAGGTTTGATAAAGGGCTTCGTGTCGCCAGTTACAATATCCGCAAGGCAAAAGGCCTGGATCGGCGCCGTGATCCTGGGCGGATTCTGCAGGTGTTGAACGACCTCCACGCGGATGTGGTCGCCTTGCAAGAGGCGGATCGGCGGCTGGCGCCCCGACCCACCGCTTTGTGCCGTGCAATGATCGCCGCTGAAACGGATTTTGAGGTCGTGCCTGTTGCCCGCAATGATGTTAGCCTGGGTTGGCATGGCAATGCGGTGCTTTTGCGCAAGGGGCTGGCGCATGGGCGCGTGACCCATATCGACTTGCCGGGGCTTGAGCCTCGGGGAGCAGTGCGTGTCGATCTGGACCAGTTCAGTCTTGTGGCGACGCATCTGGGCCTGATGCGGCGCTATCGCACCCGACAATTGCGTGCGATTGCGCGTGCCGTTGATGAAGCCGAGCGCGTCGTCGTGGCCGGGGATTTCAACGAATGGTCGCCCCACAAGGGGTTGGAGGTGCTGCAGGACTTTGACGTGCATGCCCCCGGCCACAGCTTCCACGCTGCACGGCCCATCGCAGCCCTTGACCGGATCGCCGTCTCGCGCGGCCTCGCGGTGCGGGCGGCCGGTGTGGTCAATGAAGGACCGGCGCGCCATGCTTCGGACCATTTGCCAATCTGGGCCGATATCGGAGTTGCATAAAACCGACCCAGGCCGTGCGCTTGCGCTTGTCTTCGAAGTCGCGCACATTGCACGAAAATCGCCCCTTTTTACGCGAGCAGGCCGCCATGACGCGCATAATCAAAGCTGCCGCCATATCTGCCGCTGGCCTGATCGGATTGACCGTTTTCCTACTTTTGCCGACGGGTGATCAGATCTCGGAAACCGATACATTCGCGGCTCCGGGTCTGGAACCGATGACGGTCAAAGAGGCGCGGGCAGATTTCTGGCGGTTGACGCCCGCGCTCTTGCTCGTGGTTTACGAGGCCTTTGCCGAAACCGGCGAAGACGCCATCTACGACACACTGGCCAGCGTCACCCATGGCGGTGCTTTGGAGTATCTCTATCTCGAGCGGGTTGGTGCCATGGCGGGCGGTGGTCTGGATGAGGCGGACCAGACGATCCATGAAATCAAGCTTCTGACCACCAACGTCGCGCAAGAGGGGGCGGTGCTCGCCATCGACGCCTCTTGGCAGGTGATCGGCACCGTGGGTCATGCAGAACACCTGCATGTCCGGGGCAATACCTATAGCGCGGATCTGACGGTGGCCCCGGTTGAGGGTGCGTGGCGGATCACTGATTTCACCTTGCGCGAGGTGAACCGCGATGCGGCGGGCGAAACCTTTCTGGCGCCGCAAACCAACTGATGGTGCGGATCGAGAGCCTCTCATTTGCCTATGGCAACAGCGGCTTTCAGCTGCGAATCCCCGAATTCTCGCTGGAAGACGGGGAAAGGGTGGCTGTGGTCGGGCCAAGTGGGAGCGGCAAGACCACGCTTTTGTACCTGATCGCGGGCATTCTGACGCCTGATGCCGGGCAGATCGATGTGGCGGGAACTGATGTTGCGATCCTGTCCGATACAGCGCGCCGCCGTTTTCGCGCCAGCCAGATCGGTTTTGTGTTTCAGGACTTCGCTTTGCTTGATTACCTCTCGGCACGGCAGAACATCCTTTATCCCTATCGTATCACGCCTGCATTGACTCTCGACAAGGCGGTGCGTGACAGGGCAGAGCGATTGGCGGCTGCATGCGGGATCGGCGACAAGCTCGACCGCCATCCAAATGCGCTGAGCCAAGGCGAACAGCAGCGGGTTGCGATTTGTCGGGCGCTTGTGACGCAGCCAAAACTGATCCTGTCGGATGAGGCGACGGGCAATCTGGACCCTGACAGCAAGGCGCGCATTCTTGATTTGTTGTTTGAGCAGGCAGCAGAGGCAGGTGCCGCTGTGCTTGCGGTGACCCATGATCATGAGCTTTTGCCGCGGTTTGAGCGGGTGCTGGATTTTGCGGAGTTCCGTACGGGGGCAGCGGCATGAATGCGCTGTACTTGGCCTTCGCCTATCTGCGCTATCACTGGGCGCGCAGCCTTGTGCTGGTGCTGGTCGCCGCCTTGATCCTGTTTGTGCCGATGGCCACCCAGACCTTGCTGTCGACCAGCGAACGCGCGCTGGTGGCGCGGGGCGAGGCGACGCCGCTTTTGCTGGGCAGTCGCGGGTCGCAGCTCGATCTGGTGATGGCGGCCCTCTATTTCTCGGATGAACGGCCTGATCCTGTGCCGATGCAAGAGGTGGAAACGGTCTGGGATAGCGGGCTTGGCATCCCGATCCCGGTACATACGGCGTTTTCGTCAAGCGGGTTTCGGATCGTTGGCACCACACTCGACTATTTTGACTTCCGTGATCTGACTCCGGCAGAGGGGCGCGGTCTTTCGTTTCTCGGGGACGCGGTCATTGGCGCGGATGTGGCCGCGGCTTTGGGCAAAACGGTGGGCGACACGCTGGTTTCGGCGCCTGAGAACCTGTTTGATCTTGATGGCGTCTATCCGCTTGAGATGCCCATTGTGGGCGTCCTCGCCCCCACAAACTCGCCGGACGATCAGGCGATCTTTGTGGACATCAAGACGGCCTGGGTGATCCAGGGCATCGGGCATGGGCATGAGGATGTGGTGACCGCCGCCGATATCGCCGACGGGACCGCCGCGCTCGCCAATGCGGCCGTCGTGCAATACCAGAGGATCACGCCTGACAATATCGAAAGCTTCCATTTCCATGGCGATCAGAATGACTTCCCGACCTCGGCGGTGATTGTCGTCCCTAATGACACACGGTCCGGAACGATCCTGAAAGGCCGGTATCTGGACAGCGAAAACCCTACGCAATTGATTGCACCGGCCGAAGTGGTGCAGGGGCTGGTAGACCGCATCTTTCGCATCAAATCGCTCTTGGATGTGGTGACTGCCATCATCGCCTTTGCGGCCTTTGCTGCGATTGGTCTGGCCGTATTCCTCAGCTACCGCCTGCGGGCACGCGAGATTGCAACTGCAGTCAAACTGGGCGCACGGCGCGATATGGTGCTGCGGCTCTTGGCGGCAGAAACAGTTACGTTATTGTTAATTGCAGGCGGTATCGCTGCACTTGGCGGCATTTTCGTGTCGCGCAATGCCGAAGCCTGGGTGGGGTGGCTGCTCGCCCTTGGCGCATAACCAACAGGAGTTTTCATGAAACGTCATCTTGTCACCGCATCATTGGCGAGCCTGATCGCCGTGTCACCGGCCCTGGCGCATTACGGGATGATCATTCCCAGCGATCCGATGATCAGCCAGGAAGACGGGCGCAGCGTGGCACTCACCATGTCGTTTTCGCATCCGTTCGAGATGGACGGGATGATCCTTGAGATGCCAGCCGCGTTCTCGGTTACGCATGAGGGCGAAACCACCGACCTGTTGGGTGATCTGCAATCAGCGACGGTGATGGATGAGCAGGGCTATACGCTTGATTACCCGCTGGAGCGTCCGGGCACTTACGTTTTTGCGATGGAGCCCAAACCCTATTGGGAACCTGCCGAGGATGCGTTCATCATCCACTATACCAAGACCTATGTGACCGCGTACGGCGATGACGAGGGCTGGGACACCGAGCTGGGTCTGAAGACAGAGATCGTGCCGCTCTCAAAACCGTTTGGTCTGTGGGAGCACAACGTCTTTCAGGGTATCGTGAAGATGGATGGCGCGCCGGTGCCTTACGCGGAGGTTGAGGTTGAGTTCTTCAATGATGGCGCTGGGGCGACAGCACCGGATGAACTGATGATCACCCAGACGGTCAAAGCTGATGCCGATGGCGTCTTCACCTACGCACCGCCATCTGACGGCTGGTGGGGCTTTGCCGCGCTGAACACGGCTGACTACACTCTGCCGCAGGACGGTCAGGACAAGGCAGTGGAGCTGGGCGCCGTGATCTGGGTGCATTTCGAAGAATGGACCGGGCAGTGATCAGGCATCTTCTGCTGGGCTGTGGTTTGATCGCGGCACCAATCGGTGCAGCGGCACATCAGCTCATTGTCTTCGCCTCGGTCGATTGTGAGACGGTGACGGTGGAGGCGAAGTTCTCAAACGGCAATGTCGCGCAACAGGGCGAGGTCCGCGTTTTGGATGCGGAGAACCTGCTTCTGACGACACTGGCTCTTGAAAGCGATGGTACGGCTAGCATTGCGCTTGAAAGCGTTGACCACACGGGCGGGCTGGTGATTGAGGTGGATACGGGCAGCCACGACAATTACTGGCTGCTGACACCCGAAGACATTGCGCGGAACTGTCAGACGTGAGGCGTGTTCACATATATCATTGGCTTGCTGCTCTTCTGGCGCTGCTAGCGGCTCATCCCGCCGCGGCGCAGGATCGGCCACGCATCGTCGCCGTGAACTATCCGTTGCAATATTTTGCAGAACGCCTGCTGGGGGATGAGGCAGAGGTTGTTTTCCCTGTGCCCACGGATGTTGATCCCTCTTTTTGGCGGCCCGCCATCGCGGATATCAGCATGATCCAATCAGCCGATCTGATCCTGCTGAACGGGGCGGGGTTTGCCACTTGGGTCAACCGCGTGTCGTTGCCACGGTCGCGGCTGGTTAATACGTCGGCCGCGATCCGCGACCAGTTTATCGTGACCGAAAGTATCACCCACAGCCATGGTGACGGTGGTGAGCATTCGCATGAAGGACTGGCCTCTTACACCTGGCTCAACCCGATGCTGGCCATCGCGCAGGCGGAGGCGATTGCGGGTGCCATTGCCGGGCGTGAGATTGCCCAAGCCGACGCAGTCTATGCCAATTTCGCGGAATTACGCAGTGATCTGGAACAGTTAGATGCCGATGCGCAAGCGGCGCTTGCGCGCGCGCAGGATGTACCGATGATCGCGACCCACCCGCGTTACCACTATCTTGCCCGGCGCTACGACCTTTCGATCGCATCGCTCGAATGGGAGCCCGGCGTGATGCCCACGGATACAGAATTGGGTGAGCTGGAAATGCTCGTCGCCGAGACCGGTGCGCGCGTTTTGATTTGGGAGGCGGCACCGCCGCCAGCGGCCTTTGAGGCGACCGCCGCGCTTGGACTGGATAACGTGGTCTTCAATACATTGGCCCGAGGCGTAATCGATGATAGCTTCATTGCCGCTTTTGACGTTGCGATTGCTGACCTGTCAGATGCGGTAGCGCAGAATCCGGGCAACTGAGGCGATTGGGAAGGCCTTAGACTTGGAAATTGCTGCGGTAATCCGCAGGCGACACGTGCAGGGTTCTCAGAAATGCGCGGCGCATGCGATCTTCATCGCCAAACCCGCAGAGCGTGGAGATCTGTTTGAGGCTTTTGGGTGTCGTCTCTAGCAAGTCCTGAGCCCGCTCGATCCGCATTGCCTCAACCGCCTTTGCGGGGGTCGTTCCCGTGGCTTTCGCATAGGCCCGCGCGAAATTGCGCGCGCTCATCCCGGCTTGAGCCGCGAGGGTTTCGACGGGCAATGGCTCGGCCAAATGATCCGCCATCCAAAGATGCAGCGCCTCAAAGCGCCCGGTGCCATCGCTGGCCTGGCGCATCAATGCGGGGCTGAATTGCGATTGCCCGCCAGAGCGGACCATTTGCGCAACCATCGACCGGGCGACCTCCATCGCTGACGCGCGCCCCAGATCCTCCGACACAATCGCCAGCGCCATGTCGATGCCCGCGGTGATCCCAGCGGATGTCCAGACATTGCCATCCTTGATAAAAATCGGGTCCAATTCTGTCTTCACATGAGGAAATTCTTCCGTCAGCATCTGAAAATCATCCCAATGGGTCACGGCGCGCCGCCCGTCGAGCCATCCGGCGGCAGCCAGCACCAAGGCACCCGAACAGACCGAGCAGACGCGATAAGCCCGTTCGGCGAGCCGATTGATTGCACTGATCAGCGTGGCATCACGCCTGCCCGGAATCGCGCCGTCACCTCCGACGACAATCAATGTGTGGATGTCACGATCAAGAACGCGGGCGATGGGTTCGCTTGGGATGGACACCACAGTGTTGGTCTCGATGAGGCCGCCACTCACCGACACAACAATGCATTCATAACCGTTGCCTTGCATCACCGGATCGGGCGCGTGTGAAAAGACCTGCAACGGGCCAACAAGGTCAAGGAGCACGATATCGGGGTAGACGACAAAGACGACCAGCCGTTTTCGTGATGGATGGGATTTGGCAGTTTTTGCAGTCATATTGGCATTTCTGCCAAATCGAAAATCCATAGTCTAGCGTCACCTGAGTAGGAGATGACGTGATGCTGATTTTGAAGCCCAACTGCGAATGCTGCGACAAGGACTTGCCACCGGACGCGACCGATGCGCGCGTCTGTTCGTTCGAATGCACATTTTGCGCCGAGTGTGTGGAGCAGAGATTTGACAATACCTGCCCCAATTGCGGTGGGAATTTCGTGCAGCGCCCGGTGCGGCCCGCCGGGAAATTGGTCAAATTCCCAGCCTCTGACAAGCGGTTCACCAAGGCGCATGCGGTTTGCGCGCATCTTCATGCCTGAAGGAGTAACGAGATGACGAATGATCCAGACCACATCCTGAACTGGCGCCGCGTGAATGCGCGCCTGACCACATCCGGGCAGCCTGATACCGCTCAACTGGCCGAGATCCGCGATCTGGGCGTGACCCATATTGTCAATCTGGGGTTGGGCCACGGGAAGGACGCGTTGCCTGATGAGGCCGACAAGGTCGCCGCACTCGGCATGCGCTACACCCACATACCGGTGGATTTCGAGAGCCCGACCGACCAGGATTTTGCAGATTTCAAGGCGGCGCTCGACAATGATGCAGGGTCACAAATTCACGTGCATTGCATCTATAATGCCAGGGTCAGCGCGTTCTTCTATCGCTATGCGAAGACCTATGATGATCTGCCGGAGGAAGAGGCTTTTGCCATGATGGAGAGCATCTGGCGACCGGGTGATGACTGGGCGGATTTTATCGGTGACTCGGCTGCGAAGGGTCAGCCCAATCGATATGCGGGCGATGATTATTGACGATCAACAGCTAAGGTTCAAAGAGCCCGGCCGTATCGCTTACAAAAAGAATTGCGTGTTGATTGGCCGGGTAGCCGCGCCAATGGCGCGGGCCTTGCGGCCGATGCAGCCAGCCTCGATCCGTGGCGGGATCAGGCCGCGCATATCCTGTGTCGTCACATAGCGGCGCACGCGGACGACTAGATCCTCGCGAATGTCGCTTGGGAACGCGCCATCAATCAGGATCGCTTCAAAGTCGATGACCGAACAGGTTGAGAGCGCGGCTTTTGCAAGCTCTTGCGCGGTCTGGCCTAGCCAGGGATCGACATAGCGCGACAGGGCGGTCCAACTGTCGGGGTCAGTCCAAAGTACCCTTGGATCAAGATCGACCTCACGCAGGCGCTTCTCCAACTGGCGGATCGACGCCATTTCAACCAGTTGCATGCTTTCGCCATTGGGCCCGATGGTCCGCAATGACCCAAGCGCACCGGCGTTGCCTTGCCGTCCTTCATAGACAGCGTGATCCAGCACGACACCGCCGCCGATATAGGCGCCGATGAAGAAATAAGCATAGTCGCGAAACTCTTTCCCACGCCCGTAAGTATGTTCCGCCTGACAGGCCGCCGTGGCATCGTTGATCAGCGACACCGGCAAACCAGTGAGCGATTGCAAGTCTTGACGCAGATCAACGGACCGCCATGTCAGGAACTCTGTCCGTGCGATTGATCCCTGTTCGGGCCAGTTCCAGATCTCAAAGGCTGCGGCGACGCCTAGGCCGCAAATCCTTTGTCTCTGTGCCTCTGGCAGGCTCTCCGAGATTTCGAAAATTCCCTTTTCGACGAAGTCGAACACCTCTGCCGCGACAGGTTCGGGATAGGTCAGGTGGCGCTCGTGGCGCATGACGCCGCAGAGATCGATCAGCGCGAGTTCCGCTGACCGGCGCCCGATCTTCAGCCCAAACGAAAACGCACCATCCGGTGATAACCCCATCGGGACCGAGGGTTTGCCAACCTTGCCGCGCACCGGATCACCGCGTGCAACCAGCCCTTCAGCCTCGAGCCGTTTGAGGATCGTTGACACCGTCGGCGGCGAAAGCCCTGCATATCGCGCCAGATCGCTCGCGGGCATCGCGCCATGGCGCTGGATCAGCGACAGCAACAGGCGTTCGTTATGATCGCGAACGCCACGCTGGCTTAGCCCAAGGCTAATTGATCTGATCAAACCGTCATCCATGCGAGCGTTCTGCAGCACTCCTTCAGACATCAGTATAGCGGTAGTCTTTTAATAAAGAAAGTTAACTAATTAATTGACAGCGGATTTGGAATCTGTCCTTCTAGGCGCTGTACGTTGGGGAAACCTGGCGTTGAATAGGCGGGGTGGAGGCCCCGCTGACAAATGTCTGGGAGGATAAAATGAAAAAGCTTTTGATCGGCACCGCCGTTGCCGCAATCACGTCTGCCGGTGCTGCCATGGCCGATGGCCACGGCACCTCGGCCTGCCTGATTACCAAAACTGACACCAACCCGTTTTTTGTGAAAATGCGTGAAGGCGCCGAGGCGAAGGCCGCCGAGCTTGGCATTACGCTCAATTCCTATGCCGGTCAGGTCGATGGTGACCATGAGGCACAGGTTGCCGCGATTGAGACCTGCATCGCCAACGGGGCATCGGGGATCCTGATCACCGCATCGGATACGGCGGCGATTGTTGATCCGGTTGAAGAGGCCCGTGCCGCCGGCTTGCTGGTGATTGCGCTTGACACCCCACTCAACCCTATTGATGCCGCCGACGCGACATTTGCCACCGACAATTTCCTTGCCGGTGAATTGATCGGGCAATGGGCTGCGGGTACGCTGGGCGATGCGGCGACGGATGCCAAGATCGCGATGCTCGACCTCGCGATCAGCCAGCCAACGGTTGGCGTGTTGCGCGATCAGGGCTTTTTGACCGGTTTCGGCATCGATGTGGTTGATCCGAATATGTGGGGTGATGAGACCGACGAACGGATCATCTGCAACGAAGTGACGGCGGGTAACGAAGAGGGCGGCCGCACGGCGATGGAAACCTGCCTTGCCGCCGATCCTGACATCAATGTCGTCTACACGATCAACGAACCCGCCGCCGCAGGCGCATATGAGGCGCTTGTTGCGGTGGGGCGACAAGATGATGTGCTGATCGTCTCGGTCGATGGTGGCTGCCCCGGCGTGGCCGATGTGGCCGATGGGGTGATTGGTGCAACATCGCAGCAATATCCGCTGCTCATGGCCTCGCTCGGCATCGAAGCCATCGCCCAATATGCCGCCGATGGCACACTGCCAGAGAATACGCCGGGCAAAGACTTCTTTGACACTGGTGTTGCACTGGTGACCGGTAGCGCGGTTGATGGGGTCGACAGCATCTCGGTTGAAGAGGGCACCGAGCTCTGCTGGGGTTGATCGCGACACACATTACAGCACAAGCTGGAAACTGAGGGGCGGGCTACGGCCCGCCCTTTTGCAAGACGCAACAGGCAACACTCATTGGGGGAGGTCGCCATGGCGGACAAGTCCGACAATTACGAAGCCGGTCTGGAAGGCGCTTCGCAAACGGTGGCCGCTTTCGAGGTCAGCCACAAATCCCCGCTGATGCGGTTTCAAAGCGCGCTGCACAAGACGCCCTCGCTTGTCCCGCTGATTGTCCTCGTCTGTGCGATCCTGATCTTCACCGGTTGGCTGGGGCCACGCTTTCTGCCGCAGATGACGCTGGTTTTTCAACAGATACAGGTGGTTGGCATTCTGGCACTCGCGCAGACACTGGTCATCCTGACGGCGGGGATTGATCTGTCCGTTGGTGCGATTGCGGTCTTTTGCTCTGTCATCATGGGCAAGTTCACCTTCACCTACGGGTTGCCGCCCGCTGTCGCTGTGGCTTGCGGACTTGCCGCAGGTGCCGGGATTGGCGCGTTGTCAGGCTGGCTTGTGACCCGCATCAAGGTCCCGCCCTTCATCGCCACACTTGGGGTCTGGCAGATCGTGCTCGCGGCCAACTACATCTATTCCCGCAACGAAACGATCCGCGCGCGCACGATCCGTGAAGAGGCGCCGATGCTGCAATGGCTGGGCCTGAAACCAAATGAGCAACTCGTGATCTGGATCGAAAAGCTGCGTGGCATTACGTATGAGCGTATCCGCCCCAACGACACCGACCAGTTCTGGCTCGACCTGATCTGGCAGACCAAGATCACCTATGGCGTTCTGGTCCTGATCGGCCTGACATTCCTTTTGGCTTACATGCTCCGCTCCACCGCCTGGGGCCGCCATGTCTATGCGGTGGGCGACGATCCGGAGGCGGCAGAGCTTGCCGGCGTGAACGTCAAACGCACATTGATGTCGGTCTACATGCTTGCCGGAATGATTTCGGCCATTGCAGGGTGGTCCCTGATCGGGCGCTTTGCCTCTGTATCGCCGAGCGCCTCGACGGGGCTGGAAGGCAACATCGAATCCATCACTGCCGTGGTGATCGGGGGCATCTCGCTCTTTGGCGGGCGCGGCTCGATCTGGGGGGCGTTCTTTGGTGCGCTGATTGTCGGGGTGTTCATGCTGGGCCTCGGTATGGCCGGCGTGAACCCGCAGTGGACCTTCATGCTGATCGGCACGCTGATCATTCTTGCCGTGGGCATCGACCAATGGATCAGAAAGGTGGCCGCGTAATGGAACCCATCCTCAAAGGCCGTAATCTGACCAAGCGTTATGGCAAAGTCGTTGCCCTCGATAACTGCGATTTCGATCTCTATCCGGGCGAAATCCTGGCCGTGATCGGCGATAACGGCGCGGGCAAGTCCACATTGATCAAGGCGCTGTCCGGCGCGGTTGTGCCCGATAGCGGTGAGGTCGAACTGGAACAGCAGCAGGTCCGTTTCGCGTCTCCCAACGACGCGCGCCATGCGGGGATTGAGACAGTCTATCAGACCCTTGCGGTCAGCCCGGCCCTGTCGATTGCCGACAACATGTTCATGGGCCGCGAATTGCGCAAACCCGGCTGGCGCGGCGCGCTTCTAAAGCAACTAGACAAGGCGGCGATGCAGTCCTTTGCCCGCGAAAAACTCAATGAGCTGGGCCTGATGACGATCCAGGATATCAACCAACCGGTTGAGACACTCTCCGGCGGGCAGCGGCAAGGCGTCGCTGTGGCCCGCGCCGCCGCATTTGGCTCAAAAGTGATCATTCTGGACGAACCGACCGCAGCCCTAGGCGTCAAGGAGTCCCGCAAGGTGCTTGAGCTTATACTCGATGTGCGGTCGCGGGGGATTCCCATTATCCTGATCAGTCACAACATGCCCCACGTCTTTGAAGTCGCTGACCGCATCCACGTCCACCGCCTCGGTCGCAGGCTCTGCGTGATCGATCCGATGGACTACACAATGTCCGATGCCGTGGCGTTCATGACTGGTGCGAAAGAGCCACCCGCCGAGACAATGGGTGCTAGGGTCAGCAATCATAACCGGTAGATGATTATTGCCGCTAGTGCGATAGCGGATAGGAAGATCTTTGGACCGCTGCTTTCGACCGGCATGCAAGCGCGGATGCCCCTTTCTTGCAACGCTACTATGCATGAGTAGACCGTTGGCAATCTACTCAACAACGCCCTTGCGCCGACGTAATCGTCGACCTGACCAGCGGTGACAAACTGTTCAATGCGTGGCACTTGCTGTCGCCGAGGGCAGTCGCTTTGTGTTCATGCCGCCTTTGGTTCGGCTAATAAGGTGTCCACGTACTCCATTTCACCGCGACGCTGGACGTCACGCGAGGGGCGTTGAGGTAAGCCGCGGCGATCAGCATAGCTTTTGACCTCGCCGTTCGTTTCCGAATCCTGAACCGTGGCGCGAGCCAGAAATCAATGAGTACAGCCCCCAGGGAGTTGAGGACCCGCCCAATTGTGCCGACGCGGCGGCGCCCTTGTAGAGGAGTTGAGATTCTCAGCACACAGTTTTCACTAAGTGATCGCGTCGCTGTCAGAGCTTTCAACCACGATGCATCGATTGAACCGAAAACTAGATAATCCCGCGGACGGCAGCACGATACACAGCGTTGGCCGTGTTCTTCGCGCCAAGCTTTCGCCGCGCCCGGAATAGACGTTTTTCAACGGCACGTTCGCTGATCATCAGATGATCGGCCAGATCTGATATCGTGTAACCTGCTGCGACGAATGCGAGCGCGTCGCGTTCCTTGTCCGTCATCGAAAACATCTTGTGGGCGGCGCGGCTGTTGACGATTGCCTCGTGAAACAAACCGGCGAGACCAATCATTTGGCTGCGGAGGCCTTGCTCGACGATGCCAACTTGCTCACGGCGGGAACCATTGTCTGCAAAAGCGGTCAGCGCGCCAATGCCGCCAATTGATTTGAACGGATAGATAACACCCAGATTCCAGTCACTTCCGAGGAAATAATCCGTAAGGGGGTGATCAGAGAATTTTTCGTCACGCGCTATTGCCGTGTTGTCCATGACCTCGGGCAGATGAATTTCATTGATACGTGTTGCGATGGGATCATTCTGAATGCCGCCCCCTTCCGCGTGAAGATCCCAAACCTCATTGTTGAACGTTGTATGAAACATGCCGTTGTTATCAATGATGTCATCCGGATAGCTCACAAAGCCATAGAAGAACTGCGTAAAGCCGTGCCCTGCGCAGTAGCCCCGTGTGACTGCCGCCTTCTGTTCAGCTGTCGCCGCGCGCTCAAGGCTTTCGATGAGTTCCCGATGAACGTCATTGATGATCATAAAGCTGGGCCACCTCCTGAATTCAATGGGATGCCGGAACGATAGCACGGCCAGCATAAGGCGGACAGTCGCCAAAAAAAACAGGTGAGGGGTTCGGAAAACCGAACCTGCCTGCTCTTGCTAACGTGTCGGCTTGTTTTTCATCATTCGCTAACTGGCAGATGTGCTGACTGCCGAGGATCAACATGCCGCGCGGCGGTCACCGTTCCGCGGCGAGGACAAGGCTTCGCGTCTGTGCACGATGTTAGCACGATAGGAACCATTTGAGATGCGTCATTTCATATTGGCAATTGCCTTGGCACCGCTATCCGCCTTTGCCCAGACTGCCGAAGAAATTGCAGCGATGGTTGAACAGTTTCAGCAAGAGACGTTGGCGTTTGCTGAGAGTGTCGGCGCGTGTGTCGCGTTTGAGCAGGCATACATGGTCGCGGGCACGGGCCAAACCCTTGATCGTTCGGTCGAGGGCGAAACCGATGGGATCTGCACTATTGTTTTTGAGGCAATAGATCCCGAAGGGCGCAACCTGCGTTGCCGCCTTGACGCGTATTCACGGGCGGTTTTTTCCAACGGTTGGACAGAGGCTGCAAACAACGTTTTGCCGGATGGCAGCTACAAGGTCTCCTATCCGTCCGATACGCCTGATGACGTACGCAACGTGATGTCAAGCGCGGCTTGCGTCGTGGACAATCCTTGATTGATCAAAGGTCCTTTATGCAACTTGAATGTTATCGCTCGGTTCGATTTTTTTTAGCAGCAGCTTTGCTGCCCGTCGCGTCTGCTGCGGACACCACAACCAGTGGACATATGGTCGAACATGTTTCCGACCTGCGCATCACCGCTCCAGCCGCACCACTTCAACACTCTTGTTACCGGATTGAGACCGAAACACATCGCGGTGCCATTTCGCTCGAAGAGATCGAAGGCGAGGCGATAGACGGTTATGCCTTCGGAAACGTGTTTGCTCAATCTGGCGAAACTTGGGGCTACCTGAGCGGCATTCTGGGTCAGCTTGACGGTGCCTTTTTGACCGTAGAGGTCCAGTCCAATGTCGAAGGGGCCGACAATATCGAAAACGAACAATGGGCCTTCATCGAAGGTGGCATCGTCACCGCTACCGGGACGTATTTTGATGCCGACTGCGGCCCAATCGATGCCGAATACATCGAGTGGGTCACCAACTAGACCGCGGAATTCATAGCTGATGAGCCATTCTTGGGGAAACCATATGCGTGCAACTTCACTGATGGCATTTATCGCCAGCACCATGGTTCCGGCTGCGGCAGTGGCCGCGCCGTTGAACATTGGAGACGACCAGGTCCCGTTTGAAGAACTGATCCTTGAGGCTGACCAATCATTGGGCGGCAGGGCGATCATCACGTCCGGAGACTTGGAAGGCGACGCGCGTTACTTCTTTGTCCCCGGTATCGATGTGATGAGCCCGACCGTTGTCACGGTATTCACCGAAAACGCCGCAAGCCCGGTCAAAGTGTCTCTGCATCGCCACTATTGGAACCGGCCTGACCTTGAGGCAGAGACAGATGCCACTGGCACATGGCGTTTTACCGGACGCATCGATGACAGCATCGGCATCGCGCTGAGCGCGGACGCGCCGACCGATTTTGTCATGCTGTTTTGGACCGGGGACTCAGTCCCGCCTGAGGTGCCGCCGATCCTGTTTGACGGTGGCAGGCCAGTCGCACCGGCACAAGGGGAGTAGAAGAATGCTTAAGCTTCGTTTTCTCGCTATGGCGACCATTGCTGTGGCAATGACAGGCCCAGTCTTGCCCGCATACGCGCAGAGCAGTTCGGATGTGATCGGCCCGGAAATCTCGCCGACGGACCTGCCGCCCATCATTGACAAGGACGCGGAGGTTTTTGGCCCAGAGACACCATCAGAAGGCGGCATTGGTGAGATTATTGAGAGCTATGACCCCAGCAAGCCGAAGTCTGATCTGCCCGAAGTAACGGAAGCCGTTGAAGGGGGCTCCCCGGACGGATCTGGTGAGATCAAGGACGACACGCTCCCTCGCGAGGCCAGCCTCGAAGAACGCATGAGCATCGCACAGGCAGAGATCAAAGCATTGCAGGATCGTGTTGCCGAAAACCGCTCGGCCATCGCAGAGCTTCAGATGCTGTTGGAAGAAGACCGGGATGTTGAGCCGCGCCCTGCAGAGGGGGCACCACCCATCATGGTGAGCTGCAATGAGGACCCGGATTGTCAAGTCTGTATCGCAGAAGTCGCCGCTGAGATGGAGACACACCTCGTCGTGTATGAGCGGCTGCGGGCGATTTACACGCGCTACAAGACATTCCAAAGCAGGGTCATCATTGTGGGCGACATGCTCGCTGGCTTTCACAGCGTCTCGCAGAATGCGTGGGGTGGCGAGAAAGTGCGGATGCAAGAGCAGCTTGCGGGGCTGCAGCGCGCGTATGACGCCAAGCTGGCAGAGCTTGTCGACCATCTGCGCGGCCTGCTGCAACGGGTCGAAGACTGCCATCCACCCGATGCCGTTCCTGCCGAACTCGTCCTGCATCAGCGCCTGTTCGTGTCGTTTATCACCAATGCCTATCGGCGGAATGATTGATCATGGCGAGGTTCGGGATTTCAAGGCGCTTTGGCAGCAGGCTCTGGCTGGTCCTGCCGATGCTTGCGTTCTTGCTTGGCGCATTTCAGGCGCAAGCACAAACCGCGGAATATGACAGCTTCGCAGAAGCGCTTGAGACTTCCGATGCAGCGTTAATCGTTGATCGTTACAAGGCGTTGTCCATCGATGAGAAGATGATCGCTTTTGGGGCTATCCAAGGCACTTTTGGAAGTGCGGCGAGCGACCCGGCGCGCTTAGATGCCATTAACGAAGCCATTGATGCGATCCTCTCTCAGGGCCTTCTGTTTGCCGAACCGGAAGTATCACCCGAAGAAACACCGCTTGGCGATGTCCAGGGAACGGTCCGTTTTGGAGGCTCTGATAGACCAGTGAACCTAGCAAGGATCGAGATCGGTTCACGATCTACCGTATCAGATGGCGATGGGTCATTCTTCCTGCCTGGCATTGCCGCGGGTCAGCGTCAGATCATTGTCAGCCAAAATGGCGAAGATGCATTTATCGCCCCCCAGAACCGGTTTGAAGAAACAACCGTCGACATTGCCGTCGTCGCGGACGAAGTGACCGAGGCGGTCATAGAAGTCCGCCAGTCCGAGCAGCCGCCGATGGGGGCCTTGTCTGCCATCGTCCGTGATGCACAGACAGGCGAGCCGATTGAAGAGGCGATCTTCCAGGTGGCACCTTTGGGGACGACATTGGCGGATACGCTTGCAGCGACATCGGTGCAAACAGATGCCGCGGGACGTTTTGAAGTGGCCGCCCTGCCAGTCGGCAACGTGCGCATCATGTTAAGCGGCACGACGGAGGCTGCCCTGATTGCGCGGGGCATCATCTATCGTCCCGTCATTTTGAAGGTTGCCATTGTGCAAGATCAAACCAAAGAGATCGAAATCGCGCTGGAGGCCTTTCGGCCGCCACAGCGGGCGCCCGTGGCAGCAATCAATGGCACTGTGCGCGATATCGTCAGCGGCCTGCCAATCGTCGGCGCGTCCATCGGTGTCGGACAGCGACGTGGCACAAGCGAGGCCGACGGCGCATACCGCGTCATCCGGATCGCGCCGGGTGAGGCACAAACGGCGCGCGTCTCTCATCCTGATTACGTGTCAACCGACGTGCCGCTTGGCATTTTGGAAGAGGGTCTGACAAAGCGCGACATTGCATTATTTCCGATCGGGCTGGGCGCGTTGCGGGTCGTAGTGACGGATGCATCGACAGATCTCGCCCTCTCCAATGCCTCTGTTGTCGTTGGAGAAATCCAGGACCAAACATCGGAACTGGGAGAGCTAAACCTTATCGGGCTTACGGCCGGGGCCGTCACCGCGACAGCGTCGATTGACGGCTATCGCAGCGCGTCGTCCGGCGTCACAGTGCCCGAAGGTGGCACAGGTGAAGTCCTGATCGCGCTAGAGCCGGTAACAGACGGGCAGATTGCGATTGTTGTGCTTGATCAGGAAACAGGCGCGCCGCTGTCGGGCGCAGTGGTTCAGATCGGCGCATTCAGCGCAGAGACCGATGCCGATGGGCGTGTCATCTCTTCAGACATTCCAGCGGGACGGGTTCTCGCTGGCGCGACAGCGGTCGGATACCGAGATGGCACGGTCTCTGGCAGCGTCACCGCAGGCGAGGTCGTCGAAGTCACCCTGCAATTGGAACCCATTACGACGGGAACCCTGCGCGTTACAGTGACCGATGCTGAGACCGGCGCACCACTGCCAGGCGCCTCGGTGCAAGCAGGGGGTACGCGTGCCGAAACCGACGAACGCGGCATCGCAATATTCCCGGACCGCCCCGCTGGCGAGATTGTTGTGCAAGCAGCGCACCCGAGATATGTGGCCGGATCGCGCGACGCAGCGATCCCGCGCGCGGACACGGCCTCCGTTGCATTGGCGCTGGACCCCATCACCACAGGCGCGGTCAACGTCACGGTACTAGACGCTCGGGATGATGCGCCGTTGCCGGACGCGGTCGTCCGTCTGGGCACGCGGCGCGGAAAAGCCATTGATGCAGGCCAGTTCGCTTTTGCGGGAGTGCCCGCAGGTCAGTTCGAGGCGACTGCCTCAGCGCCGCTCTACAAGGACGGCATTGCCACGCTGCTGGTCCGTCGTACGGAAACAACCGATGTCGTGATCCGATTAGACCCAATTCTGACCGGAGAATTACAGGTCAATGTGGTCAACGCGGCTGACGGAGAACCCATCGCAGGTGCAACTATTGCCGTCGGCACCCTTCAGGCGACAACAGACGCGGACGGTGTCGCACGTCTGATTGGCGTGCCGGCTGGCGCCGTATCCATCCAAGCCTCCGCGACGCTCTTTGAACCAGGTAACATGGACACCGACGTCGCGCGCGGTGAGACGACCGAAGCCGTGATGTCACTCGACCCAATCACTTATGGCGCAGTATCGGTCGAGGTTGTGGACCGCCTTTCTGGGCAAAGCATTCCAGCGGCCATGCTTCGCCTGGGGGATCGAGAAGTGATGACCGCCAGCGACGGAACTTTCACATTCGGGCGTGTGCAGGCCGGCGATCTGACAATCGCTGGAAGTGCGCGCGACTATGTCGACGGCAGCGTCAGCCTGCGGCTCGGCCCTGGGGAAAGCGAGACAATCCGCCTTGAACTCGATCCAATTTTACCGGGCACGATTACAGGATTTGTTGAAGATGGCCGCACGGGCACAGGACTCGCCGGTGTGGAAGTCCAGATCGGTGGTGTTATCGTTGAAACGGATGCGACGGGGCGCTTCATCGCAGACGGTGTCCAGCCCGGAGAAACTGACCTGATCCTGCGCCACCCAAGATATGCCGATCAATCATCCAGCCTCGTTCTGGCATCCGCTGAGCAGGCAAGCGTTCAGGTGGTTATGGAAACCCGGACCGAGACGGCAGAGGACATTGCTACAGCGATCACAAGTACAGGTGAAATCGATCTTTATGGCATATTCTTTGACTTCGGTGAGGACACATTCACTCTGGCCTCGCTGCCGACGCTGGAGCAAGTCAGAGCCTTTGTAGCAGCCTCGGCAGGCGCAACGTTCACCGTAGAAGGCCACACCGATTCAACGGGTAGCGACGCGTTCAATCAGGATCTGTCTGAAAGACGCGCGGCAAGCGTCGTGCGTTGGCTGGTGTCCAATGGCATTCCCGCCAGCCAATTGGAAGCAGCAGGGCTCGGCGAAATCTCACCTGCAGCGTCCAACGATACGGATGCCGGTCGCGCATTGAACCGCCGCGTGGTTTTGCGAGTGATGAATTAGGTGTGTTAGGTCAAACCGACTTTCAAATAGATGTCTGCTTCTCTAATTGGGCGTTTAGATTAAGTTCGTTTCCGGCAAGTTGCTGCTCGTGCGTATAAGTCCAAAGCAAAAGGCAAAAAACTGAATGACGTAACGCTGCCTGCAATCAAAGATTTCAACACGGTAAACGATGCTAGACGTTTAGGTGAACCGCATTTCGCTGGAGTTGCGGGTTTTGGCAGGTTTCACGCACGTGCAGCAAGCCTAGCTACGCAAAACAGGTTTTGCGTGGTGAGCTCACGCTCCGTCAGATCAGGGTGTTGCGCCCTGATTTCATCTGTCAGGCGACCAAGTCCGGTTTGAGGCTGTGATGGGATTTCTATCAACTCTTCAATTATGAAGCGCCTGCGGGTAATTGCGATCAATTCATCCAGTCTGATCCGGTTCAGGCCACGTGAAATATAATGGTCTGGCTCGGGCACATACTTGATGTGTCGCCAGTCAATCATCTCAAGTTGTTTTGGATCTGTCTGGTCCATGTTTGAAACGGTTTTTGGAGGCAAATGATGCCCATTCCACGCGTAAAAGTTGTGGTGATGGTACAGGATTCTTCCACCAATCCGCAACCGTGCCGCAATATCGTCAAAGATTGCGTCCAGCCCATGAAGATGTTCAGTCACATTGTGAAGTGTGCAGATATCGAAACGGCGTTCCAAGGGTGTATCGCCAATGGCCTCTGCAGATGCATACCAGTTCGGGATTACCTCAGAGATCTGATTTGGTGTCCAGCCAAAGGGCATCTTCCTTTTGTTCGTCAGATTCTTTGCCCGGTCTCGGTCGCCGATCAAAATCGGATCAACACCTACGTAGGACTTGGCGCCAGCCGCCAAATATCCAAGGCCGTGAAGTCCCGGGCCACAGCCAACATCCAGGACGTCTTTGCCGTAGACATGTTGTCGAATTCTGTTTGGCCATCGCATATAGCCAAACTCAAATGCCCTCGTCAGAATTTGCGGGTGGTATGTTGGTGCCTGCCTCTCTGGACGGTGTGCATTGACCCAAAAGCCACAAAGCGCTTCGTCGCGACTTTCGCCCAAGTCGATGGGGAGATCGCCAGCTTGCCTCTCTTGGTGATGGAAGCCCACAGCATCCGAAATCTGATCGATGAGCGACGCATTGCTTTGTGTCTTGAGCGGCCGGAGGTTTATCGTATTCCAGGTTTCCGCAAGCTTCGTGTTAGGATGCATTACCGAAAGCGCGGCATAGGCTTCGTCCCACTTCGCGGCACCGATCGCGGCGATAACTTCTAGAAAGTGATACGGATGATCATCGGCAAGCGCAATCTCTCTTCGCAGTGTCGCGCGAAGCTTCCATGTGGGATCAGATGGCGAGATTTCGTTGATCATCTTCAGGTAACGGCCGGGTTTGAGCTCAATGATGTTGCAGTCGGCCAAAACGGATTGGTCAGGCAGCGCAAACACCTCAGCGGCGACAAGGCGTTCGAGATATGTTGCGAGGTCAGAATAAAGTGGATTGAGGCCGTTCTTTATCAAAAGAGACCCGGCTGTCGCCAATTCTGCTGCTACGCCCGACAGGCAAGCCCTAAGCGCTGGCGCGGTCTTTGGGCCGTCGATCATAATCAGACCAATACTTTCTCCGGACCAGACGAAGTTCTCGAACAGTGATCGATGTAAAGTTGCGGACCTTCCGGCACTCTCCAAATTCCGCTGAAGTTGCGAGGCGAAGTCATTACCCACAGCCAACCCAGTTTGCGGGGCTTTCTTGGCATGATCTGACGTCCACAAGAACCTGTCGACAACATGGAGGTCGAATTTCTCTGCCAGCGTCAGCGAAAGCCCGCCCAGCCAGGGACCGAATTCAACAGCGATGGCACCCTCCGGCACCTGCGTCAGCGCGGTCTTTACTCTCGCAAGGTCAGCGTCCGTTGTCATGCGTGGCAATGCGATTGGCTCTTCTGCAGTCATGTTTGGACTTTCCAGGGATTGCTGGTTCATGTTTGGCCAGTCTCGGCGCGCTGTTAACCGCGTGAACTGACACTCGGTTTCATCTTGGCTTGACGATACTGAAGACAGCAAGCAAGGAGATAAATATGAATAGGGCAAGTGCCGTCGTTTGCCAACGTTGCGGGTAGTCCGCAATCTGTGGGGCCTGTGGCGGAACGACAATCTGAAAGCGGCTGACGCCAAGCTCGGCCGCTTGCCGCGCTTCGTTTTGGCTTGCCAGAGCGGCGGCCAAAATCTGCTCACCGACTAACACGGAAGCCTTTGCCGCTTCATGCGCGGAGAGTTTTTCGTTCAGCGACCTGCCGCTACTGTTGTCGACTAGGCGCGCGCGCTGGACAGCAATCAGTTGATCAATCTCCCATTGCGAACTCCTGTACTGCGACACAATCGGCGAGCCGTCGTTTCCAGCAGCCTCCAAGGCCAGAATACGCCTCTCCAAATCCAAACGATCTGCTTCCAGAAGGTTGATGGCTTCATAGATGCCTGCCACCGTTGCCTGCGGGTCAACCTCACCGTTCTCGATCTGAACTTCTACAAGACGCAGCTGCGCACTTTCTAGCTGATCGCGGGCTCGAGTGACGGCCCGGTTGGCTTGCTCCATCCGTTCGTCGAACAGGCGCGCAGACAGGTCGTTCATATGCAGTTCGGCGGTGGCCAACAGCGCCGTCAGGAACCCGAGCGCGTCCTCACGACTGCGCGCGCGAATGCTCGTAGAGATCAATCCACTCTGGACATCAATTGATGACCTGATGTAGCGACCAAGGCTTTGGGCCTGCGTGATTTGTACGACGTCGAGATCCCGCACGCGCCCTATGGGGTCCATGTTATCACCGCTATAATAGCTGATAAGACCCAAATCTTCTTCAAGTGCGGCATAAGCCGCGGGCGAGCGCATGTATTCCAGAACCATGAATGCTTCACGCATCTGCCCACCACCACTGACCGCGCCTAGAATTCCCAGTCCAGCTGCATTGGCGTCAGGTGAGGGCTTGGTCACTGAGATGACAGCGCTTGCTGTATGAAGAGGTATTGCTACGTGACTGACGTAGTACCAAACCCCGACCGTTGGCAGCAGCACCGCGACGACGAATTTTGCTGCGAAACGTGCGTGCAGCTTGCGGCGATTCGCAGCCGTTTGTCGCAGGACTGCATCGGCGGCTTGCCAATCTTGCGATGCCTCGGTGGAACGGGGCAACCATTGATCATCGGGCTTCTCTAGCTGTGTCGGATGCCTTCCTCGGGTGAAGCGATGGCGCAGTTTGTGCAGTAAGCCTTCTGGTTGTGTCGGGATTGCCGCATCTGTTTCGACAGAATTTCCTCTGACTTCCGGCATCTTTGCCCGGCGTTGCTTCGCAAATGACTGCTTATCTCCGGCTGATCCGTCTGCAGTGTGCTGTCGCTCTTGCGTTGTGTCGCCACTATCTGCGGATATGACGCGTGCGCGCCATCGGTCGATCAAGGCATCTTCATCCAATGAGGCGTCCGGCTTCGCTGTTGAAGACGCTGACGTGCGCGACGCAGCAGAAACGTGATCACTCCAGGCTGCGCTGCGCTGCTTGTCATCATCAGTATTTTGCTCAGTCGAGGATTTGGTCACGCAGTCCTCTCCCCAATTACAGGCATCGAGAGTGCCTCGGCATGATCTGCAGAAGCAGCTGCTAACAGAACCCCATCATTCAGTGCAAAGAAGGTATCACACAAAGACTCCAGATGTCGCCTGTTTCGGGACAAGAGAAGAAGGCTCGCATGGCGAAGCCGTTTATCCAACTCCCCTAAGCACCGTGACTGAAATTCTGTGCCGCCCAGACCGGGTAAGCCATCCATCACGTAGGTGTCTGCAGGGAATGCCAAAGCAAGTGCAACTGCAAGTCTGTCACGCTCGAAAGCCGCGTAGGTACCTACGCGGAAGTCAAGAATCGTGCCCAGACCGGTGAACGCCGTCACATAAGCGAACAGTTTTCTGGAGTTGCATCCCATCAAGCCTGCAACGGTGCGAATATTGTCGGCGCCCGTCATCTCCTTTTGGAGGAAGCCAGAAAATCCGATCGGCCACGAAACGTGGCCTACTTGTGTTATTGTGCCTTCGTCCGGATATTCGACCTTGCTTGCTAGTCGAGCAAGCGTTGATTTGCCGGCACCATATGATCCGAAAATCCCGACACGTCCACCAGGCGGGACTACAAGGCTGATGTCTCTTAGCACAACAGCCACCTTGCGTTCGTTCCGATGGAACCGGGAGACGTTCGAAAACACAATCATAGCACGCCCCGGTCTGGTCGGCTGCGCAACCAATAGTTTTCAAGTGCGATGGAGCCGAGCAAGAAACCCAAACCCAATGACATTGGATAGCCAATAGCCGAAATCGGCGAAGAAAACCCAAGAAAGAAACCTTCGCGCAGGTACTCAATCGTGTGAAAAAGAGGGGAAAACCAAAACAAAGACTGGGCCGGGCCAGGAAGCTCGGAAGCGATATAGAATATGCCAGATACCCAAAAAAGCGGCCTGATGAGGATAGGAAGAACCCGCTCAAACGTTGGGCTCAATCGCCCACATATCCCGAAAAAGCGACCGAACCCAAATGCAAAACACCACGTCACCAAAAGGGCAATGACAACCTTGAAAAGACTATCTGGCGGTGCCACCCCATACATCAGCGATATGGTGGTCAGCAGCGTAAAGGCGACGATGAGCATGTTCATCAGCTCCAGCAGCCCGCTGGCCAGCAGGGTTTCCGACAGCGATGTGGGGCGAAAATAGACCATAAAACGGTTTGCCTTGGGCGCACGCATCATGGACGTCAGCGTCTGGCGAAATAGCACATAGGGTAGGATACCTGTCGCCACAAAAATGGGCGTTGGTACAAGCAGTGGCGACGTTCGACCAAGAAAATCAAAAAACAGCGCTATCGTAACGATCCATGCGATCGGTGTGAAGTAAGCCCATCCATAGCCAAAAATGCTCCCCGCAAAACGAGTCCGCTGTTCGCGCAACATAAGAGCGTGCACGCGGCCAACAATTGTTGAGCCATGCTGCAAACCAGCTGGTGCTGGCCCTGTCGAGATCATTCTGCTGCGCCCGTGATCGGGCTGGCCAATAGGTTCAACGTTAGTTTCAATGATGCATCCATGGAAAAGTTGTCCCGAACAAAGTCGCTCCCTCTCGATCCAAACGTAGCACGTTTCGCAGGATCTGAGAGCAACGTCTCCAGCGCTTCCAGAGCTTCATCATAAGGGAACGGTTCAACTGCGGACAGACAGATACCCGATTGACCATGGAGCAGTGCCTCCCGTGTGCCACCAGCGGGCGTCGCAATCACAGGTCGTTCCGCCAGTTGTGCCTCAAGTATTGCGTTGGGCAACCCTTCATGGCGAGCGCAATGCAAGACGACATCTGCTTTTTCCAGCCAAAAGCCCACGGCCTTGCGGCGTCCCGCCAGAAAAACCCTGTTGCCAAGACCCTTTTCATCGATGAGCGCTTGCAGTCGCTGATGCTCGTCGCCCGCTCCAACAATCACGAAACGGGTGTGCTGGTCTCTTTTGATATATCTCTCTGCGACTTCGATCCAAAGGCTGCCCCGTTTGACCGGGTGCAGTCGGAAGACCCCTAGAACGGTCTTTGAGCAGCCTTGCGATGCGTCGCAAATGCTCCGCCAAGCCGATGCCTCATCGTCATCGCCGCATGACGCAAGTGCGGTCGCAGCATTTGGGATCACCAATACGGCGTCGGCCGAGATTCCCAACCAATCGGCGTACTTTTGGGCCATGATCCTGCTGTTGCAGGCGACGCAGACACCGGGAACGCGCACGAGTCTTTCAAAATACCCTTCAAAACTCGGTTTGAAGAAGTCTTTGCGAATCTTCAGCGGCGTGCTTCGAAAACAAAGCACAATGCGTGGCACGCCCGCTGCCAGTGCCGCAAGCGCGGCAACATGCATGCCGGTGTCTTGCCAGATATATGCGGTGTCCGGTCGATCCGCACGATATTTGGCGGCCAGGCGGCGAACGCCCTTGCGCACCTTCTTCGGGAGAAGATGGAAAACGCCTCCCGTTGGACCCATCTCCTCGAAAGGATTCTGCACTTCAGGCTCACGCATGTTGTCCAGAACCGCCACATCGAGCCCCGCATCTGTCAGGTAAGGCAGAAAGAAGTCTTTGCCCACGGAAGGATCGGAGTGATGAATGGCCAATTGCAATGGGCCAACAAGCCCGTAACGGGCATCCACTTGACCGACGTCTGCCAGCTGATTCAAGGCAGCCGCGATGCGTACAAACTGACGCTCTGCACCACCCGCGCCAAGTTGACTACTGAACATAGCCAAAGTTCCAATTTTGCCCGAGAGCTCGGTTTGAATCGTACGTGAAACGAACGCGTCTGCTAGCAAAGCAGGCGCAGATTCGACTCCGGAACGCGCCAGTAGCTTGCAAACTTCTCCGAAATACAGCGCCTTTTGCACTGACGGGTGATCGTCTGCCTGTTGATGTGATGTGCCAGCAAGCCTTTTTGCGATTTCGGCAGCTTCAAGATACCGCTCCTGATCCAGCAGGTTCCGCATATAGGCGAACTGTACCTGCGGAAACTGTTTTGTTTCTGGTGCGAGTTCTAGCCAGAATTTGTCTGTTTCCTCGCGTAGCTTCAGTTCCTGAAGACCCACGAGAAAACCGGCAGCGTCATCAGATATGCTATCGCGCTTCAGATAGCGTGCACACACCAACGCGAGCCCTTCGGCCACACGCTTTTCTCGCCGCATCCAGCGGATTTGCATGCGAAAGCAAGTTTCGTTCTCGGGATAGGCCTCTGCCAGCACTGACCAATTCCGGAACATATCAGGGTTCTCGCCTCTGCGCTCCATCAGTTCCAGAAGGATGACAAGCAGTGTCTCGTCTTCGCGCCGTTCGCGAAGCAGGGCCGTAAGCGCACTTATCGCGTGCTCCAGTTCGTGCGTTTGTCGTGCGGTACGTTGCAGCCCTTGTGCAAATTCTAAGTCTTCAGCGGTGACAGGCGCGGCGCCAATATCGGCTGCTAGGCGACAGTGCTCAAAAATCTGTTCGTGCTTCATCCGAGCCCCGTCACTTGATTCGTCTTGATGCTATTGAGCAAGGCTGCACCGAAAGCTCGCACAGCAAAGTCATCAGCTAGGTTTCCATCAGTTGGCATGGCGAGTTGCTGAAGAAGCGGCTGCAGCAAGGCCAACGAGCGCACGCGCCTTGCGGTTTCAAATACGATCCCACAACAGCTTGGAAACGCAGCATAGATCGGGGCGATGCCTCGTAATATGGCAATTGCCTCAGACACCTCACCGAAGGTCAGGTGCCGCGCGAATTGCACGCACAGCTCGTTCATCATAATGGGCAGATCATGCTCAACCCTGTTGGCCAACTCGGGCGCTGAAGCAATCCTGTTGGCAATGGCCAGAGCGTCATTGGCATTTTCGACGACCAGCGCACGTGCCCATAGCTTTTCTCGTGCCCAACTGAGACGCTTTTCTGCTTCAGCGACCAGCTTTTGCTCATCCCTTGCAGCAAAGCGGATCATTGCGGATGCGGCCTCTTCGGCTATTTCATGTCGCCGCAATTTGACTGCAGGGCGCAAAAGAACGCTCCAGTTGCGCGCACGGTTGGGTCCCCACGAGACTGCCAGATTTGCCATGTCCAAAGCCTTGGCATACAGGCCTCTTTCGTAGTGAATACGGGAAATGAAGTAGGGAATTTCGTCCACTTTCGGAAGATGCCTCCCTGCTTGCAACAGCATGGATTTGAGCCTCTCAAGATCTCTTTGTTGGTAAGCCGCCCTGCCAGCCTGGCGGCAATTCTCCGTGAGGTCGGCCATCAATGAGACCGCTTTGAGGTTCTCCGGTTGCCAGGCAAGGACATCGCGCAGCAACACGTGTCGCCTAGCTGGATCAGACACAACCTGGCACTGCTTTAGCATGGCCTGAACTCTTGCATCACACTGCTGTGCCGTCTGCGCTGTGGCCAACAAGACTGCCTGAACCGCTTGTGTTGCATTGGCCATGTCACGCTTTGCTAGAACGCAATACGCCGCCATGAAACGTTCGCTCGACTGCGTCATCATTTCACAAAGGATCGCCAGCGCATCGACACCAAGAGCAATAGCCAAATCTGCTGAAATGCTCGGGTGAATTCGTCTTGAGGTGAGCGCCGTAACCAAGGTACTGACCTCATCTCTCGGCATAAGATGGGGATGCGCGAGAACTAGGTCGCGAAATCGTTCAGCGTATGTGCCAATTTGATTTGGGTATTCTGCGAAAAGACTGAGGTAGGCAACAATGGCTGAGCGTGGATCAAGCATCGCCAGCCACTCAAGCGCCTCATCCAACCATGGGTTTTCATTCGCCAGTCCTTTGCTGCACACGAGTGAAAGGCAATGCCACAAAAGTTCCGCATCCTTGCGAGTGTATGCGTGCCGCGTCGCATGAAAGAATAGGTTGCGATCGATCGTGCCATTCTTGACGACCGCGGCGGCGAGCGTTTGCGCATCCGGCACAAGGTTGGCGTTGAACATCAGGCGCATCCTGATGATCTCAAAATCTGCTGTGAGTTCCACACGAGGTGTCAGCGCGTTTACACGCGGCATCATCTTTTTCACGCCATCGAATGTGAGGCGTGCGGACAAATGGCTTTCAAGTTTTCGCAAATCTGAACGAGATGTGCTGACCGCGAACCTGTCATTGATCATGCGATCAAGGTGTTCTGACTGCCACGCGCAGAACAGCTGCTCCGAAAACTCATCTGTAAAATGGGCGAAGCTTTCACTTTCATCTTCAATGGCTCGGTCCTGCCCGATTTTATGCATTAGCATCGTTGGATTGAAGACGGCAAATCCAGCCTCAGTCGCAACGCGTTCAACTTGGCTCACACAGATGTCGCGATTTTTGATCAGTCTCCCGCAGCGTCGTACCGCATTCACATGGGTCACGACTAGAATTTGCCCAAGAGCGTCACCGACAAAGGCTAGCCCCCGAGCCAACTCCTCGTCAGTGGTTTCAGTTAGGCGCAGACGGCTCAGCACATGTTTTTGGTCGCCTGAAAGCGTAAACTTGTCGCCGAAATCTGCAATCATGGAACGCTGGGACACCGTGTCCCGCTCGCGTAAAGCATGCCAAAAACGGGACTTGCGTGCATCATCGTCAAAGAATGGCGCGCATGCGGCCTTCAGGTGATTAATCTGTACGGAATGCCCATCGACGGATAGTTGTTTGCGTGAAGAGATTTCGATCAGATTGAAATCAGCTGGTTTGAAGACTTCTGTATCAACTTTCTGAAAGTCGCGCTGTGCAATAATGTGCCACAAAGCGCGATCGGGCTGATAGTCACCATGCAAGTATCTGACCTGCTGCACGACTTCCGATATCGCGTGCGAGTAACCATAGACGCGGGACATAATGCGTTGATAGCCACGCTTTTGTGCGCCGACGCGAAGTGGCCCGTCGATACGACAAGTCCCTATTCCGGTAACCGTAAAGCGCTCCCTGGCCGTCGAGGTGAAATGCATGCGCGAGAGACCGCTATCCAAAATGCCTTCTGTGACAGCACGTGACTGCTCGCGCCGCCCCCCAATCGTTAACAGATGATTAAGATCTGGCGCAAGGCCGTGAAATACTACATCTTAATAGTGTTCCAAAAGCCACCACTCATGCGCAAATTATGCGAGCTGTTGCCGAACAAATGCTCAATCTCGGTTACGTAGGCCCTCATCCACTGCGCCACAAATTTGTCTTCGGCTTCAGAGTCCTGGTCAACTGGGACTGGCATCTGGGTCAGTTCAGCGTGCAACCTTCCGTTCAACCAACGCACATCCGTATAAAAGCTTGGAACATTTGCCTTGAAGACACGTCGCGGAACAAAGTCGCTGAGTGCAATCGAGCGATCGAACAGGTCGTATCGTGGCATGCCAGGAAAACTCGTGCCATCGATCGCAATAACTACGACACGGTTTTCGGCAAGGTGACGCAAGATCGTTCGCGTCAAAGAAAGCACATCATTAGACGTGGCCGAGATCAATCGCGCATTCTCATATGCGGAGACGCGACCGCCATCCACGTCGGGTGTCGATGCAACAATAGAAACTGGCAGTCCGGTTTCAGCGAGGGCAACAGGTCCAGCGAATAGAGCACCGACATGTGCAGTTGCCAGAATGACCCCGCGTTCCTCTCGGCGTGCTTCAGTAAGTACGCGTGTATTCTCGGCGGTCCCATCAATCAGATCTGCAATTGCGCCGATCTCCGATGGGACATGCTCAAGACAGTCGCGAAACAAATTGTCCGCTAGGTTTATCCATCTCACCTGATCTTCCCAGGCTTGCTGATCAACCGGAACCTTGGCACTTGCGCGCACATGTTGCCAGGACCAATCGAGGCGTGCCTGACGAATGTCTGCTTGCGGCAAGCGGGCCGAAAGACCGTCCAAAGCGGTCATAAGGTTACTCGGAATCCTGCGTTTGGCAGAGGATTTTGAGCGCGCGTCCAGCGTGTCTGCTTTCCGCGCATCTCCCGCCAAAAGATAGACACCTGTTGCAAAACGCAGAACGCTTTCGGCGACGTCCGGTGCTTCTACGATCGGGTCCAGAACCGCGACCGCCTCGTCGTAGCGCCGCAACTGCCTCAGGCATTTGGCATAAAGTACTGCCGCGACGAACGACCGTTCCATGGTGCGGGCAGCTTCGATCACTTCCAATGCCGCCTGATACTCTCCCCGTGAGTACAAGCAGTTTGAGAACAAGTGTGCGTAGCGATAGTTCTGCGGCTCTGCGTCATAGCAGTTTTTGAGGAACAGGCGTGCGTCATCAGCAGCCGGATCCAGCTGGTAAAGTGCCCGGGCCAGTTCGAACGCTCGCTTTCCAGTTTGTGGCTGCGAGGTTGCGCCACCTTCTCGGACCAAGGCTGCGCGTGCGCGTGTGGCTTGTCCGGCGGTGTTGTAGACCGATGCAGCAAAGGTGATCGCTGCTGAGTCGCTTTCGTTGAGCCGGATGGAAACGTCAGCGGCGTCCAGTGCTGCGGGAATATCGCCCGCCCGATAAAGCGCTTTTGTTGCACTATCCGCGATGCTGCCGTCTTTGTCCCAAAGATGCATCAGTTCCCTTGCAGCGGCATCTGCAACATGAACGTCATCCAGTTTCAAACTGGCCGCAAGGTATGCTCTACTAATATCCAGATCGCCCGGCTGATTGCGAAGCGCTGCTCTGAGCGTTTCGAAAGCTTTCTCTGGATGCCCTGCTTGCCCCTCTAGCCGCGCCAGTTGCAGATAGTCCTGCTTTTCATCGCCATTCTCAACGATCACCTCAAGGATCGAAATGGCGCGTCTATAGTCGCCGCGCATGACCAGGGGCTTGATGATTCCTTGACGCAAGGCGGCCCGCCCGGCTGCCTGGTCGATATCGGCAGTATCAAGCAGTGTCCAATCGGGAGTCTTTTGCAGCGTCACCGTAATAGTCCCTTTGTTGGTACATCTGGCTGTTGTTCGGCCAATCGCCGATATCAGCTACCGCATAACGTTTCCCTGAAACAACAACAATGCAATGACAGATCTTACGTTTGGCATCGTTTCGTTGGCCCTGGCTTTTCTGCTTGTGGTCCTCTTGAGGCGGGTCCATTAACGCTATCGGGGCGTGTGAGCGACAAAGTTGTTTGTGTTTCCCGCTCAAAGAAACATCCATAGCGTCATGAGCCATCCGCTCTCGCCAACAGACGGAACACTTGATTTGCACGAACCCTCGCGGAACTACGGATTTGTCTACGGCGCGAGTGGTCAAGGATACACTGACCTTGCAGTCACGTCGGCGCGGAGCCTCCGAGCCGTGTCACCAGAAGCAAAGATCGAACTGTTCACCGACGGATCTGTTCCGGAGGATCATCCGTTCGATAAAATCAATACTCTACGACGCTCATGGTTTCGACCAAAGTTTGAGGCTCTCTGTCGATCACCATTTGAACGTACGGTTTATCTTGACGCTGACACTTTCGTGGTCGCGGATATCAGTGACATTTTTGATGTACTTGAGCATCATGAGTTTGCAGCCGCGCCGGTCATTCGAACTAACTTTGCGCTAAACCGGCGGATCTGGCGCAAAGAACTTCCGCTGTCCGTCCCGCGATACAATTGTGGATTGATAGGTATCCAGAACACCCCACGCATGCTCGCCTTCCTCGAGCAAGCGGAGGCGACGATGATTGCCGAAAACCTTGACCGTGATCAATCGATGATGCGCGAGATGCTTTTCGAAAGTGACATTCGCGTTGTGACCCTACCTTACGAATACAACTTTAACGAACCCACCATGATCGACATCCTGTCCGACCGGTTTGCCGCGCCGCGTGTTCTGCACTTTTGGCGCATGCGCGATCACCTCCTTGACAGTCAATTACATCGGATGACCATTGAGGAGATATTGGGTCCAGCGCGTAGCTGGCTGCTAGAACGACACCGTGCCAATGATGCGTTCCTCGGTGCCAAAGAACCAGTGACGATGCAATCGATTGCGGAATTGCGAAAACGCGAGACAGACGCGCTCCTCGAAGAGATGTTAAACCAGGACTCTGTCGGCGAAACCGAAAGAGTCGAAGACGGCTACATCAAGGACAGTGTTCAGTCAGATGCTGCGCAGACATCGGCGCAACCGTTGCATTCTTTACGCTAATCCACACCCCGGCACCGAACACATCCAGTTTGAATCACCTATCGCCATGGCCTATCGAAGAAGTCTGCCGCTCGTTTGCGTTCGTCCCCCAGCAACTCAAGTAGAAATGAACGCCAACGATCAGGGATTTCCTTCTTGCCGAATGTGCCCACCACCTTACCGGCACGTCTAGAAACATACTTCCTGTCGGCTGAAACGCCAAGAAATGTGAAGACTTGGATCAGCAAAGATGCGGGGCAGTTTGCAATGTCTTCAAAACAACAAACCTGCAGATGTCCTGGTCGGAGCCGTGATGTCCAATTCTCGTGATTGTTGACGTACGCTGCACAACGCAACTGATAGGATTTTTTGAAGAACGAGACAAATTCGGCATCAGCAACATCGTCCGGCTCGCGTCCTGGGCGCCATACGAGGTCCTTAATTGCATGGGACCATGCGCGGTCTATCGGGTCTCGTAACATCAGGATGATCTTTATGGCTGGGTTTATGGCAACGACCTCATCAATCAGGTCGGGATCCAATGCCGCGTAGCTCGCGCTTGCTTCTCCTCTGAAGACCGGTCTGTATGGTTGACGGTAACGCCACAAACACGCTGCGTTTTTGCGCAGTTTTCGTGCAGTCGTCTCCTCAAAATGCTGCAGATACCACGCAAGCTCATCCGATTGGAATGTTGGGGCATCGACTTTCTTGAGTCGATTAAAAAACAGTATCTCCTTTGGGTATGACATCAAAATTTCAGGGTGAACTGTCAGATTCGCATGAAGCCAAGTTGTGCCGGTACGTTGCGGGCCAACGATCAGGAAATCGGGGAACTTTGAAATGTCGATCTGGCCGCGTGGAGCTTTCGTCCACCTGAGCACGTCCCGCGCTTCTTTCGACAAATCTTGCATTTCTGCCATGTGTTTCTCCAGCCGCCAGAGGTGCCTCGCCGTCACGGATGTCTTCTTAGCTGGCTATTATCCCCAAAAGAAGCGGCTTCATGGATTGAAATAGGAGCACGGTTGTAGACCCCGAAACAAGACTGACTTCAGGACGCCCTTCCTTCGAAGCGAGGGAAGAAGATACAACGATCACTAAAGCCAAGAGGCCGTTCAAGGCAAATAAGAGGTGGTTAGGCGTCAAAGCGGGAAAGACCTCAACCGCCAATTACTCAACCATCTGATCGTGAAAAAACATCCGTTTTGATTGGCATGAATAGGTCATTTGGGAGCTACAACGAACTTTCGCTTCCCGCCTGAGATACCAAATCCAGTGTCCCGTACAGGCGAAGTGTGATCCAGGCCGCGTTTCTAGGGGCACTCTGGGCATGCCCGCGATTGACCATTCTTCCGGAAGCCGATGGTCTCCTGCAGTCATTCCTTATCGCATTGGCGGCGGGCATGATTGCCGGAGGCGCGATCACACTCTATCCACTTCCTGCTGCAGCTTACACGTTTTGCGGAATAATCCTCGTGGGATCATTTGCTGGCTTCAGCCGGACCGCCGAGATACCGACCTTCTGGGCGTTCGCATGAGCGATCAGATGACCTCCCAGATGGTCACAGATGCCCTGATTATGGCGATCTGGCGCAG